>DASZJE010000063.1:0-2919 GCA_035948445.1 Trebonia sp. | reverse complement strand
ACTCGGCTGCCGCGACGCGAAGCGATCGGTAGAGGATCTCCTGGTCCCCGAGCATGTGCCGCAGCCGGCGTTCGAGGCCGCCGATCGGCACCAGATTCTGGGGTGCGCGCGGATCCTTATGGGGAGTGCTTGCCATCGGCGGCAAGACCGCGGCGGTGATATCGGCGAGCCGGATAACTTCCGCGGGCGGGAGATCCGCCGAACACTCAAGGCGGACGACGCCGGACCACGGGACGCCGTGGGCGCCGGGCAGTCGCAGGTACCAGGTGCTGCGCCGCCAGCTTGTCCCGATCGTGAACGCCGGCGTCCGCTCCCCCGGACGCAGCGAGGCGACGATTCCGGCTTGCTCACCCGGCAGGTAGGACGCGTGATGCGTCTTGATGTATCCCACGGTGCGGTCCAGATGGGTCCGGCCGCGCAGCGGTCCGTCAACCACCAGCAAGTCGCCTGAGATCGAATACTGATCACGGTAGGACAGCGCGAGTCGCACCTCGGCGGCGCTCAGACGCCGCTGAAGTGCCAGCGAAAGCTGGTCGGCGCCCGGACCGCTCGCCATTCGCGCCGGGTAGCTGACAGCACGTGTGACGAGGTCGGTGACCTCCGGCGCGGCGGTAAAGAGCCCGCGCTCCACGCTGACGGCGTCGACTTTCGCTGTCCCGTTGCACGTCACCAGGCCGACCGCGACGGAAGCGGCTATCCCCGGTGATGGCTGAACACCGTCGGAATCTCCGCCGTGCACCCAGACCCAGGCCTCAATGCGACGTACTCCGTCCAAGAACAGGACGGTGCCAGGAACGCTTATCCCGGCCGGAGCCGCGATCGGATGCCACTGCCCGGCCGGGAACTCCACGTCCAGGTTCAGCTCGGCGCTGGACTCAGCCAGCGCGGTGTCGTCCGGGTCCTCGCTGAACGCGATCCCGTAGCCCGGATCCCAGGGGTCTACGGTGAACCGGACGGGGCCGGAGAGACCCGGCGTCATGAACGTTCCTTGCGGATGACCGAGGTCCCGCCGTTGCGGGAGACGACGAAGCGCACGGGTACTCGCTCCGCCAGCGCCGGCACGTGCGTGACGACGCCGACCATGCGCTCAGAGCCCGCGGCGAGCTGTTCCAAGGTCGCGGCCACCGTTTCCAGCGTGTCGGCGTCCAGGGTGCCGAAACCCTCGTCGAGGAATATCGAGTTCAGGTCGCGCCTGCCCGCCGACAGGCCGACCACCTGGTGGGACAAGGCGAGCGCCAGGGCGAGGGACGCCTGAAAGGTCTCACCTCCCGACAGCGTGCTCACGCGCCGCCTCGCCCCGGCATCTGCGAAGTCGATCACGACCAGTTCGTTACGCTCGTCCCGGTCGAGTTGATACTGGTTGCCGGTCAGCTCCATCAGGGTCTGCGACGCCTCCGTCACGAGCGAGTCGAGCGCCTCACCGAGGAGCCAGCGTTCGAACGACGTCGCGCGAAGCAGACGGCCCAGTTCGGCGGCGACCTTCTCTTCCTCGCCCCACTTGCGGACCTGCCGCCCCAGCGCGTCCGCCTTCTCGCGCTTCTGACGAATCTCCCGTACTTCGCTGCCGGCGTTCGCCCGTTGCTCCGCCACGGCAGCGGCGGCCTGATCGGGCGGGACGCCCTCGCTGATCCCGTGGTCGGACAGAAGCCTCGTGAGCTCATTCGTCTTATCCATGGCCCGCCGGCCGAGCAGTTGTGCTGCCGCGTCCAGGTCCGGCTGACGGCTGCTCCGCTCGCTGGCCTGCTGCTTTGTCCACGCCGTCAAGCGCTCCCACGCCGCGGCAAGATCACGGTCTTCAATCGCCGGAACGCCGAGGGCCACTACCTCATCACGGGCCGCACGAAAACTCGCCCAGGCCTTGTCCTCATCGGCGCGAAGTGCCTCTCGCGCCTTACCCGCTGACTCCAAATCCCTCCTGCGGGTCCTGAGTTCCGCACTCGCCTCGCGGAGGGCATCTTCAGCCGCGGCGATGGCTTGCAGATCGCGCTCGACATCGGATTCGCCCGGAGCGCCGGCGAGGGTCACGGCGTTTTCCTCAAGCCGTCGTTCGAGGCTGGCCTTCTCCGCCGCTGTCCTGTCGACCGTCCGCTGCACGCTGGTCAGTGCGGTCTGCCGCCTCTTTAGCTCCGCGGCAACGGTCGCCACGGCCTTCGCGGCCTCGGCTAGGTCGACAGGGACGGGGTGATCAGGCAACGAGGCGACGCGCCGGAGGCAGACAGGACAGGTCTCCCCGACCCGTAGGTGGTTTGCCATTGCCGCAGCCACATGGGATCGTTCGGATATTGAGTGGGCTTCATGGGCATGTTCGAGCGCCCGTTCGGTTTCCCGCAGTTCCGCATCCCCGCTTTCCAGCTCTTCCCGCTGCCGGGCGAGGGATTCTTCCTTCTCCGCTAGCTCTGCTGACAGGCTCACGTGATCCGCGTAAGCCCGGCTGAATGCTTGCGTCTGCCCGAGATCGGGCAGCGTGCGCCGCGCGAGTTGTGCCGCTTCTTCCGCACTCTCGGCGTCCCGTCGAGCTTGCTCTCGCCGGATGACCAGTTCTTGCGCATCCGCGATCCGCTGGGCAAGCCCTGGCACCTTAGCCGGGGTGCGGATGCCGGCCAGCGTGTCGGTCTCCTGGCGCACCTCTGTCGCGAGCCTGGCCGCGGCGCCCGCTTGGTCTTGCAGTTGCCCAAGCTCGGCGACCGCCCGATGCACGGCGGTTTCCAGGCTGGTGAGATCGGCGAGACGAGCGGCGGCTCGCGTCTCGGCATCCTCGGTGGCGTCAGCGAGTTCGGCGAGGTTGTCCTGGGCAAGCTGCCGCTGCTGGGCAGCCAGACCGGCACGACTCCTGGCCCGCTGCCCCACCTGGTCATATACGCCGAACGCAAGCAGTTCCACCAGCAGGTCCTGCCGCTTGGCCGCGTTGGCGCGCAGGAA
>DASZJE010000062.1:0-3517 GCA_035948445.1 Trebonia sp. | reverse complement strand
AAATCCCGCGCGATCACGCCGCCAGGACCGCCGGCGCCGCGCACCAGCCCGCGCAAGGCCCTCACGGCCACCGCGCACCACTCAAGTCAACGGCCTACGGCCGCTACGGCGCAGGGCAAAACGGTACGGTCAGCGAGACCGAGCCACTGCCGAACAAACTCCAGTCAGGCCAGCACCCACACCCGTGAATAATCCTCTCTATTCACCCGGCCTGACGGCAGATATCGCGAAATGTCGGGCACAGCGGGCAGCCGGCCCCCAGGATGACCGCCGCCCGCCGGGGGCGTCGTTCCCGGCGGGGCCCGCAGATCAAACGCCGATCTGGCGAACGGGCCGGCTGGGTGAAGGCCCGATCCCCGCGCGCAGCGCCGGGAGGTGCCGGTGCGGTATTAGGCGGCCATCGCCAGGGCGACCGGGCCGGACGGGCGCTGCCCGGCCGGCCTGATGACCGCGGTGCTCTTGGTGAGGGTGGTGACGGCGGTGAGTGTGCTCGTGCTCTGGCGGAGATCCTCGGCGGTGTCGGCCATCAGCTCGGCGACGGTGATGTCGAGGGCACCGGCGAGGGCCGCGATCATCTCGCTCGACGGCTCCTTGCGGCCGCGTTCGACCTCCGACAGGTACTGGGGCGAGATCCCGGCCCGTTCGGCGGTCTGCGCGAGTGTCTCGTCTCGATCGGTGCGCAGCGCGCGCAGGCGACTCCCGAGCACCTCCCGCCACAATGGTTCCAGTGCCTGGCCGCCCAGTGGGAAGAGCCTGCTGATCTCGCTCATGTCACCACTGTAAGAACTCGCGGCCGGTCGGGGAATCTCCGTTCGCCGGAAGCGGACTCGCCCGGAGAACGAGCCGGACCTGAGCCCGCGATTTCGCCGCGAACGGGTCAGCCGGGATGGCCGCGGGAACGGCTCAGCCCGGCTCGCCGCGGTAGCGGTAGCCGAAGCCGCGGACCGCTTCGATGGACGAGCCGCCGCCGGCCCGGGGGCCGAGCTTGCGCCGCAGCCGCATGACGCTGTACTTCACCCGGTCCGGGCCGATGCCTGACGGGTCGCTCCAGGCCAGTTCGAGCAGCTTGACCGAGGAAAGCACCTGGCCGCGGTGCCGGACGAGCGCGGCGAGCAGTCGGAACTCGGTGGGGGTCAGCTCGACGGTGTCGCCGGCCACCAGCACCGTGTGGGTGACGAAGTTGACCTGCACGTGGCCGTCGTCGAAGACCTCTGGCAGCGGGGCGGCGGCGCGGTGCCTGCGCAGCAGGACCTGCACCCGGGCGGTGAACTCGGCGTTGCCGAACGGCTTGGTCAGGTAGTCGTCCGCTCCGCCGCGCAGGCCGCGCACCTTGTCGGCTTCTTGGCCGTAGGAGGTGAGCATGAGCACGGGGACCTCGCTCAGCTCGCGGATTCGCTCAAGCACCGTCCACCCGTCCATCTCGGGCAGCCCGACGTCGAGGATCACGATGTCCGGGCGCTGGCTGTGGAAGAGGCGCAGCCCCTCCCGGCCCTCGGCCGCGGTGGTCACCTCGAACCCGCTGCGGCCAAGCACGGTCCTGACGCCGAGCGCGATGTCCGGGTCGTCCTCGATCACGAGAACGCGGTCGCTCACCGTGCCCCGGAACTCACGGTGCCGCCACCGTCGCGCGGACAGGAAGGAACACGCTGAACGTGGTGCCCTGGTCGAGCACGCTCTCCACCTTCACGTGCCCGCCGTGCATCTCGACGAGCGACTTGACGATGGCGAGCCCGAGCCCGGTGCCCGGCAGGCCCGCGATCATCGCGTTGGATCCACGGACGAACGGGCCGAACAGCCGGGCCGCCTCGTCGGCCGGGATCCCGATCCCCGTGTCGGAGACGTCGATCCGCCAGGTGCCGCGCACGTAACGCAGCCGGACCCGCACCAGCCCGTCCACGTGGGAGAACTTGACCGCGTTGCCGATCAGGTTGTCGAGAACCTGGGTGAGCCGCCTAGGGTCGGCGAGTACCTTCGGTCCCTGGCCCGCGTCGAGGTGGACCGTGACGCCGGACTTGGCCGCCACCGGCGTGGCGTTCTTGACCGCTTCTGCCGCGAGGTCAGGCAGCGAGACCTGGGTCAGTTCAAGTGGCAGCCCGCCCGCCTCAAGCCGGTTCAGCATCAGCAGGTCATCGATCAGCCGGAGCAGCCGGTCGGCGTTCCGCTCGATGATGGCAAGGAAGCGCATCCCCTCAGGCGACAGCCCGCCCGCTTCGCCGCGCAGCAGCTCGCTGAACGAGATAATCGAAGTCAGTGGCGTCCGCATCTCGTGCGAGACGAGCGCGAGGAACTGCGCGCGCTCGATGTCCGCGGTCGCGGCAGCCCGCTCATCGCTTACCCGCTCTGATCCTCCGCGGAGCCGATCCGGATGCGACCTGGCCCGAGGAATGCCCCCGCCCCCCATAGTCCCTGCTTTCCCTGCCGTACCAAGCGTCAAAACACGGAGCGACCGATCAGCCTCCTGCCGTGAACAGAGGGACTCGATAGGCGTCGCACAGCTCGATGGGAACAATTCCACATAACCTCCGAAAAGATGCGGTTCGTAACATCTGCTACTTTCGTTGCGTTTTGTTCCCAGGAGACGTACGCGGAGCACCGAGCGAGGAGGTTCGCACCAGGTCATGGCGACTCAGGCCACGCGCACCCGGACCAACGTCGTCTACCTCTTGCAGACCCACGACAAGCCCGCGCAGATCGCCCGGCTGGTGCAGGTCATCACCGAAGGCAGCCCCGACTCCATCGTGCTCATCAGCCATGACTCGGCGGGTTCGGCGCTGGACGTGACGGGCCTGCAAGCGCTCGGGAACGTCCACGTACTCCTGCACCCCGGGGGCTACGGTGATTTCTCGCACGTGGACCGCTACCTCGCGGCGGTTGACTGGCTGGACGCGAACGGAGTCGACTACGACTGGCTGGAGAACCTGACCGGCCAGGACTACCCGCTGCGGGCCATCGCCGAGATCGAGGACGCGCTCGCCACCACGGACTACGACGGCTTTCTGTTGTACAGCCCGGTGTTTCCTGAGCGCGTCCCGGCCGACGCGGACCGGGGCGCCGGCGACTCGTACACCCCGGTCAGGGCGGTCGACGCGATCATGCGGTACGACTACCGACACTGGCGGCTCGGCAAGCCCACCGCGGCCAAGAAGCACTGGCTGCGGCCGCTCATGGCACTCAATTTCGTGCAGCCGTGGATCCGGGTGAGCAACTCCTACGCTTCGGTGGGTGTCCGCCGCCGAGGCACGGTGTTCGGCCCGGGCTTTCACTGCTACGGCGGCTCGTTCTTCTGCACGCTGCGGGCAGAATGCGCCAGGTACATCAGGGACTACGCCCGTGCTAACCCCGACGCCGTCGCCTTCTTCCGCGCGCTCCTGGCTCCGGAGGAGGTGTTCCTGCACTCGGTACTCGTCAACTCCGGCCGGTTCAGCCTCACCCCGGACTACAAGCGCTACATCGACTGGACCGGCTGCACGCACACCCATCCGCGAACGCTCGGGATCGAGGATCTTGACAAGCTGCT
>DASZJE010000061.1:0-1764 GCA_035948445.1 Trebonia sp. | reverse complement strand
CACCGCGGAGTACGCGACGGAGGCCGCGGGCCTGTGCAACCCGAGCGCGGTGCTGGGCCCCGACCAGGGCGGCCTGCGCGCTGGCCAGGCTCGGGTGGCGCTCAGCGTCCGGGGCATCGGTGAAGGGCACATCTCCTCGATCGGCTTCTGCTCGGCCGTCGTCGGCCCGGGGGCGCAGTGGTCCTTCGAGCCGCGGCTCCTGCCGCTGTCCGTGGCGGACACAACGCCGGCCAGCTGGCACCTGGCGCACCTGCATGCCGTCCTCGCGGACCAGGGCCCTCTCGATGAACTTGCTCAGGCCGTCCTGCACGCCCTCCCCGCCGAATTCGAGGGCGTCGATCTCGAGCGGGAGCTGGCGAAGGCGCACCGCGACCTGCTGACCCGGGCGGGTTCCGCTGCTACCGTCGATCTGCTGCGCAAGGTGGTCTCGTCTGCCTACAACGCCTCCTTCGCCCGCGACGTCGACCTCGGGCAGCGGATCTTGTCGCCGTCCGCTGACGAGGAAAGCAACGGCATGGAAGACGCGCGGTTCACGCGGTTCGCCGAGGACGACGGGACCACCGAGTACCGCGCCACCTATACCGCCTACGACGGGCAACGGATCGCCCCGCGCCTGCTCATCAGCTCGGACCTGCGGTTGTTCAGTGCCCATCGGCTGGCCGGGCCGGCCGCCCGGAACAAGGGCATGGCGCTGTTCCCCCGGAAGGTGCACGGACAGTACCTCGCGCTGTGCCGCTCCGACGGTGAGAGTACGAGCCTGGCGAGCTCGGCGGACGGTTACGTGTGGGACCGGCCGGTGCTCTTGGCCGAACCGTCTGCGCCGTGGGAGATGCTGCAGGTCGGCAACTGCGGGCCGCCGATCGAGACCGACCAGGGCTGGCTTGTGCTCACCCATGGCGTCGGTCCGATGCGGGTCTACGTCATCGGCGCGCTCCTGCTCGACCTCGATGACCCGACGCGCGTCGTGGGCTATTCGAGGACTCCGCTGCTGTCCCCGGGCCGGGATGAACAGGACGGCTACGTGCCCAACGTCGTGTACTCGTGCGGTGCCTTCCTGCACGACGGCCTGGTGTGGATTCCCTATGGCATCGATGACTGCCGTATCGGGGTGGCTTACGTGCCGCTTGGCGAATTGCTGGCCGACTTGAGCAGCGCTTCGTAGGTGCGCAGGTAGTCCTCGACCATGCGGTCGACGCCGAACCGCACGACGGCGCGGGAATGGACGGCTGAGCGGTCCAGCCGCACCGCTTTTGGCACGGCGCTGATCGCTGACTCGACGTCATCGGACAGGTATCCGGTCACGCCCTCGTCAACGACCTCGGCCATCGAGCCGCGCCGATAGGCGACGACTGGGGTGCCGCAGGCCATGGCCTCCACGACGGACAAGCCGAACGGCTCGTCGAAGTAGATCGGGTGCAACAGCGCGGCCGCGTCGCCGAGGACATCTGCTCGGCGCTGTGGGCCGACCGAGCCGAGGTAGATGACCTGATCCCCGTCGACGTGCGGCTCCACGGCGTCGGCGAAATACCGCTCGTCCTGCACGATGCCGCAGATCACCAGCCGTTGTCCCGCGCGGCGGGCGATCTCAATGGCGTCAGCTGTGCCCTTGTCAGGATGGATGCGCCCGAAACTCACCAGGTAATCGCCCCGGGCGGCACGGTACGGGAACATCTTGAGGTCGATGCCGTGATGGATGGTCGCGGCATAGTCGAGCCCGGCGTAGCGGTCGGAATCTGAGATCGCGACGAACGCCGAGCGCGACCG
>DASZJE010000060.1:0-1643 GCA_035948445.1 Trebonia sp. | reverse complement strand
CCGAGTTCCTTGTAGAGCCTGATCGCGGTGACGTTCGCGGCGATGGCGTGCAGGAAAGGGGTGTCCCCACGGGCGACGATGCCGGCCGCGACGGCACGGGTGAGCCGGGAGGCGAAGCCGTGGCCGCGCCAGGCGGGATCGGTGCAGACGGCGCTGATCTCGGCCCAGCCGGGCGGCCGCAGCCGTTCACCCGCCATGGCGACGAGTTCGCCGTCGCGCCTGATGCCAAGGTAGGTGCCAAGCTCGATGGTCCTTGGCAGGAACGGTCCAGGCTTCGTCCGCTCCACCAGCCGGAGCATGTCGGGGACGTCGGCGGGACCGAGGGTGACCGCTTCGGCATCGGGCCTGGCGTCAAGGCTGCCGGCGACGAGCTGTACGCCTTCCCCGAGGCCGATGACCTCCCAGTCCGGCGGCGGAGCGGCGTCGAGTCCGGGAAACACGACCACTTCACCCGGTGCGAGCAGCCGGGCAGCGTCCGCCCAGTCGGCCGCGCCCGGTTCTCTGGGAAGGCCGCCGAACGGGCTGACGTCGGGAAGGTAGCGGGCCGCGCGCCCCTGGACGAGCGCGAGCCGATCATGCGGCCCGGTCAGCGACTCAAGCACGGGGTTGTCGAGCGGGTGCGTCATGGCGTGAGTCGGTCCCTGTGGTTGTCGCGGCCGCTGGCCGATGGAGCGTCGAGGCGGAGGCGGCGCTGTTCGATGGCCATACAGCGGTTCTCAACGTAGAGCAGGCCGCCGGCCATAGCGATGTCGCGGGCTTCCGCCGAAGAGATGCCGAGTTGAAGCCACAGTGCGGTCGCGCCCGCGGCGACGGCCTGCCGTGCGACGTCGGCCGCTTGCCCTGACGGCCGGAAGACGTCGACCAGGCCCACCTGCTCTGGCACCTCGGCCAGGGTCGGGTACGCCGGCTCGCCGAGGATTGTCCCGCCGCGAAGGTTGACCGGGATGATCCGCCAGCCGTGGCGTTGCATGAGGGCAGGGACGCCGTGGGCCGCCTTGACCTGGTCCGCGCTCGCGCCGACGACGGTGATCGTGTCGTACGCGGTAAGTATCCGCTCGACCACCTGGTCCATGCCTGCCACGTCATCTAAGTTACCCGCAGCGCCTCGCTTACTGCTCGGGGAGCACGACGAATGCCACGGCGTACCCGCCCAGGGTGTACGTGTCGTCCCGCAGGGCATCAGTCCGGACGGGTCCGCCCGCGGACGTCTGGTCGACCGCCCTGGCCTTCCCGCCCGTGATGCCGGCAAGCTGGATTGTCACGTCGCTGTTGGTCTTGTTGACCAGCAGGATCTTCAGGTCGTTCCCGCCCCGGATTCCGAGTGCGTAGAACTGGCCGGGTACGACGCCGCGGGCGACCGGAACCAGCTTGCACCCCGGTCGCATTTCTTCCAGCATCAGCTGGAGGACACGGTACCGGGCGTTCGGCAGGCCGGTGTTCCAGTCGACCATGCTGACGCACGGGTACTGGCCCGGGTATCCGACCAACTGGCTCTCGCCTACGACGTCGATCCCCTGCAAGGCGAGGTTGGCGAAGACGTAGGCATAGATCGCGCCTGAGTAGTTCCAGTACCCGTCGGGGATCGGCGCGGGGTTTAGTTGCGTCGCGGCCGAGGTGAGGATCGTTCCGAGCTCGTCGATCGT
>DASZJE010000059.1:0-4203 GCA_035948445.1 Trebonia sp. | reverse complement strand
GGGTTCGACTGGCGTCTCGATGGTCTCATGCGCGCCGATCGACGCGACGCCCGTGCCGTCGACCAAGACGTCGAACTTGCCACGACGGATCTGCACGCCGATGAGGTGTCGCGTCAGCTTGACCGTTGCCGGCATCTTGAGACTCCCTTCGCTGGGTTTTCGTCCGCTGCTACAAGGTGAAAGGCTCAGCTCCGCGTACCGGTGACGAGCCGTTCCCGGTCGAACATCGCGGCCACCGCCCGCCATCCGAGAACATCGACGATCAGCAGCGCGGCGGCGAGCCCGAGCGCGAGTCCGAGGGTCGGCACGATCACGTTGAAGGACATCAACGCGACGATGCCGAGCGGGGGAAGGCTGGCGAGCATGCCGAGCTGCTGGGCGGCTCGCACGTCGGCCGACCGCGCGGAGATGGCGATGCCGGCCCAGATCGACCAGCCAGCGAGCAACGGCGTGAAGAGAAGCTGGACGAGCAGGTGGGAGCCTTCGAACACGGCCGAGGCGGCGCCGGGCTGGGCGAAGATCGCCGCGACGCCGAGGAAGATGCCGAAGACCAGATAGGCGATGCCGAGGGTGGGGACGAGCACCGCCAGGGCCTTGGCGATGAGGAACTCCTCGCGGCGGATGGGGGTGATGAGAACCGGCTCAAGGGTGCCTTGCTCGCGTTCGCCGACGACGCAGTACGCGGCGAGGACTGATGGCACCATCGCCGGGATCATGAGCATGTACAGCAGCGAAAGCCCGATATGCGCATCGAGCTTGGCGCTGCTGGTCGAGGCGTTGATAAGCAAGAGCTGAATCGTCGGCAGGATCACGAACAGGAGCGGAAAGAACGCCATGGTGAGGATGACGAACCGGTTGCGCCGGTAGTCCCGCAGCTCCTTGCGGAAGATCGCGCCGGCCCGGCCCCAGCTGAAGCTCATCGCCGCTTCGCCTCCACGTCTTCGTCGACGAGCTTGAGGTAGACGTCCTCGAGCGAGTGGCGGGACTCGGCGATCGAGAGAATGTCCGCCCCCGCATTGACCAGTGCACGGGCAACGGCAGGGGCAGCGGCGTCGGGGTCCGAGACGGCCAGCCGGTACGGTCCGGACGGTTCTTGCGCCCACCCCTCGACATCAGGCAGCCCGTTGAACACCCGGCCGGGGTCACCGAGCGCCGCCCTGACACGCACCTCCAGGCTGCGGGTGAACAGCTGTTCGCGGAGCTCGGCGGGCCGGCCGACGAGGCGCAAGGTCGTGTTCAGGATCGCCACCCGGTGGCAGAGCCGCTCGGCTTCCTCCAGGCGGTGGGTGGTGAGGAAGATTGTCACGCCCCGCTCCCGCATGGACGTGATGAGGTCATGGACCTCACGCGCCGCCACCGGGTCGAGCCCGGAGGTGGGTTCGTCGAGGAAGAGCACCGCCGGGTCATTGAGGAGCGCCCGGGCGAGTGCCACCCGCTGGCGGAGGCCCTTGGACAGAGAACCGCACAGGTCATTTGCGCGGCCGGTCAGATTGACCGCCTGCAGCGCCCGATCGATGCGGTCCCGGGCACCGGCCAGCTGGTAGAGCCCGGCGATGCATTCGAGGTTCTCGGCGACCGTCAGACGGAGATACAGCCCAGGAGACTCGGGCATGACCGAGATCCGGGCACGGATCGCCGGCCCGTTCTCGGCATTCAAGGGAATACCGGCGATCCTCGCCGCGCCCGACGTCGGCGCGATAAGCGTGCCGAGAGTTCGCACGGTCGTCGTCTTCCCGGCTCCGTTCGGCCCGAGAAAGCCGAAGACCTCGCCGTAGCCGACCTCGAACGACACGTCGTCGAACGCGACGCGGTCCCCGAAACGCTTGCCGAGGTGCTCGGCCACCAGAGCGGACTCGGCGGCCGACCCGTCGCGGGTCAGCGGCGGGACGGCCGGCTCCGCGAGCCCGTGCCCTCCGCCTGTTGCGCCCCGTCGCACCTGCCGGGTGCCTCGTTCTGGCGTCATGACCGGTCCGGCCCCACCACGGACAAGATCGCGGCCGCCTTGCGCGCGCCACGCCTATCCCTTGCCGCGGGGACACACGAGCCCCGTGCCTGGCTCACAGGAGCACGTTACCACGCCGCTGTCCGGTCGTGCTAATTTCTGAACATGAGTCCAGCGACTGGCGCCGGGCACGAGGAGCGCACGTTCATCGAGGCCGCCCGCCGGACGCAGATCGTCCAGGCGGCGATCGACACCATCGCCGAGGTCGGCTACGCGAGGGCTTCCCTTGCCCGCATCGGGGCCAGGATCGGCATCAGCAAAGGGCTCATCGGCTACCACTTCGCAGGCAAGGACGAGCTGATCAGGCAAGTGGTGGCCGACGTCATCGAGGCGGGGAAGGCCTACATGATTCCCCGCATCCTCGCCAAGCCGCCCGGACCCGGCATGCTGCGGGCCTACATCGAGTCGAACCTCGGGTTCATGCGAGAGCACCGCAATTACATGGTGGCGATCGCGGAGATCCGGCGGAACGGCCTCACGGCCGACGGCAGGGAGAGGTTCTACGGTGACGCGAACGCCGATGAATTCGCGGGCGAGCTCGAGAACCTGCTCGCGATGATCCAGGCAGCCGGGGGCCTGCGTCCCGGCTTCGACCCCAAGATCATGGCGATGGTCATCCGGGCTGCTATCGACGCGGCAGCGCGTCAGCTGGCTGCCGACCCGAACCTCGACGTCGACAACTACGCGAAGGAGATCGCCAGCATCTTCGACCTGGCAACGCGGGCTGAGACGTGAGACGGCCCGCCAAGAAAAGACATCCCCGCGCCACCCGACCACGCGTTTTCGAGCCCTGCAGGATGTGGCTGTGGAGATCCCGATGGTCGGAACCGGCGCCAGCCTGAACGTCGCCGTGGCAGGATCTCTCGTGCTCTACCGGCTCGCCGGGTTCCTCTGACCACCCGAACGACCCCACTGCCCATCGCACAACGTGGCAGATCGTCGCGTCGCACCAGCGGAGAGCGGCATGAGAGTGAGTCCCGGAGCCGATAGGGCACCCTGTGGTCACCAGGAGAATTACGTTTTAGCTGTGCATGGTCATTCGCTTTGACCTGGAATCTTGGCGTCTGGCATTTTCGCGTGCCGGCCGGATGAGGACAGTGCTGGGGCCGTTTACGGTCGGCTCGCTTGTCTCGCCTAGTTCTAGGGGTGCTTCTCGAGGTCGGCGCGGAGCACGTGCTTGAGCACTTCCCGGACGGGTTCCGTGGCAGGGGGCGCATAATGAGTTCCCGTGGCAGCTTGTAGCCGGTGAGCCGGCTTGCGCCGAACTCGCGGAGTTCGTCCAGGGTGATGCTCTGGCCGGGGAGCGGGTTGACGACGGCGACCACTGTCTCGCCGTACTCCTCGTGCCTGCGGGAGACGATCGCGATCTCGGCGATGGCGGGATGGGCCGCGAGGGCGTTCTCGACCTCTGCCGAGTAGATGTTGCGGCCCCCGGAGATGATCATGTCCTTCATCCGGTCGACCAGGGTGATGTAGCCGTCCTGGTCGATCGTGGCCAGGTCACCGGTGTGCAGCCAGCCGTCGCGGAGGGTTTCGGCAGTAGCGGCGGGATTGCGCCAGTACTCCTTCATCACGGTCTCGCCGCGGATGATCAGCTCGCCGGTGCCGCCGGGCGGCACGTCGCCGCCGTCGGGGGTCCACGATCCGGGCCTGGGTGTTGAACAGGGCGCTGCGTCCGCTGGCGTCGGGCCGGGCGCGGACCTCCCCGGCGGTGCAGTAGATGCCTCCCGGTCCGCCCTCGGTCTGACCGCAGGCCTGGATCAGCTCGACGTGCGGAAGCGCTGCGCTCGTGGCCCGGACCGCCGAGGCCGGCATCGGCGCGGCGCCGAACACGCCAACCCGCCAGGCCGCCAGATCCCGGTCCGGCAGGCTGGGGTCACGCAGCATCAGCTGGTACATCGTGGGGACGCCGAAGAACACGTTGATGCGGTGCTGCTCCAAGCTGTCCAGCACGGCCTGCGGCGCGAAGGAGGGCAGCACCACGTGGGTGGCCCCGACCAGCGTGCCGCCATTGATCAGCATCGCCAGCTCGGCGGCGTGGTACATCGGCGCCACGTGCAGGATCCGGTCGCCGTCCCGCAGCCCGAGCATCAAGCTGGTGTTGATGCCGACCCACAAGATGCGGTGGTGGTCAAACAACGCTCCCTTGGGCCGTCCGGTGGTGCCCGAGGTGTACAAGATCAGCGCGTCGTCGGACTCGG
>DASZJE010000058.1:0-4261 GCA_035948445.1 Trebonia sp. | reverse complement strand
AGCCCGGCCCACTGCGGAGCCGCGCAGGCTGTCCCGCCGACGACGAACCAGCCGCCGGCGCCGGAAGAGGTGTCGTAGACCAGCGGGCCGGTCCGCGAGCTGGCCTGAAACGCGACGTCGGGGACGCCGCGCATGGCGCCGACCGGGGTGGATCCGGCCGGCAGGGTGTCCTGGTAGGCGGGCTTGGCGAAGATGTGGCTGAAGCCGCCGCCCGAGTCGATCCAGCCGATCTCCCTGACCGCCGGGCTGAGATCGCAGTTGACCGGCGGGTCGGTGCTGTCGATCCCCGTGCCGGTCACTGGGTCCGTGCACAGGTACGTGCCGCCGACGCCGGTCACCAGCGGGTCGGAAGCCGGCCAGTTGACGGTCGGGAAGGGGAACGTTGACGGGTTCGGCGTCGGCGTCTTCCCCGGGTTGGCGGTGCCGAAGTCGCCCGAGCTGGCCAGCACGGTGACGCCGTTCGCGGCGGCGGAGATGAACGCGTGCCGCAGGTTCAGCAGCGACTGGGTGCTATTGAAGGCCTCCTCGGTCGTACCGAAGCTCTGCGAGATGACCGTGGCCTGGTGGTTGTCCACGATGAACTGCTCGGCGTCCATCATCGCGGGCAAGCCCTGCACGCCCTGCGTCTCAGCCGGATTGGTGGTCACGTTGAGGATGTTCGCCATCGGGGCCATGGCGTGCGCCCACTCCACGTCCAGGCTGGTCTCCACGGTCCAGGCGTCGCGGGCCTGCGAACCCGGGCTCTGGCTGCCCGGCGGCGGCGCCTTCACCTCGGTCTTGCCGTTCCAGAACAGGTGCTGGAACGTCGGCGTCCCGGCGCCGCAGGCCTGTCTCGGCTCGCCGCACATGTGCGGCAGGCCCATCTGGGTGTCGAAGTTGGCCAGGTCCGAGGCCATGTTGGGATTGCCGAACGAGTCGATGATGGCGATCGTGACGCCCCGGCCGTCCTCTTTCGCCGCATACAGCGGACCCAGGTTGTAGGAGTTCTGCATCGCGGTCGGTGTGAAGCACCGGCGGCCGATCGCGAAGCACTGAGCCTCCGTCGGCGGCGTCGTACTGGCGGTCAGGAGCTGGTAGTCGGAAACCGCTGGCATCGGCGCCGGCAAGCTGCTCGCGGCTAGCGCTGCAGAGCCTGCCGGAGCTCCCATGAACGCCACCGCGCCGCACACGGCGAGGGTGGCCACGGGGCGTGCCGCTAGGCGTTGCTGAAGGCGGAACAATGGGTCCTCCATCCGCAGAATCCCGAATTCGGTAATGTGCAGACCGCGTCGCAGGAGCCCGGCGTTACGCCGGCTCGCTCAGGCGTCCCGGGCGGGTGACCACCACCACCACGGCCGGCGCCGCGACGGGCCTCGGCTGACCGGCAGGCGTCCGTAATAAAACCGCCGCCCCCGGACGGAAAACGCGTCCGGGGGCGGCGGCTAGAGATCAGGCCGTGCTAGCTGACTAGCCCCTGCCCTGGCTGAGCAGGCTGATCATGTTAGCGGCGTTGGGCGAGCCCAGCCCCGTAGTGGGGTCCCAGCCCGGACCGGCCGAGTAACCCGGAATGTTGCCGTCTCCGTCCCAGACGTTGTTGCCGCTCGTGACGTCGTGGAAGGCGGAGAAGCCGGCTATGGAGGCCCCGATGACGTACAGCGTCGGGTTCAGGAAGCCGAGCCGGTGGCCGGCTGCCTGGTCGGCCAGCGCCGTGATCGCCGCCCACTGCGGCGAGCCGGAGCTGGTGCCCGCGAAGATGAAGAACGCGCCCGGGCCGGCGCCGCACTCGCTGCAGGTGGCCAGTACGCCGTTGAAGACGTCGGCGTTCCAGGCGACGTCAGGAACGCCGCGGAAGGCGTTGTGGTTGGCGAAGGCCTGGTAGGACGGCCGCAGGTACTGCGTGCTGAAGCCGCCGCCGGTGGCGCCGAGGTCGATCGGGCTGCCGGAGTTGTTCCACACGGTCTCGGACTGGTAGGCGCCGGTGGTCAGGTTGGCGTTCAGGTGCGTGCCGCCGACGCCGGTGACCAGCGGGTCGGAAGCGGGCGTGCCGACGCTCTTGAAGAACCCGGGGCCGCTGCAGTTCGGCTGCGAGGAGCCCGAGTCACCCGCCGAGGCGAAGACGCTCATGCGCTCGGCCGCGGCCTGCACGAACAGCTGGTGCGTCTGCGCGAAGATGCTGGAAGCCTGGCAGACCTCGCCCTCGCCGAAGCTCTGCGAGAGCACGTCGCCGAGGTTGTGCTGGATCACGAACTTCTGCGCGGCGAGGATATCGGCGTCCTGGTCGCTCTTGGCGATCACGAGGTCGATAGTCGCGCCGGGAGCATCGGCATGGGACCACTGGGTGTCAAGCGCGATTTCTCCCGCCCAGCTCTGCTGGTCGGCGTTGGTGGGGTCGAAGGTGGGGCACGTGCCGCCAACGCAGATGATGTTCAGGTTGGCCGACGGCAGATCGAAGGTGGAGTCGAAGTTGGCGAGGTCGCTCGCGATGTCCGGATTCCCGAACGCGTCGATGATGGTGATGGTCTCGCCGCGACCGGTCAGCTTGCTCGGGATGTTGTACGCCCGGCGGACCTGGGCCGGCCCGAGGCAGCCCGGATTCGAGCCAGGCACCTGGCACGAGAACAAGCCCGCCTGGTTCGGCCCGTTGGTTTTCACGTAGAGCGGCTTGCCGTCGAAGGCCGCCGGCGTGTACCGGCCGGTGGCGGCGACCGCTGCCGTGCCGGCTGTGACGCCAGCCAACGGTATGGCCGCCAGAGACGCCATCGCGGTCATGCCGAGGATGGACGCCAGGTAACGAATTGGTTTACGATGCCCCACTCCAATGTCCCCTTCTACGCATTTTCGTCCTAATTCCGATCTACCGGGTGGAACTATAGCGGGCCAGGCGAATGCCAACAAGGCCCATTAAGTGAGGTGATTCTACTGAGATCGGATAGATCGCCGTAGCGTCAACGGGACTATGTTTGCCGAGTCGTGACTATCCGGGCGTAGCGCCCGGGCAGGGGCAGGACCAGTGGCTTTGACCGCGACGGCGGCGGGGACGGGCGCCGGGCGCGGTGCGCACGTGGCTAGACATGCCGATGCCCGGCCGCCGGCCAGGCCGGGCGGCCGGGCATCGCGGTTGTGCGGTGTCGACTTCTAAAAAGATATCGAGTGCTAAAGCAGTGCCGGCTTTTAAATGCGGCGACCTCAGCCTGACCACCGGCTGGTCGCTACCGGCACGCCTCCGGTCACCACGCCGATTGCTTGTACGCTGATGCCTGCGAACGAACGACGGAGGAGGCCTGATCCCGTGGCTGCGGCCGAAGACTGGGTGGCGCGCACGGCGGCCCAGGTGCGCGAGGAGGGCGAGCGCCGGCACCCCGGTGAGGTTCCGACCTGCGCGTCGGGGATCAGCCCGTCCGGGCCGGTGCACCTGGGGAACCTGCGCGAGCTCATGACCCCGCATCTGGTCGCGGACGAGGTGCGGCGGAACGGCGCTCCGTGCCGGCACATCTTGTCCTGGGACGACTACGACCGGCTACGCCGCGTCCCGCTCGGGGTGCCTGACTCGTTCGAGGAGTACGTCGGCCGTCCGCTGACCGGCGTGCCCGACCCGTGCGGCCAGCACGAGAACTTCGCCGAGCACTTCAAGGAGCCCTTGCGCGAATCGCTGGACCTGCTCGGGATCCAGGTCACCGAGATCAGCCAGACCGAGATGTACACCTCCGGCGCGTACACGGAGCAGATCGTGCTCGCCATGCGGCGGCGCGCCGACATCGGCGCCGTCCTGGGCCGGTACCGCACCAAGCGCACCGACGCGCTGCCAGCCGATGAGGACGACGATGACGGGCCGCAGGCCGCGGTCTACTACCCGTTCCGTCCCTACTGCGCGACCTGCGGCCGGGACGACACCACCGTGACCGGCTTCGACGACGAGACCACGGAGATCACCTACACGTGCGCCTGCGGCGCGGTGGTGGGTCCCGTGCCGATCGCCGACGTGGCTGGGAAGCTGGCCTGGAAGGTCGACTGGCCGATGCGGTGGGCCTACGAGCACGTGACGTTCGAGCCCGCCGGGGCCGACCACGCCTCGCCCGGGTCCAGCTTCACCGTCGGCGGGGAACTGGTGACGGCGATCTTCGGCGGCGAGATGCCGCTGCACTTCGGGTACGCCTTCGTCGGCGCCCCCGGGTCGGCCAAGCTGAGCGGGTCCCGCGGCGGCGCGCCGACCCCGGCCGACGCGCTGGAGATCTTCGAGCCCGCGCTGCTGCGCTGGCTGTACGCGCGGCGGCGTCCCGAGCAG
>DASZJE010000057.1:0-4183 GCA_035948445.1 Trebonia sp. | reverse complement strand
ACGGCCCTGGATATGCCGCGGGTACCCGGGAACGGTCACCACGTAGTCGACGGTGATGTCCTCCGCGAGGAGGTCGAAGAAGTGGCCCGGTCCGGCCAGGCCATCCAGGCCCTGTTCGATGATCCGGAAGAACGGATCGAGCGCGGCGAAGTCCGCCAGGTCGGCAATGGGTGCCTTCACGATGCCAGCCCTACTTCCACGCCGGAGCGGTCTTGGCGGCGAAGTCGGCGAAGCTGACCGGCGCCGCGCCGGTGGCCGCGAGCACATCGTCGTTGGGCTGGGCGCCGCGACCGCTTGCGATCGTCTCGGTGAGCGTGCGGAGGACCTCGCCGTACTCAGCCGGCACGCCTGAGCGGACCATCGCGCCGACCCACTCAGCGCGATCCGTGTCCCGGTAGACGATGGTCCGGCCGGCCGCGGCGGAGATGATCCGGGCCGCCTCGTCGAGGGTCAGCGATTCCGGCCCCGTCGGGGCGTACGCGCGGCCGGCGTGCCGCTCGGGCTCGGCGAGGGTTGCGGCAGCGACGGATGCGATGTCTTCGGCACTGACGAAGGCTTCGGCCCCCGTGCCGCTGGGCACCACGATCTCGTCCTCCACGGGCTTCAGGAACGTCTCGCTGAAGTTCTGCATGAACCACGCGGGGCGAACGATCGAGTGAGTGAAGGAGCCGCGCGACTCCAGATCCAGCTCGACCGCCCGGAGCGCCACCTCGGCCGGGGCGTGCTCCATGCCGTACGCGCTGAGATAGGTGACGTTCCGGACGCCGGCCTGCTCGGCCTGATCCAGGAAGTCAGACACCACGCCCGCGAAGTCGACGCGCATCACAGGCGAGACGAGATACACCCCCGTCACCCCCTGGAGGGCTCCCTCGAACGTGGCCGGGTTGTTCCAGTCGAAGCGGATGTCAGCACCGCCCCGGGCGGCGGTCCGCACGCTGACGCCCTGTCCGGACAACGTGCCGGCCACCCGCGAACCGGTCTTGCCGGTTCCGCCAAGGACCAGGACACGACGATTGGCTGTGTTGTTCACTCATCCATGATCATGGCCGCGGGGTGAGCGGTTCAATGAGTTTGACGCTCATTCCTTTATGCAAGACACTCATTCGGTGGACATCCTTCAAGAGCATCTGATCAGGGCGCGCGCATCGGGAGGAGTGTTTGCCCGGTCCGTTGCGGTCCCGCCATGGGGGCTCCGGCTCCCTGGAACCATCCAGCTTGCCGTTCATGCGGTGGTCCAGGGCCGTGCCTGGCTCTGGACGGAAGGGAACGACGATCCCCTGGAACTGACGCCAGGTGACCTGGCGCTTGTCCGCGGAGGACCTGATCACTTCGTTGCCCACGAGCCAGGCGCGCACTGTGTCTCGCCAGCCGAGTTCCGTTCACTGCACCACCGCGACGTGCACCCCGGCGACGCAGGGTCGTCCGATCACCGGAGCGCGGTGTTCCTCTGCGGCGCCTATCGCTTTGCGGGCGACATCGGCAAAGGGCTCGTGGAGGCCCTTCCGCCCGTGTTGTCACTTCCGGCGAGCGTGGATGACCCGATCCATGCGGTGGTCACGCTCCTGTCGAGGGAACTGTCGCACGCCGAACCCGGCCAGCAGACGGTGCTCGATAGATTGCTGGACGTCCTCGTGGTGCTGGGGCTTCGAGTCGGCCTGACCCGCAGCGCGAACGCTCCCGCGTGGTTCCGTGCCGCCTCAGATCCACGCCTTTCGCCCGCTCTTCAGGCCATGCACGCCAGCGCCGGACAACCGTGGACCGTCGACGAGCTGGCCAAGCTCGCCAACATGTCCCGCGCCACGTTCGCGCGCGTCTTTCAGCAGGCGCTCGGGCAGGCACCCATGACGTACCTCTCGGACTGGCGTATGACCCTCGCCCGAGATCTGCTGCTGGTCCAGGACACAACGCTGGCCGAGATCGCCGGCCGAGTGGGCTATTCATCGGTGTATTCGTTCGCGACGGCATTCCAGCGACACCACGGAGAGCCTCCGGGCCGCTGGCGCCAGCGAGAGGCGCTCGCCGCCGTCCCCGGTCACGACTGACCGCCACCGCTTCCGGTTCAAAAAATCAAACGTGCCCCCCACTATGGGTGGTGCTCGACGACGCGGGTGAGATCTACCCGGGACCTGATGTCCAGCTTGTCGAAGACATGACGCAGGTGGGTGTTCACGGTGTGGGGTGACACGAACAACCGGTCGGCGATCCCCCGGTTGGTGCAGCCCGCCGCGGCCAGGCGCGCCACCTGAAGCTCGGCGTCGGTGAGCGACTCCCAGCCCTGTTTCGGGCGGTCCAGCGCCTGGACCCGGCGCCGGATCCCGAGTTCGCGTAGCCGCTTGCGGACCCTGGCCGCGTCGCGCGCGGCTCCGGCGTCGACGCAGATCCGCAGGACCCGGTCGAAGGCGTCCGCCGCCCCGCTGCGGTCACCTTCGGCCAGCCGGATGCCACCCAGATCCTCGAGCACGGCGGCCAGCGCCAGCGGCCGCGGGCCGGAAGCGAGAATCGCCGCCGCCTGTTCCAGGTCTGGCCTGGACTCGTTGAGGAGGCCTCGGGTGTGCGCGGCGGCTCCGGCCATGGACGCCACGCCGGGATTGAGTTCGTGCCTGCGCGCGGCGAGCTCGGTGACAGCCTTGGCGAGTTCGGAGTCGCCGGCGGCCAGGGCCATGCGGACCAGCAGCGGATCGTCGGCGGCCTCCATCGGGAAGAGCGGGAACAGCGACAGCCGCTCTGTCTCGCCGAGCGCGCACAGCCAGCGGTGGGCCCGGTCGGGGTCACCGGCCGTCATGGCGTGAACGGCCAGGTACCACGCGGCGTGCCTGCGGACCACAGGAGCGGTCGTCGTCAGCATGACCTTGGCGATCTCGGCGACCTCATGGGCGCCGCGCTCATCTCCGATGTGGAGTTTGGTGCGGCCGAGCGCCACGACCGACGCCGCGTCCAGGACCCCGACGATCAGGTGGGCGTCGGCGAGGTGGAACCGGCCCTCCAGCACTGCGTTCGCCTCGTCGAGCCTGCCGAGGTGGAGCAGGTGCTGGCCGTTCCACGTTTCGAAGATGTGGACCGCCCAGTTCTGCCGGTCGCGCTGGGCGCAGGCCAGTCCGTCCTCGGCGACCGCGATCGCCTCGTCGAGGCGGTCGAGGGCGGACAGCAGCCACGAGCGATAGCTGTGCGTCAGGCGTTCCCGCGGATCGTCGAAACCGGCCAGCACCGCGGGGTCCACACCCTGGAGCAGCCGCAGCGAAAGCTCGAACCGTCCGAGCTGGTATTCCATCGCCGAGCGGCCGATCTGGAAAAAGTACTGCGCCGCGAGGTCGGTGCCGGCGCCCACGCTCGCGCGCACCTCGGACTCGATGGCCAGACCCTCGTCGAGGCGACTGGCGACCATCAGATTATGAAACAGCGACGTCCACAGTCGTGCCCGGGTGTCGGCTGACAGGCCGGTCAGGGACAGACCCTGCCGGGCGTTGTCGGCGCGGTCGTCGGCTGAGATGGCGAACATCGCTGCCAGGCTCAGTCGGACGTCGGCTTCCTGTTCGGCGGGCAGGCTCTGACGGAGGGCGTTGTCGGCGAAGGCCCGCGCTTCCTTGCTGCGGCCCGCGGCGAACAGGGACACCGTCCGGCGGGCCACCAGCGGACCCCGCAACGGGTTCCGCGACGGGAGCAGTGACAGCGCCACGCTGGCCATGTCTGCTGAGGCGCCGGGGTCGGTCATACCGAGCGCTTCAGCGGCCTCCGCGAGCGCCCGGACCGCGGCGACGTCACCAGGCTCCGCGCTCGCCGCCAGCTGAGCCGCGACCTCGACCGGCAGGGCGCCGCTGGCCAGGAGCACGTCAGCCGCCTCACGGTCGAGGGCCCGGCGGACCGCGTCGGGTATCGCGCTGCGAACCGCCTCCCGAGCCAGGTCGTGCTGGAAGGCGAGACGACCGTCGGCCTCGATGAAGATCCCGGCGTCGATGACTTCCCGGACCGGATCAACGAGGTCGGCCACCCCGATGCCGGCCATCGCCGCGATCTGGTTGAGCGTGAACTGGCGAGCCAGAGACGCGGCCACGGTCACGACCCGCTCGCCCGCGGGAGTGGTGCGCGACAGGCGTCGCCGCATGCTGTCCTCGAGCCGGTGCGGCACACGGTTCTCCGCCAGTCTGGCCCGGCCGTCGACCACGCGGACCAGGTTCTCCTCGCGCAG
>DASZJE010000056.1:0-61396 GCA_035948445.1 Trebonia sp. | reverse complement strand
CCGTCGAGGAGTCCAACACCTTCGGCCTCGAGCTCGAGCTCACCGAGGGCATGCGCTTCGACAAGGGCTACATCAACTTCTACTTCGCGACCGACATGGAGCGGCAGGAAGCGGTCCTCGAGGACCCGTACATCCTGATCGCCAACCAGAAGATCGGCAACGTCAAGGACCTGCTGCCGATCCTCGAGAAGGTCATGCAGTCGGGCAAGCCGCTGCTGATCATCGCCGAGGACGTCGAGGGCGAGGCCCTGGCCACCCTGGTGGTCAACAAGATCCGCGGCACCTTCAAGTCCGTCGCCGTCAAGGCCCCGGGCTTCGGCGACCGCCGCAAGGCCATGCTCGGCGACATCGCCATCCTCACCGGTGGCCAGGTCATCAGCGAGGAGATCGGGCTCAAGCTCGAGAACACCACGGTGGACCTGCTCGGCCGGGCCAAGCGGGTTGTGGTCACCAAGGACGAGACGACGATCGTCGACGGCGCGGGCGACGCGGAGCAGATCGCGGGCCGGGTCAACCAGATCCGGGCGGAGATCGAGAACACCGATTCCGACTACGACCGGGAGAAGCTGCAGGAGCGCCTGGCCAAGCTGGCCGGCGGCGTGGCCGTCATCAAGGCGGGCGCGGCTACCGAGGTCGAGCTGAAGGAGCGCAAGCACCGCATCGAGGACGCGGTGCGCAACGCCAAGGCCGCGGTCGAGGAGGGTGTCGTCCCCGGCGGGGGCGTTGCCCTGCTGCAGGCAAGCCGGAACGCCTTCGACAAGCTCGAGTTGGCGGCCGACGAGGCGACCGGTGCGCAGATCGTGCGCCGCGCCGTCGAGGAGCCGCTGAAGCAGATCGCGGTCAACGCCGGCCTCGAAGGCGGCGTCGTGGTCGAGAAGGTGAAGGGGCTGCCCGCGGGCGAGGGCCTCAACGCCGCTACCGGTGAGTACGTCGACCTGTTCAAGGCCGGCA
The DNA here is from genome assembly GCA_035948445.1 of Trebonia sp. Taxonomy (GTDB): domain Bacteria; phylum Actinomycetota; class Actinomycetes; order Streptosporangiales; family Streptosporangiaceae; genus Trebonia. The sequence continues at coordinate 60,445 of DASZJE010000056.1, read as the reverse complement.
TCATCGACCCGGCGAAGGTCACCCGCTCTGCCCTGCAGAACGCGGCCTCCATCGCGGCACTGTTCCTCACCACCGAGGCAGTGATCGCGGAGAAGCCGGAGAAGACGCCTGCCGCCCCCGCCGCCCCTGGCGGCGGCGACATGGACTTTTAGTCCAGGCTCGCGCAGCAAGAGCGGTCCGGGGAGTCATCCCCGGGCCGCTTTTCGTGCGCTCACCTGGCCTTCGTAACAACATGTTTTCACTCGTATGCGCTGGGTATAAGCTGGCTGCGATCATGAAACCGGGAATCGGATCCGCCGATGGCTCACGGCCTCGCACGCGATCCCGTCCCAGCACCATCCGAACGTGTGAGGCCGTGACTGGCGCGGCCCCTGCTGCCTCCACCCGGCGGCACGGGGCTGCGCCCTCGGCGTGTCGTGTCGCATCGGGCGCGGAACATCAGGCTCAGCTAAGCGAAAAAACCGTGCTGCCATTAACGGCGCGGTACCGATAGCCTAGAAAGCGCCCATACATCCCGTTGGCTATGCAGCGAGCGGGGTGACCGCATTCTATCGACGTGAGGTCTTGCTCGTGCCTACCGGCAAGGTCAAATGGTTTGACTCCGAAAAGGGGTTCGGCTTCCTCGCCCGTGACGACGGGGGCGAGGTCTTCGTGCACTCATCCGCGCTGCCCGCGGGTACGACCGCCCTCCGGCAGGGGCAGCGCGTGGAGTTCGGCATCGCTGAGGGGCGCAAGGGCGCGCAGGCGCTCCAGGTGCGTCTCCTCGAGGCGCCGCCGACGGTGGCCCTCGCGCCCAAGGCACCCCGCAAGAAGCCTGACGAGATGATCCCGATCATCGAGGACCTCATGAAGATCCTCGACAGTTTCTCCGACGTCTACCGCCGCGGGAAGCATCCGGACGCCAAGGAGGGCAAGCAGGTGGCCAGCCTGCTGCGCGGCCTTGCGGACGACCTCGACCCCTCCGGGAGCAGCGCGCCGCCCGGCCCGGCTTCCGGGCCGCGCGGAGGCCGTGAGGGCCGTGAGGGCCGCGAGGGCCGGGACAACCCCCGCTCGCCTAGGGGCAGGGGCGCTTCCGGCGACAGAAGTGCCCACGGAGACCGGAGTGCCCACGGAGACCAGAGCGCTACTGGTGACGGGGACGGCGTAAGCTTCCAGGCCGCCGCCCCTTCAGCGGAGTAGTCCAGGGCTCAGGGTGGCGGGGGTGCGGGGGGCGTCGCGCGTCGGACATCCCCGTCTACCCAGTATTCTTGGTCACTGGCAGTGCGACGAGCCCCACGGGCGCTGGCCAGCCGAGCCCGGCCTGTATACGCGCCGCCTGAGGAGCGAGAGTTGGCAGTCGTGAGCACGACCCGAACCAGGACCAAGGAACCCGACCAGGTGTGCGCCGAGGCGGTAGACCTGGCGCGTGCCGCGCTGGTGACCGCGCCGGGCGTCGGCGCGGGCGCGGTCGGGACGCACATGGGCGTCGAAGCCGTCACCGATCGTGTCGTCACCCACCTGTTCGAATGCCTGGATCCGGCCTACGCCGGATGGCGGTGGGCCGTCACCGTCGCGCGCGCGCCGCGTTCGAGGGTCGTGACCGTCGACGAGAGCGAGATGCTGCCCGGGCCTGATGCGCTGCTCGCGCCGGAGTGGGTGCCGTGGCAGGACCGGCTGCGTCCCGGCGACGTCGGCATCGGTGACCTCTTGCCCGCCAGCGCCGACGACGAGCGCCTCGTGCCGTTCGCCGTCCTGGAGGGCGACGATGCGGTCATCGACTGGTTCCGTCCCTGGACGGACTCCGAGAACCTGACCGAGGCGGGGCCGGCCGAGCCGTCCGAGCTCCCGGCTCCCGGCCGGTCCCGGGTCCTGTCCGCCTTCGGCCGGGACGACACCGCGCAGCGGTGGTACGACAGCGACCACGGGCCTGAGTCCCCGCTGTCGCATGCGGCACCGGCGAACTGCGTGAGCTGCGGGTTCTTCGTCCCGCTGAGCGGCGGTCTCGGCCGGATGTTCGGCGTGTGCGGCAACGCCTACGCCCCTGACGACGGTCGCGTGGTGTCGGCGGACCACGGCTGCGGCGCGCACTCGGAGACGGTCCTCACCGGATCGCAGACCCCGGTGGGAGCCCCCGTGATCGACGAGTTCGGCTACGACCTGGTCGAACTGCCGGGTGTCTCGGTCGACGAGACCGTTTTCGAGCCGCTCTCTCGCGACACGCTGGACGGCTCGCCCGAGAGCTGAGCGCGGCGCTCCGCCTCGCGTGTCCGGTACCGCTTGAGTACGGGCACGAACCACACGCCCCACAGTCCCAGCCCGAACCCGGTCGCGCACGTCCACACCCACCACCGCTGGTACGCCGGCAGGACGTCGCAGGCCGCGAGCACGGCCACCACGGCCAGCGCGACCGCCCAGCCCATGGTGATCGACACTGTCACGAATCGGTCATCCGCCTCCCGGGGCGGGGGCAGGGAAGAAGGACCATCGGCATCAGCCTGCCGGCCAGTGACCTGCGGGTCGCTGACCTGCCGGTCCTCAGTCACTCTGCCTCCAGGTCGGTCGTCAGTTAAGGCTATCCCCAGCAGCGGGGGAGTCTTCCCCTGCGCGGGCTTATGAGCATGCTCGCGCGCATGGTCTACTTAGTAGATGCCGCAGGCAGCAACGACTAACGACGCAGGGCTGGCGACCGCGATGCGGATCTCTATCAGCCGGCTCGCACGGCGCCTCCGCGTGGAGCGCCTTGGACTGGGCGAGACCGCGATGGTCCTGTCCGACATTCAGCTTGCCGCGCTCGCGGCACTCGAGCGTCATGATGCCATGTCTCCTGGCGAACTCGCCGAGCACGAGAAGGTGCAGCCGCCGTCGATGACCCGCGTGATCGCGGTTCTCGAAGAACGTAAGCTCGTCCAGCGCGCCCCGCACCCTACCGACCGCAGGCAGGTCGTCCTCACCGTCACGCAGGAAGGGCGCACGCTCGTCAACCGCGTGCGCCGCCGCCGTGAGGCATGGCTGGCCCAGCGGCTACAGGAGCTCACCCCCGAGGAGCGCGCCATCCTCCGCAGCGCCGCTCCCCTCCTTGAGAAGCTCAGCCAGTCCTAGGTGAGGGCCGGAGCTTCCACTCGCCGAGCGTCTCGTAACGCGGGCGCTCGTGCAGGCGGCTGCGGATGAGAAGCATCTGCTCCACCGTCCACGGCTGGCCCTGGTAGCCGGACAGCGCCTCCACCATGAGCCCGACGTCGGCCGGCGTCCGGCACCTCGCCAGCGTGACGTGCGGCCGGTACTTCCGGCCGCCGTCTGGGGGCGGTGCTCCCGCGCGGCGTGCCGCCGCGGTGACCGACGCGGCGAGTTCCGACAGCGCCTGCCGGTCACCGGCCAGGCCGCCCCACAGCACGTTCGCGCGCCCCGGCGACGGGAACGCCCCGGCACCCGCGAACGACAGGCTGAACGCCGGGTGGCGCCGCGCAGAGCGCTCCAGCCGCGGCGCCAGCCGGGTGAGCTGGAGATCGCTCACCTCGGCGAGGAAAGCCAGGGTGACATGCCACGCCCCCATGCTGGTCCACCGCAGGTCGTTTCGCCCGCGGCGCAGCGGCGCGCACGCCGAGTCCAGGTCGTGGAGCACGTCAGATGGCGGCGCCAGGGCTATGAACAGTCTCATACCCTTACCCCGTGAAGAAGGTTCCGCGCTGGCTGCTGCCCACCGTGCTCGTGGTGCTGGTCCTCGCCGTTGTTGTCGGCGCCATGGTGCGTTAACATCAGCCGTTCGGCGACGTAGTCAACGCAGGCGGTAAGTGCCGCCACGTCGTCCGGTTCGACCGCGGGGAACATCCCGATCCGCAACTGGTTGCGGCCGAGCTTGCGGTACGACTCGGTGTCCACGATGCCGTTCTCGCGGAGGACGGCCGCCACCGCGTCCGCGCTCACCGCGTCGCTAAAGTCGATCGTCCCCACGACCGGTGACCGCATCGCCGGGTCAGTCACGAACGGGGTCGCGTACTGCGACTTCTCCGCCCATCCGTACAAAATTTCGGCCGAACGACCGCTCCTGGCCGCGGCCCATTCCAGTCCGCCGTTGCCCAGGAACCAGTCCACCTGCGAGGCCATCAGGACGAGGGTTGACACGGCAGGCGTGTTGTAGGTCTGGTCCTTCAGGGAGTTCTCCACAGCCACGCGGAGGGAGAGGAACTCGGGGATGTACCGGCCGCTCGCGGCTATCTCTTCGATCCGTGCCAGGGCCTCCTGGGACAGCAGCGCTATCCACAGGCCGCCGTCGGCGCCGAACACCTTCTGCGGCGCGAAGTAGTACGCGTCGAACGAGGCCGGGTCCACCGGCATGGCGCCGGCCGCGCTAGTCGCGTCGACCAGCACCAGGGCGTCCGCGTCCGCTCCGGCCGGGCGCGCGATCGGCATCCGTACTCCGGTCGACGTCTCGTTGTGCGTCAGGCAGTACGCGTCCACGCCGGCCTCCGCGCGCGGCAGCGGGTGAGTTCCGGGCTCGGAGGAGATGACCGTGGGAGCGGCCAGCCAAGGCGCGCGCGCGGTGATCGTCGCGAACTTCGCCGAGAACTCCCCGAACGACAAGTGCTGGCTCTTGCGCCGCACAAGCCCGAACGCGGCGGCATCCCAGAAGGCCGTGGTCCCGCCGTTGCCGAGGCAGATCACGGTGTCGTTCGGAAGAGAGAAAAGCTCGGCCAGGCCGGAGCGGATCCGCTTCACGATGGCCCGTACCGGTGACTGCCTGTGCGAAGTTCCGAGTTCGCCCGCCGCCGCGAGCGCGGCGGCCTGCGCGGGGCGGACCTTCGTCGGTCCGCTGCCGAACCTGCCGTCCGACGGCTTGAGGTTGCCGGGAATAGCGATGCTGGTCACACCGCGATCATATCGGGCGCGGGCCGGCGGGCCCGTGAGCGGCCTTGCGGCCGCATGCCCGATGAGGAGGTAAGAATATCGGGCATGGAACCTACGGATCTTGATCCCAGCCCGATGGCGCAGTTCGAGAAGTGGTTCGGCGAGGCCGTCGCGGCCGGGCTTCCCGAGCCGAATGCCATGGTGCTCACCACGGTCGGCGACCGGCCGCACGCGCGGACCGTGCTGCTCAAGGCGCATTCCGCCGAAGGATTCACCTTCTACACGAACCGGACGTCGCGGAAGGGGCGTGACCTGGCGGCGGATCCCAGGTGCTGCGTGCTCTTCCCGTGGTACGCGCTCGGCAGGCAGCTGACCGTCGAGGGCTCGGTAAGAATGCTGAGCCAACAGGAGAGCGAGCCGTACTTTCACTCGCGGGCGCGCGGGTCGCAGATCGGCGCCTGGGCGTCGCGGCAGTCCACGGTGCTCTCGTCCCGGGCAGAGCTAGACGAGCGTGTCACCGAGGTGAACGCGAGGTGGCCCGAGGGAACGGAAATCCCGATGCCGGACTTCTGGGGCGGATACCTCATAGTGCCGGAATCCATCGAGTTCTGGCAGTCGCAGCCGAGCAGGCTGCACGACCGGCTACGCTACCGGCGCATGGCTGACGCTGCCTCGGGGTGGGAGATCGAGCGTCTTTCGCCGTGAACGCCGTTTCCCTCTGCGTCACGTAGCATTCCACGTAGGAGGATGGTTCAGTGACTGCCCAGGGGCTTATCGACACGACGGAGATGTATCTCCGAACCGTGTTCGAGCTTGAGGAAGAGGGCATCGTCCCGTTGCGCGCGCGGATCGCTGAGCGGCTCTCGCAGTCCGGGCCGACGGTCAGCCAGACGGTGGCCCGGATGGAGCGGGACGGCTTGCTGCACGTGACCGGCGACCGCCAGTTGGCGCTGAGCGACACCGGGCGCATGCTGGCGACACGCGTCATGCGCAAGCATCGCCTCGCGGAGTGCCTGCTGGTCAGTGTCATCGACCTGCCGTGGGAAGAGGTCCACATCGAGGCGTGCCGCTGGGAGCACGTGATTTCCGAGAGCGTCGAGAGGCGGCTGTTCGAACTGCTCGGTCACCCGGAGCGCTGCCCGCACGGCAACTTCATCCCGGGTCTGGACGAGCTCATCGGGGACGGCCCCGGTACACCAGACGACGATCGCCTGGACGAACCGATGACCGACGCCACGCGTGACGCGGACGGAACTGTGAGTGCGGTTGTGACGAGAATTACCGAGCATGTTCAAAGTGATCTTGTCCTGATGCTTAAACTGAAGCGGGCCGGGATACAACCCGGACGCGAGGTGTTGCTCGGGTCGATCAAGGGCGGTGTGCGGGTGTCCTGCGGCGGGGGCTGTGACGCGGCAGGCCCCACCGACCTTCCGGCCGATGTCGCCTCGCATGTATTTGTGTCCAGGGAGTAACTTAGCGGCTGACCAGTGACCGGAGTGTGCCAATGACGCGCTGGAACGAGGGCGTCTTCGACCCGTATCTGCCGGCGGAGCTTGTCTTGCGCCAGGCGGAGATCGGCGTCATCGTCGCGGACCGGCACGAGAACATCCTGTTCGTCAACGAATACGTGGGCAGGCTGCTGCGTTTTCCTGGCGACATCTCGAGGCTCGCCGGGCAGCCGCTGCACACGCTCGGGTTCATCCCCGAAGGGGACCTTCCCAAGGCCGACGTCATGTCCCGCCAGGTACGCGGCGGCACGTCGTGGGAAGGCACGTTCACCGGGACCCGCAGTGACGGGAGCCTGGTCTTCCTCCGCGTGCTCGCGGTGCCGCTGCGCCACGCCCACGGCGACATCGACGGCCTGGTGCTCATGGTCACCGAGGCGGGGCGCAGAGACACGCAGCGCGAGCAGGACCGCCTCTGGCTGCTTGAACGCATCGGCGAGCGGCTAGCGGGCTCCCTGGAGCTGGACGCCACGCTGCGGCAGGTCGCCTCGATCCTGGTGCCGCAGTTCGCCGATCACTGCTTCATCGACCTGTTCAGCGGCGACAAGCTCATCCGGCGGGTACAGACGCACGCGCTCGGGTGGGAGCCGCCGCCCGGCACGTGGGCCGAGGTCGGGGCGTCGATTCACTACCCGCCCGGACATTTCATGCAGCAGGCCATGGCGCGCATGGAGACCATCGTCGTGCCCGACTTGCAGGCCGGTTACTACCCTGCGCCGTCGGAGGAGTCCATGTCCGCCGCGGACCAGGCAGGAGTGACGTCCGTGCTGGCGTCACCGCTGTACGCCCGCGGGGAACTGCTCGGCGTGATAGCGCTGGCGTTGTCCCGGATCACCGATCGCGAGGACCCGCACTACGACCTGACCGACGGGGACCTGATCGGCGCGATCGCGAGCCGGGTGGCCGTCGCGATCGACAACGCCATGCTCTTCGAGGCGGAGCGGAACACCGCGATCGCCTTCCAGGACAGCCTGCTCCCGCAGCGGGCCCCCGAACTCGACGGGCTGGACGTCGCCTTCAGGTACGTGCCCGCCAAGCCGCTGGTGACCCTGGGACAGGGCATCCAGACCCAGGTCGGCGGGGACTGGTACGACATCATCCCGCTCGCCGCCGGGCGGGTCGGCCTCGTCATCGGCGACGTCGAGGGCCGCGGGCCGCGGGCCGCGGCCACGATGGGCCAGCTGCGGGCGACGCTCCGGGCCTATGCCCAGGACGAGAAGACGCCCGCCGACGTCATGCGCAAGCTGGACGAATGGGTCCGTACCACCGCTCCCCCTGGGGCAGGGGGCGACCCGCCCACGGTCAGCTGCATCTACATGATCTACGACGCGTGGTCTCGCGAGCTGACTCTCGCCAATGCCGGCCACGCCTCCCCGCTGCTCGCCCGCGACGGCAAGGTGGTCTCCCTGGAGATCCAGAACAAGGGCCTGCTCCTCGGGGTGCGCGGCAGGGGCCTCACGGGTCTGCCGACCTACAAGGAGGAGACGGTCACGCTGCCGCCGGGAGCCGCTCTGGTGATGTTCACCGACGGGCTCACCGACCGGCGCTGCCGGGCGGACGGAGCCGGGCACTACTCCGAGGCCGAGGTCGTCGAGATGCTGGCGGAGTCTGTGCGGCGCGCCACGGACTCCGGGGGCGACGCGGGCGCGGTGGTGCTCGCCGCCGAGAACGCCGTGCCGGGCAACATCGACGACGACATGGCGATCCTGGTGCTCCGCTCGTCGCCGTTCGACCTGGCGTCCGAGGAAGAGACTTATGCCGCCGAGCCGATCTACGTGTCCGAGGCCCGGCGCCTCGCCGCCAGCACGTTCGCCGGCTGGGAGATGGACCCAGACCAGGCCGAACTCGCGTGCCTGCTGGTCTCGGAAACGGTTACCAACGCCGTACTGCACGCGTCCATCACGCCGAGCCCGGGACGCCGGTTCGATGTCGAGATCGACTGTCCCGTGGCGGCCGGCGCGGGTGCCGGCACAGCGGGCCTGGGTGAGGGCAGCGGGGGCAACGGCAGCGCGATCGCGATCGCGACCGCGCAGTCCTGGGACGCCCCGGTGGCGCACGCGAGTCCTGTCCGCCGTCCGCGGGAGTTCACGCTGCGTCTGCGGCGGGGTGCCGAGTCCGTGTGGGTGGAGGTGTTTGACCCGGACCTGCGGCTGCCCCGGCTCCGCACCGCCGCCGCGACCGACGAGGGCGGTCGCGGCCTGTACCTGGTGGAACAACTCGCCACCCGCTGGGGCTCCCGCCCGACCCCCGAGGGCAAAGCCGTCTGGTTCGAGATCCCGCTAGACGTCAAGGAACCCTGACAGCCCCCGCCCTGTCGCCCGCTCGGTCCCGCGCGTAACCGCGCGTGGGATCCGCGTCAGTGGGGCGCTGTGTGGGAGGCGCCGTAGTAGAGCATGATGAGGATGACGATCACGAGGATGGCGGCGCCCCAGGTCTTCCCGTTGGCCGGGAAGCCGATCTTCTTGCGGGCCTTATTCCAGAACCATCCGATGCCGATGGCGATGAACACCAGCAGGATGAGTCCGCTAAGGTTCATGACTGCCTCCTGTGCGTCCCACACCGCTAGCTTCACGTAGAAGCCTACGGCAACCGGCCCGATTCGTCGCCCGGGCAGTCGGAAGAACCGGGAGCAATAGTGAGTTGCCGGGCGCGAAGCGGAGCAAGTAAGCGATGCCGCGCCAGGATCACATCCGCTCAGGGACGGGCACGCCGAGGAGGCCAAGTCCGGCGGTGAGGATCCGCAGCGTCGCGGCGCAAAGCGCGAGCCGGGACGTGCGGGTCGCATCGCTGTCGGCCTTGAGGACCGGGCACTGCTCGTAGAACGAGGTGAACAAGCTCGCGACCTCGAAGAGGTAGGCACTCAGGCGGTGCGGTTCGGCGAACTCGGCGACAACGTCGAGGACCGCGCCGAAGCCCAGGAGCTTGAGCGCCAGTTCCCGCTCCGCGGGCTCGGTGACGACGATCGCGCTCGTGACGGCCGTCTCGTCGATGCCCGCCCTGCGGAAGATCGAGCGGATACGGGTCGTCGCGTACTGCAGGTACGGGCCGGTGTTGCCCTTGAACGAGATCATCCGGTCGAAGTCGAAGACGTACGCACTGTCCCGGGCGGTCGACAGGTCGGCGTACTTGATCGCCCCGATGCCGACATCCCCGGCGATCGCGTCCAGGTCGAGGTCACTGTCGGTCCGCTCGACCTCGTCGAGAATGGCGCGGGCCCGCTCGATGCCTTCGGCGAGCAGTCCGCTCAGCTTGGGCGTGTCGCCTTCCCTGGTCCGCAGCCTGCCGCCGTCCTTGCCCTGCACCATGCCGATCTGGGCGTGCTCGAAGTCGTCGTCATCCGTGAGCCACCCGGCCAGTTTCGCCGTCGCGAAGACCATCTTGAAGTGCAGCGCCTGATCGGAGCCGACGACGTAGATCACCCGGTCCGGGTCGATCTTGTCCACCCGGTACTTGACCGTCGCCAGGTCGGTTGTGGAGTAGTTCCACCCGCCGTCGCTCTTGCGGATGATGACCGGCAGCGGGTTGCCGTCCCTTCCCGTGAAACCGGGCGGGAAGACGCAGAGCGCCCCGTCGCTGATGACGGCGATGCCCTTTTCCGTCAGTTCCTCGGCGACGCCGGGCAGGAGATCGTTGTAGAAGCTCTCGCCCCGGATGTCGTTGTCGGTGAGGGTGACCTTGAGCAGGGAGTACATATCCCGCATGTACTCGCGGGAGAGTTCGAGAAGCTCGTCCCAGAGCCGTTCCGTGTCCGGGTCGTTGCGCGCCTGGAGCTTGACGACCCGCGACCTGGCCCGCTCGGCGAAGGCGGGGTCGGTGTCGAACTTGACCCTGGCCGCCGCGTAGAAGGCATTCGGATCGGTCCGCAGCAGGTGGGCGTCGGGCGAGTCCTCGCCGACGTCGATCAGGTGCTCGATCAGCATGCCGAACGGCGTGCCCCAGTCCCCGATGTGGTTGTCCCTGATCACGTGGTGGCCGAGGAACTCCAGGATCCGGGCGAGGGCGTCGCCCACGATTGTGGTCCGGAGGTGGCCGACGTGCATTTCCTTCGCGATGTTCGGCGAGGAGTACTCGACGATGATCGTCTTGCTCGTGCCGGCTTCCGGCACGCCCAGCCGCGGGTCGCGCAGGACGTCCGTCGCCTGGGCCGCGACCCAGTCGTTCTTCAGCGTGAAGTTGACGAAGCCAGGGCCGCTGATCTGCGGGGGCTCGGTGACGTCCCCGACGTCCAGGTGGGCCGCGATCGTGGTGGCGACGTCCCGGGGGCTCCGCTTGAGCCGCTTGGCGAGGGGCAGGGCAGCGTTGGACTGGAAGTCCGCGAACTGCGAGGGCCGGATCAGCGGGTCCGCGTCCGCGTAGTCGCCGCCGAACGCCGCGCCCAGGGCGTCACGCACCCGGGCGGCGAGGACCTGCTGAGGATCGTTCATGTACCCAGTGTATTGACCGCCTGTCGCGGACGTCTTTCCATTAACGGCTTAGCGCTCGCGGTCGCGGCGCAGGAAACGGCGCTCCGGTTGCGGTCCGATCCGCTGCCGGACCTTCTCGGTAATGTCGCCGCGGGACAAGTTGGCGGCGAGCGCGCAGGCCGCGCTCACGGCGCGGGCGGTGGACGCGCCGTGGGCGATCACCACGGTGCCGCCCATGCCGAGCAGCGCGGCGCCGCCGTAGGACTCGGCGTCGAGGCGGTTCCGCAGTTCCCTGAGGCCGCGGCGCTGCAGCACCGCGCCCAGCCTTGCCGTTCTCGTAGACGTCAGCGCTCCGCGCAGTTCGCCGGACGCGAAGCGCATCGCGCCCTCGAGGGTCTTCAGGGCTACGTTCCCTGTGAACCCGTCGGTGACGATCACGTCGACCGCGGCGGCCATCAGGTCACCGCCCTCGATGTTCCCCGCGAAATTCAGCGGGAGCGCGCCGTGCTGCGGTTCGGCGGCCAGAAGCTCGTGGGCGCGGGTGGTGAGCATGTTGCCCTTGCCCGGCTCGGCGCCGATGGTGAGCAGCCCGACCCTCGGCTCCTCGATACCGAGCGCGATCTGGGCGTACGCGACGCCGAGCTGCCCGAACTGGACGAGCATTTCCGGTTTGGGGTCGGCGGTGGCGCCCGCGTCGATGAGCACGGTGGGCCGGGGATGGGTCGGCAGGACAACGGCCAGCCCCGGGCGCGGCACGCCGGGCAGGGAGAGCAGTTGCTGCCTGGCGGTCGCGACGATCGCGCTGGTCGAGCCCGCTGATACGACGGCGCTGGCCTGCCCGCGCCGGACGAGCATGCAGGCGACGGCGATGCTCGACCTGGGCCGCCGGAAGCTCGCGAGCGCGCCCTCGCCCATGCCGACGACGTCTTCGGCGGGCACCACGCGCAGTTCCGGCCCGGCGCCGAGCCTGGCGATCACCGGCCGGAGCCTGGCGGGCGGACCCGTGAGCAGCGTGGTGAGCCCATGTTCCCGCTGGGCGGCGAGCGCCCCCGCCACGATTTCGTCCGGCGCGTAGTCTCCGCCCATGGCGTCGACCGCGATGACGGGCTCGGCCGTCGGCCGGGGCGTCATGAGGTGATCTCCCGCGGACGGGGCAGGATTCGTGCCGGGCGTAGCGGGCGCTACGGCCGGACGGTCGGCGGAACGGCCATGGCCCGGCGGATCTTGGCTCACGTTTGTACGGGGCCTTCCGTGTCGCCTCGGGCCCTCAACTGCGGCCACGTGTGGAACGGGTTGCACTGCCATTATCTAAGAGCCGAGCCGCTGGTTTACCGCTAACTCATGGTGAGTGCCATCATGGGTATGCTCACTTTGAGTATTGTTATTGTCACGAAACTGATGTGACGGGAACCACGCAGTGGGCAGGAACGTCTTCGTAACAGAAGTGCGCGCGATGGCAACATTCCCGATCAGGAGTGTGACACAACCGAGATCTAGGGCGCTGCGGTAGTGAAGAGCGGTTTGTGTACCGGACAACTTTCCGCGCGGACGGACAGGCCGCCGACGGACGGAGGGAGAAAACGGTTGACTGAGATCCAGCAGGTCATTCCGGCGCCACGGGAGACCGCCAGCAGGTTCCGCGCGTTCGGGGCGCGGCACCTTGACGAGCTCACGCGCAGAGCCGGGCTCGGCGACGCGGAGCGGCTCGCTGTGCGCGCGGTCGCCACGGTGCTGCCGTTTCGCGTGAACTCCTACGTGCTCGAAGAGCTCATCGACTGGGACGCGGCCCCCGACGACCCCATCTACCGTCTGGTCTTCCCGCAGCCTGACATGCTGCCGTCGGCGGACGTGGACCGGATCGCGGCCATGCTGGACGGCGGCGCGTCACAGGCGGACATTACCGAGTCCGCGCATGAGATCCGGATGCGGCTCAACCCCCATCCCGCCGGCCAGTTGCTGCTCAACGGCCCCGAAATGGACGGAGTCCGGCTGCCCGGACTCCAGCACAAGTACCGCGAGACCGTGCTGTTCTTCCCGAAGCAGGGCCAGACCTGCCACGCGTACTGCTCCTACTGCTTCCGGTGGGCGCAGTTCGTCGACGAGCCGGAACTCAAGATGGCCACCGATCACATCGACACGCTCGTGGCCTACCTGCATGCGCATCCGGAAGTATCCAACGTCCTGATCACCGGCGGGGACCCGATGATCATGAGCGGCGGCGTGCTGCGCCGCTACATCGAGCCGCTGCTCGATCCCTCGCTCGACCACATCGAGTCGATCCGGATCGGCACCAAGTCGCTGGCCTACTGGCCGCAGCGGTACGTCACCGACAACGACGCGGATGACACGCTGCGGCTCTTCGAAGAGGTATCCGACAGGGGCCGCACCCTGGCGCTCATGGCGCACTACTCCCATCCGCGCGAACTCGCGCCGTCGGTCGCCGCCATGGCGATCCGCCGGATCAGGGACACGGGCGCGATCATCCGGACGCAGGCGCCACTGATCCGCTCCGTTAACGACGGGGCCGACATATGGCGAGACATGTGGAGGGCCCAGGTTCGTTCGGGAATGGTGCCTTACTACATGTTCGTTGAGCGGGACACCGGCCCTCAGGACTATTTCGCGGTGCCGCTGGCCCGCGCGCACGAGATCTTCCGCGACGCATACGCCTCAGTTTCCGGGCTGTGCCGCTCGGTCCGCGGGCCGTCGATGAGCGCGACGCCCGGCAAGGTCGTCGTCGACGGCGTCGCGGAAGTGGCGGGCGAGCGGGTGTTCGTGCTGCGGATGCTCCAGGCGCGGGACGCGTCGCTCGTGGCACGGCCGTTCTTCGCGCGCTTCGATCCGGCGGCCACCTGGCTCACCGACCTGGAACCCGCCTTCGCGGACCGTTTCCCCTGGGAACCGGCCTTGCTCGCCGTGCCGGCCTGACCTGCTGCCCGAACGGGGGAGGGTGCGCGACTGGCCTGCCTGGGGGCAGGCCCATTATCCTGCGGGTCATGGAGCTCAACGGGATTTCCGCGATCGTGACCGGCGGAGCGAGCGGCCTCGGCGAGGCGACCGCGCGCGTGCTGGCACGGGCAGGCGCGCACGTCGTCGTCGCCGACCTCAACCCCGAGCGCGGCAAGGAAGTGGCACAGGGCATCGATGGCCAGTTCGCCGCGACGGACGTGACCGACCCCGAGTCGCTGCAGCGGGCTGTAGACCTGGCAGTCGGCTCAGGGAAGCCGCTGCGGGTAGCGGTCAGCTGTGCCGGGATCGGGTGGGCCGAGCGGACCATCAACCGTCAGGGTGACCCGCACGGCCTGGAGACCTGGCAGCGGGTCATCGACGTGAACCTTGGCGGTACGTTCAACACGATGCGCCTGGCCGCCGCGGCGATGGCCAAGACCGAGCCCGTCGATGAGGACGGACAGCGGGGCGTGATAATCAACACGTCTTCGGTGGCCGGCATCGAAGGACAGACCGGGCAGCTCGCCTACTCCGCGAGCAAGGGAGGGATCATCGGCATCACCGTTCCGGCGGCACGCGACCTGTCGGTGATCGGCGTCCGGGTGAACACGATCTGCCCGGGCGTTATCCTCACACCGATCTACAAGAGCATCGCGGGGGAAGGGCGCGACGCCGACGAGTTCCTCGCCCGCCTGTCGGCACCGGTGGTGTTCCCGAAGCGGCTGGGGCGGCCGGACGAGTTCGGGCACCTGGTCCGCTCGCTCGTCGAGAACGACTACATGAACGCGGAGGTCGTGCGATTCGACGGCGGCATCCGGTTCCAGCCCAAGTGAGATAGCGCGGCAAAATGACGGGGATCGCTGGTTGCCTGGTGCTCGCGCCGGGCACCCGGCCGGACGCAGACTGGGCCGTCCGCGCCACCGCTCGGATGGCGCACCGGGGGACGGACGACGACGGCGTGTTCAGCGATGGGCACGTCGCGATGAGCGCGCGGCGGATTGCGGACAGCGACCCGCTGGCCGATGGGCCCCAGCCCATGCGCTCCGCTGACGGCCGCTACAGCATGGTTTACGACGGTGCTATCTACAACCTCGACAGCCTGGCCGAGAAGCTTCGCGCCACGGGCATCCGGCTGCGCGGCACCTCCGAAGCCGAGATCCTGGTCGAGACGTACGCGCTCGAGGGCAAGGACATCCTCCGGCAGTTGCGGGGCATGTACGCGTTCGCCATCTGGGACGCGCGGGAACGGGAGTTGTTCTGCGCACGCGATCCTTTCGGGCTGAAACCGCTCTACTACGCGCTGGCCGATAACGGTCGTCAGCTTCGGTTCGCCTCAGAACGGAAGGCCCTGGCGCCGCCGGGCGAAGCGCAATCCATCGACCCTGACGCGCTGCGGCGGTACCTTTCCTTCCAGTACGTGCCCGCGCCGTCCACGATGACCCCGTCGGTGCGGTCGATGCCGCCCGGGCACTTCATGGTCGCCAGAGCGGGCATGCCGGTGGACGTGTTCCGGTACTGGCGGCCAGTCCTGCGCCCGTCCCGGTCGCCGTCCGCGGACACGCCGGAGAAGATCCTGGACGCGCTGCGGGACTCCGTGACCGCGCATATGCGCGGTGTCCCCTCGATCGGGGCCTTCCTGTCCGGCGGAGTCGACTCGGCGGCGATCTGTGCGATCGCGGCGCAGTCCCGGCCGGGCATGCTCACGTTCACGGGCGGATTCGAGCGAGCGGGTTACAGCGAACTCGAGCAAGCCGGGGATGCCGCCGAGGCGCTGGGCCTGCGGAACGTCCCGTACGTGATCACCGCGCAGGAGTTCGTGAAGCGACTGCCGCAGATCATCTGGCAGCTCGACGATCCGCTCGCCGACGCCGCCGCCGTCGCGATGTGGTTCGTCGCCCGCGAGGCGAGCAGGCACGTAGACGTGGTGCTGTCCGGTGAGGGCGCCGACGAACTGTTCGGCGGGTACGGGGTGTACTACCAGCCCGCGGCGGTCCGCGCGGCCATCAAAGTGCCCGGCCTGGCGCAGTCGGCGGGGGCGCTCGCCGCGCGTCTGTCACCCGGCCAGCGGGGCAAGGGCCTCCTGCACCGGGTCGCGACGCCGCTGCGAGACCGGTACATCGGGAACGCCAACGTGTTCACGGTCGAGGACGTGGACGCGCTCACCAGGTATGGCGACGGCACCGTCTTCGACGTGACCGATCCGCTGTTCGACCAGGCCGCCGAGGCGGGTCTCGACGACGTCGCCACGATGCAGATTGTGGACATCAACACGTGGCTGCCAGGGGACGTCCTGGTCAAGGCGGACCGGACGACGATGGCGCACGGGCTGGAATTGCGCGCGCCATTCCTCGACCGCGAGGTGATGGCGGTCGCGTCACGCCTGGCCCGCGCGGAGAAGACGGCGGCGGCTACCACGAAGTTCGCGCTCAGGGAAGCGGTCGGCGGCCTGCTGCCCCGGGAAGCCGTGGAACGGCAGACACTGGGTTTCCCGGTTCCGCTTGGCGACTGGTTCCGCGGCGAACTCGCCGGTTTCCCCGAGCACGTCATCCGTGACGCGGCCACCGACCAGTGGCTGGACAAGCGGAGTGCCCTGGACGTGGCGCGCCGGTTCCGCGCCGGGGACCCTGACGTGTCCTGGCGGCAGGTCTGGTCCCTGGTCGTGTTCTCGCTCTGGCACCAGATCTACGTGGAGCAGGTCTTCGACCCGGTCTCGCTGGGCTGGGAATCCGGTGCCCGTGGTCCAGGTGCCCGTGGTCCAGGTGACCGTGGATCGGGTGAGCGTGGTTCCGGTGACAGGGATCTTGGCGTGCCGACCGGGCCGTCTTTCACCCCTGCCCAGCCGCCGTCTTCCGGACAGCCCCTTCCGGGACAGCCCCGTCCTGGACAGCCCCGTCCTGGACAGCCGCGTCCGGATGGCCGTCCGCGTCCGGCGGGGATTCCCCCCGCCGAACCGCGGCGGAACCAGCCGCCGGCGGCTCCGCCGCGCCCGGAGCCCGGATCCCGATCTCGGCGCGACCGGCGGCCGCCGGCGGAATACTGACCCTGTCCTGACTCAGGTGCTGGGGAGGTCGGTCGCGGCGGGCGGCACGGCGCCGGGCGCGTTCAGCTGCTCACGGATCTTGCGTCGGCCACGGTGCAGCCGCGACATCACCGTGCCGACCGGGGTTCCCATGATCTCGGCGATCTCCCGGTACGGGTAACCCTCGATGTCCGCGAGGTAGACCGCGGTGCGGAACTCGTTGGGCAGGTCGCGAAGGGCCCGGAGCAGGTCGGAGTCCGTGGTGCGGTCCAGCGCTTCCGCCTCCGCCGAGGGAACGGGCGGGGACAGCCGGTCCGCCGACATCTGCCATTCCTGGAGGTCGCCGCCTAGCGCCTGCTGCGGCTCGCGGCGGCGCTTGCGGTACACGTTAATGAACGTGGTGGTAAGGATCCGGTTCAGCCAGGCGCGAAGGTTGGTGCCCGGCCGGAACTGGTGGAAGGCCGCGTATGCCTTGACGGATGTCTCCTGGACGAGGTCCTCGGCGTCCGTCGGGTTGCGCGTCATTCGGAGGGCCGCCGGGTAGAGCTGGCTGAGCTGAGGCACGACATCCCGCTCGAACCTGGCTCGGCTCTCGGCCGACCTGGCGAAACCGGCGGCGCCGCCGTCCGCGTTCAATGAGGCAAGGCTGGCAGCCGCCTTCTGCTCGGCGGTGCCGTCGTGTTCAGCTTCTGGGCTCATGTGTGGCTCCGGGGTTGTCAGTCCTACTCATATAGACGCACGAAGGCCTGTCCGCAGTCCAATCTGTGATTAAATTCACTTTAAGATATGTCGCGACAGGATGTCGCGGCGGGGTCCGATCGTTAGGTACGAGCAAGGATCCCCCTAGAAAATACGATTCATGCGCGCCATACGGTTCAGGGTTCAAGGTTCAAGGGCGCGAGACGCCCGTCGCCCGCGGGTGCTCCGAGCGGCCGGTATCGCGTTAAATCCAGCCGTGGTACCACATGTGCGATAGCCAGTCCGAGTACGGGATGACCTTGCCCGCGAGGATCGGATAGAAGTACCAGAACAACGCCAGGACAGCGAGCACGTAGGCGCCTACGATGGCCGAGCCGACGGCCCGCCGTACCAGGCTCGCCGTGGCGGGCCCGATTATCAGGCCCAGGCACAGCACGATGCACAGGATCAGGAAGGGCTCGAACTCGAGCGCGTAGTAGTAGAACTTGGTCCGGGACAAGAACGGCAGCCAGGTCAGCCAGCCCGCGGCGATGCACAGCAGCGCGGCCCCGGTTCGCCAGTCGCGGCGGGTGAGCCACCAGCCGAGGCAGAACAGCATCGCCGGGATGGACGCCCACCAGATAGCGGGGTTCCCGATCGCGAGCACTTCCTGTGACCACTCCGGCCCCGTGTACCCGGTCGGGCACACGTGGGCGGCGGTCGGGCCCGTGTAGCACTGGTAGTAGAACGCGACCGGCCTGCTGATCACGATCCAGCCCCACGGCTGGGACTGGTACGGATGGTGAACGTCGAGCCCCACGCCGAACTGCAGCATCTGCACGTGATATTCGAACAGCGAGTACAGCGCGGAGATCACCGGGATGTTCACGCCGTGCGCGGCGGCGTAGTTGCGGTCGTACCCGGTGCTCGTGACGAACCAGTTGGTCCAGGTGACGATGTACGTGGCCAGCGGGATCACGCCGAGTGAGAGCGGAAGCCACTTGCCGTCACGCACCAGCGCGCCGCGCACGTAGTCCCGCGATCCGGCCGTCCGCCGGGCGCCGATGTCCCACGCGAGAGCCAAGATCATGAACGCGATGACGTACCAGGCCGCGTACTGCTTCGACGCGCACGCGAGGCCGAGACACAGCCCGGCGAGTACCCGCCACTTCCGGATTCCCAGCGGCGGGCCGCCCTCGTCGCTCGCCGCAAGCACAGTCATGGAAGCCAGCCGCGCCCGCGAGACGTCCCGGTCGACCAGGAGACAGCCGAACGCCGCGAGCACCCAGAACATCAGGAAGATATCCAGGATGCCGGTCCGGCTCAGCACGAACTCCAGGCCGTCCAGGGACAGCAGCAGCCCGGCCAGGCAGCCCAGTAGCGTGGACCGGGTGAACCGCCGTGCCACGCGGCACATGACCAGGATCGCCAGCGAGCCGAAGACCGCCGGCGCTACTCGCCACCCGACCGAGTTCAGCCCGAACAGCCACTCGCCGACCGCGATCGCCAGCTTGCCGAATTCCGGCTGGACCACGTACTCGCCGTTGCCGCCGTAACTGCACGCCTGGAAGATGTTCGTGTGCCCGGCGATGATCAGGTTGTTCGCGTTCGATTTGTCGCACCACTCGACCCCGTGCTGGAGGATCGACCAGGCGTCCTTGGCATAGTAGGTTTCGTCGAAGATGACTGCCCGCGGGACGGCTAGCCTGTTGAACCGGAAGAACGCGGCGAACGCGGTGATGAGCAGCGGCCATACCCAGCCCCAGATGCCGTCGTCTGGCATCGGGGACACCAGCCGGGCGCGCAGCGCGGTGATCAGCCGGGCCTGCTCGGCGGTGACGCGCCTGGCGGCTTTCGTGCCCATGCCGATCAGGTCCGTGCCGTCGGCGCCGGGACTGCCGCCGACATGGCTGTCTGGGTCCATGGCCGGGACTCCGCCGGCCTCAGTCGCGGTCATCGAACGCAATGTTATGTGGAAGGAAGACCGCGTGGGCAGAACAAGCGGAACCGGAGTACTGACGCTCGCGGCGGTCCCTATCGGGCAGACAGGGGACGCCGCGCCGCGACTGGCAGAGGAACTGGCGAAGGCCCATGTCATCGCCGCCGAGGACACCCGCCGGGTGCGCCGCCTCGCGGCCGCCCTCAACGTGAACCTCACCGGCAGGATCGTGTCCTACTACGACGTGATCGAGGCCCGCCGCGCCGCGGAACTCCTGACCGACCTGAATGCCGGCCGGGATGTGCTCGTCGTCACCGACGCTGGCATGCCTGCGATCAGCGATCCCGGCTACCGGCTGGTGGCCGCGGCGGCGGCGGCCGGCATCACGGTCACCGCCATCCCGGGGCCGTCGGCCGTGACGACCGCACTGGCCGTCTCCGGGCTGCCGACCGACAGGTTCTGTTTCGAGGGATTCCCGCCGCGCAAGGAAGGCGAACGCACCCGCAGGTTCGAGGAGAACGGGGCGGACATTCGCACCCAGGTGTACTTCGAGTCGCCCCGTCGGCTCGCTGTCACCCTCGGCGAACTCAAGGCCTCGCACGGCGCGGACCGTGCCGCCGTCGTGTGCCGCGAGCTCACCAAGACCCACGAGGAGATCCGCCGCGGCACGCTCGCCGAACTCGCGGCGTGGGCGGCGGACCTTGAGGAATCGTCAGGAGGCGTCCGGGGCGAGATCACGCTTGTCGTCGCCGGCGCCGACCGGGCCGCCGCCAAGGCGGCCGCCCGTGAGGCGGCTCGCGAGGCCCGGCGCGCTGCCCGCTTCAGCGCCAGATCCGGAGACAAGCCCGGTGCCTGACCGCGACTTTGCGCAGGCCGACTTGGCGTAAGCCGACTTACCGAACGACATCGCCGCCGCCAGGCAGGCGAAGGGCACCGCCGTGGTCACGTACCGGTAGTCGAAGTCCGCGGTCGCGGCCGGTATCACGATCAGCACGAGCGAAGTGGCCCACGGCAGCAGCACCGCCAGCCCGCCGTCGCGCCCGTGCCGTCGCCACGCGATGACGACACCCAATGCTCCGGCCAGCAGGATCAGCCCGTAGATGGTGCCGGGCAGCCAGACGTACCGCTGGTACACCCGGATCGCCCCCGCGAATGGGTTGACCACCTGCGTCTGCGGGCTGGCGCCGGCCAGGTACGCCTGGGCGGACGACGGGTAGCCGTCGGCGGCGTGGCCGGAGGCGATCGGGACCGACTTGTAGCCGAAGAGGTACATGTCGGCGGTCTGCTCGTTCGGGTATGACGTGTGCGGCCAGTAGAAGGCGCGCCATGTGTCCTTGAGGACGATCTCCGCGTAGGCGAGCGGCTGGGACTCGATGGCCCTGATCGCGAACTGCCTGGCGAGGCTGTTGGGGACCGGGGAGAACTTCGGCGCGGGGAAGCGGTTGAGCGGTGTCGTGAGATCCCAGATGTAGTCCTGGGAGATCGGCCGCTGGGACGGCGGCACGGCTGAGCACAGCGCCAGCAGGTCCGTGGGAAGATCGCCCATCTTCGAGCACTCGGCGAACTCCATGACCCGCGAGTACGGGAATATGCCGGTCGAAGAGCTCATGGCGTACTGGCCGTGCTGAGCGTGGTACCAGCCCTCGTAGGCCACGATCGGCGCCAGTCCCGTGACGCCGAACGCGACGGCGGCCGCGATGAACGGCCGCCAGCCGACCCGGCCGAGCGCGAGCGCCAGCAGTATCCAGAGCCCCATGATCCCCAGCAGCGCGAGGCCATCGGACCGGACGAGCGCGGACGAGCTGAGCAGCAGCCCCGCGACCCCGCAGCGCACCCAGACCGAGCGCCACCACGCAGTGCCGGAACCACCCCGCAGCGGCCACCACAGCAGGACGGTCAAAGCCAGCATGACCAGGAACAAGAACAGCGTGTCCGACATGATCATGTGCTCGAGCATGAGCTCGTATCCGTCGAACAGCACCGGCAGCGTCATCAGGACCGCGAGCCACGACGGGCAGGCAAAGCGCCGCCGGGCCAGTCCGTAGATCATCACCGCGACCAGCAGGCCCATCAGGTGCTGGGATATGGTGACCAGCGCGAAGCTATGGAACGGCCGCAAGGCAAACAGGTACAAGGAGTACCCGGACACCCTGGTCGTGTCGAGGTTTAGCGTGACCGCGGTGTCCACGTAGTTCCACGAGTCGTTGAACCAGGACTGCCAGCGATAACCCAACTCGATGTCCAGGCGGATCAGCGCCGCGACGGTGAGTGTCACCGCGAAGAGCCGGTTACGGCTGATCACGCCGGTGATCGCGCCGACCACCGGTCGCCGACCGACCGCGGGCATTACCCTCAAACCCGTATCCTCCTTGTGCCGAGTGTGCCGAGTGGCATCTCACGCAAGTAGTCGCCATACACGCTAGTTGGGTACACGCTAGTTGGTGAGTCGAGTGGTAAAGGCAACAATATGGAGCTAACCGTCGTCATGCCGTGCCTCAACGAGGCGGAGACCGTGGCTACTTGCGTGACCAAAGCAGTCCGTTTCATCGAGGAGCACGGGATCGACGGTGAGGTCGTGGTCGCCGACAACGGCAGCACCGACGGCAGCAGGCAACTCGCCGCCGACGCGGGCGCCCGCGTGGTCCCCGTGAAGGACAAGGGTTACGGGAACGCGCTCATGGGCGGCATCATCGCGGCGCGGGGCGAGTACGTCATCATGGGCGACTCTGACGACAGCTACGACTTCACCAACCTGATGCCGTTCATCGAGAAGCTGCGCGAAGGCTACGACCTCGTGATGGGCAACCGCTTCAAGGGCGGCATCGAGCCAGGTGCCATGCCCCCATTGCACAGGTACCTGGGGAACCCGCTGCTGAGCTTCATCGGGCGCCTGTTCTTCCCGAGCGCCATCGGTGACTTTCACTGCGGCCTGCGCGGCTTCAGGCGGCGCAGCGCCCTGGACCTCAACCTTCAGGCGACCGGCATGGAGTTCGCGAGCGAACTCGTCGTCAAGGCCACACTCTGGAACCAGAAGATCACCGAGGTTCCGACCACCCTGGCGAAGGACGGCCGCAGCCACCCGCCGCACCTGCGCAGCTGGCGTGACGGATGGCGTCACCTGCGTTTCCTGCTCCTGTTCAGCCCGCGGTGGCTGTTTTGCGTCCCCGGCTTCATCCTGCTCATCGTGGGCCTGATCATCGGCAGCGCCACGGCGGCGGGCCCGCTCAAGATCGGCGGCGTGACGTTCGACGTCGACACGCTCGTCGCGGCCGCGGCCATGGTGGTCATCGGCTTCCAGGCGGTGCTCTTCTGGCTGTTCACGCAGGTGTACGCGGGCTCGGAAGGATTCCTCCCCGAGGAGCCCAAGGTACAGAAGCTCCTTGGCAGCCTCTCCCTGGAACGCGGCCTCCTCCTGGGCGCCGCCATCGGCCTGGCCGGCCTGGTCGGCCTGGTCTTCTCGCTCATCTACTGGGAGGCGCACAAGTTCGGGGACCTCGACTACGAGCACGTGCTGCGGATGGTGATTCCGTCGGTGACCGCCCTCATGGTGAGCTGCCAGATCATTCTCGGCGGGTTCTTCCTGTCGATCCTGGGCGTCAAACAGACGAGGCACACGCCGATCGGCGCGGAAACGAAGATCAAGCCGAGCGACGAGCCGACGACTGCCCGTAGGCTTTAACCATGTCATCCGCTAACCCGAGGCACATCCTCGCCGCGCCTGCCTGGCCCTACGCGAACGGCCCGCGGCACATCGGTCACGTATCCGGCTTCGCCCTGCCCTGCGATATGTTCAGCCGGTACCAGCGGATGATGGGCAACAACGTGCTGATGGTGTCCGGCACAGACGAGCACGGCACGCCGATCACGGTGCAGGCCGACAAGGAGGGCATCACGCCGCGGCAGGTTGCCGACCGGTACAACGAGGTCATCGGCAACGACCTCGCCACCCTCGGCATGAGCTACAACCTGTTCACCCGGACGACGACGAAGAATCATTACGCGGTCGTCCAGGAGATGTTCACGACCCTGCTGCGCAACGGGTACATCTTCCCCAAGACCACGCTCGGCGCGATCTCGCCGTCCACGGGCCGTACGCTGCCGGACCGCTACATCGAGGGCACCTGCCCCATCTGCGGTTACCCCAGCGCCCGCGGTGACCAGTGCGACAACTGCGGTAACCAGCTCGATCCGACCGACCTGATCAACCCGAAGTCGCGGATCAACGGCGAGACCCCGAAGTTCGTCGACGAGGAGCACTACTTCCTCGACCTGCCGGCGTTCGCCGACGTGCTCGGCACCTGGCTGCAGTCCAAGTCCGGCCAGTGGCGGCAGAACGTCCTCAAGTTCTCCCTCAACCTGCTCGACGACCTGCACCCGCGGGCGATCACCCGGGATCTCGACTGGGGCGTGCCCGTTCCGCTTGACGGCTGGCGTGATCGGCCGGACAAGAAGATCTACGTATGGTTCGACGCGGTCATCGGCTACCTGTCGGCGTCGGTCGAGTGGGCCCGCCGGAGCGGCGAGCCGGATGCCTGGCGCGCCTGGTGGAATGAGCCTGATGCCGAGGCGTACTACTTCATGGGCAAGGACAACATCGTCTTCCACAGCGAGATCTGGCCGGCGATGCTGCTGGGGTATGCCGGGAAGGGGAACAAGGGCGGGACCCCGGGACCGTTCGGGGAACTGAATCTGCCTACCGAGGTTGTTTCCAGCGAGTACCTGACGATGGAGGGCAGGAAATTCTCGTCCTCCCGCCAGGTGGTCATCTACGTGAAGGATTTCCTGGCCCGCTACGACGTGGACGCACTGCGGTACTACGTGGCGATCGCCGGGCCGGAGAACCAGGACACCGACTTCACGTGGAGCGAGTTCGTCAGGCGGAACAATGACGAACTCGTCGCGACCTGGGGCAACCTGGTCAACCGCGCGGTGAGCTTCGCGGCGAAGAACATCGGGTCGATCCCGTCGCACGGTGAGCTGACTGACGCCGACAACGCGCTGCTGGACAATTCGCGCAGGTCGTTCGCGGCTGTCGGTGAGCAACTCGGGAAGTCGCACTTCAAGGCGGCGATTACCGAGGCGATGCGCACGGTGGCCGAGGCCAACAAGTACTTCTCGGAGCAGGCGCCGTGGAAGCTGCGCGAGTCCGACCCGGCGCGGATGCACACCGTGCTGCACACCACGCTGCAGGCGGTTGACGACGCCAAGACGCTGCTCACTCCGTTCCTGCCGCGCTCGTCGCAGTCCGTCTTCGAGATGCTCGGCGGCACCGGCGACTGGTCGGGCATGCCGCGGATCGAGCGCGTCGACGAAGATGGCGCGCCGTCCTACCCGGTGATCACCGGCACCTACGACTCTTCGCTGCGATGGGAGTCGCGGCCGGTCGTCGCGGGCACGCCGCTCGCCGTGCCCAAGCCGCTTTTCACCAAGCTGGACCAGTCGGTCGTCGACGAAGAAGTCGCCCGCCTGGCTCAGGGCGATTAGCGCGAACGACAGTGGTGACTCCTCCGGTTCCCGATATCACGCTCCCGGCCCCGGGCGCGTTCGACGCGCACACCCACATGGACGCGACCGACGTCCCCGTGGAGTCGCTGCTGGACGCGGCCCGCGCCGCGGGGATATACCGCGTGGTGAACGTGGGCTGCGACATCCCGTCGTCTCGCTGGGCCGTCTCGGCGGCGTCGTCCTACCCGGAGGTGTACGCGGCAGTCGCGATCCATCCGAACGATATCGTCCCCCGGGGAGATGACGACCCGTCGGCCGCGCCTGCCCGGGGGACGTCTCCCGGGCCCATGGATCCCGATAGCCCTGAAGGCGCCGGAGTCCTCGCGGAGATCGAACGGCTCGCCGCGCACCCGAGGACCGTTGCCGTCGGCGAGACGGGCCTGGACTACCACTGGCACGACACGCCGCCGGAACTTCAGCGGGACTGGTTCCGGGCGCACGTCGAGATCGCGCGACGGGTCGGGAAGCCGGTGATGATCCACGACAGGCAGGCCCACGACGACGTGCTGTCCATCCTGGCGGAGTACGCGCCGTGGCCACCGTATTCCGTGATCTTTCACTGCTTTTCCGGTGACGCCGCGATGGCCGCGGTCTGTGCCGAGAACGGGTACGTGATGAGCTTCGCCGGAAACGTGACGTTCAAGAACGCTGCCTCGTTGCGTGAGGCCGCTCTGGTGGCCCCCGCGGACCTGATGCTGGCGGAGACCGACGCGCCGTACCTGACGCCCGTTCCCCACCGCGGTAAGCGGAATTCCCCAGCGATGACGGCCTACACGATCCGTTTCCTCGCGGAACTGAAGGACCTGGACACCGCCGACTTCTGCGCCAGCCTCCAAGCCACCGGCGCACGCGTCTTCGCCTGGTGATGAGCGCCGTGGCGGAGGTGCGGCTGCTCGGGGCGGCGGACATTCGCGCTATAGCGCGACGTCTCGGGGTACGGCCGACGAAGAAGCTCGGGCAGAACTTCGTCGTCGAGCACGGGACGGTGCGACAGATCGCCGCGATCGCGGCGCCCGTCGCGGGCGACGTGGTCCTTGAGGTGGGGCCAGGACTTGGTTCGCTGACTCTCGCCCTGCTGGAGCGTGTCGCCGAGGTAAACGCCCGGCTGATCGCGGTTGAGATCGATCCGGTCCTTGCCGGCGAACTGCCGCGGACCGTCGCGGACCGGGCGCCGGAGGCCGCCGGCCTGCTGGACGTCGTGCGTGCCGACGCGCTGCGTCTGGTGCCTCCGGACGGCGGCGACGCGGACGACCCGGGACGCGGGGGCGGGGCCGAGTTGCCGGACATGCCGACGGTGCTGGCGGCTAAGCAGACCGTGCTGGCGGCTAAGCCGACGGTGCTGGCGGCCAATCTGCCGTACAACGTGGCGGTGCCGGTGGTGCTGAACCTGCTCGCGGCGTTTCCCTCGCTGGCGCGCGGGGTCGTCATGGTGCAGGCGGAGGTGGCGGACCGGATGTGCGCGCCGCCCGGCAGCCGGGTGTACGGGGCGCCGTCGGCGAAACTCGCCTGGTACGCGGATGCCAAACCCGCCGGGACAGTACCTCGCAGCGTCTTCTGGCCCGTGCCGAACGTGGATTCCAAGCTGGTCGAGTTCGCGCGGCATGAGGCTCCCGACGGGGATTCCTCCCGGGAGGAAACCTTTAGCGTGATCGACGCGGCTTTCGGGCAGCGGCGCAAGACGTTGCGGGCCGCACTGGCGGGCTGGTCGGGGTCCGCCGCGGAAGCGGAGAATGTGCTCCGCGCCGCCGGTGTGGACCCAGGGGCCCGCGGCGAGGCGCTCAGCGTCGCGGAATTCGCCCGTATTGGTCTGAGCAGGAAGTACGATTCCTAACTCGTGGCCATCAGTGTGACCGTGCGGGTACCCGCCAAGATCAACCTTCAGCTAGCGGTAGGACCGCTCCGGCCTGACGGATACCACGACCTGGTGACCGTTTTCCATGCGATCTCGCTGTCGGACGAGGTGACGGTCGAGGCGGCCGAAGTCGACAGCGTTAGCGTCAGCGGCGAGGGCGCGGGCCAAGTGCCGGCCGACCGGGACAATCTCGCGCTCAAGGCGGTCTCCGCGCTGCGTGCCGTCACGGCGCTGCGCGGCATCAGGATCCCGGAGCCGGCGTGCGTGGCCGTGGCCATCCGCAAGCGGATACCGGTCGCCGCCGGGCTGGCGGGAGGAAGCGCCGACGCGGCGGCGGCGCTCGTCGCCTGCAACGAACTGTGGCGCGCCGGGCTGTCGCAGCAGGATCTGTGCGAGATAGCCGCCGGGGTCGGCAGTGACGTGGCGTTCGCCGTCGTCGGCGGGACCGCGGTCGGGCGCGGCAGGGGCGAACGGCTTACCCCGGCGCTCGTGTCGCAAGCCAGGTACCACTGGGTGCTCGCGTTCGCCGACGGCGGCCTGCCCACGCCGGCCGTGTACGGCACGCTTGACAAGCAGCGCGCCGCGAACCCAGCGGCCGCGGCTGAGCTCAGCAACGAACTGATGTCGGCGCTGCGTGCCGGAGACCCCGAGCGGCTCGGCAAGTCGCTCGCCAACGACCTTCAGGCACCCGCGGTGGCCATGTTCCCGGCGCTCCGCAAGACTCTCGGCGCCGGCCTCGAACTCGGCGCGCTCGGCGGGCTCGTGTCCGGCTCCGGGCCGACCTGCTTCTTCCTCGCGCGCGACGCCAGCCATGCGACGAACCTGGCCGCGTCACTGTCCGGCGCGGGCGTCTGCCGAGGTGTGGCGCGGACCTCAGGCCCCGCCCCGGGCGCCGCCGTGATCGACGGGACCTGCGGGTCGGACGGGATCGGCGGATGATGGCCAACCTGATCAGCGTCGAGCGCATAGTCAAGGCTTACGCGCCGCGCGTGCTGCTGGACGGCGTCTCGCTGGGCGTCGCCGAGGGCGAGCGCATCGGCGTCGTCGGTCGCAACGGCGCCGGAAAGTCCACGCTGCTGTCCATCCTCGCCGGGACGGAGCAACCGGACAGCGGGAGGGTGGCAAGGACTTCCGGACTGCAGGTCGGCCACCTGGCGCAGCGCGATGACCTCCGGGGGACGGTCGCGGAGGTGGCGTTCGGAAACAGGGCGTGGGAGAGAGACGCCACTGCCCGTTCGGTGGCGAATGAGCTTTTGGCAGGCCTGAGCATGGACGCGGACGTCAGCCGGCTGTCCGGCGGTGAGCGGCGGCGCGTGGCGCTCGCCTGGCTGCTGGCGGCCGAGCGGGACGTCCTGCTGCTCGACGAGCCAACGAACCACCTGGACATCGAGGCGATCGACTGGCTCGGCAGGCACCTGGCCGGGCGCGGGTGCGCGATCGTCGTGGTCAGCCACGACCGGTGGCTGCTCGACACCGTGTGCGATCAGATGTGGGAGGTCGATGACGGGCGGGTCTACCCGACCGAGGGCGGCTACTCCGCCTACGTCCTCGCACAGGCGGAGCGGCAGCGCGGCGCCGAGGCGGACGAGCAGCGGCGGCGGAACCTGGCCCGCAAGGAACTCGCCTGGCTGCGCCGCGGGCCGCAGGCACGGAGCACCAAGCCCAGGTTCCGCGTACAAGCCGCCAACGAGATCATCGCCGCGGAGCCGCCGGCCCGTGACCGGGTCGAGCTGACCCAGATGGCGACCGCCCGGCTCGGCAAGACCGTGCTCGAACTGGAAGACGTGACGCTGCGCGCCGGTGAGCGGACGCTGCTCGACGACGTGACCTGGCGGGTCGGGCCCGGGGACAGAGTCGGCCTCGTCGGCGTCAACGGCGCGGGCAAGACCACCGTGCTGCGGCTCTTGTCGGGCTGGGGGGACGACCTCCAGGAGCCCCCCGGGGAAAGAACCACGCCAGGCCTGCAATTGGTGACAGGGCACGTGGTTCGCGGGAAGACCATCCGTGTCGGGCACTTGTCGCAGGAACTCTCCGAGCTCGACCCGGCGCAGCGCGTTCGGGAGTCGGTCGAGGAGATCAGGCTGCGGATCCAGGTCGGCAAGCGGGAACTATCGGCGGGACAGCTGCTCGAACGGCTGGGATTTGTCGCGGAACGGCAATGGACGCCGATCGGGGACCTGTCAGGCGGTGAACGGCGCAGGCTCCAGATGCTGCGGCTGCTGATGAACGAGCCGAACGTCCTGCTGCTTGACGAGCCGACCAACGACCTCGACATCGAGATGCTGACGGAACTCGAGGACATCCTGGACGGCTGGCCGGGGACGCTGGTCGTGGTAAGCCACGACAGGTACTTCCTGGAGCGGGTCACCGATCGCGTGGTGGCGCTGGTCGGTGACGGGAAGCTCGCGTTCCTCGCCGGCGGCGTGGACGAGTACCTGCAACGGTCCCGGGCGCGGCGGGCGGCCTTGGCCGCGTCCGTCCCGGCGGCCGCTTCGGCGTCCGGCATGTCGGTGCCAGCCGGGACGGTGGCTCACTCGGGCGGCTCGGGGAGACCCACTCCGGGATCGGCCGCGGAGCGGACCGCCCGCAAGGAACTCCTGCGGCTGGAGCGTCAGATCGAGAAGGCGTCCGCGCGTGAGGCGGTGCTGCACGAGCAACTGGCCGCGAACGCGACCGACTACGAGAAGCTGACCGAACTCGGCGCGGAGCTCAGCACCCTCCAGGACGAGAAAACCAACCTTGAGGAACGCTGGCTCGAAGTCGCGGCCGAGCTGGAGGGTTAGCGACTAGTCCGCGTCGAACGGGGCGAGCAGCGTCCGCAGCAGGTCGGCGAGCGCCTGGCGCTGTGAATTGTCCAGGCCGGCGAGCAGTTCGCGCTCGCTGTCCAGCAGGTCGGCGAGCGCCCCGTCCACGACGGTCTTGCCCTCTTCGGCAAGCGTCACGAGGACGCCGCGCCGGTCCCTCGGGTCGGGTTCACGCCGTACGAAGCCTCTGCCGGCGAGCCGGTCGATCCGGTTAGTCATCGTGCCGGACGTCACCAGCGTGGCGCGCAGCAGCGCCCCCGGCGTCAGCTGAAAGGGCGGGCCCGCCCGCCGCAGGGCGGACAGCACGTCGAATTCCCACGACTCCAGGTCGTGGCTGGCGAACGCGCTCCGCCGCGCGATGTCGAGGTGCCTGGCCAGCCTGGAGACCCGGCTCAGCACCTGGAGCGGCTCGACGTCCAGGTCCGGCCGCTGGGTGTGCCAGGCGGCGACCAGGTCGTCCACTTCGTCGCGCAGTCCCATCTGTCCACCCTATCTCTTGACGTCAAGTATCTTGATTTGATATATGTATCTCGATATCAAGATACTTGCCCTGAAGTAAATGGGCCCCGAGCACTGAAGCGAACCTGAAGTAAAGGAGTCCTGCATATGTGGGATGCGGCGCAGTACCTTCGGTTCGGTGACGAGCGGTCGCGGCCGTTCTTCGACCTTGTGGCGCGAGTCGGGGCGGAGCGGCCCGGCTACGTGGTGGACCTCGGCTGCGGGCCGGGGCATCTGACCGCGGCGCTTGCCCAGCGCTGGCCGGACGCGGAGGTGGTCGGCGTGGACAACTCCAGGGAGATGATCGAGGCCGCGAACGCAGCGGGGTACCCGGGGGTTTCGTTCTCGTTCGGGGACGTATCCGAGTGGATGCCGGACCGCGCCCCCGACGTCATCACGTGCAACGCCGTTTTGCAGTGGGTGCCCGGGCATGACAGCCTGCTGCGGCGCTGGGCCGGCCAGCTCGCCGCCGGCGGGTGGCTGGCGTTCCAGTTGCCGGGCAACTTCGATTCTCCGTCGCACGTGATCGTGACGGAACTCGCGTCGTCGCCGCGCTGGCGTGGCCTCGTCGGCGGCGCGGAACTGAACCGGCAGGCGGGGGACCCGGGGCACTACGTCGAACTGCTCGCCGCCGGCGGCTACGAGATCGACGCGTGGGAGACGACGTACCTGCACATCCTGCATGGCGACAATCCGGTGCTCGAGTGGACGAAGGGAACGACCCTGCGGCCAGTGCTCGCGCTGCTCGACGAGGAGCGGGCGGCGGACTTCACGGCCGAGTACGCCGAGCGCCTGAAGGACGTGTACCCGCGGGGATCGTTCGGCGTGATCTTTCCCTTCCGCCGGGTGTTCGTGGTGGTGCGCAAGCGGGCTTAGATGAATCCTTTAATTCTGATTGAATTAATAGGAATCTCGTGCGAGGATCTTCTCCATGGCAGTCACTGAGCAGGGGATACTTACGCCGGCGCAGCTCGCGGAGCATGTGCGGCGGCTCACCGCTACCCCGGCGGAGTGGATCGCGCGTGTCCGGCTGGACACGGAGGGGCGCTGGTATGAGCAGATCCACGTCGACGGCGGCTACGAGATCTGGCTGATCAGCTGGCTGCCCGGGCACTCGACCGGATTCCACGATCACGGCGGCTCGGCGGGGGCGTTCAGCGTGGTGTGGGGGGAGCTTGAGGAGTACCTGCCGCCTGCCGAAGCGCCGGGGCCCGTGCGGAAGGTGACGTCGGGGGTAGTGCGGTCGTTCGGGCCGCGGTACGTTCACGACGTGCGGAACGCGTCTTCGTCGTCGGTGGCTGTCAGCGTGCACGCCTATTCGCCGCCGCTGTCCGAGATGACTAGATATGTGATGGGTTCTGGGGGCCTTGTGGTGCGCGGCAAGGAAGGCGCCGAGGACTGGTGAGCCGAGGACGGGTGACTGGCGTGGTTCCTGTTGCAGGACGGCCTGCCGGGGCGCGGTCGATCGACGAGATCCTCGGTGCCGCGCGGGACCGGCTTGCCCGGCTGACGCCCGCGGCGGCGCACGAGGAGCATTCGTCCGGCGCGGTGCTCGTGGACATCAGGCCCGCCGCACAGCGGAGCGCTTCCGGGGAGATCCCCGGGTCGTGGATCGTCGAGCGCAACCACCTGGAGTGGCGGTTCGACCCGGAATCCGACGCCCGGCTGCCGTTCGTCTCCGGTTACGGGCTGCGGGTCATGGTGATCTGCGCCGAGGGGTACACGTCGAGCCTGGCCGCCGCCGCCCTCCAGGATCTCGGGCTGTCGCGGGCGACCGACGTGATCGGCGGCTACGCCGCCTGGGCCGCCGTCGGCCTGCCTACCGCCACCGCGCCTTCGGGCGAGGTCGCGCCGGGTGCCTGCGCCGCCGGTGCCCGCCTGGCTGGCTGACTAGCCTTTCTTGGCCCGCGGGCCGTCGTCGAGGCCCGCGAGGCCGTTCCAGGCGAGGTCGATGAGGTTGGTCGCCACCTCTTCGAGCCTGGGCTTGCGGGCATCCAGCCACCACTGGCCCGTGAACGCCACCATGCCGACGAGCATCTGGGAGTACATCGGGGCCAGCTTGGGGTCGCGGCCGCGGGATTTGAGGAAGTCGGCCATGATGTACTCGACTTGCATCGCGATGTCGCTGAGGAGGGTGCCGTACGTGCCGCTGCTCGATCCCGGGTTGGAGTCGCGCACGAGGATGCGGAAACCATCGGTGTTCTCGTCGATGTAGCGGAGCAGGCCGACGGCCGCGGCCTCGAACTTGGGCTCGGAATGCGCACCCTCCAGCAGCCCGGTGACCATCGTG
The DNA here is from genome assembly GCA_035948445.1 of Trebonia sp. Taxonomy (GTDB): domain Bacteria; phylum Actinomycetota; class Actinomycetes; order Streptosporangiales; family Streptosporangiaceae; genus Trebonia. The sequence goes on along the minus strand of DASZJE010000056.1, from coordinate 28,182 downwards.
AGCAGCCGTTCGACCTCACGGTCGACGACGACCGCGTACAGGCCTTCCTTGCCTCCGAAGTGCTCGTACACCACGGGCTTGGAAACCCCGGCCTGAGCGGCGATTTCCTCGATTGAGGTGCCCTCGAACCCCCGTTCGGCGAAGAGACGACGGCCTATGTCCAGCAGTTGCTGCCGCCGTTCCTTCCCGGTCATCCGCTTTCGGCTGGCTTTCGAGGGCTGGTCGGTCACCGGTACATCATGGCGGCTAGGCCGCTGCCCTGTCTGCGGGCGTTACAGCATTGTCGCCGGTTTCGGCGGCCGTCCGCTGCCGAAGGTCCCCTGGGAGGCGCTTGGCCATGGCCTGCTTGGTCATCCCGCCGAGGCCGCGCGTGTTCGTCGCGAGCTTGGCGTTCAGCCGCACCTCGTCCGGCCACCGGACGCCGTAGGCCCAGCCGAGCTTCTCGAAGGCCCAGATGACGCGGGCGCTCTGGTCGATCTGCCCCTTGAGCGCTCCGTGCCGGGCGCACGTCGGGTCGACATGGTGCAGGTTGTGCCACGACTCGCCGAACGACGCGATGGCTAGCCAGGCGACGTTGCGCGCCTTGTCGCGCCCGGTGAACTCTTCCTTGCCGAACGTGTGGCAGATCGAGTTGATCGACCACGTGACGTGGTGAAGAAGTGTCACCCGGACCAGGCCCGCCCAGAAGAATGCCTCGAACGCGCCGTGCCAGGACATGTCCCACAGCCCGCCGATCAGCGCCGGTGCCAGCAGGGAGACCGCGACCAGCGGCCCGAACATGCTGTCCACTTTCTTGATCGCGCGGTCCGCCAGGAGGTCGGGGGAGAACCTCTCCTGGGAGGTCTGGTTCTCGTCGAACAGCCAGAGCATGTGTGCCCAGAGCAGGCCCTTCGCGAGCGCCTTGGTGGTCTCTCCGTACCGCCACGGCGAGTGCGGGTCGCCCTCGCGGTCGCTGTACTTGTGGTGACGCCTGTGATCGGACACCCAGGTGATGACCGGGCCCTGCATGGCGAGGCTGCCGGCGATCGCCAGCGCGACGCGCAGACCGGGCTTTGCCTTGAACGAACCGTGGGTGAAGTAGCGGTGGTAGCCGACCGTGACCCCTAGGCCGGAGATCCAGTAGAAGACGGCGCCGATCACGACGTCGTGCCAGCTGAGCCCCCAGCCCCATGCGAACGGGATCGCGGCAAGGAGCGCGAGCATCGGGATGCCGACGAAGAGGCCGACAAGCAATTGCTGGAGCCGGGTGCTTGGCTCAGGATCGATGTCCGGTTTGGCTACCGGGCGTGGGTCCGCAGTCGTGCTCATTCTGCTCCCTGGTGTCGAGGCTTCGGCCGTCGATGTTTGCTGACGCTTACGTTACCGTAGCCTACGAGACCGTAGGTTGTGCAAGTGTCGGAGATGAATTCTTGCCAATCACCGCATGAAGGCCGTATGGGTTGCGAGAGTGCGTCTCAGATTCTGAGACGTCTTAGCGTCTCGCTGGTCACCACGGCGCGCGGGGATGCCGGCGCTGGCGCGAGTCTGGGCGCCGGCGCTGGTCTGGGCGCGGGTCTGGGCGGTGGCGCGTCGGCTCCGCGCCCGTGGCGAGCCGACGGGCGTACCGGGTACTTGAATGCCCCGGATGGCGCGATCTATGCGCGGGCGATGGGGGCCGAGAAGGCAATAAAACGGACAAACTAGTAAAGTTCCGGCACCTGGACTCGAACCAGGACAAGACCCAGAACCAAAATCTGGCGCGCTGCCACTTACGCTATGCCGGAATGTCGCGCACTGCGCTGACTGCGGCCAGCGAGCAACTACGACTGCGTCAACGATACCGGCCGAGACGGTCCAGTGGTAAACAGGTCGGTCAGCAGTTCGTTATCGGCAATGCTGAGGATCTCCTTGATCCCGCGATGGGGCCTTCCCGCGCGGCACAGGGAGGTCGCCTCTCTACTGAGCATGTCTAGCTAATTTTTAGTTCTCATATTCGACTTAGAATGGTAGACCGGGGGCATGGCATTCTAAGTGGAGGGGGCCTCAACATGGGAGTAAACTGGACGTGGGCTAAGGTTAGTTGAGGTCAAGCAACTTCTTCTCTGTCGGTATCTGAGGATCTGGGGACAGTCCACCTATGACGGTTTCTTCCGATGTGGCAGGCATGACCGCGAATCGTGGTAAGACTCTCGGGCCACACTATAAGTGGATAGCCCTGTCGAACACCACGCTCGGCGTGCTGATGGCCACGATCAACCAGTCGATCGTCTTGATCTCCCTGCCGGCGATCTTCCGCGGCATCGGGCTTAACCCCCTGGCCCCCGGGAACACCAGCTACCTGCTGTGGATGTTCATGGGGTTCATGGTGGTCACCGCCGTGCTGGTGGTGTCGTTCGGGCGCATGGGCGACATGTTCGGCAGAGTCCGCATGTACAACATGGGTTTCGCGGTGTTCACCGTCGCTTCGATTGCCCTGACCTGCACATTCATGCGCGGTGTGGATGGTGCGCTGTGGCTGATCATCTGGCGCGTTGTCCAGGGCGTCGGCGGCGCCTTCCTGTTTGCCAACTCGACCGCGATCCTCACCGACGCGTTCCCGGCCAACCAGCGGGGCACCGCGCTCGGGCTGAACTCGATCGCGGCGATCGCCGGTTCCTTCATCGGACTGATCCTCGGCGGCCTGCTCGCCCCGGTCAACTGGCACCTGGTGTTCCTGATCTCGGCGCCCATCGGCGCCTTCGCCACTGTGTGGGCCTACTTCATGCTCCACGACATCGGTGAGCGCAAGCAGGCGAAGATGGACTGGTGGGGCAACATCCTCTTCGGCGTCGGCCTGATCGCGATCATGGTCGGCATCACCTACGGCCTCGAGCCGTACGGGACCAGCGCGATGGGCTGGGGCAGCCCGTGGGTGCTCACCGCGCTGTTCGGCGGCTTGGCGCTGCTCATCGTTTTCGTCTGGGTCGAGACCAAGGTGGCCGAGCCGCTGTTCCGGATCTCGCTGTTCAAGATCCGCCCGTTCGCCTACGGCAACATCGCGAACCTGGCGCTCGCCCTGAGCCGCGGCGGGATGCAGTTCATGCTGATCATCTGGCTGCAGGGCATCTGGCTTCCGCTGCACGGCTACAGCTATAGCCAGACGCCGTTGTGGGCGGGCGTTTACCTGGTCCCGCTGACCATCGGCTTTCTCCTGTCAGCGCCCCTGTCCGGCATCCTGTCCGACAGGATGGGCGCCAAGGCGTTCACCGTGGGCGGGACGCTGCTCGCCGCGGTGACCTTCCTGGTCCTGGCGTTCCTCCCGGTGAACTTCACCTACTGGCAGTTCGCCCTCATCATCGCGTTCAACGGCTTCGGGACCGGCCTGTTCGCCTCCCCGAACCGCGCGGAGATGATGAACGCGGTCCCGGGGGACGCACGTGGCGCGGCGGGCGGCATGATCGCGACCTTCATGAACTCCGCGATGGTGCTGTCCATCGGCGTCTTCTTCTCGCTGATGGTCTCCGGACTGGCGAGCAAGCTGCCGGGCAGCTTGCTCGGCGGGCTGACCGCGCAGGGAGTCCCGGCTGTAGACGCGGCGAAGGTCGCCCATCTGCCGCCGATCGGCGTGCTATTCGCCGCGTTCCTCGGCTACAACCCGATACAGACGCTCCTCGGCAACGTTCTGGGGCACATGACTCCGGCGCACGTCGCGTACCTGACGGGTCGCCAGTTCTTCCCGAACCTCATCACCTCGCCGTTCCACAGCGGTCTCGGTCTCGCGTTCGGGTTCGCGATCGCGGCGTGCCTCGTCGCGTGTGTCGCCTCGGCGCTGACCGGCCGGCGCAAGCCAGGCGCCCACGAGTCGCTGGGGGCCGAACTCGCCGCGACGGCGTCCGAAGGGTCGGGCATCGAGCCCGCGGAACTGGTTATCCCCGCTGAGATTCCGTCGGCGGGCGGCGTCAACGGCGTCAACGGCGTCAACGGGTCCGCGTTCGCCATGGCGGGCGTGCCCCATGGCGGCGGGCGTCACGCCGCAGAGGCTGCCGCCGAAACCCTTCCCAGGGCGGCGACCGGAGCCGCTCCCCAAGCGGTTGTCACTAGCAACGGGCACCTGGCCGCCCCCGTGATCTCGGCCAACGGCGCCGGAAGCGGCGGCCTGGCGGTATCGGGGTACGTGCGGCAGGGCGGCGCCGTGCCCCTGCCGGGCGCGACCGTGACACTGATCGATCCGGCAGGCCGGCAGGCGGGCATCGGACGCAGCGGCGAGGACGGGCGTTACCGGGTGCCGGTGCCCGCACAGGGCACTTACACGCTGATCGCGATGGCGAAGTCGCACGAGCCCTACGCCTCCGCGGTCCAAATCGCGGACCGGGCGGCCGAAGTCGACGTGCTCCTGTCCGGGGCTTCCCGGCTGACCGGCAATATCCGTGCGGCGGGGACGGGGCAGCCGCTCCCCGGCGTGACGGTGATGCTGGCGGACGCCCAGGGCGCGATCGTCGGCAGCGCCGTCACAGGCGAAGCCGGCCAATACGAGATCGAGAACCTGGTGGCGGGACAGTACACGATCGCGCTGAGCGCGCCGTCGTACCAGCCCCTGGCGCTGTCGGCCGCGATCAGTGACGGCCAGCCGGCCACGCTGGACGCGGAACTGCGGACCGGTGCGCGGGTGGGCGGAACGGCCCGGAGCACCTCGGGCGCGGTCGTAGCGGACGCGCGGGTCACCCTGGTCGACCCCGACGGCAACGTGGCCGGGGTCGCCGCGACCGGGCCGGACGGGACGTACTCGTTCGAGAACTTGCCGGAAGGCGAGTACACGGTCATCGCGAGCGGGTACCCGCCCGCGGCGAGCAGACTCAAGGTAGCCGGCGGTGACCCGCATTCCCACGATGTCGAATTGGGGCACTCTGAGGCATGAGCGGCGGCCTGAGCGCCCGGCTGCGGACTAAAGACGGCTGGGCAGTCAAGAATGCGATTCTCACGGTCACTGACCTGACCGGGCAGCAGGCGGGCCGCGCGGACGGCGGCGACGACGGTGTCGCCGCCACCGGCCCCCTGCCGCCCGGCACGTACACGGCGATCGTGATCGCCCCCGGTTACGAGCCCGCGGCGCGCACCGTCGTCGTCCCCGTTGGCGGGACGGCGACGCTGGGCACCATCACCCTCGTCCGTGCCGCAGGCGGTGTCGAACTGCCGCCGCCGGGCAAGTGGACGATCGATCCCGCGCACTCCGCGGTGACGATCACCGCTCGGCACCTGGGCATGGCCAGCGTCACCGGGTCGATCGGCGATTTCTCCGGCACGATCGAGATCGCCGAGCCCCTCGAGTCGTCCGCGGTGCGAGCCGTGATGCGGGCAGACAGCATTGACACGGGCAACAAGGTCAGGGACGACCACCTCCGGTCGCAGGACTTCCTGGACGTCGTCAGTTACCCGCAGATCGAGTACGTCGGCACGTCGGTCGTGCCGGATGGCGGCGACCGGTGGACGGTGGAGGGCAGCCTCACGCTGCGCGGCACGACGAAGCCGGTCCCGCTCGACCTGACCTATCTCGGCACATCTCCGGACCCGTGGGGCGCACAGCGAGCGGCTTTCCGCGCCACCGCCGAACTGCGCCGGAAGGACTTCGCCATGGACTGGAACCAGGTCCTGCCCACTGGATCGGTCTTGGTGGGCTGGGTGATGCGGGTAACGCTCGACATCGAGGCGGTCGAAGGCGACCTGCCCGACGCATAACCCGAGCCCGTACCCGCGAGCGGGGCGAGCGGGGCTAGCAGAGCGTGCGGGGAAAACCGCTAACGAGCGGGTATCCTGCGAGTGAGGGGCGCGTAAACAGATCTGACGTTGCCCTGGGTGCTGTGGTGCCAAGTCAAGACTGGCCCCGGACAATATTCGGCGCGATACCCGAGGAGACCGTTGCGCGTGAGCGAAAGCCGCCCGGCCGCTGTCATCATCCTCGCCGCGGGCGAGGGCAAGCGCATGAGGTCGCGTACTCCCAAGGTGCTGCACGCGCTGTGCGGGCGCACCCTGCTCGGGCACGTGATGGCAGCCGCCAGGGAGCTTGATCCGGGACGACTGGTCCTGGTGGTCGGCCACGGCCGTGACCAGGTGACCAAGGCAGTCACGGCCGAGGAGCAGCAGGCCCGGGTCGTGGTCCAGGAACCGCAACTGGGCACCGGCCATGCGGTGCGAATGGTGACCGAGGCGGTCGGCGTCATCGACGGCACCGTCGTCGTGACCTGCGGGGATATGCCGCTGCTGCGAGCGGAGACGCTAGCACAGCTGGTGCGGACCCATCACGATGGCAGGAACGCGGTTACCGTGCTCACCGCCCGTGGTGACGCCAAGGGCTACGGCCGCATAGTCCGTGACGAGACGGGCGCCTTCACGAGGATTGTCGAAGAGAAGGACGCCACGGACGCGGAGAAAAGGATCGACGAGTACAACTCCGGCTGCTATGCCTTCGACGGCCTGCTGCTTGCGGACGCGATCAAGCGCGTGACGACCGACAACGCGCAGCAGGAGGAGTATCTCACCGACGTGATACAGATCCTGCGGGGCGACGGCCACCCCGTCGGCACGGTACAGGCGGAAGACAACACCGAGGTTCTCGGCATCAACGACCGCGTCCAACTCGCTACCGCGCGCAGGGTCCTGAACGAGCGCGTCCTCGATCGGCACATGCGGGGCGGCGTGACGGTCGTCGACCCGGCCAGCACCTGGATCGACGTCACCGTCACCATCGGCCAGGACACCGAGATCCGGCAGGACACCCAGCTGACAGGGGACACGGAGATCCGCGAGGGCGCCATCGTCGGCCCCGCCTGCGACCTTCGCGACACCATCGTCGGCGAGGGGGCCGAGGTTATCCACGTTGTCGCCCGCGGCGCCGCGATCGGCGCGAACGCCACCGTCGGCCCGTACGCCTACCTTCGCCCGGGTACGCAAATCGGTCAAAGCGCCCATATAGGATGCCATGTCGAGCTCAAGAACTCGACCGTGGGCACAGGGGCGAAAATCCCGCACCTGACCTACGTGGGCGACGCGACCGTGGGCGAACGCGCCAACATCGGCGCGGGCACCATCTTCGCGAACTACGACGGTGCGAAGAAGCACCACACCACGGTCGGCGAGGACGCTTTCGTCGGTAGCAACACCGTGCTGATAGCGCCGCTGAACGTAGGTCCTGGAGCGTACATCGCCGCCGGCTCCGCGATCACCGAGGACGTCCCGCCGGGCGACCTGGGCGTGGCCCGGGGACGTCAGCACAATTCGGACGGATGGGTCGGGCGCCACCGGCCCGGGACACGGTCGGCGCAAACAGCCGCCACTGTCCGTTCGGAAAAAGAAAAAGGGGAGTTATACCAGGTGAGCGGCATGACGGCGCCCAATCAGAAGAAGATGATGCTGTTCGGGGGCCGGGCGTATCCCGACCTTGCCACCGAAGTCGCCGACTGCATGGGCGTAGAGGTGGCGCCGGCCAGACTGTACGACTTCGCCAACGGCGAGATCATGGTCCGGTTCCTCGAGTCCGTGCGCGGTTGCGATGCGTTCGTGCTGCAAAGCCACACCGCGCCGATCAACGAGTCGATCATGGAGCAGTTGATCATGGTGGACGCCCTCAAGCGGGCGAGCGCCAAGCGGATCACGGTTGTCATGCCGTTCTTCGGGTACGCGCGGCAGGACAAGAAGAGCCGTGGACGGGAGCCGATATCGGCGCGGCTGATCGCGGATCTGTTTGCCACGGCGGGCGCGGACCGGCTGATGGCCGTTGACCTGCACACCGCGCAGATCCAGGGGTTCTTCGACGGGCCGGTCGACCACCTGTTCGCGCTGCCGATCCTCGCCGGCTATCTGGAGACCAAGCTCAACGTGCAGAACGTGACCGTGGTCGCGCCGGATGCGGGCCGGGTGCGGGTCTGTGAGCGGTGGACGGACCGGCTCGGCACGCCGCTGGCGATCATCCACAAGCGCCGCGACCCGGATGTCGCCAACCAAGTCAAGGTGTTCGAGGTGGTCGGCGAGGTCAAGGGCAGGACTTGCATTCTCGTGGACGACATGATCGACACGGGCGGGACGATCACCAAGGCCGCGGACGCGCTGTTCGAGCAGGGCGCGGAGCGCGTGATCGTCGCGGCGACGCACGGTGTCTTGTCCGGCCAGGCGCTCGACACGCTGAAGAACTCGCGGATCAGCGAAGTGGTCATCACCAACACGCTGCCCGTGCCGGAGGAGAAACGGTTCGACAAGCTCTCAGTACTTTCGATCGCTCCGCTTATCGCGCGGGCGATCAACGAGGTATTCAGCGACGGCTCGGTGACGAGTCTCTTCGACGGCCAGAGCTGAGCCTCCGCTCGCGTGCCGCGCGCCCGATAGGATGGCCGGCTTTGCCATCGGGTGCGCAGCCGGGGGTTCCGGGGGTCGTCCCCCCGTGCTAGCAGGGCCGAGCTCCGCTAGCGGGACCACGCGCCCGATAAGGGCGCCGCGCGCCCGATAGGATGGCCGGCTTTGCCATCGGGTGCGCAGCCGGGGGGTTCCGGGGGGTCGTCCCCCCGGGCTAGCACAGCACAGCCGCGCGGCCCTGGTCCAAGGGCCGCACTCCCTGGGCCAGGGCCGCATCAAGCCTCGCCCCGCCATTCCCCGGTTCGGCGGGACGAGGCGCTTACGGCCGCACCAGGATTTCCCCGGACCCCTAGTGCGGCCAGCTTTGGCGCTCAAGGCGGCTCCGGGTCCCGCCGGACGGTGCCCTCGCGTACCGTCCGGTAGGACCCGGAACCAGGTCCCGCCCCCCGGAGTCCCCCAACCCCGCGGAACTGCCACAAAGATTGCCAGACAACTCTTGCGTGGCGATTAAGTCCGGACCTCGTCTCCCGGGGATACGGGAGCCTCCGCTTAATCGGCGGCGCGATATGCCCCCGGCTGGGGTTCCGGCCAGCGCCTACCGGCGTCCTGTCCGGGTCGCCGGCGCCACGGGCGGCACACGGACCCGCACGGTCAGCGAGGAATCAGGTTCAGCTCCCCATATCGTGGCTTGTCCGATTTACGGGATGCTTGAGCCGTGATTAAGTAGACCTACGCAAACAGCCCGGAGGAGCCCGTCGGCAGACCGCAGACTAAGCGGCGGGCCCCTCTACCGTTCCCGGGCACAACCCAACACCCGGAACTGCTATCCCGGAGGCGGAGGAGATCGTGGGTTCGGACGGGCTGACCTGATGCGTTTCCGCATGCTAGGTCCGCTGGAGGTCTGGTCCGGGGAGGACTGGGTCAGTATCAGCGCCGCCAAATGGCGCTCACTTCTGGCGTGCCTTTTGCTCAAACCAGGGCAAATAGTCTCGACCGAGAGCCTGATATTCGAACTGTGGGGGGACACTCCGCCGCCCACGGCGACCAACCTGGTCAGCATCTACGTACACCGCCTCCGGCGTGCGATCGGTGACGCCGAAGGGCGCGTCCTCGTCCACCGCAAGCCCGGCTACCAGCTCATAGTCGCCGACGACGACACGGACCTGCGCCAGTTCGAGTCCTTGGCAGCGGATGGCCGCGCGGCCCTCGCGGCCGGGGACCCGGAGACCGCCGCCGCTGTCCTGCGAGAGGCGGAGAGCCTGTGGCGCGGTGGTTTCCTCGTTGACGTGTCCGTGTCGGCGCTGGTCTCCACCGAATCCGAACGATCCGCCGAACTCCGGCTAGCCGCCGCCGAACTCCGCATCGGGGCCGACCTGACCTGCGGGCGCTATGCCGAGGTGATACCGCAACTGCGCTCCCTGGTCGCGGAGCACCCGCTGCGTGAGGGCCTGTGGCTGCTGCTGATGCGCGCCCTCGACGGCGCCGGGCGGCACGCCGAGGCGCTGGACACCTATGGCCACGCCCGCGAGATGATCGCCGACGAGCTCGGCGTGGACCCGGGCGCCGAACTGCAACGCCTGTACGCGGAACTGCTCGCGGCCGACGCCCCGCCGGCGTCTGTTCCGGTCCGCCCCGTCGCGCGCCAGAAGCCTCCTGCCGCGGGGAGCGTCCCGCGGTCACAGGTGCGGGAGGCGTCAGGGACGGACGACGAAGCCGGCGGCATCATGACCGGCCCAGGCCCAGCGCAAAGTCCAGGCTCCGGATCCGGCACTGCCCCCGGCGACGTTCCCGGCACCATCGCGGTCGGGGCGTTCGCCGACTTGCCCGGTCCGGACGTACCCGCGATGTCGGCGAGGCCGCCGGAAGCCGCCGGTGCCTCGCTGCCGCAGGTGGCGCAGTTGCCCGCGGACATCGGGGACTTCACCGGCCGGGAACTGCAGGTCCGCCACCTGGCTGACATGCTCACGCTGCAGGACGTGGCCCGCGGCCCGGGTGCTGTGCGTATCGCGGTCGTGGCTGGCGCGGCGGGCCTGGGAAAGACGACGCTCGCCGTGCATGCCGCGCACCAGGTCCGGAGCCTGTTCCCGGACGGGCAGCTGTACGGGGACCTGTCCGGCGCGTCCGCCGACCCGGCGGCACCGGGAGAGGTGCTGGCGCGGTTCCTGCGCGACCTTGGCGTGGACGGCGACAAGGTCCCGGCCGGCGACGACGAGCGCGCGGCGCTGTACAGGACCAGGCTCACCGGCCGACGAGTGCTGATCCTGCTCGACAACGCGAAGGACGCGGCTCAGGTCCGGCCGCTGCTGCCGGGCAGCGCGTTGTGTGCCGTGCTCGTCACCACACGGAACCGGACGCCGGACCTGGTGGGCACTCGGTTCGTCGACCTGAACGTGCTGTCGGACACGGAGGCACTCGAACTCTTCTCCCGTATCGTCGGTGACGACCGCCCGGCGGCAGAGCCGGACGCGACCGCCGAGATCCTGCTGGCCTGCGCCGGGCTTCCGCTCGCGATCAGGATCTGCGCCGCGCGACTCGCGGCCCGTGGGCATTGGCGGGTCGCCACGATGGCGAACCGGCTCCGGGATGAGCAGCGCCGGCTGGACGAGCTTCAGATCGGCGACCTCGAAGTCCGTGCCAGCTTCCAGGTCAGCTACGACAGCCTGAACGCGGGCCGGGGCCGGGTCGATCTGACGCGGGTGTTCCGCCTGCTCGGGCTGTGGCAGGGGCGGACGATCAGCCTGGCCGCCGCGACGGCCCTGGTCGGCGAGCGCGAGGGCGACGTCGCCGACGCGCTTGAGGCCCTTGTCGACGTCAACCTGCTGGAGTCCCACGCGCCGGACTGGTATCGCTTTCACGACCTGCTGCGGTTCTACGCCACCGAGCGAGCCCAGGCCGAGGATGCCGAATCGACCCGTGACGCGGCCGTCGCCCGCCTGCTCCGGTGGTATCTGGGGATCGCGCAGGCGGCCGCGGACTTCGTGTCGCCGCGCAGGTACCGCGTTCCCTGCGATACACCTCCGCAGGTCAGCTACCCCGTTCCGGAAGATGTCTTCGGCTGGTACGACGACGAGCGGCTGAACGTGATCTTCGCGACGCGCCAGGCGGCGGCGGCCGGACTGCACGACATCGCCTGGCGGCTGGCGACCGCGCTCTTCCCGATCTTCAACCGGCGCGACAACTGGACCGACTGCATCACCGTGCACCGGATCGCGGTCTCCAGCGCCCGCAAGGCGGGAAACCGCCGCGGCGAGGCGTGGACACTCCAGAACCTGGGCGCGGCGCTCATCAAGCTCAAGGACGCCGAGGCCATCGGGCATCTGGAGGAAGCCCTCGCGATCAGGCGGGAACTGGCGGACCGCGACGGCGAGGCGACGACGGCGATCTCGCTCGCGGACGCCTACTACAAGGTGCAGGGAGCCGAAAACGCCATCGACCCGTCGCTGCGATCCCTTGAGGTGCTGCGCGAGACGGGAAACGATTACCTGCTCGCCGGCGGCCTGAACAACCACGCGGATCTCTGCCTGGAACTAGGCAGGCTGGATGAGGCGGAACAATGCCTTCGGGAAGCGCTGGCCATTCCCAAGGAGGTTATCGGGTACGTGTACGGGTACGCGGTGCACAATCTCGGGCGTGTATGCCTCCAATCAGGACGCATGGGCGAGGCGCTCGCCAGCTTCGGCGAGGCACACCGCGTGCACACGGCGTCCGGTGACCTTAGAGGACAGGCTACGGCTCTGAAGTTTCTCGGCCAGGCGCAGCGGGAGAGCGGGGAGGAAGACATGGGGCGGGCGTCGTTGGCCGCCGCGCTCGTGATCTTCGAGGTCCTGAAGGAGGACAACGAGATCGCGAAGATCCAGTCCGCCCTGGCCGCGTTATCCGGGTTTTTCGCGTCCCGCATTGCCGCTCCGAATTTACGTCTTCACATTTAAGTTCAGCAGCGCATATCGTGGTGCCTCCCGCGTGGTCGCGAGTACGCTGCGAATTGCCCGACATAGGCCCGCATGGCGGGATGCAGGAAGGACGGGAAATGACGGAATTCGCTCCCCGTGACACGGTGACGCCCGACGACACGGTCACGCCCGACGACACGGTGATGCCCGACGACACGGTCACGCCCGACGACACGGTAACCCCGGATGATAACGTGACCCAAGACGACACGGTCACCCCCGACGACACTGTGACCCCAGACGACACCGTGACCCCCGACAGTGCCGGCTAGTCGCGGCAGGTCACCGGGTCGTGCGGACGCGGAGCGCTCGCGTCCGCACGCACTCCGTTTCTCGGCTAGACTTCGTCCCGCATATTCTTGCATCCGTTGAGGAGTGACTGACCGTGCCTGAGGTCCGTATCGCAGCCGAGCCGCGCACCGAGTTCGGCAAGGGAGCAGCCCGCCGTACTCGCCGGGCGGGTCGCGTGCCCGCTGTCATGTACGGCCACGGCAGCGAGAACAAGCACCTGAGCCTGCCCGAGCACGAGCTCATGCTGGCCCTGAAGACCGCGAACGTGCTGATCCGCCTTGAGGGCCTGCCCGGCCGTCCTGGCCTCGCGCTACCGAAGGCCGTGCAGCGTGACCCGCTGAAGGGCACCATCGAGCACGTCGACCTGATCGAGGTCCGCCAGGGCGAGAAGGTCACCGTCGAGATCCCGGTCCGCGTGACCGGTGACGTGTTCTCCGGTGGCGTGCTCGACCAGCAGCTCGTACAGATCTCCGTCGAGGCTGAGGCCACGCACCTCCCGGACGGCATCGACGTGGACGTCGAGGGCATGGAAATCGGTACCGCGGTGCACGCCAAGGACCTGGCCCTGCCTCCGGGCACCACCCTGCAGGTCGACCCGGAGGTTCTGGTCCTGCACGTGGTCCAGGCACAGTCGCAGGCGCAGTTCGAAGCCGAGCTCGGCGAGACCGAGGAAGGTGCCGCGGCCGAGTCCCAGGTCCCGGCCGCCGAAGGCGAGTAACCCGTCATCCCCGGCGATCGCTGGATTGTCGCCGGCCTCGGGAATCCGGGGCCGGAGTACGCGGGCACTCGGCACAATGTCGGCCACATGATCGTCGACCTGCTGGCCGAGCGCATGAGTGCCCGCTTCAAGGCGCACCGCACCCGGTGCCAGATCGCCGAAGGCCGTCTCGTCGGCCAGCAGGTGACCTTGGCGAAGCCGCAGTCCTACATGAACCTGTCCGGCCCGCCGCTCGCCGCCCTCGCCCAGTTCTACAAGCTTCCCCCCGAGCGCCTCGTGGTGACTCACGACGAACTCGACATCCCGTTCGGCGAGATCCGCTTGAAACTCGGCGGTGGTGACAACGGTCACAATGGCTTGCGGTCGGTCACGTCGGCACTGGGTACCCGCGATTACTACCGTGTCCGCTTCGGCATCGGCCGTCCGCCGGGCCGGATGGACCCTGCCGCGTATGTGCTGCGCGACTTCGCCACGGCCGAGCGAAAGGACCTGCCGTTCGGCGTCGACCGCGCCGCCGACGCGATCGAGGTCCTGATCACCAAGGGCCTCATCGAGGCGCAGAATACCTTCCACGCCGCCTCGGCATAGACAAGCGATAACGCCTGCGTTGTAGCCTCATAACTCCAGCACCGGCCGGGAGGAACCAGCTTGACAACAGCTGACGACCACGCGCTCGCGCGCGATCTCGCGGAGGAAGCCGGGCAGTTGCTGCTCGCCCTGCGCGCCGGGCATTCGCGGGAACAGGGGGGAGGGCCGGATGAGTTGCGCAAGGCCGGCGATCGCCGGTCGCATGAGTTCCTCGCCGCCCGCCTCGCGGAACTGCGACCATCCGACGCAGTGCTTTCGGAGGAAGGCGTCGACGACAAGGGGCGCTTGTCCGCTGACCGCGTGTGGATCGTCGACCCGCTCGACGGCACGCGCGAGTTCGGCGAGGAAGGCCGCGCCGACTGGGCCGTGCACGTCGCCCTCTGGGAGCGTGCCGCCGGAAACGGCGCGGCGGGAGACCTGACCGCGGGCGCGGTCGCACTCCCCGCGCAGGGGACGGTCTTGTCCACCCTCAACCCCTTTTCCCCAACGGACCCTGCTCCCTCCGTCTCGTCCGCCCCTCTTCGCATGGTGGTCAGCCGCAGCCGGGCGTCACAGCTCGTCAAGGATGTCGCGGTCCGCCTGGGCGCCGAACTGGTCCCGTGCGGCTCGGCCGGCGCCAAGGCGGCGACCGTAATCACCGGCGAGACGGACGTGTACCTGCACTCGGGGGGCTTCTACGAGTGGGACACGGCGGCGCCGGTCGCGGTGGCGCGTGCCGCCGGCTTGCACGCGTCGCGAATCGACGGCGGTTCCCTCACGTATAACAGGGATGATCCGCTGTTGCCCGATATCCTAGTTTGCCGACCCGCTATCGCGGGTCTGTTGCTCGACGCGATCCGGGAAGTAACGCATGCCCACTGACTACCTGCTGTCTCAGCTAGACGTGCTGGAAGCCGAGTCCATCCACATCATCAGGGAAGTGGCCGCGGAGTTCGAGCGGCCCGCGCTGCTGTTCTCCGGTGGCAAGGACTCCATCGTGATGCTGGCCCTGGCCGAGAAGGCGTTCCGGCCGGCGAACATCCCGTTCCCCCTCATGCACGTGGATACGGGACACAATTTCCCTGAGGTCCTCGAGTTCCGCGACCACCGGGCCGCCGAACTCGGCGTCCGCCTCGTGGTGGCATCGGTGCAGGAGTCCATCGACGCCGGCCGGGCAGTCGAGGAGACAGGGCGGTGGACGTCGCGGAACCGCCTGCAGACGGTGACGCTGCTCGACGCGATCGAGGACAACAGGTTCGACGCGCTGTTCGGCGGCGCGCGGCGCGACGAAGAGAAGGCCCGCGCGAAGGAGCGGGTGTTCTCCTTCCGCGACGAGTTCGGCCAGTGGGACCCGAAGAACCAGCGTCCCGAGCTATGGAATCTCTACAACACCCGGATCCGGCGCGGCGAGCACATCCGCGTGTTCCCGCTGTCCAACTGGACGGAGCTGGACATCTGGGCGTACATCGAGCGCGAGAACCTGGAGATCCCCTCCATCTATTACGCGCACGAGCGGGAGGTCTTCGAACGGGAGGGCATCCTGCTCGCCGTTAGCGAGTACTTGCCCCGGGCGGAGGACGAGCAGCCGTTCACGGCGACCGTGCGATACAGGACGGTCGGCGACATGACCATCACCGGCGCCGTGACGTCAACGGCCGCCACGGTCGCGGAAGTGATCGCCGAGGTGGCCGCCACCCGGATCACCGAGCGCGGCCAGACCCGGGCCGATGACCGGACCAGCGAAGCGGCGATGGAAGACCGCAAGCGGGAGGGCTACTTCTGATGACAGTGTCCACTGGGGGTGCGGCCCCCCATGGCCCCCGCATGGACCTCCTGCGGTTCGCCACCGCGGGCTCGGTCGACGACGGCAAGTCCACGCTCATCGGGCGGCTGCTGTATGACTCGAAGTCAATCTTCGAGGACCAGCTTGAGGCGGTCGAGCGCACGTCCCGCGATCGCGGCGAGGAGACCACTAACCTGGCGCTCCTGACCGACGGCCTTCGCGCCGAGCGCGAGCAGGGAATCACGATCGACGTCGCCTACCGCTACTTCGCCACCCCGCGGCGGAAGTTCATCATCGCCGACACCCCTGGGCACATCCAGTACACGCGGAACATGGTGACAGGCGCGTCCACCGCCGACCTCGCGATCGTGCTGGTCGACGCCAGGAACGGCCTGACCGAGCAGTCCCGGCGGCACGCCTTCCTGACGGCACTGCTGCGGGTTCCGCACCTGGTGCTCGCGGTCAACAAGATGGACCTGGTCGGCTACTCGCAGGAAATCTTCGATGAGATCTGCGCGGAGTTCTCCGCGTTCGCGACCAAACTGGAGATCCAGGATCTTACGTTCATCCCGATCTCGGCGCTGCACGGTGACAACGTGGTCGAACGGTCGGGGAACATGCCGTGGTTCGAGGGCCCGTCGCTGCTGCACCATCTGGAGCACGTGCACATCGCGTCCGACCGGAACCTGATCGACGTCCGGTTCCCGGTCCAGTACGTCATCCGGCCGCACGCCGCGGACGATCCCGAACTGCACGACTACCGCGGTTACGCGGGCCAGGTGGCGGGCGGCATACTCAAGCCGGGCGACGAGGTGCTGCACCTGCCGTCCGGGTTCGCGACCAGGATCAAGGAGATCGATCTCGCGGGTACGGCGGTCAGCGAGGCGTACTCCCCGATGTCGGTGACGCTGCTCCTCGACGACGACGTCGACATCTCCCGCGGCGACCTGATCTGCCGGCCGAACAACCGCCCCGCCGCCGCGCAGGACATCGAGGGAATGGTGGTCTGGATGACCGCCGAGCGGCCGCTCGCCCCGCGCAGCCGGCTGATCGTCAAGCACACCACGCGCACCGTCAAGGGAATCGTCACCGACCTGCATTACCGGATCGACGTCAATACCCTCCACCGGGACGAAACCGCGACGTCACTGGGCCTCAACGAGGTCGGTCGCATCCGGATGCGGCTGACCCAGCCGGTGTTCGCCGACCCCTACTCCCGCAACCGTCTCACGGGCGGCATGATCCTCATCGACGAGGCCACCAACACCACCGTCGGCACAGTAATGATCACCGACGCCCGCTAGCCCTCCCTGCGGCCCCCGGCGGCCCCTGGCCTCCTCCCGGCGGGCCCCCGGCGGCCCCGCCCGCCCCCGGCCGGGGCCCCCGGCGGCCCCGGCCGCCCCGGCCGATCGGCTCAAACGCGCATTCGAGCTCGCTATAACGCGCTCGAATGCGCGTTTGGGCATACTTGCCAACGTGCTCAAATGCGTGTTCGGGCCAGTCACCTCAGGCGGCGACGCGGTTCCAAGCGCGAGGGGCGCGCGGAACTGCCGGAGATTTGGTAAACGGAGCTTCTGCCCCGGGGTTCCCCGGGCGGCAGGGCGCGGGATATGGTCCGGAATAAGCCGTCCTTTGTGTGAATTATGTGCTGTATGGAGTCCATGTGACCGCGACACCGTTTCATGACCTGAGTGACTTCCTTGCCATCCCGCGTGTGGCCGGTCTCCGGCTGTCGCCGGACGGGACTTGGCTGGCGGCAAGCGTGCAGACGCTCAGTGCCGACCGGAAGAAGTACGTCACCAGCATCTGGCGGATCGACGTGGCAGGCGGGCCCGCACGCAGGCTCACCAGGTCGGCCGAGGGGGAGGGGAGCCCGCGTTTCCTGCCGGACGGGTCGCTGCTGTTCACGTCGAAACGACCGGATGCCGAGAGCGGCGGCAAAGAGGGCGAGTCGAACGGCGCCGCGCTATGGCTCCTGCCCCCGGGAGGCGGCGAGGGACGGGAGATCGCTTCGCTGCCGGGCGGGGTCGGGTCCGTCGAGACGGCCGCCGACGAGGGGGCGACCATCATCGTCTCGTCCCCGGTGCTGACAGCCGCCGGTACTGATAACAGCAAGACCAATGGCGGATCCGGTGCCGACGGATCCGGTGCCGGCGGATCCAGTGCCGGCGGGGCCAGTGCCAACGGATCCGGTGCCGACGTGGCCGGTGCTGACGGGGCCGGGGAGGCCGGACCCGGTGGGACCGCAGCCGACGACGAGCGGCTCCGCAAGGCTCGGAAGGACGCCGGAGTTACCGCGATCCTCCACGAAACCGTGCCGGTCCGGTACTGGGATCATGACCTGGGACCCGATGACCTACGTCTGTTCGCCGTCACCACTCCCTCGGAGGAAGGGACGGAGAAAGCCGACGTGCGGGATCTCACTCCGGACGCGGGGCGGGCGCTGCTCAATCAGTCGTTCGCGGTGAGCCCGGACGGCGGGCTCGTCGCTACCGGATGGTGGCAGTGGCAGGACGGCGTGCAGTCCCACTCTGAACTTGTGCTTATCGACGTGGCCACGGGAAAGCGGACCACGCTGCTGTCCGACCCCGACTTCGACTACGACAGCCCGCGGTTCTCGCCCGACGGCCGGGCCATCGTCGCGGCGCGCTCCACACACCACACGCCGGAGAAGGCGCACGACGTCACGCTCGTCTGCGTGCCGGTCGCGGGGAACGGGGACGCAGCGGCCACAGACCTCGTTGCAGGCCTAGACCGGTGGCCGGCGGGCGCGGAGTGGGGAACGCGGGATCGTTCGGTATATTTCACGGCTGATGACGGAGGTCGTCATCCCGTTTTCAAGGCCAGTGCCAACGGTGCGGCGACAGTCAGGCTGACTGGTGACCACGGGTATTACAGCGATCTCAATGTCGCCTCCGACGGCACGATCTTCGCGCTGCGGATGGCGATTGACGAACCGTTCACCCCGGTGAGGGTGGATCCGGAAACCGGAAAATTCGAGCGCCTGCCCGCACCGGGCCAGCGGCCAGGGCTGCCTGGCACGCTCACCGAGATCACCGCCGAGGCTGACGACGGTCACCCGATCCGTGCCTGGCTGGTGCTGCCGGAGACCGCGGCGGATCGGAAGGCGCCCTTGCTGCTGTGGGTGCACGGCGGGCCGATGATGAGCTGGAACAACTGGTCGTGGCGGTGGAACCCGTGGCTGATGGCGGCTAGGGGATACGCCGTGCTGCTTCCGGACCCGGCCCTGTCCACCGGGTACGGACAGGACTTCGTGCAGCGCGGCTACCACTCCTGGGGGGAGCGGCCGTTCCGCGACATCACGGCCATCACCGACGCCGCGATAGCGAGGCCGGACATCGACGAGACGCGCACCGCGATGATGGGCGGCTCGTACGGCGGCTATATGGCCAACTGGATCGCCGGGCACACCGACCGGTTCAAGGCCATCGTTTCTCACGCGGGGCTGTGGACGCTGGACCAGATGTTCGGCACGACGGACATGCCGCAGTTCTGGCGGCCGCAGTTCGGCGATCCGGTCACCAGCCCGGACATGTACGAGGCGAACTCCCCGCACCGGCACATCGACCATGTGACGACGCCGATGCTCGTGATCCACGGGGCGAAGGACTACCGGGTTCCCTTCGGGGAAGCGCTCCGTCTGTGGTGGGACCTCAAGCGCAACGGCAACGAAGCCAAGTTCCTGTACTTCCCCGACGAGAACCACTGGATCATGTCACCGGGAAATGTCCAGATATGGTACGAAACGACGTTCGCCTTCCTCGGGCAGCATGTGCTCGGAGAGCCCTGGCAGCGGCCCGAACTCCTCTAGGCGTCGCAAGGGGAGGGCGGGGCTGCTAGCGGTAGCGTGGCAGGCATGACACGCGCTGATCTTGACAAGCAGCCGCGCCAGGTCGCGAAGATGTTCGATGCCCTGGCCGAGCGGTATGACCTGATGAACGACGTCTTGTCTGGGGGTCAGGTCCGGCTGTGGCGCAAGCAGGTGCAGAGGATCGTCGCCGCCAGGCCGGACGACCGTGTGCTTGACCTCGCGGCCGGCACGGCCACGTCGTCCGTCACCTTCGCGGAGAGCGGCGCGCAGTGCGTGGCGTGCGACTTCTCGTTCGGCATGCTGCGGACCGGGCAGACCAGGCTCCTCGCGAAAGACCCGCGACAGGAAAAGACGCGCGGCACTGTGAATTTCGTCGCGGGTGACGCGCTGGCGCTGCCGTTCGGGGACGAATCCTTCGATGTGGTAACGATTTCATTTGGCTTGCGTAACGTGCAGCGGACGCGTGAGGCGCTAACGGAAATGCGCCGTGTGACCCGTCCCGGCGGCAGGCTGGTGGTATGTGAGTTCAGTCGGATCACGGTGCCGCCGCTCGATATGCTTTACCGGCGTTACCTGACCGGTGTCCTGCCCACGATTGCCCAGATCGCGGCCCGTAACCCGGTTGCGTACGACTACCTGGCCGAGTCGATCACCGACTGGCCGGCGCAGCGGGAACTGGCGGACGTGATCCGGTCCGCGGGTTGGTCCGCGGTCCGGTGGCGCAACCTGACCCTTGGCATAGTCGCGGTACACGTAGGCCGCAACATTTGACGGGGGCGGGCGATCGTCCCGGGAACGTCCGGGATTAAACTAACGGCAAAGAATTTGTGAAGCGGTTCACAAGAAAACCAGGATCTGACAAGTGACCGAGCACGTCCATCCCGCGGTGCCCGCGGATATCCCGCGTGGCGTGGCGGACACCGCTACCCGCACAGTCAGCCCTATCAGCACGGACGACGCGGACGTTATCGTCGTCGGTGCCGGCCCGTCGGGCGCGACCACCGCCTACTACCTCGCTCAGGCGGGACTCGACGTGCTGGTACTCGAAAAGGCCCGGTTCCCGCGCGACAAAGTGTGCGGCGACGGCCTTACCCCGCGGGCGGTGAAGGCGCTGGTAGCGATGGGGGTCGACCTCAGCGCCGAGGCCGGCTGGCTGCGCAACAAAGGCCTGCGGGTCATCGGCGCCGGCATGCGGCTCGAGCTGCCATGGCCGGAACTGAACGCCTACCCCGGCTACGGCCTGGTCCGCCCCCGCTCGTCGCTTGACCAGACCCTCGCCCGCCGAGCGCAGGCCGCCGGCGCCAAGCTCCTCGAAGACGTGACAGTCACCGGACCGGTCCTGAATGACGCCGGCGTCATCACCGGTGTGCGGGCTCGGGGAGGCCATGACGATCCCGAACGAGTCTTCCGTGCTCCGATCGTCGTGGCCGCTGACGGCAACTCCTCCAGGCTGTCGGTGGCGATGGGCCTGGCCAAGCGGGACGACAGGCCCATGGGCGTGGCCGTACGGACGTATTACACGTCGCCGCGTCACGACGACGACTACCTGGAATCCTGGCTCGACCTGTGGGACGGCGACCGGCTGCTGCCGGGCTACGGCTGGATCTTCGGGATGGGCGACGGCACGTCCAATGTCGGACTGGGCCTGCTGAATACGTCCAAGGCGTTCGGCAACACCGACTACCGGGGACTGCTGCGCCGCTGGCTCCAGTCCATGCCCGAAGAGTGGGGCTACATCGAGGAGAACCGCACGGAGCCGGTCCGCGGCGCGGCGCTGCCGATGGCGTTCAACCGGACTCCGCACTATTACCGCGGCCTGCTGCTGGCCGGTGACGCGGCCGGCATGGTCAACCCGTTCAACGGCGAGGGCATCGCGTACGCGATGGAGTCCGGCGAGATCCTGGCGCGCACGATCGCCCAGGCGCACGCCCGGCCGACCCGCGCCGAACGGGAGCGCGTGCTGCGTGACTACCCGGTCGCGCTGCAGCAGACCTACGGCGGGTACTACACGCTCGGCCGGCTGTTCGTACAGCTCATTGGCCAGCCGAAGCTCATGCGCTACGCGACCGCCCGCGGCATGTCGCGCCCGGCGCTGATGAAGTTCGCACTCAAGCTCCTGGCCAACCTCACGGATCCGACCGGCGGCGACGCCCAGGATCGCGTGATCAACGGCCTGGCCCGTCTCGCACCAGCTCCCAGGTGACCCGATGCCTAGGAAGAGAAACCACTTGGCCTCCGGAAAACAGAGAGAGGGGGCGCAATCTCGGTGAGGCTTTACATACCGATCCTCGTGCTCGCCGTGCTCGCCTTGGGCTTCGCTTGCGTCTCAGTGACAGCGGGCACCCTGATGGGTCCCAGGCGCTGGAACAAGGCGAAGCTGGAAGCCTACGAGTGCGGCATCGAGCCGACTCCCCAGCCGCTTGGCGGCGGCACCATCCCGGTCAAGTACTACCTGACCGCCATGCTGTTCATCGTCTTCGACATCGAGATCGTCTTCCTGTATCCGTGGGCCGTCACCTTCAACAAGCTGGGGCCGTTCGGTCTCACTGAGATGGTCGCCTTCGTGCTCACGGTGCTGATCGCGTACGCCTACGTGTGGCGGCGCGGCGGACTGGACTGGGATTAGCGAAATGGGCATTGAAGAGAAGCTGCCGAGCGGTGTCCTGCTGACGACCGTCGAGAAGCTGGCCGGGTGGGCGCGCGCCCGCTCGGTATGGCCGGCCACGTTCGGCCTGGCCTGCTGCGCGATCGAGATGATGCAGACCGGTGGTCCGCGCCACGACATGGCGCGCTTCGGCATGGAGAAGACCGGATCGACGCCGCGAGAGGCCGACCTGATGATCGTCGCCGGCCGGGTGAGTCAGAAGATGGCCCCGGTGCTGCGGCAGATCTACGACCAGATGCCGGAGCCCAAGTGGGTCATCTCCATGGGCGTCTGCGCGTCGTCCGGCGGCATGTTCAACAACTACGCGATCGTGCAGGGCGTCGACCACATCGTGCCGGTGGACATCTACCTGCCCGGCTGCCCACCGCGGCCGGAGATGCTCCTCGACGCCATCTTCAAGCTGCACGACAAGATCATGAACATGAAACTCGGCGCGGACCGCGAGCGGGAGATCGCCGAGCAGGAAGAGGCCCGGCTGAAAATGCTCCCGCTGCACCTCGCGACCGCGAGCGATCGTCTGGAGAGTGAACTGTGACGCAGCCTCCGGCCGAGAGCAACGGCAACCTGCCCGCCAAGCTCGGTCAAGAGCGCATTGAGGCGCCCGTGGTCCGCGAGGGCATGTTCGGCGTTCACGGTTCCCCTGACACCTCCGGGTACGGCAGGCTTCAGGTCCGCCAGGCGCCGGACCTGGTCACCCAGCGGCCTTACGGCGGGTATTTCGACACGGTCGCCGACGCGCTCGGTACCGCCCTGCAGGCGGACGGAACCGGTTTCGACGACGCGGTCGAGCGGGTCGTGGTGAGCCGCGGCGAGCTCACGTTCCACGTAAAGCGCGAGAAGCTGCCGGAGGTCGTGGACAAGCTGCTGCACGACCCGGCGCTGCGGTTCGAGATCCTCTCCGGCGTCTCCGGTGTCCACTACCCGGACGAGACTGGCCGCGAACTGCGTGCCGTGTACCACCTGCTCTCGATCACGCACAACCGTCGGCTGCGGCTCGAGGTCAGTGCCCCGGACACCGACCCGCACATTCCCTCGGTGACCGGTGTCTACCCGGCGGCCAACTGGCACGAGCGGGAAACCTGGGACTTCTTCGGGATCGTGTTCGACGGTCACCCGGCGCTCACGCGCATCGAGATGCCGGATGACTGGCTCGGCCACCCGCAGCGCAAGGACTACCCGCTCGGCGGCGTCCCTGTTGAGTACCGGGGTACCAAGGTGCCGCCGCCGGACGAAAGAAGGTCGTACTCGTGAGCACCACTCATGTCACCGGCGCGGCGGGCGACGCCGAGGAGGATGCCGCGCAGGGCCGCGTCTACGACGTCGCAGGCGAGGACTGGGACAAGGTCTTCGGCGGCGACGAGGAGCGGTCGCCGGGCGAGCGGATCGTCGTCAACATGGGCCCGCAGCACCCGTCCACGCACGGCGTGCTCCGGCTGATCCTCACCCTCGAGGGCGAAACGGTCAGCGAGGTCAGGGCGTCGATCGGCTACCTGCACACCGGCATCGAGAAGAACATCGAGTACCGCACCTGGACGCAGGGGACTACGTTCATCACGCGTGCGGACTACCTCATGCCGCTGTTCAACGAGATGGCGTACGTGCTGTCCGTGGAGCGACTGCTCGGCATCGAGGACAGGATTCCCGAGCGGGCGCAGCTCATCCGGGTGCTGATGCTCGAACTGAACCGGATCGGGTCCCACCTCGGCGGGATCGGCCCGTTCGGCATGGAACTCGGCGCGACGACGATCTTCCTCCAGGGCCTGCGCATGCGGGAGTACGTCCTGGACCTGTTCGAGCTCATTACCGGGCTGCGGATGAACCACGCGTACATACGTCCCGGCGGCATCGCGCAGGACCTGCCGCCAGATGGCATCGCGAAGATCCGCGAGTTCCTCCGCAAGTCGCCGGAGTGGGTGCACGACCTGCGCACGCTGGTCGACGCGAACCCGGTCTTCCGCGCTCGTACGCGGGGCATCGCCTACATGGACCTGGAAGCGTGCATGTCGCTTGGCGTCACGGGGCCCATGCTGCGCGCGGCCGGGCTGCCCTGGGACCTGCGCAAGTCCCAGCCGTGCCTCGGTTACGAGACCTTCGATTTCGACGTCCCGACGGAGACCACCTGCGACGCTTACGGCCGCTACCTGGTCCGCATAAGGGAGATCGAGGAATCGCTGAAGATCGTCGAGCAGGCCGTCACCCGCCTCGCGGACCGCTCGGGCATCGCGGACGACCCGTGGATGATCCAGGACGCCAAGATCGGCTGGCCCGCCCGCCTCTCGCTCGGCCCCGACGGCATGGGCCCGGCGCCTGATCACATAGCGCACATCATGGGCCAGTCCATGGAGGCGCTGATTCACCACTTCAAGCTGGTGACCGAGGGCTTCCGGGTGCCGGCCGGACAGGCGTACGTGCCGATCGAGTCACCCAAGGGCGAGCTCGGCTGCCACGTGGTGAGCGACGGCGGCACCCGGCCGTACCGCGCTCACCTGCGTGACCCTTCGTTCCACCACATGCAGGCGGTTTCCATGCTGTGTGAAGGCGGCAACCTCGCGGACGTGATCCCGGCGATCGCGTCCATCGACCCGGTGATTGGAGGCGTGGACCGGTAATGGCGTTCAGTGATGAGGCGATGACGCGGCTGCGCGCGGACGCCGCCGAGATCATCGGCCGGTACCCGAAGGCACGTTCCGCGCTGCTGCCGCTGCTGCACCTTATGCAGTCCGAGGAGGGATACGTCTCCGACGACGGCATCTCCTTCTGCGCTGACGTGCTCGGGATCACCGGGACCGAGGTCAGGGGCGTAGCCACGTTCTACACAATGTACAAGCACGAGCCTGCCGCCGAATACCAGGTCGGCGTGTGCATCAACACGCTCTGCGCCATCATGGGCGGCGACCAGATCTACAAGGAACTGGCCGAGCACCTGGGCGCGGACGGCGAAGAGGCGGCACGCTCCCATCACGACATCATGTCGCCGGACGGCAAGGTCGGTCTCGAGCGCCTCGAGTGCAACGCGGCCTGTGACTACGCGCCGGTGCTCATGGTCAACTGGGAGTTCTTCGACAACCAGACTCCTGAGACGGCGAAGAGGCTGGTCGACGACCTCCGTGCCGGAAACCCGGTCAGTCCGACCCGCGGGCCGAAGCGGCTCTGCACGTGGAAGGAAGCCTCCCGCGTGCTCGCCGGCTTCGGTGACGGGCAGGCGGCCGACGGCCCGTCGGCCGGCCCCGCTAGTCTCTTGGGGCTGAAGATCGCCCGCGAGCGAGGCTGGACCGCTCCGGAGCCGTCCTCGGCCGGCGGTTACGGGGGGTCGTCCCCCCGGGGAAGCGAGGAGGGTACCTCGAAGTGACCGACACCCTTACCCCCGTCCTCACTGCCAACTGGGACCAGGCGGACTCGTTCACGCTGGCCGGGTACAAGCGAGACGGCGGGTACGCGGCGGTGCCGAAGGCCCTCGCGATGCAGCCGGACGACGTCATCGCCACGGTCAAGGCCTCGGGCCTGCGCGGACGTGGCGGCGCGGGCTTCCCGACCGGGATGAAATGGTCCTTCATCCCGCAGGGGGACGGCAAGCCGCATTACCTCACGGTGAACGCGGACGAGTCAGAACCCGGCACGTGCAAGGACATCCCGCTGATGATGGCCAACCCGCACGTGCTCCTCGAGGGCATCATCATCACCTGCTTCGCGATCCGCTCGAGCTGCGCCTTCATTTACATCCGCGGCGAGGTCGTGCACGTCATCCGGCGGCTGCAACTCGCGGTCGCTGAGGCGTACGAGGCAGGCTACCTCGGCAAGAACATCCTCGGCTCCGGCTTCGACCTCGACGTCGTGGTGCACCCCGGCGCGGGCGCCTACATTTGCGGCGAGGAGACGGCGCTGCTCACCTCGCTCGAGGGGTTCCGCGGGCTGCCGCGGAACCGGCCGCCATTCCCCGCCATCCAGGGCCTGTACGCCAGCCCGACGGTCATCAACAACGTCGAGTCGATCTCGTCTGTGCCCGGCATCATCAACAACGGGCCCGAGTGGTTCGAGGGACTCGGCACTGAGAAGTCGAAGGGACACGGGATCTTCTCGCTGTCCGGGCACGTCGCCAATCCCGGTCAATTCGAGGCGCCGCTGGGCATCACCCTGCGCGAGCTGATCGACCTGGCGGGCGGCATGCGGGCGGGGCACCGGCTGAAGTTCTGGACGCCCGGCGGGTCGTCCACATCGATCCTCACCGACCAGCACCTGGACGTCCCGCTGGACTTCGAGGGGGTCAGCGCCGCCGGGTCCATGCTCGGTACCCGTGCCCTCCAGATCTTCGACGAGACGACCTGCGTGCTGCGGGCTGCCCTGCGCTGGACCGAGTTCTACCAGCACGAGTCGTGCGGCAAGTGCACGCCGTGCCGCGAGGGATCGTGGTGGCTGGTGCGTGCCATCCAGCGCATTGAGAACGGTCAGGGCAACGACGAGGACCTGGAGACGATCCTCGACGTCAGCGGAAACATCATGGGCCGGTCCTTCTGCGCCCTCGGCGACGCGGCGCCCATACCGATCACGTCGGCGATCGAGTACTTCCGCGACGAGATCATCCAGCATCAGAAGGAAGGCGGCTGCCCGTTCGACCCGGCCGCCTCAACACTGTGGTCGCAAACACAGCGGTCGCAAACACAGCGGTCGCAAACAGAGCGGTCGACAACGCAGCGGGCGGATAGGTGAGATGACGGCACAGACCACGTCTACCGGCACTGTTGCCGTCACCATCGACGGCTTCGAGATCCGAGTGCCGAAGGGCACGCTGGTCATCCGGGCCGCCGAGATGATCGGGATCACGATCCCGAGGTTCTGCGATCACCCGCTGCTCGAGCCGATCGGCGCCTGCAGGCAGTGCCTGGTGGACATCGAGGGCCAGCGCAAGCCGCTGGCGTCCTGCACCACCGTCTGCACCGACGGCATGGTCGTCAAGACGCAGTACACCTCCCCGGTCGCCGAGAAGGCGCAGCGCGGCGTGATGGAACTGCTGCTCGTCAACCACCCGCTCGACTGCCCGATGTGCGACAAGGGCGGCGAGTGCCCGCTGCAGAACCAGGCCATGTCCAACGGCCGCGGCGAAAGCCGGTTCAAGGAGCCCAAGCGCGAGTTCGAGAAGCCGGTGGCGATCTCCGCCGAGGTGCTGCTCGACCGGGAGCGGTGCATCTCCTGCACCCGCTGCGTGCGGACCTCCGAGGAGATCGCCGGCGACGACTTCATCGAGGTGCTTGGGCGGGGGCCGGGCCAGTACATCGGCACCGCGACCGGCAAGCCGTTCAACTCCTACTTCTCTGGCAACACCGTGCAGGTGTGCCCGGTCGGTGCGCTTACCGGCGCGCAGTACCGCTTCAAGTCCCGCCCGTTCGACCTGGTATCCACGCCGAGCGTCTGCGAGCACTGCGCCTCCGGGTGCCACCAGCGCACGGACACCAGGCGCGGCGCCGTGCTGCGCCGCCTCGCGGGCGACGAGCCGCTGGTGAACGAGGAGTGGAACTGCGACAAGGGCCGGTGGGCGTTCAACTACGCGACCCAGTCGGACCGGCTGACGACGCCGCTCGTCCGCGACGCCGACGGCGTGCTCAGGCCGGCGTCGTGGCAGCAGGCCTTCGCGGTCGCCGCGGCCGGCCTCACCGCCGCCAGGGATGCTGCTCTCGCAAACACGGGGGAAGGGCCGGCCGGAGTCGGCGTACTGGCCGGCGGCAGGCTCACGCTTGAGGACGCCTACGCCTACGCCAAGTTCACCAGGCTCGCGCTTGGCACCAACGACATCGACATGCGCGCCAGGCCGCACTCGGCCGAGGAGGAGCAGTTCCTCGCCGCCCGGGTCGCGGGCCGCGACATCGAGGTCAGCTACGCCGACCTTGAGGCCGCGCCCGCGGTCCTGCTCGCCGGGTTCGAGCCAGAGGACGAGTCCCCGATGGTGTTCCTGCGGCTGCGCAAGGCGGCGCGCAAGGGCAAGCTCACGGTGTTCTCCGTCGCCGCGCTCGCCACGCCAGGCCTCGAGAAGGTATTCGGCACGCTGCTGCCGACCGTCCCAGGCACCGAGCCGGCCACGCTGACCGC
>DASZJE010000055.1:0-18041 GCA_035948445.1 Trebonia sp. | reverse complement strand
CCAAGACAGCATCTGACATCTTCGATGACTGAGGGCAAGCCGTTGGACGAACTCACCTGAGTCCGGCGCTGTCACCCGAACGAGATCGCCGGGACCGGGATAGACGCCTCCATGCGTTTCCGCGGAAACGCTTCGCGCAATGCGCGGGACCTCTCCGGCGTGCGGGCTCGCCCGCGCTTGACGGCGGGGAGACCGGCGTTAGGTACCCGGCCGCAGTCGCTCGGTATCAGCGGGCGACCCTGCCCCGTAGCCGCCAAAACTGGGCCGCATCCTGATGTGGCGTTCGACTTCCATTGCGATCTTCGCCTCATCACCGGTTCGCATGACGGCGAGCAACTCCTGGTGCTCGGTCACGATGTCGCATAGCGAGGCGTGGTGCGGGGCGTCATTGTAGAAGTAAGCGCGCACGCGAGGCACGATGGTCCGCCAGATCTGCTCGCAATGCGGCCAGTCCGACTTCACGATGACCAGTTCGTGAAACTGGATGTCGGCCTCCACGATGGACTCATGATCATCGGCGAGTGCCGCCGTTGCCATCGCTTCGACCAGTTCGTCGAGCTTGGCGAAGGCCGCGACGTCGAGCCGGGGGAGCGCGTGACGGAAGGCGAACTGCTCCAGGACAACCCGGATCGGGACGAGGATCTGCACGACCTCCTCCTGGGACACTCCGAGGACCTCGGCCCCGCGGTAGGAGTGCGAGACGACGAGTCCTTCCTGCTCAAGCTGCGCCAGCGCTTCTCGCACGGGGCCGCGGCTCACGCCCGTACGTGAGGAGATGTCGCGTTCCACGAGGCGGGTGCCGGGCCTCAGTTCGCCGGTCGCGATGGCCTCGCGCAGCGCGCGGACCAGCCAGATCTTGCGCGACTCCGGTGGATCTTGCGCCATTGCGTCCAACCGAGCCATTGGCGTGCTTCCCTCCTGTGCTGGCTGTCACGGGACGGCAACAGTCTAGCGGTTGCGCAACTTCCTTTTGGCAGATGGTTGACCATCTGCCATTTCTTCCCCTACGTTGTCCGAAACAAGCACGACCGCCCCAATTGCAGCGATCGTTCCTGGAGGTCCAATGGACGTCAGAGCAGCGTATCCACCAGCCAGAGCCGATGGTGCCCCGGGACGCCGTGGCCGGCTGCGATGGCTCATCGCCGGGTGCCTAGCGCTCGGCGTGATCATCACTTACTTCGACCGGTCCAACCTTTCCGTCGCGACCGGCCCGATCGAGTCGGAATACCACATAAGCGACGGCCAGATGGGCATCCTGCTGTCCGCCTTCGCCTGGTCTTACACGGTCTTCACGCTTCCCGTCGCCGCGCTGCTCGACCGGATTGGCGTGAAGTGGCTACAGCGGATCGGCGGCATTATCTGGGCCGCCGCGACGTTGGTGACTGCGGTGGTCAGCGGATTCGGGCTGCTCATCCTGGCCCGCGTCCTGCTGGGAGTTGGTGAGGCACCACTGTTCCCCGCCGCCTCGAAGGCGACCAGCTACTGGTTCCCGCTGAGCGAGCGCTCGGTCGCTACGTCCTCGTTCGATGGCTCCGCGAAGTTCTCCAACGTCATCGGACTGCCGGTCATCGCGCTGTTCGTCGGAGCCTACGGCTGGCACGCCGGCTTCTGGTTCACCGGCGGGCTCAGCGTCTTCTTCCTGGTGGTGTTCTGGCTTTTCTACCGTGACCCCAGCGCTCACAAGATGCTCTCCGCTCAGGAGCGCCAGTACATCGCCGACGGCGGCGCACAGGAAGAGACCGTAACCACGAACCTTGGAGCCGCGGCGAAGCAGTTGGTGCGGCGGCGCAAGGTCTGGGGGCTCTTCCTCGGTTTCACCGCATACAACTACTGCTTTGTGATGTTCATGACCTGGCTGCCCGGCTACATGGAAACGGACATGCACATGTCAGTGATCAAGGCCGGCTGGTCCACGGCGGGTCCGTGGCTTGCCGCGACGATCGCCGACGTGTGTATCGGCGGCTTGCTCGTGGACAAGCTCATCAGGTCGGGGCGCAACCCCACGGTCGTGCGGCAGGTGGTGCTGTGCGCCGGAATGCTGCTCGGCGTGGCCGTGATCCCCGTGGCATTCACGCACAACCCGACCATCGCGCTCGTATTGATCTCCATAGCGCTGGCCGGGATCGCCTTCTCCGCGCCGGTCGCGTGGAGCATACCCGGGCTGATCGCCCCTCCCGGAACCGTGGGCCTGCTGGGCGGGATGATCAATCTCGGCGGGAACGCCGCCGCCATCGTCTCACCCATCGTCACCGGCTACGTCGCCGAAACGGCAGGCTTTGGCACGGCTTTCGTCGTCGCGGGGATCGTGCTGGTCGGCGGACTAGCCGGATACCTGTTCCTGCTGGGCCGCATCGAACCCATCACGCTGGACGAGGGAGTCGGCGGGGACTCGGTTCGCAGGCCTGCCGCAGCCGCGCGACCGGAGGCATAAGTCCTCGACATCCTCATTCGCGGCGGTCTCGTCGTCGACGGCACGGGCAGCGAGCCGTTCGCCGCCGATGTCGCGGTCGAGGACGAGGGGAACACCGACGTCGGGTCGCTGCCCGGCGTGCAGGCTGCGTAGTCGTGATCGTGGCGGACGCCAGCGAGCACGCCGGCCAGCGACCCGGAACATTCATCAGCAGATCGTGACCCCCTGCCCATGGGCAGGACTCGCCGGAG
Organism: Trebonia sp.; assembly: GCA_035948445.1. Lineage (GTDB taxonomy): Bacteria > Actinomycetota > Actinomycetes > Streptosporangiales > Streptosporangiaceae > Trebonia. Next base: position 15,380 of record DASZJE010000055.1, on the reverse strand, counting down.
GATCCGGACGATATGTCACTTTAGCGATCGCGTACCATTGCACGGCGGATGGTCAACCATCTACCATACGGTTCCAACCTGCCGAAACAGGGCGACTGGAGGTTTGAGTGCTCGACATTCTCATTCGTGGCGGTCTCGTCGTCGACGGCACGGGCAGCGAGCCGTTCGCCGCCGATGTCGCGGTCGAGGACGGGGTGATCACCGACGTCGGGTCGCTGCCCGGCGCGCAGGCCCGGCGCGTGATCGACGCGACAGGCCTGATCGTCTGCCCGGGACTCATCGACCCGCACAGCCACAGTGACTGGTCGATTCTGGGCAACCCGACAGCGCAGAGCACCATCCGGCAGGGTGTCACCACCGAGGTGGTCGGAAACTGCGGGGTGACATACGCGCCGCTGGGCCCGGCTTCCGCGGCAACCGCGGCGAGCGCCCTGGCTGCCCTGGGCTATGAGGGCCCGGTCGACTGGCGCGGGTTCACCGGACTACTCGAGCGGGTCGCGGAAATCCGTACCTCGCAGAACCTGGCGTGGTTCGTCGGGCACAGCGCGCTGCGTGACGCCGCGGGCACCGGGTCCGGCGCGGCAAGCCAGGACCAGCTCAAGACGATGGCCGGCCTTCTTACTGAGGCTCTCGATGCCGGGGCCCTTGGCATGTCCAGCGGTCTGGAGTACGGCGCGGGGCGGGCCGCGGACACCGCTGAACTGGCCGGCCTCGCACGCGTCGTCGGCACGCGCGGCGGCATGTACGCGAGCCACATCCGCAACCGCGACGCGAACCTGGCGGCGGCGGTTCAGGAATTCTTTGATATCGCCCGTGCCGGCGGCGGGCGGGCTCAGCTGTCGCACCTGAACGTCCGCCACGACACGGGCGCGCCGCCAGATGGCTGGAAGGCCGCGGTGGAGCAGTTGGACCGCTGCCGTCGCGACGGCATGGACGTGCTCGCGGACATGACCCCCTACCGCGACGGGCTCGGGATGGCGACCGGGCTGCTGCCGGGCTGGCTGCTGGAAGGCGGCCCTGCCAGCGCGGCCCGCATGCTCGCCGACCCGGTGGTCCGTGACCGCCTCAGGGGCGACGTAGACCGCTACTGGCGGTTCGTCTACCGCGGGCAGTGGGACCGGGTGACTTTGCACGTGAGCCCGGCCACTCCTGAACTTGAGGGCCTGTCTTTCCCTGACATCGCGCGCCGCCTCGGCAAAGACGAGTGGGACGCGTTCTTCGACGTGCTCGCAGCCGCCGGGGAAGGGATGCAGAACGTTCAGCTCATGGCCACTCTCTTCACTGAGGAGCACGTCGCCGAAGCCGTCAGGCATCCCCTGTTCTGCCTTGGCGTGGATGCCTTCACAAGCCGGACCGATGGCCCGCTCGCGGTGCGGTCCAGGCATCCGCTGTTCTTCGCGGGGCACATTCACTACCTCGCCTACCACGTCAGGGACAAGGGAACGCTGTCTCTTCCGGCTGCCATTCACAAGATGACCGCGATGGTCGCCGACCACTTCGGATTGCCCGGGCGCGGCCGAGTGCGCCCGGGAAACCACGCCGACCTGGCACTTTTCGACCTTCCCGCTGTCACCGAACGAGCCACCCGGGCCCAGCCGCTTGCCTATGCCGGCGGGGTGCCCTACGTAGTCGTGAACGGCGTGATCGTGGTGGACGCCAGCGAGCACACCGGCCAGCGACCCGGAACATTCATCAGCAGATCGTGAGCCCTGCCCACGAGCAGGACTCGCCAGAAGACCAGAGCTATGGAGAATAGTTTGAAAATCCAGGATGTCCGGGCGATCGGGCTACGGGGCGGAACTCCGCTGGGCGGGTGGAGCGAGGAACTCCGGCCAGATGACGTCGTGCACACCCTCGTGGTGGTCCGGACTGACGATGGCCTTGTCGGAACCGGCAGTGTCTTCACCAATGCCGGGCTGGTACGGAGCTCGCTGAACGTGCTGGAGCCGCTGTACCGGGGAGAGAACGCGCTCGAACCTGAGCGGGTCAGCGAGAAGCTACGCCAGAATACTTTCTGGCTCGGCCGCGGTGGCTCGATCACCCACACGATCAGCGGCATCGACATAGCACTGTGGGACATCCTCGGCCAGGCCACCGGCCAGCCCGTCGGCCGGCTCCTCGGCGGCCGCTACCGCGAGCGCGTCATGCCGTACGCGTCTGTACTCATGGATGAGCCGGCCCGGCTCTCCGCCGAACTGGCGAAATTGCACGCGGAGGGATTCCGGGCTTTCAAGATCGGCTGGGGGCCGTTCGGGCGGGTCTCCGCCGCCATGGACGAGGCAATCGTCGCCGCGGCCCGGCAGGCCATAGGCCCCGGATCGCTGCTTGCTGTCGATGCCGGCGGCAGTGACGCACTATGGCGCGGCGACTACAAGTGGGCGCTGCGCACCGCGACGATGCTCGCGTCTTACGATGTCGCGTGGTTCGAGGAGGCCCTGAACCCCGACGCGCTTGACGACTTCGCCGCCCTGCGGCGCCAGGCCGCGGTCCCGATCTCAGGCGGGGAGGTGCTGACGCGCCGTCAGGCGTTCCTGCCCTATCTGCTGGCCCGGGCCTTCGACATCGTGCAGCCTGACACCACCAAAGTCGGCGGCCTGAGCGAATCACGGCGCATCGGCTGGATGGCCGAGGAACTTGGCATCCGGCTCATCCCCCACGGGTGGAACACCGCGGTGGGGCTCGCCGCTGATCTTCAGCTGGCATCGGCGCTGCCCAGCACCGATCTGGTCGAGTACCGTACGGGCGCGCCATATATCGACGAGCTGATGACAGGCGGCTGGCAGCTTGATGACGACGGCATGCTCGCGATACCTGACGTGCCCGGCATTGGCGTGCGTCTCGACCCGGAGGCCCTGGCCCGGTACGGTGACGACCGCTGACCACGCGTCCCGCCCTGTTCGCATTCGCGGTTAAGACACGTTCGGTGAGGCTGCCGTCCCGGGCTACCTCGTAATGGGAGAAAATGAACACGACAGAGAACAATGTGTCAGCCGGCCCGCGCCTGGCGGGGGGCCCCGGCGAGGCGTTCGCGGCGGCAGTGGCAGCCCAGCGGCTCGTGCCCGTGCTGCGACTGCCCGATGCGGCGACCGCTGTCGCCCGCACCCAGTCCCTGTTGCGCGCCGGGTGCCGGGTGGTGGAACTGACCACATCCGTGCCTGATTGGCCGCGGGCGCTCGCCGACTGCCGTGAGCTCGCCGCTAGCGCGGGAGCCGGCACGCTGATCGGGATGGGCACGGTGACCACCGCCGCGCAGGCCGTCACAGCCATCTCGGCCGGCGCGCAGTTCCTTGTCTCACCATTCCCCGCGCCCGAGGTGCGCCCGGTCGCCGACCGCGCCGGCGTGGTCCTGGTCGAGGGCGGGTTCACGCCTGCCGAGATCGCTGACGCCGCAAGCCGCGGCCCGGCGAAGGTATTCCCCGCCCATGTCGGCGGCCCCGCGTTCATCCGTTCGCTGCGGGCTGTCCTTCCGGGCGCTCAGCTCATCCCCACCGGCGGCATCGCTGTCGGACAGGCCGGCGACTACCTCGATGCGGGTGCGCTCGCGGTCGGCGTTGGCTCCGGGCTGCCCGCCGATGCCGGCGAACTCGCGAGCCTGTTCCAGGTGGAAGCATGAAGCCATTCGACGTTGTGCTCGTCGGGGAGATCCTCGTGGAGCTGTACTCGGCGGAACCGCTCACCAACGGCACCGCCCTGCGGCTCGGGTTCTCCGGTGACGTCCTCAACGCGGCTGCGGCGGCCGCTGCCGGCGGCGCGCGTACGGCTGTGCTGACCTCGATCGGGGACGATGAGCTCAGTGGCGCCATCCTCGCCCGCGTCGCCGACCTCGGGATCGATACCTCCTTGATCCGCCGCGACGGCGCGGTCAACGGGGCCTACCTGTTGAACGGCGACCTTTCCGGGCACCGCCAGTTCACTTACTGGCGCACCGGCAGCGCCGCCTCGCAGATGACCGCCGCTGACATCAGCCAGCACCGGGACGTGCTCTCCCACGCCGGAGCGGTCGTGCTGTCCGGCATCTTCAACGCACTGTCCCCCGGCTGTGCGGACGCGGCGCTGGCCGCCGCGCGCATCGCCGCCGGGGGCGGCGCTGCCGTCATCTACGACCCGAACTTCCGCCCCCGCCTGACCACGCCGGATGCGGCGCGTGCCGCACTCGCGCAGATCGCCCCGTATTGCACGGTCGTGACGCCATCCTGCCCAGGAGACTCACGCCCGCTACTCGGAACCGGCGACCCGCATGAGGCCGTGCGCGCCGTCCGGGCACTCGGCGCCCACGCGGTGGCGCTGACCTGCGGTTCGGAGTCGGTGCTGCTGGGTTCACCGGACGGCGAGTTCACGTTGCCGGTGCCGCACATCCCGGACGCCGTGGACGCGACCGGGGCCGGTGACGTTTTCGCCGGGACGCTCGCCGCTCGGCTAGCGCTCGGCGACCGTCTGCCCGAGGCGGCCAGCCTCGCCGTCGGCGCCGCTTCGCTCTCGGTGACCGGACACGGCGGAACGGGCCATATCCCGGCGCTCGAAGAGACGAGAGGCGTCGCGCCGGCTTTCACGGGACCCTGAGAGATGCGCTGGCAGCTCGCTCACCGGCACACGGCACAAATACGGAAGTCGCGGGAAACGTTAAAACCGAAAGTCTCCGCACACGCCGTTGACTTATCAAACAAATCGCGATAATTTCACGGCGGCATTCGGAATCCGCTGGCACAGCGGCATGAATTGCGAGGAGATTACCGATGAACGGTCCCAAGATTTCCCGTCGCGAACTGCTGCGCGACGCAGGGCTCGCCGTCGCTGCCGTCGGCGCGTCCTCGGCAATGGCAAGCGTCGCACTGGCCCGACCAGCCGCCGCTGCCACCGAGTCCGGACCGATCACGACCGCATACATCGAGGTCAACAACTACAGCATCGCCGATGTCGGAAATTACGTGCTGGCCTCGAATGGCGCCAACGTGTTCGACATCGGCATCATCTTCGCCGCGAACATCAACTACAACGGAAGCAGCGCTTACCTGTATTTCAACTCGCAGGTGCAGGCGGCCCTCGATAACGCCGCCACAGAGATCGCGCCGCTCCAGGCCCAGGGAATCAAGGTCCTGCTGTCCATCCTCGGCAACCACGAAGGCGCCGGCTTCGCGAACTTCCCCAGCCAGGATGCCGCGGCCGAGTTCGCGGAGCAACTGGCCGGCGCCGTGACCACCTATGGACTCGACGGCATCGACTTCGACGACGAATACGCCGACTACGGCACGAACGGCACGGCGCAGCCGAACGCGTGGTCATTCCCCTACCTGGTCCAGGCACTGCGGAACGACCTGCCGGACAAGATCATTTCCCTGTACTTCATCGGGCCCTCCTCCACGACCCTGTCCTATGACGGCATCGAGGTCGGCAGCCTGCTCAACTACAGCTGGAACCCCTACTACGGCACCTGGGAGATACCCGCGGTGCCGGGCATGACCACGGCGCAACTGGCCCCCGCCGCGATCGAGATCGACAGCACCGCGACGTCAACAGCCACGAGCCTGGCGCAGCAGACCGTGAGCGGCGGCTACGGCGTCTACAACACCTACAACCTTCCCGACGGCGATGCCAGCCAGTATCTGTCGTCGTTCACCCAGCCGCTGTACGGCAGCGATGCCGTCTACACAGGCTAGAAGCCCGCGCTCGGATCCGCAGTCATGACTGGACGCGTTCCCGCTCATCCTTTCTGCTTATCAGCCGGGGCCTTCTGGGGATGAAGACCCACATGGCCGCGGCCGCGGCGAAGCCGACCACGCCGCTGACGGTGATGCCGGCGGCCAGCCCGGCGACGGCGGTCACCCCGGAGAGGATGAGCGGGCCGATGCCCTGACCGGCGTCGGACAACTCGCGCCACAGGCCGAGGAACGTCGGGCGGCCGATCTCCGGTGAGGCGTCAGCCGAGAGCGTCATGACGATGCCGGAGCCGATGCCGTTGCCGAAGCCCATGATCATCGCGGTGAGGGTGAGGGTGACGATGGCGTGGGTGAACGGCATGACGACGAAGGAGATGCCGAGCACCGCCGCGCACGGCACGGCGACCCAGCGGCGGCCGTAGGCGTCCATGACCTTGCCCGCGGGGTAGAAGGTCATCACGTCGATGAGCCCGGCGATGCCATAGATGACCGAGTTCGTGGTGGGCGACAGCCCGATGTGCGCCGCCCACAGCGGGATGACCACCTGGCGGGTCTGCCTGATCGCCGACAGCAGGACGACCCCGGTCCCGAGGGTGGCGAAGGTGCGCCAGTACCGCTTGAGGATGCCCCACGACGTCACCTCGGCCGCGGCCGCCTTGTGCTCGTCGCTCTCCTCCAGGTCGGGCACCCGGTAGACGATGACGGCGGCGCAGATCATCGCCGCCAGGCTGACGTAGTAGGCCCCCGCCAGCCCCCACAGCTCTTCCGCGCCGGCGCCGAGGAAGGGGCCGGCGAACATCCCGATGCGGAGCGTCCCGCCCAGGGTCGACAGCGCCCTGGCCCGCATCTCCGGCGGCACGATCTCGGTCAGGTAGGACTGGCGGGCCAGGGTGTAGACCGAACTGGCCGCCCCGAGCAGCAGGACCCCGAAGCCGAACACCACCAGCGACAGCCCGCCATGGCCGAGGTTGACCAGGCACAAGATCAGGCCTGCCACCGCTACCGCCGCGGCCACCAGCATCGACTTCCGCTCGCCGATGCGGGTGGCGAGGATGCCCGAGGGGATGTTGGTCACGATCGAGCCGATGCCGAGCAGTGCGTTGATGAGCGCCGCGATCGCGGTGCTGGCACCGCGATCGATCGAACTCAGCGCGATGACCGGCAGCATCGCCCCTTCCGCGAGCCCGAACAGCGTCGCCGGGCCGAACGCGGCGATAGCCACCGAGCGAAGACGGAATTCCTCACCCACGGCAGCAGCACGCGCGCGCGACATCCTGTTTGGCTCGCGCATTTCCTGGCGAGGTTCTCACTGCTCCATCGGTGAAGGGAGGGTCTAGCAGTAGCACGAGTGGCAGACTACCGGCTGGGCAAGGCGCTACTGGGACTGCCTACAGGTGCGGATGTTCACGGGCGGGTAGTGCCGGATCGCCTGGCCAGCCAGGCGTCCTCCCGGGCGTAGCCGAAGAATGGCCGGAAGTACGGATCGCCTGGTGACGGCAGCGCCCCGGCGGGATCGCCGGACCGTACCGCCTGGACGAGCCAGTCGACCTCCGTCTTGACGGTTTCCGCGTAGCTTCCCGCGGGGACGAACCCGAGCCGCCGTGCCGCGGAGGTGTCGAGGATGAAGGGCGGCAGCGTGTTCCACGGGTGATCGCCGAGGCCGGCGGGCGCGGACTCGTCGAGCAGGATCTCGGTCCAGGCGTGGGCCAGGTGCGCGGCGATGATCCTGGAGATCGTGAGGCCGTCCGGCGCGTCGGGGTCGGCGCTGTTAAGGATGCGCGCCGCGGGCCGCGCCGCGCAGAACGCGATGAGCGCGGCCAGGTTGACGTCCGCGGTCGGGTGGTTCGCCCCGCGGCCGCCGTGCGCGAGCAGCAGGTGCCGCCGGCCGTCGAGCGCGCGCTTGACGAACACCCACTCGCGCGGCCGGCTGGCGCCAGTGCCGTGGATGCGGGAGGGGCGCAGGATGCTGACTGCCATCCCGGAGTCGAGGAGGACGTGTTCCGCGGCCACCTTGTTGGCGCCGTATCCCTCGCGCGAGTTGTAGTCGACGTCCGACGGCGCCATGGTCGGCTGCTGCTCGGTCACCGGGGCGCCGAAGTCGGGGGGTTGCCCGGAGTTGGAGTGCCGTCCGAGGCTGTCGGCGTAGACGGCCTTGCTTGAGATGAAGACCAGCGATCCGATGCCTTGCCTGAAGGGGAGGAGCATCCGGGCGTGAGCCGCTGTGTATCCCACGCAGTCGATCACGGCATCAGCGCCGGGGTGGAGGAGTTCGCGGAGTTCTGCGACGTCGTAGCGGTCGGACCTGGCGAACCGGATACCTGCTGCCCGTAGCTCCTGCGGGAAGCGGTCCGCTGTCCTGCCGCTCGAGGTCACCTCCCAGCCATCGGCGGCCAGCCTGAGCGCGGCGGCGGCGCCCACTTGCCCGTTCCCGCCCAGCACGATTGCTCTCGGCATTCCGGCAGCCTAGGCCACGACTGAAATGTTTCATCGGATTTCGTCGCGCGACCTTCCGTCCTGTCACCGGCTGTTCACCGCGGGACGGCAGAGTCACTTCATGTCAGCGAACTCCGACCCTGCGCAGGCCAATTTGTCCCGCCGTCAGATTCTCGCCGCGAGCGGTACCGGCCTGTTCGCCGCCGCGGCCGTCGGCGGCACTGCCAGTGCGGCCAGTGCGGCCAGTGCGGCCACCGGGCGTTCCCGGTCCGCCGGACATTGGAACGGTACCGGGAACGGGACGCCTGAGCAGGTTCACCTGACCTGGGGCGAGCAGCCGGCGAATTCGGTCGTGATCTCGTGGGCATCCCCGGAGCGATCGGCGCGACCACGGGTTCGGATCGGTCAGCGCGTCTTCCCGGCGGAAGAGCGCGTCTACACCGACGGCATCAACGGCGAGACCGTGTGGACCTACCACGCGCGCGTCGACGGGCTCCGGCCGAGCGCGACATACGGGTACGCGGTGACGGCGGACAACGACACCAGCGCCGCCGACCCGTTCAGCGCCACGTTCACGACCGCGCCGGCCGGGCGGGCGAAATTCCGGTTCACCAGCTTCGGCGACCTCGCCACGCCGAACGCCCAGTGGGCCCTGTCCTATGGCCAGTCCGCCTACGCGGTGGGCGCGGTGGAAACTTTCCAGCCGCTATTCCACCTGCTCAACGGCGACCTGTGCTACGCGGACCTGAACCCGACGGTGCAGCCCGAGGTATGGCGGGACTTCGGGAACAACGCGCAGCCGTCGGCGGCCAACCGGCCGTGGATGCCGGTGCCGGGCAATCACGAGATCGAGTTCGGCAACGGCCCGCAGGGGTTCACCTCGTACCTGACCCGGTACACGCTGCCGTCGAACGGGATCTTCCCCTTCGAGGGACGGTGGTACTCCTTTCAGGTCGGCTCGGTCCTTTTCGTCTCGCTGAGCGCCGACGACGTGGTCTATCAGGACGCGGGCGCGTTCAACGCCGGCCCCTCTCCGCTCGGGCCGACGCCGTCAACCGGCAACACGCCAATTCCAGCCGGGACATCGCTGTACATCCGCGGCTACTCCGGTGGCGCGCAGACCCGGTGGCTGGAACAGACCCTGGCGAAAGCCAGGCGAGACCCGTCGATCGACTGGATCATCGCGCAGATGCACCAGTGCGCGTGCTCGTCGTCCAAGACCGGTAATGGCTCCGACCTTGGTATCCGCGCCGAGTGGCTGCCGCTGTTCGACAAGTACGAGGTCGACCTCGTGCTCAACGGACACGACCACGATTACGAGCGTTCGTTCCCGGTGCGCGGGTTTGATCACGACGCGGGGACCGAGATCGCGACGGGCGCGCCTGTCGACACGTACCGGCCGCGCCCGGTGACAACCGTCGACAGCGACGTCTTCGACACCAGCCTCGGCACGGTCCACCTGATCCTCGGCTGCGGCGGTACCAACGCCAACCTGGATTCCTACGGGGTGAACTCGACCGACGGGCAGACGCGGGCGCGAGTGTTCACGAAGCCGAACCGGCCCGCGCCGACCTCGGCTCCGGGCGTGTACGCGCGCGCCGGCGCCGACGCGGCCGAGGACGCCGTGTGGTCGGCCCGCCGGGACACTTCCACCGGGTACGGCATCGCGGTGTTCGACGTGGATCCGGGCACCGAGGCCGGCGGGCAGACGTCGATCACCGTCACCCAGTACCACGCGGTCGGCGCCGACCCGGTCAACCCGAACACCGGCGAGACGGGCACGCCGACCGACGACTACACCGTGTTCGAGACGTTCACCCTTGTCCGGCCCCGGTCCGACCGGCGTCGTTTCCGCGCCCGCGAGGACATCGCCATCGAGGCGTGAATACTCCATCGGGGCGTGAATATTCGGGTGCCCCGCGTGCGGCCGCCGGCGATAGTGGCTCCATGACGGAGACTTTCATCGCCACCGATGGCGGCGAGGTATGGGCCGACGACAGCGGCGGCGACGGGCGGCCACTGGTGCTGCTGCACCCGGGCACGGGCGACTCGCGAATCTGGGAACCAATCCTGCCCGCGCTGACCCCGAAGTACCGGGTGATCAGGTACGACGCTCGCGGCTGGGGCAAGTCCCCCGCCTCGGCGGCGAAGTTCTCGCTGTTGCCGGACCTGGTGGCGGTCCTCGACCATTACGACGTGGCGCGGGCGCCGATCGTCGGATGCAGCCAGGGCGGCGCCGCCGCGCTCGGTCTCGCCCTGGGGGCACCCGAACGGGTGCCGGCGATCGTGCTGCTATGCCCGGGGATCCCGGGTTTCCCCTATCCGGAAGACGACGACGATCCGCTGGAGGCCGAATTTGAGCGCGCCTGCGCGGCCAAGGACGTCGAGGCCCTGGCCGGCGTCATGCAGCGCGTGTGGGGCAAGTCCGGCGCCACGCCGGAGGCGATGGAGCAGTTGCGCAGCGCGGCGCGGGCGAACATCGCGAACGGGGACCTGGAGGAGGAGGACTCGCCGGTCTTCGACCGCCTCGAGGAGATCGCGGTACCGACCGCGCTGCTGGTCGGCGACGCCGATTACCCGCCGCTGGTCGAGTCCAACAAGCAGGCCGCGGCCCGCATCCCTGGCTGTGCGTTCACGCTCGTCCCCGGGATGGACCATCTGCCGCCGCTGCGCGAGCCGGACGTGGTGCTGGCGACGATCACTCAGACGCTCGCCCGGGCGGGGTGGGAGTAGCGTTTTCAGGCATGACGCATGTTGACGCGGTCGTGGCCGGCGCCGGAGTCGCCGGCCTGACCACCGCCATCTCGCTCGCCGAAGCCGGCCTGTCCACCAGGATCGTCACCGCCGCTCCCCCGGATCGGACCACGTCGGCGGCCGCCGGCGCGATCTGGGGCCCGGTACGGTGCGGCCCGCCGGACCGCACCCACGGATGGGCGCGCACGGGCCTGGCCGTGCTCTCGGCACTGGCGGACGAGCCAGCCGCGGCGATCCGCCAGGTCAGCGGAGTCGAGGTCGCCGCCAAGCCCGCGTCGCCGCCAGGGTGGATGGACCTGCTGCCGGACATGCGCCTGCTCGGCTCCGATGAGCTTCCGGCCGGCTTCACCGCCGGCTGGCGCTACACCGCGCCCGTCGTGACGATGCCGCTGTATCTGGAATACCTGCGGTCCCGGTATGCGGCTGTCGGCGGCACCATCTCCATCGCGCCGCCGCTGACGTCGCTGCGTTCGGTGCCCGACGCCCCGGTGGTGGTGAACTGCACCGGCATAGGCGCCCGCGACCTCGTGCCCGACCCGGCAGTGTTCCCTGTACGCGGCCAGGTCGTCGTCGTGGAGAACCCCGGCATCGACGAGTTCTACATCGACCACACCCTGCACGGCGATGACTACGTCTACATGTTCCCGCACGGCGACGTGGTGCTGCTCGGCGGCACCGCCGCCGAGCACGACTGGGACAGACAGCCTCGTGAGAACGTCGCCGAACGCATCCTCCGTGACTGCTCCGCCGTCCATCCTCGCTTGCGCGGGGCGCGGATCGTGACGCAGCGGGTCGGCCTGCGCCCGTGCCGCCCCGAAGTCCGCCTGGAATCGGAGGCTCTCCCGGGCGGCCGGACGCTGTGGCACAACTACGGTCACGGCGGCGCGGGGGTCACCCTGTCGTGGGGCTGCGCCCGCGAGATCACCGAGTCTGTCCTTGCGGGCGAGGACCCGGCCGCGTGAGGGCAACAAGGCCTGCCTCCGTGCGTGAGAAGGTAACTGCCGGCAGCAAGCCCCCAGAACCCCGTTACGCTTCCGAACCCAAGCCTTCAAAACGCTGAAACGTCGGAGACGACCGCGGATACGCCATATTGAATGGTTCGAACTCCGGATCCGTGACCACCCGGTACACGAACTCCGAAACAGCCATTCCGTACCGCCAGACCCGAAACGGTCACATAGCTCTTTGTAGTCGGACGGGAGCGAGGTACCTAGCGCGGATTCGATTGCCGCCCAGTCACACTTCCACCTCGGCTCCCGCCACCCGGTCGCCTCTTGCAGCTAGTAGTGGGCAGCAATCTGGCGCATTGGCCGCCCGGCGATACGGGAAAGCTGCACTATCTCTTCTTCTTCCGCGTAGGTGTTTTCAAGTTCCCGAACTTCGATCACGAATCGAGCGAAACCGGCAGGAAGATGATAATCGAGGTCATTCAGCGACGTATCGAAGCCACAGCATGGGGTCCGCACCGCTAGATTGGTAAATCCTGTTGCATAGGCCTCGTCCATACGATCCTGCCACCAGTGGATGTCGATCGCAGTCCCGCATTTCGGGCACCTGACCTGTTCGAACCACTCTCCCTGATCCACGAACACGATCTTGCCCCGGTCCTCTGCAGAGATCCCCTCGCTACGACCGCCAAACAGATCCCGCGCTGCAGACGCTAGCTGTCCCGCTGTTCGCTCATCTGGACTCCAACCGGGAAGGCCTGAAATGATACGCAGGTAACTGAGCCCCATCCAATACTCTCCTCATAAGCTAGCTCCCGATGGGGCCTTGAGCCATTGCGGCCGCGAGCTGGTACTAGGTAGCGCCGTCCCCCGTCACTCCGTGCTTCCGGTCGGCTTTACCCCCGCCGGCTAACCGTAATAACCCGGAGCAGCGACTAGAACCGACTCGAAGTACCTACCATCCTCATCTTCCGGCGATTCAGGGAGAACCCCTCTCCACAAGGCGAGGAGGAGATCTGGCGCCACAGCCGAAAGGCCACCATCCTCAATTTCCAGATGTACGATCGCCTGAAGTCGATCAATCACATCGACGGCCAGCATCTCAAATACATCAGTGCCCCGAAAGAGAATTCGGACATCATGACTGGGGCGATGAATTTCAATAGAATTTACCGCATAGCCGAAATTATGACTGACACTAATAGTCATTTTCGAATCATAGTGTGCAAAACCCGGTCTAGGGGTTCTCCCCGGCCTAGGGGGACAAGACCTGGAATCCTCTGGAGCGCACTCTGCGCATCAGAGAACGGCATACCGATCGCGATGATCCCGATCCCGCGGGGAGGATCCAGGTGTATATCCAAATCACCTCAGCCTCTGGCACGATACAGCCTGGCTCCCGATGAGGGTATCCCCGTGCAGCGAAATGGAAACTCGGTCACGCCGATCGCTGTCACTCACGAGCGCATCAGCACCCCGAGACGCCGAGCCTATTCGGCTCCCTCATGATTGCCCTGGCGCACCCGCTCTATCAGTTCGGCCGCCTTCTGGGCACGCCAGACCACGAACAACTCAACCTCTCCCGACGATTTGGTCACCCGCAGCCGACGACGCCACGAACCATCACGAAAATTTGCGCCGCGCGGGGCCACGTCCGCCCCTGACACCTCAGCCAACGGAATACTGAACGGCTTGGCACCGCGGACCTCGCCTGCAGGCCAGGGAACGTACGCCAGCCGCTGCGTGGTGACATAGAGGTACCCATCGTAGGCACGGCCGGCCCGAACGTGATTACACAGCAGCCTCTCCATCACCCGCTCACCAGACAGCAGCGGGATGGCACGTTCACCCTCAGCCGGTTCGTTGTCCACCTGCACCTGCCTCCTTGGCCTGCCGCGTGCGCCGACTCGGTACGGTATGGGACATTACCTCGCCCAGCCGCTCATGATGGACACTCACCGAGCATGCCGGCCCTCACGCTGCCGACGCTGGGCAGCAAACGCACCCAACTCGCCCCGGTGCCTGGGCGGCACCAGGAACTTCGGCCGGTTAAAAAAGAGAATGGTCGAGTACAGTCCGACGCAAATGACCAGCCCGACCACCGCGGCAGCGAAAACCAGCACCTCGGTCCGGACCGGGTCATTGAAATTGATGATCCCGGCATCGGCCAGCATGACCGCTATGAACACGGCCACCAGCCCCATGATCAGCCCGCTCCGGTCCCACCCGGCGCGGGTCTGCTCATCGACCAGGAAGCCGTCCCGCGAAAGCGGCCTACCCCCACCGCCACGCCACTCCTGCAACCCGGCCCAGATGAACCGCACAGCCACAGCGACACACGCGACAGCGAGCAGCCCGTAAAGGATCCGCACAGTCCAGCCTCCCAGGCCAGTCTAGAACAAGCTAGCTACGTCGTTCCAGGCGCGGCTGTTGACGGCGTCGTTGAAGGCATTGCTGGCGGCAAGGCCAACCACACCTCCGATAGCCGCACCGGCCGCGGCCCCGATTATGGTCCCGCCCACTGGGATCACGCTGCCGACGAGGCCTCCAATCACGCCTCCGACATACGTACCGGCCACCCCTGCGCCGATGCCGATCGCAGTGTCCCCGACGCCGACGGTGACGGTCTTGGCGATGTTGCCGTTGCTTCCACTGTATTCGCCGTATGCGGCGACAGCGCCGCCAACCACCGCAAGGCCATAGCCGCCATATTGCACCACCTTTCCGCCTGACGCCAGCTCCCCCCCGGCCTGTTCGGCGGTCTTCCCCAGGCTCCCCGCCAGGCTCTTGAGCTCCGGCGAGGCGTAACTCGCGCCCGCGAACGAAGACGCAGATCCTTTTATGTTGTCTACGTCAATTAGCGCGCTGAAGTTCTTCGCTATAGGAGACACGGCAGCACCCGTTGATGTGGTCAGCGACCCGATGCTCAATGCTGTACAGCCGGTTCCTGGGCACGACGGATTCAACAGCGACAGCGGGTTGACGCCGCTGCCAGATGCAGCACCTGACCCGCTGCTGCTCGAGCCGCTGCTGGAAGACCCGCTAGCGCCGCTGCACGAGAGCAAGACGAGCGGACAGGAGGACACGGGGGTACTGGGTGCGGTTGCCTCTGCTTGAACGGCTTTGTAGTTGGCGCCGCCGGGCTCGAAGGACTGGAGGCTGCCGCAGATGCCGGAGCCGGCGCAGAGCATGTGACCGTTTAGTTCGATGTTGGTCACGGGGTTGCCCTGGCCGAAGGCGTACTGGCTGCCGGTGAACGGGTCGGTGGTCAGGCTCATGTTGTCGAGGGCGCCGTCGTACATGTCGCGGGAGGCGAACTGGTTCAGCGACGGGTCGTAGTTCCGGAACCCCATGTCGTAGCTGCCGGACGAGGAGTCCCACCGCATCGCGTTGAACCGGTAGGAACTGTACGGCTGCGTCGTGCTCGTCGACGAGGCGGTGGCGTCGCTCGCGTCCGCCCCGGTGAACATCGACTGGATCGGGTCGCCGTAGGCGGTGTAGCCGTAGGTCGCGGTCGTGTCGCCGGATGATCCGGTGACCGCCTCGACGTCGTCGTGGGAGTTGTAGCTGTAGTAGCCGTACCCGGCCGGGC
>DASZJE010000054.1:0-6761 GCA_035948445.1 Trebonia sp. | reverse complement strand
CGCGTCGTCCATCCGCCACAGGTCACCCTCGGTCATCAACGCCGCCAGCGCCAGGCCGCCGTCGGTGACGCCGGCCGCCTCCTGCTCCAGCGTCAGCATGACGTGCCGCAGCAACGCCGCGTCCTCGCCCGCGGCCCCGCCGCCGTCCCCCCGGTCGCCGTACAGCGCCGCCGCAGCCTCCGGTGCCAGCTCGTCCGGCCCGGCCAGGTCATCCTCGTCCAGCAGGTCCGGGTCCCAGTCGAAGTCGTCCGTGTCCAGCATCATCAGCACTTCCCCTCGCCAATTACTGCCTGACAAGAACAGTCTAATCCTCCTCCAAGATCATCTCAAGAAGCACACGAATTTACATTTGATAAGTAACTGGATACGGCAAAGGGGCGGTGGTGGCGGGGGTGGCGGAGTAGCTGGCGGCAAGGGCGCAGCTGTCGGTCCTTAGCTGACGGGCGCTCAGCGTGCAGCCGCCCTTGCCAGCGGCCAGCGTGATAGTGCAGACCGTGACAGAGCGCGCGGACAGGGCTGCCCGGGGCCGCCGGTTCCGGGCGTGTCGCGGGGCTTTTCGACGCTCAGGCCGCCCGGCGGCGGGCCAGCCAGACCGTCGCGGCGGTGAGCGCCACGGACAGGACCACCAGCCACGCCCCCTCGAGCAACTGCGCCGGCCAGAACCCGCCGATCGGGTAGTTCGGGCGCAGGAACAGCCAGGTCACGACGGCGAGGGCCGCGTAGACGCCCATGGTGACGGCCATCGCGGGCAGGATCCGGCGCAGCAGCATGCCGAGGAACGCGCCGATCATGAACGCGGTCAGCGTCCAGGCGGGGAACGCGATGCCCCGCGTGTCGAACACCGTCGCGGTCATCACGGTCATGTTCTCCTGCGGAAGGATCGGCGCCATGAACCAGGCGTTCAGTTCGCCGAGCGCCGCTGCCGCGACCGCGACAGGCACCCCGAAGAACACGAGCTTGGCGATCGTCCACCGTTCCCGGCCGATGCCCTGCGTCCACGCGAACCGGAAGGTTCCGGTCTCCAGGTCTCTGGCGAGCACCGACGCGCCCGCGAACATTCCGATCAAGAGCGGCACCACCTGCATGACGATGTCGACGGTGTTCGCCACGTGCCAGTCGCTGCTGTTGAACACGCTGTTCAGTGCTTGGCAGGAGGCGGACGACAGCGGACGGCACGCGGCGAGGGCCGCGTAGTCGTGACGGATCTTCAGGCCCTCGGCCACCTCGAACGCCGCGGCCGCGGCGAGCACGGCCATCACGCTGATGAACGCGGCCCGGTGCTGGCGCCACGTGACCCAGATCATCCGCTGCCACGGGACGGGGTGCAGCCTGTCGGCGTCGGCCTCGTATCTCGCATGAAGAGTAAGGACGGTCATCGAAATCACCTCGGATCAGGCCGCGCGACGGCGCGCCAGCCGCGCCGTCACGACAATCAGCGCGGCGGACAGGACCACCAGCCACGCGCACTCAAACGACTGCGCCGGCCAGAACCCGCTAACCGGGTAGTGCCCGCGCAAGAAGCTCCCTGTCAGGAGCGAAAGGCCCAGGTAGACGCCGAGGGTCACGGCCATGGCCGGGAGGGTCCGGCGCAGCAGCATGCCGGAGCACGCCGCGATCATGAATGCCGCCAGTGCCCACGCCCCGAAAACCACGGGCCGCGTGTCGAAGACGAGACCGTTCGTCACGCTCGTGTCCCCTGCGGAGATGAACGGCTGGAAGAACCAGGCGAATACCTCGCCGAAAACACCGGCGAGTACCGCGCTGAACGCCCCGAGCAGCGCGAGCTTCGCGATCACCCACCGCTCGCGGCGCAGGCCCTGCGTCCACGCGTACCGGAAGGTGCCGCTCTCCAGCTCCCGGGCGAGCACCGGCGCGCCCGCGAATATCCCGATCAGCACCGGCGCGACCTGCATCAGGAAGTCCATCGCCTGCGCGAACGCCCAGTCCCCGTTGTTGAAATCGCCCCTCAGGATAAGGTTCCCGTAGTCGGCCCGCACTCGCACGCCGGCGATCACGAGGAGCACCGCGGCGGCGGCGAGCACCACAGGCACGCTGACGAGCGTAGCCCGCTGCTGCCGCCACGTGACCCAGAGCATGCCGTGCCAGGGGACGGGACTCGACCGCTCAGCGGTGTCCGCGCCGGCCCCGGGGGGGAGAATGAGGGCGGTCATCGAGGAACCATGGAACGTTCGGCTGAAGGGGTCTTCCTATGGGCCCGGAGGTAGGCGAGGACCAGTTCCTCGACGGTGACCGGGTGGGCTTCCCAGCCCGGCGGAACCGGATCGCCGGGGTCGGCGGTCCGCACCAGCAGGTGGGCCTGGGCGGCCGCGCGCTTGTCCTGCACAACCGTCAGGGTCTGCGCGAGGCGGTCGGCCTCGTCGGCCGGCCCGGTCAGCACGCGGTGGTCGGCGAGCAGGTCGTCGGTCTCGGCCGCCGCCGCCAGCGCGCCGTGGGACAGGATCACGAGGTAGTCGGCGAACCGCTCGAGGTCGGAGATGGCGTGCGAGGACAGCAGCACCGACACGCCGTTGTCGGCCATCGCCGTCATGACGGTGGCCATGAAGTCCTGCCGCGCGAGGGGGTCGAGGGCGGCGAGGGGTTCATCGAGGATGAGGAGCCTCGGCTTCCGCGCGAGCGCGAGGGTGAGCGCGACCTGCGACTGCTGGCCGCGGGACAGCTTTCCGGCCTTGCGCCGCAACGGGATGGCGAGTTCGTTCGCCCGGGCCGTCGCGTAGTCGCTGTCGAAGCGGCGGTTCAGGTTCCTGGTGAGGTGGATCATGTCGCTGACCGACAGGTTCTGGTAGACGGGAGCGTCCTGGGCGACGAACGCGATGCTGTCCAGTGCCCTGGGCGACCCCGCGGGATATCCGCCTAGCACGGTGACGGTCCCTTCCGTCGGGACGGCCAGTCCGGCGATCATGTTCATCAGGGTGGACTTGCCCGCGCCGTTCGGGCCGACGAGGGCCGCGAGGTGCCCTTCGGGGATGTCCAGTTTGCAGTCCCGCAGGGCCCAGGACTTGCCGTAGGCCTTGCCAAGACCGGTGGTCTCGATGACGTTCATGCGACACCCTCCTTGCCGCTGCGCGGTATCTCGTTGCGCGGTGTCTCACGGGCCGGTGTCTCACTGCGCGGTGTCTCAGGGGCCCGCGTCTCGCGGCGGTTGTAAAAATCCCTGAGCACGTTGGTGAACAGGGCCACAATCCCGTCCTCGTCCAGGCCCGCTTTTTCGGCTGTGACCAGCCAGGTGAGCAACGGGCGGCGCAACTCGGCCAGTTCGGGGAGCGCGACCTGGCGGAGCGTCGCCTGGACGAACGTCCCCTGGCCCGGGCGCCCTGCCGCCAGGCCCTTGTGCTCCAGTTCCTTGTAGGCCTTCAGCACCGTGTTCGGGTTGATGGCCAGGTCGGCTACCACGTCCCTGACCTTGGGGAGCTGATCGCCGGGCTTGAGGTAGCCAAGCCGGAGTGCGTGCTCCACCTGCTGGACCAACTGCAGGTACGTCGGAACGCCCGAACCGGGGTCGAGCCGGAACTCGATCGGCGAACCCGAGCCGTCGCTGTCTCTTTTATCTATAGTCATAAGACGAAGATATAACGTGGTCTGCTACGCGTCACGGTGGCGGATGACGTACCAGGCGACGGCCAGCAGGGCAGCGGCGACCAGCACGTAGATGCCCGTCTCGATGCCCTGGAAGGCCCAGTACCGGCTGCCGGGCTGGTAGGTGGTGAACTGCCTGAACCCGGCCTTGCCCAGGCACGAGATGACAGCCGACGGGTTACCGCTCCCCGTCGAGATGGGGGCCGAGGGGTTACCGCTCGCCGCGTGCGCCTGGCAGGCCGCCGGAAGTTCGTTGACCGGGACGCCATCGATCATGTAGCTGCCGAACCCGTTGACATTCATGGGCTGGCCGGACGCATTGAGCATTCCCGAGTTGAGAACCCAGGAGATCCCCCGTGGCGACCACATGCTCGTCATGCTGGTGACGGTCGTGACGGCCGGCATCAGGTGCTGCCTGGCAAAGTCGTCGAAGAACAGCCGGAACCCGATGAATCCCCCCAGGGTGACGGCAATCGCCGGGATAGTCCGCCGCAACAGCACCCCGGCGGCGATGCCGAGGGCCATCGCGAACACCGCGTACCCGATGGGCGTGATCCCCTGCGTGTCGAAGTAATTGGCCTGGAAGGCGTCGGCGCGCTGCGCGTTTTCCGGCCCGGACCACCAGGTGACCAGGGCGGAGATCGCACCCGCCCACAGCGCGGCGGTCAGGAGCAGGATGCCCACCCTCGTGGCCAGCCAGCGGGTACGGGTGACCCCTTGCGTCAGGACGAAGCCGGCAGTACCGGTCTCCAGTTCGTGCGCGATGAGCGGCGCGCCCCACAGCATCCCCAGGACGGGCGGCACTAGCACGCTCAGGATGCGCAGGTCGTTGCCGACCAGGCCGATGATGTTCTGGTTGAGGCACGAGCCGCCGGGGCCGGCCTGGGAAGCCGGGGCCGCGGCACAGGCGCTCAGCAGCGAGTGCCACTCGCGGGCCACCTGGAACCCGTTGACGAGTTCGACCGCCGCGAACGCGGCCAGCAGCGCGAGGGCGATCGCCCACTGCAGGCGGTACTGCCGCCAGACAAGAAAGGTCATCACTGCTCTCCAACGGTCTTGAGGTCGCGATACGCCGACGGGGCCGACGCGTCCATGTAGCCGAGCACCATTTCTTCGAGGCTGACGTCCTGCGCGCGCGGCCCGGTGAGTTTCTCGTGCTCGGCCAGCAGGTCCCGCGTGTCCCCGCAGAGCTGGACCTGGGACGCGGCGAGCAGGATCAGGTGGTCGCAGATCCGTTCGATGTCCGCGAGCAGGTGCGAGGACAGCACAACCGTGAGTGAGCCCTCCGACTCCGCGACCGCCCAGGTGATCGTCGCAAGGAAGTGCCGCCGGGCCAGCGGATCCAGGGCGGCGACGGGCTCGTCGAGCAGCAGCAGCCGGGGCCGTTTGGCCAGCACCAGCGAGAGCGCCACCTGGGAGCGCTGACCGCCGGACAGCTTCCCGACCGCCCGGTCGAGCGGTATGTCCAGCTCGCCAAGCCGCGTGCGCACCAGCGACGCGTCCCAGCGGGAGTTCAGGTGCGCGCCGACCTTGATGAGGTCCCCGGCGCTCATCCGCCGGTACAGCGGCATCTCCTGGGCGAGGAATCCGACCTGCGCCAGGAACTTCGGATCCTGCCGGGGCGTGGCCCCGAGCACGGAGGCGGTACCGGCAGTTGGCTCGGACAGCCCGCAGAGCATCCGCAGCAGCGTGGTCTTGCCCGCGCCGTTCGGCCCGATGAGTGCGGCGATCTTGCCCTCGGGCACCGTCACCGAGCAGTCGTTCAGCGCCGCGACGCGCCTGAACCGCTTAGTCAGCCCGCTCGTCTCGATGGCGAGCGCCCGTGGCGCCATGCCGGCTCCGCCGCTGTTCCCTTTATCTATAGTCATAGGACAACGATACAGCGGGGATGCCGGCTGTCAAGCGAGGCGTCCGGGCGGGCACAGGCGGGTGACCGTCGGGCACTGGCGGGTGACCGTCGGGCACTGGCGGGTGACCGTCGGGCACAGGCGGGCGGCCGTCGAAATGCGACGCCGGGACGCGAATTGCGGAGGAATATGAACGATTCCTGCCGACCGCGCATATCGGATTGCCCGCCGGCCCGTGGCCGCGGGTGACGTATGGCATGCCCATGGCGAGATCGTGGACGTCTTCGGCGCGGACGGCCCGACTCAGTCCATTGTCATGGACTGATCCTGAGCCGGTCGCTATTCTCGTTGTCTGGGAGCGCCCCGGCTACTCGAGGATGAAAACTGAGCAGAATAGTCCTATCTCGGCTGGTAGTCATCGCATCCGCCGTGGCGGCAGCGGCTGCCGGACTCGCCTACCTGGCTAATACTCAGCCGACGCAGAATAACTATGCCGCTTCGCCAAATGGGCCATGGAAAGCAGCGTGGACCGAAGATTTCTCCGGCCCCGAAGGCAGCGGAATAAATCCGGAAATATGGGAATTCGATACCGGTCAGGGAGTATTCGGGACCAATGAGATCGAGATGATGACGGCCGACCGGGCCAACGTCCATCTCGATGGCCACGGCGACCTCGACCTCGTGGTCCGCGGTCACGGCGCGGTCGGTGCGCCCGGGTCCTACTGGACGTCTGGCCGGATCCAGACAAGGAGTTCGTTCACCCCGCCACCGGGCGGCCAGATGGAGGTGACCGCGTCTGTCTGGCAGCCTGATCCCGCACAGGGCCTCGGCTACTGGCCGGCGTTCTGGATGCTCGGCTCGGATCCCTCCGCTTGGCCCGCGGACGGCGAGATCGACATCCTTGAGGACATCAACGGGCTCAGCGAGCACTCGGGCACGCTGCACTGCGGGAACCTGACGCAGCGCAATCCGGACGGGACGACCGGCCCGTGCCATGAGCCCAACGGGATCGGCAGCGGCCCGCTTCCCTGCCCGGGATGCCAGGCCGGGTTCCACAGCTACAGCGTGGTGATCGACCGCCGCGACGAGAACGGACAGCAGATCCGCTGGTACCTGGACGGCACCGAGTTCTTCAGCGTCAGCGAGTCCACCGTGGGCGCGGCGGCATGGACCGCGGCGGTCGACCACCCGTTCTCCATACTGCTGAACGTCGCGGTCGGCGGGACCTACCCGGACGTCACGTGCCGATGCGCCACCCCGACGGGGCAGACGACGCCGGGCGGGGAGATGGCGGTCAGGTCCGTGGCCGTCTACATGTTC
>DASZJE010000053.1:0-1648 GCA_035948445.1 Trebonia sp. | reverse complement strand
ATCGCGGCCCGGCTGGTCGCGCCCGAGGAGGATCTGCTGCTGGTCAGCAAGGGCGCGCAGGCCATCAGGTTCCACGCCGACGACGAGTCGCTGCGCCCGATGGGCCGGGACACCTCGGGCGTGATCGGGATGCGCTTCAACAACGGCGACGCGCTGCTGGGCATGTACGTGGTCCGGGACGGCGGCGACGTGCTGGTCGCCACCGGCGGCGGGTACGCCAAGCGCACCCCGGTGGACGCCTACCCGGTGCAGGGCCGCGGCGGCCGCGGCGTGGTCACGGCCAAGATCGTGGAGGCCCGCGGTGAGCTGGTCGGCGCGCTCATGGTCACGGCCGACGACGAGATTTTCGCCATCACCTCGGCAGGCGGGGTCATCCGGACCCGGGCCAGCGAGGTCAAGCAGTCCGGGCGGCAGACCATGGGGGTCCGCCTGATGAACTTGGCCGCGGGAGATAGCGTGGTAGCGCTGGCCCGTAACGCGGAGTCGCTCGTCGAGGGCGACCAGGAACCGTCTGATTTGGATGAGGAGAGTGACCCGGAAACTCCAGCTGGTGAAGCGGACCTAAGTTGACGGCAACGATTGCCGGGTCTCAAGCGTCCTAATCAATGTGACGTTGTCGCGGAGTCTCGGCATAAAGCCGTCTTCTTGGCATGAGTGTCCTTTGGGCGTCCTGTCCAGAGATAACCTCATGAGGGTCAGATCATAGGAGGACGGCTTGGACAGGCGCACGAATACGTCGGACGGCTCGGGTGGAGCCTCGCCCACGGTCGTGACCGCACAGCATGACGACCACGATGACCTGATGGCCGACACCGACGAGGACACCCAGATCATGGCCACCTCGGCCGTACGGGCGGCCCGGCAGAAGGTCGCGCGGGCCGCCGCGGCGGCCAAGGAGGTCCTAGCCAACGGGAGTTCGGCCCAGGCTAATGCCGGAACCGCTAATGCCGGAACCGCCAACAGCGGCTCGGCCAACGGCGGGACGGCGGCGGACGAGAAGGACGCAGTGGCCGACGAGGTCCCGGCGTTTCCCGCCGACACGATCGGGACGCCCCGGGACTCATCCAGCCTCGGCTTCAGCCGGTCAGCCGCGGCGCCCGTCGCGCCCGAGGCCGACGACGACTGGGCGCTGGGTAAGGACGGTTTGTCGTCCTCGGTTGCCACGCCTGAGGCGGAGCCCGCCCCGGCGGAGGAGGAGCCGCCGTCGATTTCGACCGGCACCGGGTGGCCGGGCGACAGCACCCTGCTCGGCGCCGGAGTCGGCACCGAGCGCTCTGACCAGGCCCCGGCCGCATCGCCTGCCTCCGAGCCCACCGTTTCCGCGGCCTCGTTCGTGTGGGACGCACCCGATCCCGAGCCCACCTCGCCATCCTCTCCGGCCCGGAATTTCCTGCGCTCGAGCACGAACGCCAAGACCTCGGCTCCGCCGCGGACGCCTCCCGTCAGCGTCGCCCCGGCGAAGGCCTCCCCGGCGGCTGCGTCGCACGCGGGCACGCGGTCCAAGGCCTCGTCGAAGCGCTCGTCGCGGCAGGCCCACCTGACCGTCGCCCGGGTCGAGCCCTGGTCGGTGATGAAGTTCAGCTTCGTGGTGTCCCTGGTCGCGTTCGTGATCTTGTTCGTCGCGGTCAGCGTGATCTACGGCACGCTG
>DASZJE010000052.1:0-3002 GCA_035948445.1 Trebonia sp. | reverse complement strand
CATCCACCACATCACCCGGCCGGAGGACTGGCCGGTGATGCCGACCGATGCGGTGTCGTTCTGGCTGAAGCCGTTCGGCTTCTTCGACCGCAATCCGGCCTTGGACGTGCCGCCCGCCCCGCACTGCTCGAGTTAGCGGGGGGCCTAGAGGTCGTCGTTGTCGTCGGGGGGACCAAAGTACTTGTCGTCTTGCTCGATCCGGGCGACGTCTTCGGCCGCGCGTCGCTGGACTTCGGTTTGCGCCGGGTTGCCTTCGTTGATGCGGATCAGGCTGGGCGGCTCGTCCTCGCCGACCGTCCCGCAGGAACTGACCCAGGAAAAGAAACCCATGACCTCGACTCCCTCGGCTGTAGTGGTTCTGATGCTAGATCTACCCCATGCTGGGTGGCACCATGGTGTTCGGAGGATACGGTGCGGGTTGAGGTGAGCGCCGAGGCGGAGGAGTTCGTCCGCCGGCGCGGCGGTCAGCTGTGGGTGTGGGCCGCCCACCCGCGGGTGTGCTGCTGGGGGACGCCGGCCTACATGCACGCGGCCACGGAGCCGCCGCAGGACCCGGACCGGTTCAGCCCGGCGCACACCGCGGGCCTGCAGGTCTGGTACCGCATCCCGGGCGGCCGGCGGCCGGACGTGCTGGAGATCGGGGTGCGCGGCAAGCGGCGCCCGCACGTCGAGGCGTACTGGGACGGCTGCATCTACGCCTTGTGAGGCGCAGCCGGGTCAAGTCCGTCCGACTCCGAGCAGTGACCTGGCGATCCTCTCGCCAATGACGGTGACCGGCATGTTGGTGTTGCCAGAGGTGACGGCTGGCATTATCGACGCGTCCGCGACGTACAGCCCTTCGACTCCGTGCAGCTGCCCGTCGGCACCGACGACCGCGTCCGGGTCACTGGAGGGTCCCATCTTGCAGGTTCCGGCGGGATGGTAGTAGTGGACGGCGGCGTGGTCGATGAAGCGCTCGATCGCCTGCCTGCCCATGACCTCGGGGCCGGGACGTGTTTCCCGGCCCAGGAGCCGTCGCAGCTCCGGAGCGCTTACGATCTCGCGCACCCGTTGAACGCCCTCGGCCAGCCGTGCGCGGTCGTGCCTGCCGGGGTCGCTGAGATAGCGGTGGTCGATCAGGAGCCTGTCACCGGAGCCGGTCCCGGTCAGGCGCACGCTCCCGCGCGAGAACGGTGTCAGGCACGCGGTACCCAGGAACCAGGACCAGTCCGAGGTCGGCCTGTTGCGGCCGCCGACCGGGTAGACGTGCAGGTCGAAGCCCTGCCGACATCCGGTTGAGGGGAATTTCGCGATGACCTGCTCGTGCGGCTGCCAGGACGCGTCTGCCCGGTGGCGTTCCATCATCCGGGCCAGCTCATCGCTTCCCTCGTACCAGACCTCGAGGCACGGCTGGTCGTGCAGGTTCCGTCCGACGCCGGGCAGGTCCAGCACGGGCTCAACCCCGGTGTCGGCCAGTTCATCGCCTGGCCCGATGCCCGATCTGAGCAAGATCGCCGGGCTCCCGTAAGTGCCGGCGCAGAGCACCACCCGGGACGCGCGGATCTCGGCCAGCCGCTGCTCGTCACGCACGGCCACCCCAACGGCGCTGCCGTTGCGGACGAGCACCCGCTCGGCCAGGGCGTCGCCAGCCACGATGAGGCGGTCGCGGACGGGGTCGACATACGCGAACGCACTGTTAACTCGGGTGGTGCCGTCGATGTTGACCGGGAAGGCGGCCACGCCAGCGTTCTCGTCCAAGTCGTTAAGGTCCGAAACGGCAGGGATCCCGCTGGCCGCGATTGCGTCCCGGCAGGCGCGCTGGAACGGGGTCAGCTCATCCAGGCTCACCCGCCGCACTCGCAACCGCTCCCACGCCGAAGCGAACAGCGGCTCAAGCTCGGCAGCCGACCAGCCGGGATTGCCCGCCGCCGCCCAGCCGTCGTAGTCCAGGCGGCTCCCGAACACCACCGCCGCAGCATTGTGCGAGGAGCAGCCGCCGATCACTCGTGCACGACCGAACCGGATCTCCCGCCCGGCGAACTCGCCCGTGTAGCCCCAGTCATGAGACGACGCGACGCCCGTCGCGTCCAGCAGTTCACGCGGCCAACGGCCGCTGGAGGCCGGGCCGTAGTCAGGCCCCGCCTCCAGGAGCAGCGTGCTGCCGGCGCTGCCAGCCGCGAGGCGGGCGGCTACCACGGCACCCGCCGTCCCGCCCCCGACAACGATCGTGTCCACCGCTGCGGGAAAGCGCATTGGCACGCCCATCCAGGCTCCCTTCGCGATCCTCGCCGCCTTTCGGGTCACGGCGCCGTGCCCGCCGCGTGCTGCCCGGTAGGGCTCGTGGCACCCTGGTCCCGGTAGATGGGGCTTGGGCACACGCGTCCCATGTGGGACACGCGATCCTCGAAAAGGGTCACGGCCTCGGGCCACGCTGACCGCCGCGCAACCCTGACGGGGGGCGGTGCGTCTGATCAGCATGCGGGCAGTCAGGGTGGTGGTGGCCGCGGCAGCTGCCGTTTGTATCGCGGCGCTGTCGGCCTGTACGGGGAGCCAGCCCTCCCCCGCCAGCGTGCCCGCGGGCGTCTCGCTGCCGCTGCCTAGTGCCATGCCTGGCTACTACGTCGTGGTCGCCGGGCGGGAAGTTGTCGTGCGGGCCTCGGGCGACGGGCACGTGACGGGCTCGGTCGCGATACCCGGGCCAGCCGGGAACGCGATATCCCCGGTCGTCGGCGAACCCTTCGCAAGTGCAGACGGCCGGCACTTCGTGGTCGTCGTCTCCCGGGGTGGCGACCTGCCCGGCGTGGCCGACGCCACCTTGTTCCTGCTGACCGTTTCCGCACGCGGCCGGCCCGGAGAGTTGCGCCAGCTGAACTTCGACAGCGGGGGCGTGCCGGTAATTGGCGCGGCGCTGTCCCCGGACGGCAAGATGCTCGCGTTGTCCCTGGTGCAGGAGTTTCCGCCCGGGCCGCTGTACGGCAGCGTCGAGGTCATCAACGTGGCCAGCGGGACCGCCCGGACCTGGA
>DASZJE010000051.1:0-2027 GCA_035948445.1 Trebonia sp. | reverse complement strand
GTAGGTGATCTGCGGCACCTCGGCCTCGATCGAGACGATCGTGCCCGGGTCGAACCCGGCCGCGACGTCCAGCCGCGGCGTGTTCGCCGCGACCAGCTGCAGGATGCACTCGATCGCCGACTGGGTGTGGATCATGGCGTTATACTTCTTGATCGTGCTGGTGGTGACGCCCTCGTAGCCCTCGTGGTCCCAGTCGACGCTCAACTGCATGTGCAGCAGGTTGTCGACCCCTTGCGGCCCCTCGATCACGCGCAGCGGCCCCTCCACGCCACGGCGGGCCAGGAACAGCGCGTTCATTGCGCCCAGCGCCGACTGCGCCGACGCCAGCCCCTTCCACTGCGACAGCGGCTTGGCCCGGATGACCCCGAACGACGCGTCACTGGCCCCGGCCATCGCGATCGCGTTAGCGATCTGCGGCTCGGTCAGGCCCAGCAGCCGCCCGGCCGCGGCGTTATGCGAGAACGCGAGCTGCGCGGTGTGATCGAAGCCCCGGGTCATGAAGTTGCCGTGGTCAACCAGCCGCGACTGGACCGTGTACCCAATCGCCACCCCCACCATCAGGTCCCGGCCGCTGCCCCCGGCCAGCTGGGCGGCCGTCAGGGCGACGCCGAAGTTGTCGGCGGTGTGGCAGGTTTCGGTCGGCGCGAGAAAGTTATCCATGAAGTCCACATAACGAACCAGCGCCGTGTGCCAGAACGCCGCGTAGACCGGATTCGCGGCGCCCCCGCCGATCAGCGGGACGCCCTGGCCGCCGCCGAAGTCGGCGACCTGCTCGCGGCACGCGTTGACCGGGCCTGCGCCCAGAGCCGCGATGCAGCACGCGAGACAGTCGAGGATGTGGATCGGCAGCTGCGCGCGCGATGCGGCGGACAGGTCGCCGAACCTGGCCCGCGCCGCGTAGCGCGCGAGCGCCTGGACTTGCGTCTGGTGACCGGCAGCGGTGGCGGGCCGCGGGGACGCCGCCGCGGGGCCGGGCTGTTCCGGCGTCGAAGTCATGAGGCACCTCCGGTCAGGCAGAGAGGGAGGCCGCCGGGCATCAGGCCGTGTTCCATATGCTCTCCAATCCGTCGTGTGCCGGTGGCTGTCACCGGTTAGGAGGCGATGAACGCGCCAGGATCACAGCTCCAGGCTGGTGCCGGGTTCTAGCCTGGCCACGGGCACACCGGCAGGACGAGGAAGACGACTCCTTCGATCGGTCACAACCCTCAGCACGGTAATTCTCCCCAACCGCGCGACACCCGCACACTACGGCCGCGCAGCAAGCAAACGCCACAAAAGCCGAACTCCCAGTTCTGGTCGCGCTGATCGAGTTCGGTCACCGAACACGTAGCCGCATCAGGCGGCTTTGCGCGCGCCTGTCTACTCGCGGACAGTCACGGACCGTTAACAGTCTCACCGTCTGACACGGCGGTAGATCGCCGGGTCAGGATCGGCCAAGACGGCGGAGCAGTCGGCGCCGTGGTCATCGACCGCAGCCGGACCGTGCTACTGGAGCGGTGCCGCCTGATCGTCAGATAGCGAGGTCGGTAACAGCCCGCCCGGTCCGGAAGCGGGCGTCGGCGCGATGGCTGAGCGGGCCTGATGCGAGCAATGGTTGCACGCGTCTTGACCGCAGGCTCGAGCTTGTTACTCGCCGATGCGCGTTGCGCCGACGCGACCTGTACGTTTACCTTCGACTCACCGGCTTCAGCCGATTGCGAACGTCAGCTGCTCCCAGCCACGTGAACGCCGCGCGAACCGCGCCCGCAGGATCAGATTCCGGAGCACGCCGAGCCCTGAGGCTGGCGCACAGGAGTGACCACGTGGTCACCGCAGCCGAGGAGGAGCCCATGACTGGCACAGGCCCGCTGATCCGCCCGCTGACGCCGGCCGACCGCTCGGCCCTCGCGGACTTCCCGAACCGGGTCTCGGCCGGAAGTGCCATCTTCCGATTTCACGGATCGGTCACCGTGCTCACCGACAAGACCCTGGACCTCCTGCTCGACCTCGCCGACGGCCACAGGGAAGCCATCACTGCCGTCGATGAC
>DASZJE010000050.1:0-2854 GCA_035948445.1 Trebonia sp. | reverse complement strand
TTTTGTCTGTGTTGCAGGCGTGTTGACCTTTCGCCCACGACCGTGCTGTGTTGATCTTGTGCTGGCTGCGGAACGGTTGGGATCTGATCGGCGGCTCGCGATAGGCCAGGGTTCTTCGAGCCGTCGCACGACCGCGGGCACGGGCCGCTTACCGGCTGGGTGACGGGTTTCCGATCCGGCCGGGTCGCGCCGGCCGCGACGACCTCGCAGGTGTCCGCGGACCGGAGGTCCGGCAGCGGCGGGCCGCACTGGGCGGCGGGGAATCGGCGGGCCAGGGATCTAGCCATGCCCTCGGCGATGTGGCACGGTGTTGTTTATTGGTCGATTGGCACCGAATTCTCAAGGCCTGGATGGGAGTTGGTCCCAATGTCACGACAACGACGTCTACGGCGGGTGCCGCTTCGGTGGCTGGTACCTGTCGCAGTTGCCGCTCTTACCGTCGCCATGGCAGTCGCTGCGCCGGCGGGTGCGCGGTCGGCGGCCGCGACGCGGTCGGCCTCAGCCGCTGACGGACCGAGCCCGGCCGGATGCGCCGCACGGAACAACAACACTCCCCCCAAGCTGCTGGAGTGCATCAGCACAGCGGACCTGTGGGGCTACATGAAGGCCTTCCAGGCGATCGCTGATCAGAACCCCGGGCCGGACGGCCACCCGTCGCGCAACTCCGGCGAGCCGGGCTACAAGGCGTCGGCGGATTATGTCGCCAGCTTGATGCGGCAAGCCGGATACGACGTCACGATCCAGACCTACAAGTTCTTCTACTTCGCCTACAAGGCGATCCCGACGTTCTCCGAGGTATCGCCGGTGTCGCACGACTACACGGTCGCCACCGACTGGAACCCCGGCCAGAGCACCGGGACCGGGTCGGCGGCTCTGCAGCCGGCCGGCGGCATCGTCATCCCGCCGACCCCGACGACCAGCTCGTCCAGCGGCTGCACCGCGGGTGACTTCACCGGCTTCGGACCCGGCCGCGTCGCGCTGATCCAGCGGGGCGGGTGCAACTTCGGCGTCAAGGTCCTCAACGCCCAGGCGGCGGGCGCCTCGGGCGTGATCATCTTCAACGAGGGCAACCCCGGCCGCACGGGTCTGCTGGCAGGCAACCTGATAGACGCCGCCGGCAACCGGATCGTCCCGACCATCCCAGTCGCCTTCACGACGTTCGCGATCGGCGACGACCTGCTCAACCAGTACAACCAGGCCGTTCAAGGCGGGACGGCACTGCCGGTGATGAACCTCGCCATCAAGGCGGTCGTCAACCCGAACGCCGACGACTACAACGTCATCGCCGACTCCAAGGGCGGTGACCCGAACCACGTCGTGGTCGTCGACGCGCACCTCGACGCGATCTACGGCGCCGGCATGCTCGACAATGCATCCGGATCCGCGACGATCCTGGACATCGCCCAGATGATGCGGAAGGTCAACCCGCGGAACAAGTTGCGTTTCATCTGGTTCGGCGGTGAGGAGCTGGGCCTGCTGGGCTCCACGGCCTACATCAACAGCCTGAGCCCGAGCGACCTCAGCAAGATCGGGTATGACCTCGACGCGGACGTGACCGCGACACCGAACTACGTCGTCGGCGTCCTGGACCCGGCCGGAGTCGACCTGTTCACCCGGACCGTCTCGACACAGTTCCCGCCGCAGGTGTACCAGCCGTCGACCGTCGCCCGGGACCAGGGGATCCAGTACTTCACCTCCATCGGGCTCAACCACGAGCTGTTCTCGCCGGTCGGAACGGATGCGTTCAACTTCAACCAGGCCGGGATACCCGCCAGCGGCGTGCTGACCGGGCAGGACTGCTGCAAGAACCAGGGCGATGTCAACCTGTTCGGCGGGTCCCTCGGCAACTTCGAAGGCAACGTCCCGAGCTTCGACGGCGGGTGCGTCGACAACCCGTTCCGGTGGTGCGACAACCTCAGCAACAACGACCCGAACGTGCTCACGTTCATGTCGCGCGGGTTCGCCAACATGGTGATCCAGATGGCCTTCAACACCACGGTGCTCGCCTCGAGCGGCAAATCGGTCCACAAATCCGCGCTGTCGACAAGGGCGAACGCCGGACAACGCGCCTAAGCGTTGAGCACATGCCTATCCCAACCCGCAGCGCTGAGCCCGCCGCGGGAGAGGCAAGCCTGGATAGAGGACCGGCCTACGTCGAACCGCCCGGCCGCGGAGCGTCTCCGTAGCCGGCGGCCGCGGCACAGGATCAGCGCCGCCCATGGCCTGCCCATGGCCACCCCGAACCGGCAGATATGCGCCCAGATGATGGTGCATTTGGCCGCGCTGTTCGCATTAATAATCGGCGATCTGAAATTGCTCGAACTGGTAAACAATATCGCGCTTGTTACGCTACGCGACTTGGCCCGGTGCGCTGGGCGTCTAGACGTCTGCGGCCTCGATCACGCCGCGGAGATTGCAGTCGAGCTGGTCGCCAGACCGCATTGCCGCCGGTGGCCGCGATCGCGGGCGCTGGATCCGGCCGCCAAGTCATAGGCAGGTGCTCGACGTCACAGCTCAGGGCTTCGTCCCGCCCCGTGGCTTATCAGAGGTAACGGCCCGTTATGCCTGATAGATCGCGGACCTGGAGGTGCTGGCCCTGCACCTGGCCGGACGGAGCGAACATCGGCGTCGGCTGCCGCGCCTCCGGCGTCATCGGCCTGGACCTGGACCGGCATGACGGCGGCCCGGACGGGGTCGCCGTCTTCGCCGCGCTGTGCCGCGTGTACGGGCAGCCCTGGCCGGACACGCTCACCGTCGCCACCCCGCACGACGGGCGGCACCTGTACTTCCGCATCCCGCCCGGCACCGCGGCCGCCAGCACGATCAGCCGGTGGCCCGGCATCGACATCCGCGC
>DASZJE010000049.1:0-15280 GCA_035948445.1 Trebonia sp. | reverse complement strand
GCCCCGTCGCGAACGCGGCATAAATCGCTGGAGAGCCCGGTGCGCTTAACGGCGCACGCCGGGTTCGGAGGGAGGCCGCCAGGAAAAGGCCCGCGTTCACGCAACACAAACACGGGACCTCGCCAGGCGGCCCACCCTACTGGCATATGTATTCTGACCCGGGACGATGCATCGCGCGACTGAACTTCGCCACGTATTCGCCGGTCGATCCGCTGAAGGCTTCCGCCTAGCGGCCGCCGAGGTCGGTGGATCTAGCACGCGCCTCGATCAAGGGCGGCGCTTATGCGCGCCGCGATCGCTCCGGCGACAGCGCCACCGGGGCGAGCGGAGACTGCCTCGATGAAGGGCGGCGCTCATGCGCGCCGCGATATGTCGCAGACGATGGGCAGCACGTTCATCTCCAGCTTGCCTCGATGAAGGGCGGCGCTTATGCGCGCCGCGCTCATAGGTGCCCTACGGCTTAACCTACGCGTGTCACGGCCTCGATGAAGGGCGGCGCTCATGCGCGCCGCGATGTTCGCGCCCAAGTAGTCGGCGGTCTCCTGGCTCTCCCGGCCTCGATGAAGGGCGGCGCTCATGCGCGCCGCGATCGGTGAGGGTGACGGACGCCGTCTCGGCGTCGTTGTGCCTCGATGAAGGGCGGCGCTCATGCGCGCCGCGATCGCAGATCACCGCGCTGCTGCCCGCGCACGAGCAGCCTCGATGGAGGGCGGCGCTCATGCGCGCCGCGATTTCGCCCCTGGGTTACTGAGCCGGAGAAGCTTGCACTGCCTCGATGAAGGGCGGCGCTCATGCGCGCCGCGATCCACAGCGAGGGGAGCTGCTCCATGCTCGCGGCCAGGCCTCGATGAAGGGCGGCGCTCATGCGCGCCGCGATTCGCAGAAGCGCTTCTCTTCGGTCTTGACGGCAACGTCGCCTCGATGAAGGGCGGCGCTCATGCGCGCCGCGATCATCGGCACGCAGCGAACTGGGTCGCTAACGACAGACGCCTCGATGAAGGGCGGCGCTCATGCGCGCCGCGATAAGAGGTTAACTAGTGGAACCATCGCTTGTGAAGCGGCCTCGATGAAGGGCGGCGCTCATGCGCGCCGCGATGATGCCGTGCGTGCGGCTAAATGGGACCGAGACAAGCCTCGATGAAGGGCGGCGCTCATGCGCGCCGCGATTTGCGTTCAAGCAGTTCACCGGACAGTTACTCAACCAGCCTCGATGAAGGGCGGCGCTCATGCGCGCCGCGATTGCCGACAAGGAGAATTCCGTCCAGCCGGGAGGGCAGCCTCGATGAAGGGCGGCGCTTATGCGCGCCGCGATCATCGACCCCGGGCAGCCGGGATTCGGGCAGTACGTGAAGCCTCGATGAAGGGCGGCGCTTATGCGCGCCGCGATGTGCGGCGCTGACCGCGAGCGGCGCGGGCGCTGCGGAGCCTCGATGAAGGGCGGCGCTTATGCGCGCCGCGATTCGCGTTCGGCGACGAGTACGACTGCACCGTCCCCGGCTGCCTCGATGAAGGGCGGCGCTTATGCGCGCCGCGATGGTCGGGCGCGATGAGGCGTATGAGCTGTATCAGGAGCCTCGATGAAGGGCGGCGCTTATGCGCGCCGCGATCCGGCGGGCTGGTTCAGCAAGGTGGCCGAGTTGATGCCTCGATGAAGGGCGGCGCTTATGCGCGCCGCGATGCGCTGATCACTGTACCCCCGATTATTTCAGGGATAGCCTCGATGAAGGGCGGCGCTTATGCGCGCCGCGATACATCCAGGAATACCTCGCCGGGCTTGTCCTTGTAGGCGCCTCGATGAAGGGCGGCGCTTATGCGCGCCGCGATGGGCGTCCCGCCGGCTCGAAGGACACGGCGCCGCGTGGCCTCGATGAAGGGCGGCGCTTATGCGCGCCGCGATCGCGTGGTGTCGGCGGACGCGTCCGAAGCAGTGTCCCAGCCTCGATGAAGGGCGGCGCTTATGCGCGCCGCGATAGGGTCCCCGGGAAGCCTCGCCTGACCTGGGCTTTTACGGGTGATTGCGAAGGCTCTCACGGCGGGTCCGCTCAAGGAGCGGAGATCAGGGGTTCTGGGATACCTGCACCTCCTCTGACCAGCGGATTCGACCCGCGAAGGGTGCGAGAGTTTTCCGGCACACCACAGGGTTCGCATCCCTTCACACGATCGTCAGGACGTCGCTCGTTATGGTCCGGCGCGTGCCAAGGTACTGCATGGCGTCGGTGGCGGCGTGAGCCGACAACCCCAGATCGCAGATGAGGATGCTGTCCTCGCCGGGCTTGATCAGCTTCGCCAGTTGGGTGCGTAGCCTGATCAGCCGGGCCGGCCGGCAGTCTGCGACGAAGACGCTGTACTGCACGCGGTCGCCGTGTTCGCTGAGCACGTTCGCGATCCGGGTTCGCCGCAGGTCGTCGGCGATGTCGTAGGCGACCAGGAATCTTCGGGGATGATCGGTCATCGGATCCGGACCGCCTTGTAGCCGGGCTGCGTGCCGTCGACGACGCCGAGGACCATCCTGGCCTGGATCTCCATCGCGCGCCGCCACGTCATGCTGTAGCCGAACGTCGGATGCCTGAACTCCTGCGCCACTCTCCGCTCGTACGCGGCGATCAACTGCTTGCGTCCCTTGTCGCGCAAGCTCACCGCCTCCAGCACGCCGCTGAAGTCGCTGCCGCCCAGTTCCCCGTTGTTGAACGCGCCGATGACGACGGAGTCCGCGATGGGTGCCCGGAATTCCTCGCACAGGTCCAGCGCGAGGGCCGGCTTGTTGCGTTCCGGGCTGTGCAGGAACCCGGCGTGCGGGTCCATGCCGCAGGCGAGGATCGCCCGAATAATGTCCGAGACGAGCAGGCCATAACAGAAGTTCAGCGCGGCGTTGACCGGATCGGTCGCAGGACGGCGCGTTCGGGTGCGGAAGCCAGCCGCGGCGTCGGCGGCCAGCATCGAAGGAAAGCCCGCGAAGTACCGGGCAGCCGCGTCGCCCTCGATGCCGAACAGCTCGTTCAGGCTGCCGGCCTGAGCCGCATCTCGCTGCAGGTCACGCAGGACCTCGACGGTCTCGGGCGTGTCCCCGTGGCGGCGCAGCAACGTCGCCTGGTTCGCGATCTTTCCCGCGACGAACTCCCGCGCGAGGTCAAGACGGCCACGCTCAGACTCGACGTGCTGCCGGTGTCGCGGCCCGCCGTTCGGGCTCTGCGCACTGGCGGCCCAGCCCATGACGCGGCCGCGGCTGCTGCACCAAGTGATCACCACGTTCCGCCACAGCAACTCACGGACCAGGCCCGAGGAGAGATCGACGTTGCCGTGGGCCATCACCGCCTGGACATGCTCAATGGGGACAGAAGCGGCTCGCTCACCGTGCTGGGAGACCTCCACCCTTCCTTGGCGGATCGACGCTCGCGAGCCGGGGGTCGCTAGGTGCAATACCTGGCCGTCCGGGCTGGGCACCACGATCCGGTGCGGAACGGCGGCCAGGTTCCGCTCATCTGGCAGGCAGACGGAAGCGTGCGAGCAGCGGGTGCATCGCGGATCGTCCTCAAGCGGCGGCGGCGCGGTGGTGCTCTCGATCGTCGCCTTGGTGCTCGCCACGAGGGCTTCGGCATCGGCGATGTCCCGCGGGGTCAGAAGCACGTCGACTCGCGTCCGGTGCTGCGTGAAGTGCACGGCATGGTCGGCGACCTTATGTCCCATCTCGCTGAGCGCGATGCCCTGCAGGGCGAGCTGTGCTCGCGTGGAGGGCATCACTTCAGGCTTGCGCCGAACCGGCGTGGACTTGTACTCCACGACGGTCAGTTCACCTGACGGGCCGACCTCGAGCGTGTCGCACCGTCCCGAAATACCGAGCCGGTCACTGCGCACGTCCACGCCGCGCAGCCGGGTCGTCCGCGACGTCGAGGCGTCATCTGTCGCACCATGGTCGGCGACGCCGGTCGCGACCTGCGCGGTGTCGGTCTGCTCGCCCATCACCTCCAGCCACGCGCGGCGCGGGCAGAACGCCTGATGGACGACGAGACTGATCGGAATCGGGTCGTTTCCGGTGAGTAGCGCGTTCATGCGGTCCCCTGGACGGGTACCACTTCGCCGCGCATCGCGCGCCGTTCCGGGGCGTTGTCGCTGCCGAATCTCTCGATCGGGAAGCGCATCACGCCATCGACGTGCCGGGAACGGAGCCAAGCGCGGGCCGCGGAGACTTCGGTCTCCGTGTACTCGGTCAGCCCGAGTCCCGAGGATGCCAGGGCACGCGGGAACTGACTGGCGAGGACCGAGCGCAGCCGCGCGGGGCGCCATAGGCCCTGCCACATGGGCACGTAGAACCATTCACGCCTGGCTCCGCTGAGGTGGCCGCATGTCCTGGCCGCACCGCCGACGCGCATCGCGATCGGGAACTGGGAGATCCCCAGCAGCGCGCACCAGGCGAGTGCGTTGTCGGCCGGCCCGGGGCTGGCGAACCCGGTCGCGGTGCGGCTGTCCAGCTTGTCGCCTCCCGCCTCGTCCGTGACCGATTCACCGCGAAGGCCGGCAAGGATCCGCGCGGGCTCGCGGGCCGCGACCGTCGCCGCCACTTTCCGCAGGCGGCTGCCGACGAACTCCGAGCCCCGGTTCCTCGGCTGCATTTCGAGACGGCTCGCGCCGTTGTCCTGCACGAGCTCGCCCTTCTGGTTGAGGCTCCAGTAGCAGGGCTCCCCCAGCGCCGCGAGATACCGCAAGTCGAGCCAGCGGTGATCCGCAGTCAACTTATCCAGAACGGTCCCGCGTGCCTGTTGCACCTCCGCCCACTTGACGTCCTCTTTGAACGTGCTCAGCCGGGGACTCATCAGACCGTAAAGCGACCCGTTGAGGGTGATATCCCGCCGCACCCAGCTGTCCCCGGCGTCCAGTGACCGCGCGTGCTGGCCGACCAGGACTGCTAGCCCGAGGTCATCCGCCGCTGGCACGCCAATGTACGGCCGGGGATCGCCGGAATCGGTCCAGCCGAGGCGCACGTCTGGAACGCCTTCGGATTGCAGGATCGCGGCGAGCCCGTACAGCGCCATGTGCGAGAGCAGCGTACGCGGCTCGCAGCCGCTCAGGACGATCTCTGTCATCTGCCCTCCCGGGAGATCTGGCAGTCGGCGGCGCGGAACACGGCTTCGAGGAAGGCGCAGCCCCAGACGCCGTAGCGAAGGTGCGTGGCCTCGATCAGTTCGTCCCAGGCCCCGGCGTCGAAGAGGTCGATGGCCAGATCGCGCCAGCTATCGGTGTCCCCGCGTCCCGCGAGTTCCGCGCAGACATGGGGGAACCCAGGCCTGCCGCGCCCGTGACTCGTCCCGATCAGCCGCAGGATCAGTTCGGGGTCGGCGTCCCGCACGGCGCGGGCTGCCGGCCAGCCGTCGACGACCGAGCGTTGCTCGTGACGCCAGCCGGCCGGCAGCCCGCCCTCGCCTTCTTGTTTGCGGACCTGCCTGACGGTCTTGCCCGGGAGGCTCTTCGCCCAGGGCTGGCCGGCGTCCGTGGCGCCAAGCCGGTGCACCTGGAACCGGAGGTCGGCCTTGCCGTCGTCATGGTGCTCACCCGCCGTCACGAGCGCGCTGCTGATCGGGTCCGGCAAGGCCAGCTTCGCCGCGATCCGCGTCCCGCGGGCGCCGACATCGCGTTGATGCGCATGAAGCAGGACGGGACAATCGTCGCGGTCGCGGGGCGTGAAGACCTGCCGCACGTCCTCGTCCGCGACTGCCCGGCGATTGTCGATGACGACGACGCGCGTCCCCCCATCGCCCGCCTCACGCAGGACGATGTCGCTGTCCTTGACTTTGCCCTTCAGCAGGCGGACGGCCTGCGCTGCCACCGGGAGCAGGCCGGGGGGAAGTTCGTCAGCTGGCACGCGGCTGATGAGTGCCGCAAGCGAGTCACGCCGGGCGCGTTCGGCGTAATCCTCGAATGTCTCCGTGAAATCAGCCAGGATCCGGTGCGCCGTGTCCTGCGGGAACCCCGCTACCTGCTTGCGTTCAGGAGACCACTCGATGCGGAGCACCACGCTGCCCGGCCGGGGATCGGGGTGGAGGTGCAGGACATCGTCGGCCTTTCCCCGGCGCGCCGCGTCGAGTCCGTCCGTGTCGTCGGCCGACGCCTGCGCAGCGACCACCTGCGGGCTGAATCCCTGGCCGGCGGCACGGGTGCAGATCTCCGCGGAACTGTCGGCCACGATCACGTCGCCGGGCCTGATGTCCACGCGGGGTCGCGTGCCGGCACCGGTCCCGGCGCGGGAGGCGGGGCGGAACCGCAGGCTCGTGACCTCGTCGCCCCGGACCCGTACGGGTGCCCGGCCGAGATCGAGCAGTTCGGCGAGAACCTGCTGCGCTGTCCGGTAGGGGACCGGAAACGCTTCCCACGGTGCGGGCGGAAGATCGCGCACGAACTCCAAAGCCTCCGGAGGATCGGCGGGCAGCGCGTCGCGGACGACGATCGCGACCGACGTCTCCTCCTCCAGGGTGTCGGCCAGCCACAGTTCCAGTTCGGGTGGCGCGGCCAGGTCGTCGCTGGTGCGCGCCCAGTGCCAGGCGTCGCCGAGTTCGGGACGCTGGTACAGGGTGCGCCGGGGATGCGCGCCGGGCGGCGGGGACTGGCGGATGGCCCATGGCGCGAACCCGGCGGAGTCGGCGGAACGACTCGCGACCCACTCCAGGGCGTCCTTGAGTTCCGCGCTGGAGTACGGGCCGGAACTCATCTTGTCGGTGATGTCCCCATCCGGCACGACGACCGTGACCGGTCCTTCGGCCCGCTTGCCGAGCCGGTTCACGCGGCCGGCCCGCTGCGCGAGCGCCGACCCGGTGGCCAGTTCGGTCACGATGCCCGCCAGGTCGAGATCCGCCCCGACCTCGAGGCTCTGCGTGGTCACGAGGACATCCACGCCGTCATGCCCGCGCGTGGTCAGGAACCCGGGGTACTCACTGGCCAGCCGGGCAATGTCCGCCGGACGTACCTGCCCGCACACGGTCACCACCCGCAGGCCTTGCGTGCGCAGGGCATCAGCGACGGCCATCGCCATGGGCACCGTGTTCACGAAGCAGCCGACTGTCCTGGCGGCGTCCTCGGCCGGGACGGCCTCGCCGTGCATGGCAGCGACCGCCTGGGCGAGCGCGGCGGCGGCCTTCCCCGGCTGGCGGCCGGACGGCCATCCCGGGACGGGCAGCAGCGTCACGGGCTTCGGGCGGGTCAGGCGCTTCGCCAGCAGTTCTTCGGCGAGGTCGTCTTCCCCGACGGAGACGGTCCTCAGCTGGCCTGCCGCGGAATTGCCATCGGCTGGGGTGGCGCTGACCTCGATGACCTGGAGTGCGGGAACGTCGGTGAGCGGCTGTTCCGCGACATGGGCGAGATCCGCTACGCGCCGGGCGGTGACGAGAAGCTGCCGGGCCAGGTGCGCCTCGTCGACCATGACCGCGGAATCGAAGGCCAGCAGCCCGGCTTCCCGTGACGCGGCCCATCTCGACGTGCCGTAGCCGCCGAACAGGAGCCGGCTGCCCCACATGTCGGGTGTCGCGCACAGCACCGCGCACGCCGTCGGGTAGTCCACCCACGAGCGTGAGGGCACGTAGCCGCCACGCAGGCGCGCGGTCACGAGCGCGGGAGCATCCCGCGCGGCGTCGCCTTCCGCCGTGTGCAGGCCCGCGAGTATCTCCGCGACCTCGGCGACGAGGGGATGCTGGTCCTTGCGGTTCCCGAGTGTCTCCGCGAGGGCGGTGGCGCGGTCGTACTGGTCGTCCACGAGTACTCTCCGGCCGACCACCATGGCGAGGCGGCGCGGCAGCCGCGGACCGCCGTTCGCCGTGGTCAGCGCGGTCGCGAAGACGTGCACGTCGATCGCGGACGTCTTGCCGGCGCCGGTTGGCGCGGCGACCCGGTCCGGCCAGCGGCCGTCGGCCAGCAGCGTGTCGAGGAGCCTTTCCTGCCACCGGAACGGGTGGCGGCCGCCGTTGACGGCGGCGAAGAACTTCGGGAAATCCGAGCGTTCCACGGTCATTCCCCGCTTCCGCCGGGGAGCAGGACATCGCTGACGCGGGTGCCTTCGGGCACGTCGAAGGGAACCAGCAGGCCGCCGCCGAGATGCCGGGTCTGGCCGATCGCCTGGATCGTGCCCGCGCCCGCCAGGCTCCCCATGGACACGAACGCGGTGTACGGGCGGACGACCGCGTGGTCGTTGACCTTGTGCACGTAGCGGTCGATGTACGTCGTGCGGATCGCCTTCGCGTGCACGACCGCGACGCCCGCGTCGCTGGCCGCGGCGGCCAGGCCGCGGTAGCGGTCGGCACCCCGGCCAGGTACCTTCGGCAGCCTCTCTTTCCAGGCGAAGCCCACCGACAGCAGCGCCGCGTGGGCGAAGTTCCACTCCTCCTCCCGCGAGCCGCGGGTGTCGGGCACGGCCGGAGGAGCAGTGCGCCACAGCCGGATAGCACCCGGCCCGGGGGCCTCCCAGAAGTCGTTCCCGGCCACGACCCGAAGGCGCTTGACGTCGAGCTTCCGCATCTTTCCGCCCGGGCCGCGCACCGACGTCAGATCCGCGACGGCGCGGCGGAGCGCGTCGAGATCGGCCGCGCCGGCACCGTCGGGAACGAGGATGACCAGACCGTTGAGGCGATGCCTGGCCGGCATCCAGTCATCGAGGAAATGCAGGGCAACCCGGTTGGCCGGACGCCGGACGCCTTCCGGATACGCGCCGGTGATCATCGGCGGCGCGCCGAACCCGATCAGCCGGATGAGCCTTCGGTGCGCGGCGACAGCCCACGCGACCCGTTCCTGCTCCGGGACCGGGGCGTCCACGGGGATCACGATCGCCTCCGGCCACGGCACCCGCGCGGGCCCGGCCGCTCGGGGCGCGTACCAGGCGGTCGCGGTCGCCTTCCGCCGCGGGATCGGAGACAGGGACTTCTCGTCCGTCCCGTCTTTATCCGCCGCTGCCGACGGCGGTCTGCCGGTTGCGGCGCGATGCGCGTCCGACAGCTCGGCCAGGCGGCCGGGCGCGGGACGCTCGATACCCGTACCGCCGACAGTGAACAACCCGGTACCGGTCTTGAGGTCGTGCGTAGCGTCGAAGCCGTCGCCGGCTAGCGCGGTGAGCCGGACCGGTGACTCGGTCGTGCCCAGGTAGGCGACGTCCGGGCACAACCCCTCAAGGGCAGCCCGTACCGGCTCGGGCGGCGCTTCACGCCAGATCCACGCGAACCGGCCGTCCACCGCCGTGCCGGCGTCGGGTGACTTCGGGAGCTTCTTAGTCGACAAGGCGCCGTTGCTCTTCTTCAGGGTGCCGTCGTCGCGGTAGGCGGTCACTCGTCCCACGTTGACCAGCAGCCCCGGCAATTGCACGCTGTCCGGCGGATTCTCCTCCAGCCAGCGCAGCGCGGCCTCGTCGGCGCCGTCCAGGTCCAGTTCATCGTTGCCGCGCTCGACGGCTCGCGGCCCGAAGCCCGCCGCGCACAGGAGCGCCGCGTGCAGCCGTGCGACTGACGGGATCGGTTCCGGGCGCCCGTCCGCGCCCCCGCCCCGGTATGTGCCGAGCGGCAGGTCGGCGAGGATAGCGAATGGCATGGTCAGCTGTCCGTTCCGTCGTCGTCCGCGACCGCGCCCACGGCGATGGCCGGATTGCCGGTCACCCGCAGCACGACGCCGCTCCACTCGATGCCCGCCCGCTGCCCCGCGGCGGTGAGCGCGGCGTCCAGCAGTGCGTCCGCCTCG
The DNA here is from genome assembly GCA_035948445.1 of Trebonia sp. GTDB lineage: Bacteria > Actinomycetota > Actinomycetes > Streptosporangiales > Streptosporangiaceae > Trebonia. The sequence continues at coordinate 5,581 of DASZJE010000049.1, read as the reverse complement.
GCGACGGCCAGCGAGTCCAGGGAAAGACGGCCGCCGCCGCGCTGGTCGACGTCCACCGTGGCCGGGCCGCTCTCCCGCAGGTCGCAGTTCGCCCGCAGGTACAGTTCGGCGTCGGAACGGGCAAGGGCATTCAGCGCGAGAGCGGCCAGCAGCGCACGGCACGCGGCGTCACCATCGGGGCCCGCACCGAAGCGCATCTGCCGGAGCGTCGCGAAGCTCAGGACATGCGACCGGATGATCCGGCTGCACGCCACGCCGGACAGGGCGTCCAGCGTCGGCGGGATGCCGCCCAGTCCCAGCATCGACGCCGAGACGGGTCCCTTGCTGCCCTTGGCCGGCTTGGCGGCCTTCTCGTAGGTGCCGCTGCTGAGCTCGGCGCGCTGGGCGTCCGCCAGCGCCTTGAGTTCGGTCTCGCTGAGCTGGATCTGCATGCCGACCGGGTCGACCCGCGCGCCGCCGCGCAGGGCGGGCCTGTCGTCAGCACAGAAGCCGATGATCTCGCCGACCAGGGCGCTGCGCCACCGGCCCTGCCGGGTTGACCTGCTGGAGTCCCAGCCGCCGAAGACCAGGCTCACCGGGCTGGCGTCCAGCAGGGCACGGGCGCTGGCGGGCGTAGCGTTGCGGATGGCCCGGTAGGCGTCAAGCTGCGTGACCGGCTTGCCGTCCACCGTCCCGGCGCGGATGTGCCCGTCGAAGATCCGGTGCGGCAGCGTGAGGTCGGAGTAGATCTCCGCGGCACCGTCCCGCGTGTAGGTAACCTCGGCGCGCGGCAGCCGGGACAGCACGGGATGCCCGTCGGCGACCGCCTGGGCGAGCGCTGCCTCGCAACGGTTGAGCTGACTCTGCTTGGAGTCGATGATGACGGCCTGGCTGGGCACGCCATCGAGGAAACGCCGCTCGTAGCCGTACTCGCCCTTCTTGTCTTTCTTGTCGCTCGACGCGAACTTCGCCGGCGCCACAGAGGCCTGCGGTCCCGCCGCCGGCTCAAGCTCGGTCACGGACGTGAGGCAGCTCGCGCCGCCAGGCACCGACGCCTCCAGCAGCAGGTCAAGCGTGATCTTGCTCATCTATTCGTACTCCCCGATGTTGTCTCCTGGCCCGCCCCTGAGCACTAGGGACATGGCTTTCGCCGAATGTGACGGACGACTGAGCCGGCATTCCGTGGCTCGCTGTCCGCATGTGAAGCAGCCAGCGCTGACCGTGCCGCTGGAAGCGCCCGGTGTCAGCGTGCGGATGTGTGACCGGGTTCAGCCGGTTACGTGAGGTCCCTCATGAGAACACTAACAGCAGACTCCGCTGTTTTCCAGTATTCTCACAACTTGACCATCCCGCCTGTGAAGGGCGGCGCTCATGCCGCAACTGGCCTGGCACCATTCGTCCTTGAGGGACGTCATGCCTTCATGAAGGGCGGCGCTTTACGCGCCACGATCATCGTTCGACTCTTCGTCAGAGGCCCGACGGCCGGTGAAGCACGCGGATGCGGCCCTCGCCCCTCGTTAACTCGCAAGTAAGACGCCTGACGCCGACCTTCGGTTTACATGACGTCTCTAAAGGAATCAGTTTGCGCGGCCTCGACCACCCGGACCTGTTTGCTGTCCTGCTCCAGCCAGGTGGCGACAGTCGACTAATGGAGTACACGCGGGTTCCCTCTCCATCTGATCAAGTCGCGTTGTCGCATGTCAGCAGGCAGCAGCCAGCCCTCGCCCTTACCGCGACCCACTTTTGGTTCCGCGAGTAACTCCTGGGCTGCGCCATCACCCAGCACCCGACTCCCCTCCCTCGTGTCTCCGCCGCCCGACCCGTCGTCATCCCATACGGCAGGGCACGGCCACTAGAGCGCCGACTGGGCGGTCATGAGCGCGCCAACGGTCTCCTCGCTGGTGATGGTGGTGCCGATCCCGCGCAGCGCATCGCCGGCGGGGATCAGGACGACGCTCATGTCGAAGTACTTCTGGATCTCGGCGTCCCCGGTCGCCTCGCCGGCGAGGACCACGGGGCTCGCGCGGAACACGTGGGTGTACTTGTTCGTCTCCGACGGCAAGGAGTAGTACGCGCCCATCGGGCGCAGGGTCGTGCCATCGGCGATACCCGGTTTTCTCTTCCAGTTCGCGGATCGCGGCGGCTTCCGCCTGCTCGCCGTCGCTGATGGTCCCGGCGGGGAATTCGAGCACGTGGGCCTTGAGGTTGTGGCGGTGCTGCCGGACGAGGACGAGGTTCCCGTCGGCGGTGACGGGGACGATCATGACGCTGGGCGGGGTGTCGGTGTAGTACCAGTGCACCGGTAGCCGTCGGGCATCTCTACCAGCTCGCGGACGAACTTCTTCGGCTCGGGCACAGGACCTCGGTTTCGAGGATGCGGGCATCTTCCATGCTTACGGCGTGCGCGTCATGGGTGCCAGTCCTCCGCGTTGGTCCAGGTGCTGTCGAAGCGCCGGGTGTAGCGGGTGAACATCTTGGGTGCCTCACGGGCGCCGAACTCAAATGTTGGGCAGTTGCTGCCGATGAAGAACCGCATGTAGGGGGTGACCAGCATGGCATCGTCGCCGCAGACTACGCTGGCGGTCGGATAACTATCGTAGACCCGGATCCGCATCCTCGGCCCGCACCGGCGGCGCATGATGGCGAACCGGGTCCGCGCCGCGAGGGTGCCGGGAGGATGTCCTTCATCCTGGTCGATCGCGGAGGAGGCAGGGGAACCGGGACCGAGGAGGAGTACACGGACCTGACAAGCCCGCGCGGTCGCGCGGTGGAGTATGGCGGGCACCTCGGCGTCGGTAGCGTAGCCGTACTCTGCCATGCCGTACAGCCACAGCTCGTGGGTGGCACCGTGGGTGATCGCGTTCCACTGGTCCCTGGTGACCAGGCCCCGGTCCGCGTACGGTTTCACGGACTCAATGCCAGTGCCTGTCCGAGGAGAACCGCCGCCTGATTGCTGGCCATCTGGCGACGGCCGCCCGCGGGCAGGGCCGCCAGTCGGGGCTGATCGCCTCGATGAAGGCGGCGCTTACGAGCACCGCGATCAGGCGCATGGTGATGACGACGCCCTCGCGGGTGGCGCCTCGATGAAGGGCGGCGCTTACGAGCACCGCGATGTCCACGCGCGGCATGGTGGCGTCGTAGAGCTCCGCCTCGATGAAGGGCAGCGCTTACGAGCACCGCGATCGGACCGCCTCCGTGTTCTTCGACGTCCACGCCTGCATGCCTCGATGAAGGGCGGCGCTTACGAGCACCACGATAGGGCCTCCGGCAAGCATAGTGCGACCTCGGCTTTTACGGGTGATTGCGAAGGCTCCCACCGCTGGTCCGCTCAAGGGACAGAGTCCGAGGGCTCTGGAATACCCATACCCCATCTGACCAGTGGCCTACACCACGAGCTTGGTTGGGTTGCTTGCAGCTTGGAACCAAGCGGGGTTGGGGGGACCCAGATGCGGAAGGTATTCGCTGGGTCCGTTGGAGGCAAGCTAGACCAGCGCTGATCGGGACGGGCTTGATTCTCACGGTTGTGGCGTCCCTGGCCGCCTCCGAGACCGCGCGGCCCGGCGCTGGTGAGGCATCATAGGGCTGTGACCCGCCCAGTGCCCACCCGTGTGTTCCACATGACGCGAATCGAGCGACTCCCAAGCGTCATCGAACACGGGCTGCTTCCGGACAACTTGTGCAGGCGACGGCAGATCACTGGGGTTGAGATTGGGTATGACCACATCAAGCGGCGCCGTGCCCTTCGCGACGTGCCGTGCGGAGTCGGCGGCACCCTGGCTGACTACGTTCCCTTCTACTTCGCGCCACGAAGCCCGATGCTCTACGCCATAACCCGCGGCTTGGTCAGTGAGGAGGCCGCATGCACCGAACAGATCGTCTACTTGGTGACTACCACTCAGACTTTGCGCGCGGCAGGCCTGACAGTGGTTACCAGCAACCGCCACGCGGAACTGGGTTACGCCGACATGACCGATCACGACGGGGTCCTAAATGACGATGGCTTCATCGACTGGCCCCTCATGACGGCGACGTACTGGAACAACACGCCGAACGATCCTGACCGCAAGGAACGCCGTCAGGCGGAGTGCCTCGTGCACCCCCTTGTTCCATGGCAGGCCATCGAAGGGATCGCGACGAAGACCGAGCGTGCCCGTACTCAGGTCGCGCGCGTACTCGCTGGTCTCACGATCCCTGTCTTTGTCAGTGCCGAGTGGTATTTCTGAGGGATGACGATGCCGATCACACAAGGTACGGGGAACCTCCTCACGCAGGACGTCGAGGCGCTCGTCAACACCGTCAACACCGAGGGCATCATGGGCAAGGGGATCGCCTTGCAGTTTAAGAAGGCATGGCCCGCGATGTTCAAGGACTATGAGGCGGCCTGCAAGCGCGGTGATGTCGCGCTCGGTCGCATGCACGTATGGGAGACGGGATCGCTAACTGGTCCCCGGTACATCATCAACTTCCCTACAAAGGGCCACTGGCGTGCCCGATCCAAGCTCATCGACATTGAGACCGGCCTCCGCGACTTGACCCGGGTGATTCGCGAACTCGGCATCAGATCCATCGCTATCCCGCCCCTAGGATGCGGCAATGGCGGATTGGACTGGCGTGAGGTCGAGCCACGAATGCTGCGCTCTCTTGAGCCGCTTGCTGGCGCTGTAGACGTGCGCATCTTTGCTCCAATGGGAGCTCCGAGCGCTGCAGAACAACCAAGCCGTGAATCGGCGCCGAAACTGACGCCGGCGCGCGCCGCGCTGCTGGCTCTTATGCGGGAGTATGAGCGTGTTTCTTTCGAACCTCCAACGCTTGTTGAGGTCCAGAAGCTCGCTTACTTCCTCCAGGTCAACGGGGAAGCGCTCCGCCTAGTCTTCCGCCCGGCTGTATATGGTCCGTACGCGGACAACTTGCGAAAATCACTGCGCGCCATGGAAGGGCATTTCATCACCGGTTTCGGGGACGGCTCAATGCCAATCACCAAGGCCGAGCCAATCCGGGTAAAAGCCGAGATCTACGAGGGACTGGATAGGTATATCGCTGAGCATCCGACGACTGCTGCCCGGATTAATTCGGTGCTGAGTGAAATCGAGGGTTTCGAGAGCACCTATGGATTGGAGCTTCTTGCGACAGTTCACTGGGTCATGACTCACGACGCCTCCGCAATGGCCGATAGCGGTGCCGCCCACGAAAAGGTTCGACGATGGAATCAGCGCAAGTCCTCCCTCTTCACCCAACCGCACGTCGAGAGCGCCTGGCGCGTGGTGAATGAGCGGGGCCTGGAAGCAACCTCTTAGGGCCTAAACCGACTCCGGAAGGTAGCCTTGGGGATTGCTGCATCGAGTGTGGCTGACTCACAGGCCACGGCCGACAACGCACGACCTGCGGTGGCCGCGGTGCTCAATAAGGGCCTTCGGGCCGATCTTCGCCAGTTCCCCGACCCAGCCGAACTTCTTCCCGCCGGTTTCGGTCTTGCGCGGCCTGGCGGCCAGGGCAGCTGACCCGATCACGACCAGGTCCGTGCCCGGCGGGACCGGATGCGGGGCAGTGCCGGATGCCTCGTAAATGGTCAGGCCGGGGAAGAACCGGCGGATCTCCGCTGACC
>DASZJE010000048.1:0-2842 GCA_035948445.1 Trebonia sp. | reverse complement strand
GATCGGCGTGTTCCACGCCGGCACGCTGCGCGGACTGCCGGGGGTTGACTCGCTGATTGTCACGGACGCGGACCTGGGCCGAGCGCGGGAGGTGGCCGGGCGGTTCGGGGCGCAGACGGCCGGGTCGGTGACCGAACTGCTTGAGGCGGGCATCGACGGGCTGGTCATCGCGGCGCCGACCGGGACGCATCCGGAGCTGATCAAGCGGGGCGTGCAGGCCGGGATACCAGTGTTCTGCGAGAAGCCGGTCGCGCCCGATGTAGAAGGCACACTGGACGTGATCAAGTCGACCAGCGGGAGCGCGGCGGCGGTGCAGATCGGGTTTCAGCGGCGGTTCGACGCCGGGTTCCGGGCGGCCCGTGAGGCGACGCGGTCGGGGTCGCTCGGCTGGCTCCACACGATCAGGTCGACGACGTTCGACGCGGCACCGCCACCGGCCGGGTACATCTCGGGGTCGGGCGGGATCTTCCGCGACTGCGCGGTGCACGACTTCGACGCGATCCGCTGGGTGTCCGGCCGCAAGGTCGTGCAGGTGTACGCGACGGGCGCGAACCGGGGCGAGGAGTTCTTCCGGACCGCCGGAGACGTCGACACGGCCAGCGCCACGCTGATCCTGGACGACGGCACGCTGGCCGTGGTGTCCTGCGGCCGGTACAACGACGCGGGGCACGACGTGCGGCTCGAACTGCTCGGCTCCGCGGGCAGCGTCTGCGCCGGGCTGGACGACCGGATGCCGCTGCGCTCGGCCGATCCGGGCGAGAGCTTCCCGGCTGGACCACCTCACCACGACTTCATGGGGCGGTTCGGGGACGCGTACGCGGCCGAACTGGCCGCGTTCATCGGCGTCGCCGCCGAGCGGACGGCGAGCCCGTGCACGCTGGAGGACGCCCTGGAGGCGTTCTACGTGGCCGAGGCGTGCGAGCTGTCCCGGCACCGCCAGCAGCCGGTGCTGGTGGCCGAGGTCCGCCAGTGAGCTACGACGTGCTTACCATGGGCCGGGTCGGGGTGGACATCTACCCGCTGCAGACCGGGGTCGGGCTCGAGGACGTCGAGACGTTCGGGAAGTTCCTGGGCGGCAGCGCGACGAACGTCGCGGTCGCCGCGGCCCGGCACGGCCGAACGTCCGCGGTCATCACCCGGACCGGCGCGGATCCGTTCGGCCGTTTCGTGCACCGGGCCCTGGGCGAGTTCGGCGTGGACGACGCGTTCGTGACCGCCGTGCCGGAGCTGCCCACCCCGGTGACGTTCTGCGAGATTTTCCCGCCCGACGACTTCCCGATCTGGTTCTACCGCTACCCCAAGGCGCCCGACCTGGAGATCAAGCCGGACGAGATCCCGTTGGCCGAGGTCCAGACGGCGCGGCTGTTCTGGGCCACGGTGACTGGGCTGTGCGCCGAGCCGAGCCGCGCCGCGCATTACGCGGCCTGGCAGGCTCGCAGCCGGGCGCCGCTGACCGTGCTCGACCTGGACTACCGGCCGGTGTTCTGGACCTCGCGGGAAGCCGCCCGCGAGCAGGTTCAGGCCGCGCTCCCCCACGTCACCGTGGCGGTGGGCAACCTGGACGAGGTGGACACCGCGGTCGGCACGCGGGACGCACGGGCCGCGGCCCGGGCGCTGCTGGAGGCGGGCGTGGAGCTCGCGGTGGTTAAGCAGGGCCCGGCGGGGGTGTACGCGCGGACCAAGGACGAGGAGGTCGAGATCCCGCCGATCCGGGTCGAGGTGGTCAACGGGATCGGCGCCGGGGACGGGTTCGGCGGGGCGCTGTGCCACGGTCTGCTGACCGGGTGGCCGCTCGAGCGGATCATCACCTTCGCCAACGCGGCCGGGGCGATCGTCACCACCCGGCTGGAGTGCTCCTCGGCGATGCCGACGACGGAAGAGGTCGAGGACTTCCTGCGGACGTCCGATGCGTGAGGATGCGCGATAGCCCGCGATGTTACGGTTTCGGCCATGAGCATCCTGGATGAGGGTTTCAACTGGCACTTCCCGGCCGGAAGCACGGCTGACGGACGGGAGACCGTGCGCATCACGCCCCAGGCGGCGCACTGGGGGTACAGCGGCCTCCGCGTGCTGGACCTGGCCAGGGCAGACACGTATCTCGGGAATACCGGCGGCGACGAGGTGATCGTGCTGCCCCTGGCGGGATCGTGCACCGTGGACACCGACGCAGGGGGCGCCGATCTGGCCGGCCGCGACGACCCGTTCTCCGAGGTCACCGACTGCGCCTATATCCCCCGTGATACCGCCTACGAAATCAACACCGGGAACGGCGGCAGGTTCGCGCTGGCCACCGCGCGGTCCGCGGCGGAGGGGCTTCCGTTCCGGCACGTGAATAGGGAAGAAGTCAAAGTGGAGCTGCGCGGGGCTGGGAACTGCTCGCGACGGGTCAACAACTTCGGCACCCCGGACGTGCTGGAGGCCGACCGGCTCATCGCGTGCGAGGTGTTCACCCCGGCCGGGAACTGGTCGTCATTCCCCCCGCACAAGCACGACACCGACCGGCCGGGCGAGTCGGTCCTGGAGGAGATCTACTACTTCGAGGTAGCCGACGGGCCGAACGGGCAGCCGGGCCTGGCCTACCAGCGGGTCTACGGCACGCCAGACCGCCCGGCCGACGTCCTGACCGAGGTGCGCAGCGGAGATGTGGTGGTCGTCCCGCATGGCTGGCACGGGCCGTCGATGGCGGTGCCTGGCTACGACCTGTACTACCTGAATGTGATGGCCGGGCCCGGCAAGCGGGAGTGGCTGATCTGCGACGATCCGGCGCACTCGTGGGTACGCGAGCAGTGGAGGGACGAGCAGGTCGATCCCCGGGTGGCCGCCTGGACCGCCCCATGACGAC
>DASZJE010000047.1:0-63378 GCA_035948445.1 Trebonia sp. | reverse complement strand
CGCGTCGTCCATCCGCCACAGGTCACCCTCGGTCATCAACGCCGCCAGCGCCAGGCCGCCGTCGGTGACGCCGGCCGCCTCCTGCTCCAGCGTCAGCATGACGTGCCGCAGCAACGCCGCGTCCTCGCCCGCGGCCCCGCCCTCAGCCCCGCCGCCGTCCCCCCGGTCGCCGTACAGGGCCGCCGCAGCCTCCGGTGCCAGCTCGTCCGGCCCGGCCAGGTCATCCTCGTCCAGGAGTTCGGGGTCCCAGTCGAAGTCGTCCGTGTCCAGCATCATCAGCACTTCCCCTCGCCAATTACTGCCTGACAAGAACAGTTTAATCCTCCTCCGAGATCATCTCAAGAAGCACACGAACATAAATTTGATTTATAACTCAAATAAATGAATCGACGGCTTCTGGATCGCCGTCGGTTGTATTTCGATCGGATGCCTGAAGAGATTCCCGTTATGACCAGAGCGCGGAGACTGGTGCGGCGATGAGGCGGTCGCCGAGCGGGAAGACATGCGGGCCGGTGTGGAGGACGATGCCGGCGGCGAAGGCGTCACCTGTCTCGTCACGGAGCCAGGCGAGGTGGCGGGCGTCCGGCTTGGTGACCGCGGCGGAGGCCTTCACCTCTATGCCGATGAGACTGCCACTCGCTGTTTCGATGACAAGGTCGACTTCGTGTCGACCGTGCTCGTCGCGGAGGTGATAGAGGCGAGGATCGAGGTTGCTGGCGGCCAGTTCTGTGCGGATCTGGGCGGCGGCGAAGGTATCCATGAGACGGCCGAGCATGTCAGGGCCATAGAGGATGGCGTCCCGGCCCAGTCCTAGGACCGCGGCGACCAAGGCCGGGTCGACCAGGTAGCGCTTAGGGGTCTTCACGAGCCGCTTGACCCGGTTGGAGAACCAGGCGGGGACGAGATCGAGGACGAACATCCGCTGGAAGAGCGCCTGATATTCCCGGGCCGTCTTGGCGTTGATTCCCGCGGCCTCGCGTAGATTCTCCTCAGCCACGATGCCAGCGCTGTTGACAGCCATGACGGACAGGTAACGGCGGAGCAGTTCGGGGTCGCGGCGTGGCGCGATCGCCGGGACATCACGAGTGATCATTTGCTCGACGTATCCGGCGAACCACCGTCGGCGCGAGGCGGGAGCCATGCGCAACGCCGGCTCGGGGAAGCTCCCGGCGAGCATCAGGTCCAGGTACTCACGAACGTTCAGCGCCTTTTCCGGGCCGGTTACGGCTGCCACCCCATCCGTGATGACGCGGTCTATGAAGGGAACCGCACCCGCGCGCCCGAGGCGTTCCCGCACCGACATGCCGTACATCGGCACCTGGAGGATGCGTCCGGTGCCAGGCCAGACGCGATTCTCTAGCTCAGCCCGGACCGAGCCGGTGAGGATGTACCGGCCTGGTGACGGGTTCGCGTCCACGCCGCGCTTCTGAGTACCTGTTTCCGGCACCTCTGAGTACCTGTTTCCGGCACCTCTGAGTACCTGATTTCGACAGCGGTCAGGGTGGGGGCCGGCCCCGCGGTTCATCGCTGAAGCCGCTTACACCGCACCGAAGACGTCGTCCGCGAGATCGGCGGCGCCCGCCGCGTGCAGGACGGCTGCGGCCCCCTCCGCGCCGGCCGCGACGAGCCGCCGCGCCGGCCAGTCCGGCAGGTCGCCCCCGTTCATGACGGTCACCGCCAGCGCGCGGGCATCTTCCCCGCACTCAAGATCGTTTTCCGAACGGACCTTGCCCCCTGCCGCACGTACCGCCTCCTCGATCCAGTGCAGGACCTGGGTGCGTGAGGCTGGCTCCAGTCGCGGATCATCCCCGCTCAGCCCGGGGAAGTCGGCGGCCAGTGCCCCCGCCGCCGTAGGCGCGACCTGGGCGGCCAGGGACAGGGCGCGAGTCCGGACCGCGCTGTCGTCGTCGTCCCGGTGCAGGACGAGCGCCGCGTGCATGGCCGGGTGAGCGAGGAGGTATTCGGCAAGCTGCCGCGCCGAGGCGATGGCACCCGGCTTAGCGAGGCGCGTGTTCACGGCGGTGCCAGTGAATTCCGCGGCGAGCCCGATGACCTGCAGAACGTAACGGATCCGGCTGTCCAGGTCGGGCATGTCCGGTGCCAGGATCCGCTCGAGCGCGGCGTGCATGTCGTCGTAGGGGTCGATCGCGTCGCTGTCCGCGGTGGCGGCGAGCGCCGTGGCGAACGCCTCGACATCCGGCCTGATCCGGTCGATCCAGTCCGGAACTGTCATGGCCGCCACCGCCGCGTTGACCGGTCCCGTTCCCGCGAGCAGCAGCGCGTGGTAGACGACGTGGTGGAAGGACCCGCCGTTCTCGCGTACCTCCTGCAGCAGCCAGTCAGGCGCGCGGTCGAGCAGTCCGGGTTCGGTGATCGCGAGCCATACGAGCACGAGCGCGGCGGCGGCGGCCTCGGTCTCCTCGAGGTCTTCCTCGGTGTCCTCTTCGTTGCGCGCTTCTTCTTCACCCGCGAGGAAGGAGACGAGGGGCTTGCCGTCAAGCTGCTCAAGTACCTGCCAAGGGCCGGTGCAGTCCTTCAGCGAGAATGTCAGCGTGGCGAGTGCCCGCAGGCCCGCCCACAGCAGTGCCCGGAGCTGGCGGTCGCTGCGGCCCTCGGCCTCGTCCGGCGCCTCGCCTTCCGTGACCCGGTTCCAGCCGAGGTCGTGCTCTTCGATGAAGCGCTCGGTGAGCAGGTGCCCGCGCGACTCGTCGCTTTCGTTTCCCGGCTCGGCCGCCGTCTCCCGGGCAAGGCGCAGCAGTTCCCCGGCGAGCTCCGGGGTCCCGGACCCGCGGACGATGAGCTTGGCGGCGGCGGCGCCTTCTGTCTCGAGCCGGGCGGCCTCGAAGCGGGCGGCGCGGACGAGCAGCACGCCGAGGGCCCGCGTCAGCTCACCGCCCCATGGATACTCGACGGCACGGGCCGCGACGTTCCAGGCGTCGCGGCTGGATTCGGTGGGGTCCCAGAGCGACCGGACCGCGCGCGCCAGCAGGTACTCGGCGCTCAGCGACCGCAGTTCCCCGTCGAGCAGCCCAGCCATGGGCCACCGCGGGTCCTCGGCGACGTCCTCGTCGCTCTCGTCGATCAGCGGAGGCAGCCAGTTCTCTTCGTCGTAGGGCTCGTCGAGTTGCGAGATGCTGACCTCGCCGGGGGAGTACTCCAGCATGCCGGGACTCCAGGTGGTCAGGTGCTGCGCGAGCCCGGTGGCCGCCACCGCCGTCTGCGTGAGGTCGCCGCTGTCGAGCACCACGACGATGATGGCGCCGCCTGGGTACCCGAGAACCTGGTAGTCGAGGATCGCCCCGTCAGGCGAGTCGCCTTCGCCACCCGTTATCTCTCGCGTAAGGTCGCTCGCGGGGGCGCCCGTCAGGTCGGCGTCGTCGTCGGTGACGACCCGCGGCGCCTCCCATCCCGCCTGGATGGCGTCGGAGACCGCGTCCATCATCTGGGACACGCCATCCGGGTCAGGCGTCGGACCGGTAATCCTGACCTGGCACAGGTACGGCATGAGTAGAAGCTAGCAGCCGCCCTAGCCATCCGTGACCGGGGCGTCGAGTCCGATCGAGCGGCGGAACTCCGGAAGGCCCTCGACGCTTAGCTCGTGCTCGAACCGGACGAACTTCTCCGGCAGCAGGAGCAGGTCATGCATGGTCGCCGGCTTGCCGAGGCGCTCGATCCGGCGCCAGCCGTTCTTCATGTACCCGACCTTGCGGCTCACCGCGAGTGACGCGGGGTTGTCGCTGAACGCGGCCGACGTGATGTGGTCGGCGTCGAGGTGGTCGAACAGGAACGCGCACATCACCTGCCGCATCGCCGTCCCGATGCCCTTGCCCTGGAAGGAGCGGCCCAGCCAGGATCCGGTCTCGCCCGTGCGGGTCACGAGGTAGTCATTCGTGCTGACGCCTTGAGTCCCGACGAGCTGGCCGTCCCAGAACACCGCGAGGTTCGCGGTCCACTTCTCCGGGGAGAAGGAGGCGCGCATGCGCCAGTGGTACTGCGCGACGTTCTTCGCCATCTCCTCCGCCGGGGTTATGGACCACGGCACGGAGAACGGCATCGCGTCCGGCGCGTGGACGCCCGCGATCGCCAGATCGGCCAGCGGACCTAGCAGGTCATCCGTCATCCCCCGGAGTTCAAGCGGTCCCGCCTCGATACCAAGGCCAAGCAAGGGCAGTGCCGTCGCGATCGTCGTCATACGGGCATCCCAGCAGAGGAATAGCGCGGGCGCTAGTCGTTTTCTGTGCAGACGTAAACGAAAGAGGTACCGCGGGCGCATTTGGCGAAACGTGCCGAGGTCGGGCGTCAGTGGCAAATACCGCCGTTCGTTCGGGATAATGATTCTTGGAATTTCCCGCCTGAAGGGAGACGTTCCATGGCGGCGCACGAGACCGAGGTCAACGCGGCGCGCTCGGCCGCACCCGGGCTGGACAGGGCCGTAATCGTCGTCGGGCTCGTCGTCATCTGCGGGCAGATAATGGCGATCCTCGACACGACGATCGTCAACGTGGCTCTCGACACGCTAAGCCGGGACCTGCACGCGTCGCTGTCGTCCACCCAGTGGGTGATCACCGGCTACCTGCTCGCGCTGGGGCTGGTGGTGCCGCTGTCCGGGTGGGCGACCCAGCGATTCGGGACCAGACGCGTATGGATCGCGGCGCTGGTGCTGTTCACCCTCGGCTCCGCGCTGTCCGGGCTCGCCTGGTCGATAGGGGTCCTGATCACGTTCCGTGTCATCCAGGGGTTCGGCGGCGGCATGATGTTGCCGCTCGCGCAGACGATCCTGACCCGGGCAGCCGGGCCGGAGCGACTCGGGCGCGTGATGGCGCTGCTCGGCGTGCCGATGCTGCTCGGCCCGGTGTTCGGGCCGGTGATCGGCGGGGTGCTCGTCCAGGACGTCAGCTGGCACTGGATCTTCTACGTCAACGTGCCGATCGGGATCCTGGCCGTCGCGCTCGCGTTCTGGAAGCTGCCGGAGGGCAAGGAGGATGCCGCGGGCGGAATGTTTGACCTGCCCGGGCTTGTCCTGCTCGCGGCCAGCCTGATCATGCTGCTGTACGGGCTGTCGGAGGCGGCCAACGCCGGCGGGTTCAGCGAGGCGCGCGTGCTCGGCTGGATCGTCGGGGGCGCGGTATGCCTGGTCGTGTTCGTCTTCTACAGCCTGTGGCGGCGGGACCGCGCGGTCGTGAACGTGCGCCTGTTCGCCAACCCGACGTTCGCGGCGAGTTGCGCGCTGATGTTCCTGGTGGCGGTGGGACTGTTCGGCGGGCTGCTGCTGATCCCGCTGTACTACCAGGTCGTGCGGGGGCAGGGTGCGCTGAACGCGGGACTGCTCATCGCGCCGCAGGGTCTCGGCGCGATGGTCATGATGCCGCTGTCCGGGCGGATCACCGACAAGTACGGACCCGGGTACATCATTCCGTTCGGCATCGTGCTGCTGATGCTCGGGACGCTGCCGTTTACCGTGGTACACGCGACGACCTCTTACGGGCTGCTCATCGCGGCCCTGGTGGTGCGCGGACTCGGGATTGGCGCGTCCATGATGCCCGTCTTCGCGGCGGCGTACCGGCGGATGCCACGGGAAAACGTCCCGCCGGCCGCGACGACGATGTCGGTGATCGTGCAGGTTGGGGGGTCGTTCGGGGCGGCGGTCCTGGCGATGGAGCTGACACGGCGGATCACGGCCAACTTCGCTTCCCACGGGTTCCCGGTGAGCAACGGGAGCTTGTCGCAGCTGTCGTCGGTGCCCGCGGCCCTGCTGGCTCGCGTCGCGCCGTTGCTGGCGGACGGGTTCGGGTACGCGTTCTGGATCGTGCTCGCCGCGACGGCGGCCGGGATGGTGCCCGCTCTCCTGCTGCTGGTCTGGGACAAGGCGCCCGCTCCGGGGAGCGGGGCGCCGACGGCCGCGGCGCCGGGTGCCGACGCCACATCGTCCGTGATCTGAGCCCGTTGGCGACCTGAGCCCGTTGGCGACCTGAGCCTGTTCGCGATCTGAGCCTGCTGGCCGCCCATATGTGATTATGCTCGCATGCAGGACCTTTTGCAGTAGGCGTTGATAAATCGGGGGCTAAGCGAGAGGAGTGTGCTAATTAGATGTCATTGACCCCCGTGGATGTCCGAAATAAGCGGTTTAGGACGACTAGGTTCAGGGGCGGCTACAACGATCAGGAGGTAGATGCTTTCCTCGAGAGCATCGAAGCCGCGTTGGACCAGATGATCCGGGAGAACGAGGAACTCAGGGCCGAACTGGCGGCGATCATGCGGGGAGGCATTCCGCGTGTCCCGCCGCCGCGAGACGTGGTGCCCGGTCCCGGTGGCGGCCTCGCCCGGGGGCCGGCTGGTCAAGGCGGCCGGGACGATGGCGTGATCACCGCCGCTGACGTGCGGAACAAGCGCTTCGGCGTGACCCGGGTCCAGTCCGGCTACGTCGACGAAGAAGTGAACGAATTCCTCGTCCAGGTCGAGGCGGAACTGGAGCGGCTTGACCGGGAAAAAGCCGAACTCCGCGCCCGTCTCGCGGAATTGTCCCGCGACTGGGAGGAGGACCCGACGCGGTTCTCGGCCGGCCTGGGGTCAGCCGAGCGGACGTCGGCTCAGCGAACGTCAGCGCAGTGGACATCGGAGCAGTGGACGTCGGAGCAGGGGACGTCGGAGCAGCGGACGTCAGTTGGGCACATGAAGGTTGAGAGAGGGCCGAGGTACGGGACGGTCCCCGTGTACGGAGAGGTCCTCGTGCCGGGCCGTGCGGCGCCGTCTCGGCGACGCCACTGGATGGAAGCGGACATTCCCACTACGGTTCCGCTATATGCAGAAGTAGGTATATCTATAAGGATTTGTTCGGATCTTTCGGGCTTCGCGGGTAGGCAATTGAGCGGGATCCCTGTCACGCTCGTCGCGCAAACGCGATTCGAGCTAGCGGGGACATCGCCGCTGCAGCAGTCGGCAGTCCTCCCGGAAACCGGCGGGAACTCCGATCCGGTGCGCTTTACGTTTCACGCGACCTACCCCGGCCAGTACGCCATCCGGGTAAGCGCCTTTGCCGGCGGCACCTTCCTCGGTGATATCGCCGCCGAACTATCCGTCGAGCGCAACGGCCGCCTTATGCGCGGCAAGGTCCGGACGGCGGAACTGGAGGAGGCACGTGCCGTGCCCGGCGAGGTCACGCTGCACATCAGGAACGACGGCGCGCAGTACGTCTTCCAGTTCCTGTCGGAACAGTATCCGCTGGAACCTGTGGTCGCGCAGGTGCTGAGCGAGCGGCCTGCCGAGCCGGCGCAGCGGCTGGCCGAGGCGCTGCGCATCGGGAACGCGCAGCATAACGCTCGCGGCGCGCTCGAACAGGCGGGGGCGGGCTTGTGGTTCGACATGGTGCCTGACCTGGTGAAGGAGCAATTCTGGCACCTTCGGGACAGCATCACCGCCTTCAGCGTGCTCGGCGACGCGGACACCATCCCGTGGGAGGTCGTGTACCCCGTGGCGCGCGGCGAGAGTTCCGGCTTCCTGGCCGAGCAGTTCCCTGTGCTGCGCCGCATCACGGGTCAGCGGCCCGTCCGGCGTCTCTCGATCGACCAGCCGCTGTATGTGGTACCGCCCGGGGCGGTCGCGCATGCCGGACACGTCGGCCAGGCACGGCCGGGTGAGCAGGCGGGGCAGGGTGAGCAGGCGGGGCAGGCGGGGCAGGCGCAGCAGGGACTCGCCGGGCTGGAGATCAGCATGCTGCGGCGCAGGCTCGGGGCCGGGGCCGGGGACGTCGATGACATGGACCGGCTGCTGGACCTGATCGACGCGGGCGACTTCGGCCTGCTTCATTTCGCGTGCCACGACACGTTCCGCCCGGACAGCGCCGGATCGTCAGTCGTCATGGGAGGCGGGCGGCTCATCCCGGCGTTCCTCAACCCCGCCGTCGTCAGTAACTCGCTCTCCGCCCGTCGCCCGCTCGTGTTCCTCAACTCCAGCCGCTCCGGCACGAACCCCGAATACACCAAACTGGCCGGCTGGGCCGAGCAGTTCATGGCCGCGGGAGCCGCCGCCTTTACCGGTGCCTCATGGCCGGTCTGCGAGGCCAGCGCGGCCGCGTTCGCCGAGGCCTTCTACGGAGCCCTCCAGCAAGGCCAGTCGCTGGGCGCGGCCGCGAGCGCTGCCCGGAAGGCAGCCGCCGTCGACCCCACGGAGCCGTCCTGGCTCGCGTACTCGGTCTACGGAGATCCAGCCGCGACGGTACAGGGGTTACCGGCCCCGGTTCGGGCGGCCCCGATGCCGTGCCGACCGCTCCCGACCCCGAACGATCCCTGGTGACTCCCGACGGCGTCGCATATTACTCCCAGTGATACGTTTCGGTCATGACGACACGCATTGACGTTGAGATTCCGGTGCCCGACGGCGTCGCAAAGGGCACTGTGCACATCCCGGACGGTGAGGGTCCCTGGCCGGCGGTCCTGGTGTTCCCGGACGCCGGAGGGTACCGGGAGGTCATGAAGGCGGACTTCGGCGACCGGCTCGCGAGCATGGGCTACGTCGCGCTGTCACCGGACGTGTTCTACCGCGCGGGTGACTGGGCGCCGTTCGACCTCAACACGGCGTTCACCGACGAGAAGGAGCGGGCCCGGTTGTTCGGCATCATGGGCCAGCTCACCAACGAGCGGATTATCGCGGACACCGACGCATACATCGGTTTCCTGCTCTCGCGGCCGGAAGTGGCCGGCGCCGCGATCGGCACCACCGGCTACTGCATGGGCGGCCGGATGTCGCTGGTCGCGGCGGGCGGCCTCGGTGACAAGATCACCGCCGCCGCCTCGTTCCACGGCGGCCGTCTCGCGGTGAAAGACGACCCGACGAGCCCGCACCTCGCGGCTGACAAGATCAAGGCCACCGTCTACGTAGCGGGCGCCATCGAGGACAATTCCTACACGGACGAGCAGGCCGAACTGCTGGAGAGCGCACTCACCGCGGCCGGCGTCGACCACAAGCTCGAGACGTACCAAGCCCACCACGGCTTCGCCGTGCGGGATCACCACACGTACGACAAGGCCGCCGCCGACCGCCACTGGGCTGCACTGGAGACCCTGTACGGCGAGCACCTGCGCGGTGCCTGACACGCCGATCTAGTAGTACGCGATCGGCAAGGCCCAGGCGGGCGAGGGACAGCCACGTGCGTTCCCTCGCCCGCTTGCGTTAGCCCGTTCGGGCTTTCGTCAGCACGGTCGCCGCCGCCGGGGGGCAAAGCGGGTGAGCAGTGAGGGGTTCAGGCGAAAGTCGTCAGAAACGAACTCGGGGTGCTCACGTCGAGGTCGTCACCATGCTCGAGGGTGTCGTTGGAGGGAGTGGCATTGACTAGGGCGTCATTCTCCGGCGCAGCGGCGGCCAGGGCGGCGGCGACCTCGGGAGCGACGTCGATGTCCGCCGACAGACTCTGCCTTCTCAGCAGGGTGGCGCGATCCTCCTCGTGTTCCACGATGATCATGGTGCCGCCAGGACCAGGGAACACGGACCAGGTGATACGCCGCGAACTTTCATGCGCGCGCGTCCACCGGGACATGTCCTGCTTGGTGTGTATCTCGGTGATCTCGGTGATCCCGGTGATCACGGCGACTCTCCTTTCGGCGGAGTGCGGGTCCGCGCTCCGCGGCCATGAGGGCAGCTGGTAGTTCCCTCAGGCCCATGGGTGGGGCGGTGCGTCCGGCATGCTGCGCGCTCGCCGTGGCAGGCGGCAGCGGTTGCCTGGCTCGGAGTGACCGGAGGTGGGTCGTGGCACCGCACTACAGAGAACTACATGTACCGCTTTATGGCGATATCACGTGTTCTGCGGCTTTCGTCCCTCATGATAGACGGATGCGCTAGAGGCGCGAGAGCCGGGGCGGGACCAATTGGCGGACGTTCTCCAAGTGGCCAACGTTCGCAACTGTGACCCGCCAGTACAGTACCCCCAAGCCGGGACCGGAGGCGGCAAGTTGGTCTAGACAACACCTCCGATTGGTCTAGACAACATAACCAACTGGTCTAAACAACAGGGCATTATGGGCGTACATTCCGCGAGACCGGCCCCCACCGATGTGATCATCTTCACAGGTGAGAGCCCGGAGTTGAGCACAACTTCCACCGGCCGGCCCGCACAGCGACACCGCGCGTTTCCGAAGTCGCCCTGTGACATTCATCATCTGGAACGTCAGCAGCGGTGCGCTGCCCGCGGGATCGCCGCGGGGGCCACGGGCAGGCGCCAACGGTTCGGGATGGCGAGCTTGGTCTAGCTACTTCCCATGCGGGCCGAGCCCCTGGTGAGCGTCACGACGACCTGGTCGTAGTCGCCGCGTCTACGGGCTCGGACCGGCTGAGCAACCGCTCGGACGGCCATTGGCGTGACTCGCGTTCCCCAGGAATCGGGGCATGAAACCTGTGCTTCCCGTGAAAAACGGTCATACGGTACGCGGAGCTCCCAAGAGGTGACGTTCTCACAGATACGTCACCTGACCGATGTCTTGCAGTGCAAGTTGCATGAATACTTCTATCGAAAGCGGCACCCGGACGCCGCAGCACCGCACGAGTGTCCCGTCCCGCACGCTCTGGCTCCTGGTGCCGCTTTCCCAGTACCACCTTGCTGGATGTTAGGAACCCCATGAAAGCGATGGCACCCGTCGGCCCGACTGAACTGCACCAGTGCCGCCTTCGCCTTCCCGCCACCCCGATCGCCGCGGCACAGGCCCGCAAGGAGGTCAGCCAAGCCATCGCCGCCTGGGGTATCGATATCGACCGGGAAGCCGCCATACTCCTGACCAGTGAACTGGTGACCAATGCCGTCATGCACGACGGGAGCGGCACCATACTGCTCACTATCAGCTGCTGCCACTGCCAGTTGCGGGTGGACGTTCACGACACGTCTCGTACTCTCCCCGTCCCGGCGCAGCGCGTGTTGCCGGACTCGGAGACCGGCCGTGGTCTCATGCTCGTCGATTCCATCGCGGATCAGTGGGGCTACTACCGGACCCCCGAGGGAAAGGCCGTGTTCTTCGCGCTGGCCTTCCGCCGGACCTGCCCCTGACCGACGACGTCGGCGAATGACGCTGACCACCTCAGACGTGGGGGTGGCGGGCTGAACGCCCCCCGGCAGCCCGCCACCCCCACTTTCAAACCAGCGAGCCGCCGCTGCCTTCAGGCCAGCCCGCCGCCGGCGCTCTCCCGCCGGTGCCTTCCCGCCGGATCTGGCCCGTGACGGTGCCCCGGATCCGCTCGATGATCTGGTTCGCTTCGTACTCAGTGACCTCGAAACATTGGGCGTCCATGTTCCCGCGCTCCCACGAGTAGAGCACCCAGCTCCGGGTCCACTCCAGGTCGGTGCCGAACTCCTCGTCGTACTCCCCGGCATCCCCCGCCGCTCGCTCCGCGCCGTTCCCCTCCGCTCGCTCCGGACCGCCGCTCTCCGCTCGCCGCACGACCCCGCCGGGAAGGTCGCGCGTGCTGAAGTCGTCCACGATGGCGTAGTACGTGGCCTGCATCGCTGCCCCTCGTGAACCGCGGTCTCGTCGTCCGTGAGTGTCCGCACCAGCCAGCAGATCGAGCGCCCCGGCCGGGACCGGGACCCGAGCGGTCGCGCGGCGCTGCCGCGCGCGCAACTCGCTGACCTCGGCGTTGCCGCATTCGAGAGTCCGCAGCCGCGCGTAACCCTCGAAGGTCTCTTGCCTGGCAGTGAAACTGGCCGGGGTGTGGAACTGCACCTCGAATAGCTGGCCGCGGCCGGAAACATCCGGGACCCGCCACACGCCGGTGATCCCCTTGCATCCCGCACTGGGCGGCCCCGCCCACATATTCCGGAAGCCCACGGGCTTGAAACCATGGGCCTTCATGCGCTCGAGGTCGGCCAGGACCCCGACCGCGTACTTGTCGTCGGAGTACTGGAACGTGTACCTGAGTGCGTCTGTCAGGGAGTCGAACGCCCGCTCGGCGCGGACTCCTCTCTTCAGCATGTGATGGATGACCTTCTCCTCGATGCGTTCCCTGCCTTTCAGGCGGTACTCGAAGCCGACTAGATGGCGTCCGAGGTCCGGGGCATCGAAGAAGTCCATACACTCGACTATAGTCGACCGCTATACAGGGATCCCGTGTCTTCCGGATTCCCGCTCGCGGATTCCCGGCTCCCGCCCTTCCGGCTCCTTTGCGACTCGCGGGAACTGGCGTGAAATACGGTCAAATGGTGTCGAGAGACCCATTCCGGGAGCTTGTCGGAGATACGTCAGCTGACTGATGTCTTGCAGTGCAAGTTGCATGAGTATTTCCGTAGAAAGCGGCACCCGGGCGCTTAAGCGTCGCGCACCATGCCCAGTCCCTGCCGCCAACGTGCTCGGTGCCGCTTTCTCAGTCCATCTGCTGGCCGTTAAGGATCTTGAATGAAAGCGATGGCACCTGTACGCCCGACCGACCTGAATCAGTGCCGCATCCGCATCCCCGCCGTCCCGATCGCAGCGGCACTGGCCCGCGACGAAATCAGGGAGGCCATCGACGCCTGGGCGATCAAGATCGATAAGGACGACGCCGTTCTTCTCACCAGTGAGCTCGTGACCAATGTCATCAAGCATGTCGGTGCCGGCGACATCGTCCTGACCATCGGCTGCTGCGAATGCGAGTTCCGCGTCGATGTCCAAGACTCGTCGAATTCGTTCCCGAGGCCGGTGCCCGTCGCGGTCGATTCTGAAACGGGGCGCGGTTTGGTGCTCGTCAATGCCATAGCCGACGAGTGGGGCTATTACCGCACACCCGTCGGCACGGGAGTGTTCTTCGTCCTGAACTTCCTGCCCGAGCTTCCCACCGTCGGCGATGCGGGCGAGTTGGGGATCTGACGTGGGGATGGCGGATCCGATGCCCCCCGGCGATCCGCCATCCCCGCACCTCCCGCGTCGATTGCCGGGAGCCGGGCTGCCGGGTGGACGGCAGCCCGCAGGAGCGCCCTCGAGAAGCGGAGTACGCCGTCGACTGCTCGGCTGCCTGGCGGCCGGATGCGCGGATCTAGGCGCGCGCTACCCGGGGTGGAATGGCGGGGTGCTCCTGCGGTGCCGGCGCCAGGCTGATGTCCAGGCGGCGGACCAGGCAGGAACCCGCTGATGTTCGCGCGTAACCCCTGGCCGGTTACCGCCCGCCGGATCCGCTCTACGATCCGGTTCGCCTCGTCCTCGGAGATCTCGTAGAATTCGGCATCGCGGTTGCCTCGCTCGTACGAGTACAACGACCAGCTGTATTCCCACTGCAAATTCCTGGTGAATGCCTCGTCTTGCTGCCCCTCCTCGTCTTCGGTGCGCCGCAGGACTCCGCGCGGCTCTTCTCCGCTTTTGAGGTCATCGACCATTGCGTAATAGGTGATCTTCTTCGGCACGCGTTCTCCTACGGGTAGTCCGGGATTTCCGTCACATCGGGCGGGATGGGGACGCGGGCAGTGACGTCGCGCTGAAAATGCTCAAGTTGTCTCTGCTCGGCCCTGGAAGGGATGCCTACGCGCAGTTTCTCGTAGGCAGGATGCGTAACCTGCTTCGCTTCGAAGCTTGCTTCAGTGTGGAACTGCACCTCGAAAATCTGACCGTTTTCAGGGGATAGCCATCGGCTGTTGATTCCTTTGTACTGCTGTTCTGCCCACGAGTTTTTAAGATCGACAGGCTCAAACCCGGCTGCCTTGAGCCGCTCTACATCCGTCCGGACCCCGCTAGAGTAGTGCTCGTCGCGGTACTGGAAGGTGTATCGGATCGCGTCTTTGATCCTGCCGAACGCCTCGTCTGTAGTGAAGCCGCGCTCATCCATGAGGTTGGACACCTTCTCCGTCAGGCGTTCCCGGCCTTTGAGGCGGAATTCGAAGCCAACCAGGTGGCGGTCGGGGTCTTCTGCTTCGATGCGGCGCATCGCGGGAGTGACGACCAGTTCCTCGGTTTCGCGGACGCGGTCGCAGCCTTGATCGATCGCGTAGGCGCGGTACTCGGAGTCGACCGCCTTCTTGTACTCGGTCCAGTACGTTGCTCGGTCCGGCAGGTCAGGCACCTGAGGCGGGACCGGGGCATCCGTGCCGCCCGACTCGTGTGTCTCAGACCTTTGCGGGGAGTCCGGCCGGTCGTCGCTGTCCCTGTCCGTCGGACGATCGAATCCCACCTTTCACCACCAAACGAAGCGGAGTGATTACCGAAGGAATCGTAGCAATTTTGTCACGAATGGCAACGTTGCCGCTGGCAACGCGTTGCCATGTCATAGCTGGACCGGTGGGAGGCGCCGATCTCCTTGGCGAGGGAGGTTCATGGCGGCCTGGTGGTCGTGGTGCCGGTCGAGCCCGGCCGTCCGAGCCAGGCTGCTCGATCCCATCACCGTGAACGAGCAGGGGGGGCGCTTGAATGCGTATCTGAACACGTAATACAACGGGCCCGAAGGCGCATATAAGCACGCTGCAGCCGGCTCTTTTGCGCATTCGAGCACGCGCTGCAGCCGGCTCTTTTGCGCATTCGAGCACGCGCCGGGGCCGGCCCTTTTGCGCATTCGAGCACGCGCTGGGTGGCGCTGGGTGCCCGCTGGGCGCGCGCTGGGTTAGCGGGCGGCCAGAGAGCGGAGGGCGGATTCGCGGGCGATGTCGGTGCGGGAGCTTACACCGAGTTTTTTGAGGATATGGGAGACGTGGGTGCCGATGGTGCGGCGCGACAGCATCAGGCGGGCGGCAATATCGGGGTTGGACAGTCCCTCTTCCACGAACGCCGCGATCTTCTGTTCCATCGGCGTCAGGCTGTCCCACCCGCTTTGCGCCTGGCGATGCTTCGAATGCGGTCCGCGCCGGATCCCGTAGGTCCGGAAGATAGCGAGCACTCGCTGCACATCCGCCGCCGCGCCAAGTGACTCGTAAACTTCCACCGAACGCGAGAACGCGTCGCGCCCTTGCGTCTTCTCGTCGGCCTCCACGAATTCGACGGCGGCGCCTTCTAGTGCTTTGGCCTGCAGCAACGGCCTGCTCGCGTCCTCGTAACGGGCCGCGGCGACCATGAGCTTGTGCGGGTCGTGATCGAGCATGCCGCGGCAGTAAAGCGCATTCGCCTGCTGATGCGGAATCGGAGAATCGTCAGCGAGCCTATTGGCGTGCTCGGCGAGTGAGCTGGCAGTGTCGAAATCCCCTACCTGTATGGCCAGGCGGACGCCGTCAGCCAGCACGTCCTCGATCTCCGCTAGTTCCTCCGTATTACCCTCGAATCCGGACCTCAATACGGTCAGCGCCTCTGCGACTGTTCCGGTACGCTCGCATTCCAAGCTGCGTGCAAGGGCTAGCGGTGCGATAAAACGGTGTCCCAGTCGTTCGGAGTGAGGGAGAGTTGCCGCAAGGTGACGACGTGCTACCTCAGTCTCGCCGCGGTGGAAACTGATTACGGCCGCAATACCTAGTTCACCGCACGCTGAGGCGGGCTCCTTAAGATTCTCGGGTACGATTGCTACCTCGGCTAGCGCATCGTCCCAACGTCCCGTTTCGAAGAGCAACTGGCTCAAGGCAGTGTGTGCTTGAGTTAGTCGGATAGCGGTACCGACCTGGTCCGCGAGGTAGCGCGCTTGCATGGCTACCGTCAGCGCTTCCTGGTATCGATCGAGGTTGCCCAGGGCGATGGCCTTGTTGATCTGAAGGATCAACCGCAGATCGGCCAGTGCGGGATCTGTCTGAGTAACTGTCAGCGCGCGATCGAACAGTGGTAGCGCATCTGACATATTTCCCTGTACTCCGGTTGCGACCGCCAGAGCATGCAGAGCCCAGCCCATGGCCCAGGTATCGTTCGCTTCTGACGCAGCCGTGTAGGCGCTTGTCGCGACGCGGCCCGCCTCTTCGAACTGGCCGAGATTGATGTGAGTCCGTGCGGCGACCACAAGCAGTCGTGCACGATGTATCACCGAGATCCCTGGTGCGGTCAATGCCCGGTTGAGCGTCGCGAGGGACTCGCCCGACAGACCTGCCAATCCGTGACACTGCGCCAGCGTCCAATGCAGATCGACCACCAGATCAGGATCGCTTACGTATTCCAGGGCCCGGTTTGCCACCTGTTCGGCCCGTTCCCGATCGCCGATTCGGAAGAGAGCATCTGCTAGCCGACTCACGAGCCATGCGTGCTGGGAAGAGCTTCCCGGAGAGTTGGCGATCGCTTTGCTGAGCAGTTCTGCCGCGACCCTGGGTGCTTGACCTACCAACTGGTCCGCGCTGCGGCTAAGCCACGTCAGAATCCATTCATCTATCGACACGTCATCTCTGAGACCTGACATATCGGCAGGATCGTCAAGCGCCCGCAGCAGTTGCCGCGCGACCCGGTCCACGGGTGCGCCGCACGCGGCGAGGGCGCGGCCGGCTTCACGGTGCCATGCCGCGCGCACCGCACCTGGCAGCTCGTCGTAAAGTGCTTCCCGGATCAAGGGATGCCGGAAGCCCATGCCCTTCCCGCAGTCCACCAGCACGCCGGCCGCGCACGCCTCATCGACCGCGGGGATTAGTTCGGGGACCTTACGATCGAGTACGGCCGCTAGATCTGTGACCGCGAAGTCGACGCCAAGCAACGCTGCCGCGCGGAGCACATCGCGCACGGATCCAGCGACGAAACCAAGGCGGTCTGCGATAGCCGCGGACAGAGACACTGGCGCGGAGCCGTTGGTTACTTCCGCGGTGCCAGAGTCTGTGATGTTCAATCTCTCACTGCGCGCGAGCGCGGCGACAAGTTCCGTGAGGTAGAGCGGATTGCCCGCCGCCCCGTCCGCTAGTTCCAGGAAATCACCGTCGGGCTTACCGCCCGCCAGGGACTCTACGAGGTCGGATACCGCGCAAATGCCGAGGGGAGCGAGTCGCAGCCGTGCGGATTCCTCTACCGCTCTCTTCAGCGCCAGCAGGTCGTCTCGCTGCGGGACGGGACGCATCATGCCGACTAGCAATAGTCCCATCTGTCCGGCCAGTCGTGCTAGCCGTCCCCACAGGGCAACGCTCGCTGGGTCTGCCCACTGCAAGTCATCAATAACAAGGACCGTCGGCCTCGCCGTGCACTGCTCGGTGACCAGCGCTAGAAGTTGCTCTGCGAGGGCCCGCGGAACGTCAGCGCCGCGATCAGTGGCGATCTCGCCGCGGAGCAACTGCACGATCGTCTTCCGCCGGGCACTGGCCGATGGCGTATGGACGCGCAATCCGTCAAGGAATGGCAGAAGCGGAAGTTCTTGACCCAGTTCATCACCGGTGCCCCAGAACGTCTCACAGCTCATATCGCGGGCTTGCGTGACCACCGAACGTACGAGAGCGCTCTTGCCGATGCCGGGCTCACCCTCGATGAGCACCGCGCTGCCGCGCCCGCGCGCGGACTCTCTTAAAAGGCCATGCAGCAGGGCTAGCTCGTTTTCACGGCCGACGAGTCCGCCAGTGGGGGGTGCGGGGGACATGTGAGAAGCGTACAGCCAGCTCATCAGCCGAACAAGCCGAACTAATTCGCTCGCGAATTCGGCCGCCATTGACAATCGACGCGTAATGATGCCGTAAAAGTGGTCTGAAATCATGCACTGCAAGTTGCATCACACGTTGCATGACAGAAATCAATGCCATTTCACAGGCACTTACAGTGCGTCTTTGCATTAAAATTGGTAATGCAAACGATCACGACAGAATTAAGGTTTGAAAAACTCATTGACAGGAATCTAATATTAGAGAGAAAACAAGCCTTAGAGCTGGCGCAATTCACGTGACATAGGCGTCGCTGGGATGGGCCGACGGCAGGTCGTAGGCTACCTGACCTTGGTGTATGCCGTGGAGGAATCATGCGCATTAATCGTACCATCATCGCCCGCGCCGTACTGACCCTCGGCGCGGTGGGATCCGTTATGGCCGGCACGGTGGCTCCTATCTGGGCCGCGGCGAACTCTACAACCGCCGTCACCGCGTCGTCTTCTGCGTCGCCCAACTGGTTCGTGAACGGCTGAAGATCGTCCGCATCCTGTAACGGCCCGTCGCTGATTCCAATGGAATCGGCCTCGGGCCGTTTGCGTGCTTCCCTATTTTCGCTGAAAATTTTATTATCTAGCACTGTTGACACTCGGCGTCGTTCAGCGTCGGTATAACTTGGCGTATTTCTCGTCACCTCCGCCGCGATGGGCCAGATGGCTCTACCCAAATCGCAACGGAAGCAATCCGCGCGTTGACCGACATCTATATCGGTAGCACGGCCGGCATCACTGCCCACAGAGAATCACTCAAATCCCGCCACTCTGGGTGACCTTCGTTACGGGGAGTCAGACAGGAGGCGGCGGCGGCTTCGGGCGGGCCGAGGGAGGGGCGGGCAGATGAAGCCGGGAGCGTTCGGGGGAGAAGTTCGGGTTTATTACTTGCCCCGGATCGGAGTACAGTTGTCGTAAGGATTTCGCGAATTGTGTCCCTGAAATGTGCATGACAGTTGCAGCCAGCTAGTTGAGCCGGCCGGAGGGAGTGACGGATGACGGAGTTGGATGAA
Organism: Trebonia sp.; assembly: GCA_035948445.1. GTDB lineage: Bacteria > Actinomycetota > Actinomycetes > Streptosporangiales > Streptosporangiaceae > Trebonia. The sequence continues at coordinate 44,929 of DASZJE010000047.1, read as the reverse complement.
CTTGGAAGTCCGACAGTCCGCCGGCGCCGCCTGGCCGCCGAGTTGCGCAGTATCCGTGAGGCCTCTGGCAGGAGCGGAGACACAGTCGCGAACAAGATGGGCTGGTCACCGTCGAAGATCAGCCGGTATGAGCGCGCCAAGACCGGTCTGCGACCGGAAGAAGTCGAGCGCCTTCTCGACTACTACAAGATCTCCGGTGACCGGCGTAAGGCCCTGCTCGATCTGGCCCGCGACGCCACGCAAAAGGGCTGGTGGGAAGAATACTCCAGCACTCTCTCCGAGGATTACCAGCAGTTCATCGGCCTCGAGCACGAGGCCACGACCATGGACATCTGGCACGTCGACGTGGTGCCCGGACCATTCCAGACCGAGGCCTACGCCCGCCAGATCATCAGTAGTTACAGCCGGGTAGAACCCGTCGCGCCCGGCATGATCGGGCGCCTCGTCAAGGTCCGCATGCGCCGCCAGCAAATCCTCGACCGTGACAAACTCCAGGTCGAGATCGTGCTTGACGAGTCGGTCCTCAGGCGCCGTATCGGCGACGACGCGGTCATGTACGAGCAATTGCAGCGCCTCGCGAAGGACGCCGACCGGCCGAACGTCACGCTGCACATCCTTCCCCTCGACGCACAGCACACGGTGGTAGGGGAGTCGTTCGTCATCTTCGGGTTCGGGAACGAGATTGACCCGCTGCTGCAAGATGTCGTCAGCACAGAGCAGATGCGCAGCGGCTTCATCCTCGAGGGTGAGCGCGAGACCTACCTGCACCGTGTCGCGTTCCAGATGCTGACCTTCGCGGCGCTCAACACCGCGGACTCGAAGGCACTCGTTCTGGAGACCGCGGAAAAATTCTGGGGTCCCGCCCGCGCGTAAATCCTTGCGTGGCCGGCAATTGCACGCGCACGCGCTCTCGCTCGTACTCTCGCCCGCGTAAGAGTACGTGCGAAACGTCGGCGCGCATCCCTCCCCTCATGCCATGCTGTGGGCATCGGGACGCATGCGGCGACTCATACTTAGATTTACCTTCTGAGGCGTTGTGAGACATTCTGCGCTGTTTATAGCCAGAGGTAGATCAGACTTTCATTGGGTCGTAGCATGACACGCAGGATTCATGTGGCTGAAGTAGCTCATGTTTCTGTACTAGTCCCGACCTAAGCCGCAGGTTGTGCGTAGCCGATACATTCTGCGGCTGATTAAGGTCAAACACCCCAATCAGTGAGGAAAATGGACATGGAGAGCGCATCCCTCGGAAGTGGCCCCGGAGGGTCCGCAGAGTGCGGCCCCACCTGGGTCAAGAGTTCGCTGAGTTTCGCCAACGGCAACTGCGTCGAGGTGGCGGACCTAGCGGGAGGCGAGATCGGTGTTCGCAACAGCCGGCACCCGGAGGGGGCGGTGCTCCGCTTCACCCCGGGCGAGTGGCAGGCCTTCATCGGCGGCGCCCACAACGGGGAATTCGACAAGTTCGGCAGGTAGTTAGGCCGATTACATAGCGCGGCGGGTTCCCTGGCCTCCAGGGGACCCGCCGTTTGCGTTTGGCGTGAGCGTGCCTATTACCCGCCGTGGTCACCGGAGCGGTCCCGATCCTTCAGCGAGCGTTAGCCAGATCTGAAAGATATTGCAAGGCTTCTCCCAGCAGTTCCTTTCCCATGTCCCAGCGGCCGTGGGCATACTCGTCCACATGGTCGATATGCATGCGAATGGTGGCGCCAGCGGCGATCCGCGGCGGCGACGGTCCTTCTCCCGACGGACGCAGGTGGCCACGGGGATCCTGGCCTGCGCCGTTGTTGTCGCAGGAGGCGCGTTCGCGGTGACCGAGGCAGTGTCCGGGGGTCACCCGGCTTCCGCAACCCCCGCCACCGTCGGCACCGCTGCCACTGGCGGCACTGGCGGCACTGGCGAGACAGGCGTCAATGGTCTCGCGGGTCAGGCTGCCGTGCTGAGCGACACGCTGTCCAGCGCCGCCCTGGCGACGAGCACGCCGTCGGCGACCGCGGGTACGGCCGCGGATAACGCTGCCCAACGAGCGGAACGGCTCCGCGCGCGGCGTCTGCTGGCCCAGATTCGCGGGCTCGGCGGGCAGTACGGCCAGTTCACGTACGGGACCAAGGCCGGTTCCCGCACGCTGGCGTACGAGCGCGGATCCGTAGTCTCAGTCGCCGGCGGCGACGTCACGGTGCGCGCCGAGGACGGGACCACCTGGACCTGGGCACTAGTGTCCCGGTCCGTCGTCAGGGAGAATGGCGAGCGCGTGGAGTCGGGCACGCCGGCGTCCGGGGAGACGGTGTTCGTGGGCGGGCTTGTCACCGGTACGACTCGCGACGCCAAACTGGTCGTCATCCGCTAACGACCGCGGACGGAGGGACCGTTCCGCTGGGGGCTATTGCCTGGACCAGCCGTCCGGCAAGCCGGCGGTAAGTCGGCGGCGGCGAGCGCCTGGGCGGCCTGCAGTCGCTCCCCGTCCAGGCCCGACTGCGGGGTTTCAAGCGTGATCCGGAACAGGTCGGGACGCAGTACCGTGATCGTGAGCGCGGACGGCTGACGGCCGGGAGTGTCGCTGGACAGCATGGTGAGGATGAGTGCCATCTGCCCGGGATTCAGCCGTAGGCGGCGGGCCGCCGACGCGGACGGAAGCTGCATCTGTACCGACACCGCTTGCGGTCGCCGCCACTGCGTCCCGAAGTCATGGCCGTCGGCCGCGGGAGCCGGCTTCTGTGCGGGGATCGGCAGGTCGCCGCGCTTCGCGCGTTCGGCCATCGAGTTCGCCAGTGCCTCGTGCGAGACGATGTCGGCTGCCATGTACGTCGTCGACATGGCCGCCGGCAGGTCGTTCAGTGCCCAGGCCAGCCGCAGCACGCTGACCTGCTTGCCGGGCGCGATCCGCAGGGCGCAGGCCGCGTCCGCCGACGCGGCCTGCCACGACGTCCCGTAGCTGATGCAGGTGAGCTCGCCGCCCATCGGGTCCGCGTACGCGCGCAGCCCGGAAACGCCCTCCAGCGAGACCCGGTACTCGGCGGGGCTGGTGAGGTAGAGGTACCCGTCGGGCGCCTGGCGGATTACGTTCCGCCCGACGAGTTCCTTGATGGCCGCGTGCACCTCGCCCACGGTCACGTTGTGCCGCCGTGCGATCTCGGACGGCCGCGGCAGCCGCCAGCCGGGGTCATGGCTGATCAGCGTGGCCGCGAGCCGCCCGGCGAGCACGTCGCTGCCGTCGTCGGGATCCCGGTGCAACATGTTCACTCCGCGTGGCGCCGGGACACGGCGACCACCACCCTGCCGATAACGATGAGCAGCAGCACGATGACGAACAGAATCAGCGCCGCGTCGTACGACAGGTCTACCGAGGTCTGGGATGGTTCGTCGTAGAACGCCCAGATCGCGTAGGTAAGGTAGCCGATGGGGTTGTGCGTAAGCTGCAGCGATGGGTTGCTCACCGACCAACTGGCCGTGTACAGCAGCGGCGCCGTCTCCCCGACGGACACCGCGAGCGCGACGAGCAGTCCGGTGACGATCCCCGGCGTGGCCGACTTCAGCACGATCTTGCGCAGTGCCCAAGCCGAGGGGATGCCGAGCGCCTCCGCGCCTTCCCGGTACGACGTGGGAACCTGCGCGAGTGACGTTTCCACCGATTTCGTGATGTACGGGATGGCGAGCACCGACAGCACGAGCACCGCGGGCAGGAGCCCGTATCCCCAGTGGAACCGCACCACCAGCGCCACGTAACCCACGTAGCCCAAGACGATCGACGGGATGCCCGAGAGCACCTCATAGCACCCGCGCAGGAACCCGCGCCGCCGCCCCGTCGCGTACTCCGCCAGGTATATACCGGTCAGCATGCTGACCGTCCCCGCGACGATCAGCACGCCGAGAGAGATGGCCAGCGTTCCGAGGATCGCGTTCTCGAGCCCGCCGCCGTTCCCGGACGTCACGGTCGTGAGCACGCTCCACTGGAAGTGCGGCACTGCCCGGCTGATGACGCCGGCGGCCAGCCACACCGTCGGCCCTATCACCACGACCAGGCAGAGGGCGCACAACCCCCAGAAGGTCAGATTCGAAAACCTTCTCCTAAACGATACTGGCTCCAGTGTCCTCATCACAGACCTCTTCCCACGGGAAGCGCGGTACCGGACACCTTGCGCACCAGCAGGCGCGCGCCCACGTTGGCCAGGAGGGTGATCGCCATGAGGACGAGTGCGCATTCGGCGAGCGTCTTCAGCCAGTAGCCGCTCGCGTCGCCGAGTGCCCCGTCAAGCTGGTTGACGATCGTCGCGGCGAACGTCGTCATGGCGGAGTAAATGTTCGACGGGTACTGGCCCGTGATCGAGCCGGAGACCATGGCCACCGCGATCGTCTCGCCGAGGGCGCGGCCGAGGCCGAGCACGACCGCGCCGATGATGCCGGAGCCCACCCAGGGAATCGTTACCCGCCGGGCGCACTCCCAGTCCGACATGCCGAGGGCCAGTGCCCCCTCGCGGGGCAGGATCGGCACCTGCCGGATGAGGTCACGCGTGGTCGCGGCGATGATCGGGATGACCATGATGGCCAGGATCAGGCCCGAGTTGAGCAGCCCGAGCCCCGTCCCCGTCGGCGTGCCGAAGTACTTCAGCACCGGTACGTCCGGCATGGCCCGCGCGATCGCCGGCGCGATGTGCTCGGAAATGAAGGGCCCGAAGGTCAGGACTCCCCACAGCCCGATGATCACGCTGGGGATGCCGGCCAGGACCTCGAGGAACAGGCCGATCACGTAGCTGATCCGGCGGGGCAGCCGTTCCACGATGATGAGGGCCGCGCCGATCGATACCGGGACGGCGATGATCAGCGCGATCGCCGAGCTGGCGAGGGTTCCGACGATGAGCGGTCCCGCGCCGAAGTCGGCACCCTGCGCGTGCGGGGCGCACGTGTTGATCACTGCCCCGTAGCCGCTGCCCGGGTTCCACGCGCTGGAGGAGAAGAAGCTCCAGCCGTTGCATTTGACCGCGGGCCACGCCTCGAGGACGAGGGAGATGACGATAAAGGCGAGTGCGAGCGCGGGGATCAGTGCCCCGGCGCCGCCGAGGAGGCGGAGGAGGGGGGCGTCGCCACCCCGAAGGGGAGACGGGCGCTTGCCCGTCTCCCCCCTGGTCCGCACTTGTGCGGGACCGGCCATGTCAGCTGCCGATCTTGGCGATCAGCGCCTTGGACGTGGCGAGAGCCGCTGCCGGCAGCGGCTGGAAGTTCACCTGCGACAGGTACTTGCTGGAGTTGCCGGTGGTAATGGCCCAGTCCAGGAACGCCTTTATGTTCTGCGCCGTGGTGGCACTGGTCTGGGTGGTGTCCACGATCCCGTACTCGTAGTTGATGATCGGGTAGGCGCCCGAGGCGCTTGAGTCGATCAGCGAGATCGCGCCGTTCGCCGGGATCGACGCGAAGCTGTTCGCGGCCGCGGAGATCGTGGTGGCGGTCGGCTCCTCGTACTGGCCGCCGCCGTTGGCGACCTCGGCCTCGCCCAGCTTGGCCTTCTGGGTGGAGGACTTGTAGCTAATGCCGATGTAGGCGATGCAGCCCGGGTTGTCCTGGCAGCCGGTCACCATGCCGCTGTTGCCCTTGAACGCGAGCGCAGTGGAGACCTTCGGCCAGGCGACCGTCGTGTCGTAACCGACCGAGCTGGCCCAGCTCGAGTCCTGCTTGGACAGGTAGCTGGTGAACAGGAACGTGTCACCGGAGCTGTCGGACCGGTGCAGCGGGACAACCTTGGTGGCGGGCAGCTTCACGCCGGGGTTCAGCGCCGCGATCGCGGGGTTGTTCCACGTGGTGATCTTGCCGGTGTACATCTCGGCGAGGATCGTGCCGTTGAGCTTCAGGCTGGCCGTGACGCCCGGCAGGTTGTAGTTGATCATCTGCGCCGAGATGGCGAGCGGGATGTTCTCCAGCGTCGGGTACTTCGTCATGTCCGCGGGGGACAGGTAGGCATCGGACGCGCCGATGTTCGTCGTGCCGGCCGCCGCGGAGGAGATGCCCGTGCCGGACCCCGTGCCCGCTGTGGTGATCGTCAGCTGCTTGTACAGGGTCTTATATTCCGGCACCCACAGGTTGAACAGCGGGTACAGCAGGGTGCTGCCGGTCTCCGACAGCGAGGCGGTGGCCGACGCCGGAGCGGTGGGCAGCGCCGTCGACGCCGACGACGAGGCGGACGACGTCGGCGTAGACGTGGACGTCGTAGAAGATGAAGGGGAATTGCTGCAGGCCGCGAGCGCGGTCGCGGCAATCACGGCGAGGGCCGGCAGGGCCAGCACCTTCTTCTTTGATCTGATTGGCACCGTAGGATGCTCCTTTTATTGCTAGCTGAGCTTTACGAGGTGTAGCTGCACCCGCGGGCACGTCGAAACCACGACCGCGGTTCTTTCCCCCCGTGCGTTGACGAGCCCGGGGAAGCCTGTTGTCTTGCTCCGATTGCCGGTTGCTTGTCAGCCGAAGCGGCCGCCCACGTACTGGGCGGTCTCCTCTTCGGCCGGGCTTTCGAAGATCTGGTCCGTGGCGCCCTGCTCGACTACCCGTCCCCGGTTGAGGAAGATGCTCCGGTGCGAGACCCGGCGCGCCTGTGCGAGGTTGTGCGTGACGATCACGACGGTGAGCTCGGGAACCAGACCGCGGATAAGTTCCTCGATCGACTCGGTAGCCACCGGGTCGAGGGAGGACGTCGGCTCGTCGAGGAGCAAGACGCTGGGACTGACCGCCAGCGCCCGCGCAAGGCACAGAAGCTGCTGCTGCCCGCCCGAGAGACGGAACGGGGAGTCGTTCAGGCGGCCGGATACCGCGTCCCACAGGCCGACGGCGCGGAGCCTGGTTTCGGCGAGTTCCTTGAGCCGCGCCCGTGACACGCGCTGGTGCGCGCGCACCCCGGCGACCACGTTGTCCATGATCGACATCGGGAACGGGTTGGGGCGCTGGAAGAGCATGCCCACATTGCGGCGCAGCGCCATCGGGTGGACCGCGGGCGACCAGATGCTCTGCCCGTCCAGGGTGACGTCGCCGACCCGCCGGTATCCGCTGATCTTGTCGTTCATCCGGTTCAGCGTGCGCAACAGGGTCGACTTGCCCGACCCGGTCGGGCCGAGCAGCGCCGTGACCTGGCCGGGATGAAAGTCGACGCTCACGTCCGTGAGGACGGTATTCGTTCCGTACCCGAGCGTCAGCCTCAAGGCCGACATCGCGGCCGCCGAGCTCTGGTCGGCCGCGCTCACGGCGGCCGCGCTCTTGTCGGCGGCACTGCCGTCGGCGGCACTGCCGTCGGCCTGGCCCGCGTCTACCGGCATCTCCTGGCCTCGCCCTCATGCGTATGTGCTGCGCACCGGCCTGCCCGATGCGATCACATTAAGAGGTATTGAGTTCAGGTGAACGGAAGGTGCAGTCAGGGCAAACTACAGGCGTACGGTTACCGAAAAGACCCTACTTATCCGGCTCCGTAGCGGAATTTTGCCCGGTTCTGTCATATTTCAGCAAGCCTTGTTCGGATCTGACGCCGTGAACGTGAGGAGCATCACGCTTACGAACGTAGCCATCGTACTCGCCATCCGGCCGGCGCGGGCGACCAGCACCGCCCGGCTTCGGGGCCGGCCACGCCAGTGACCCGTTGACCGGACACCGGACCCCGGGTACACCCGTGGTCAGGAAGACGTGGCCGGATCTACAGCGGGACGAGTTCGGTCGGGGAGTCGGCGGACGCGGCTACTTCCCGCACGACGGCACCCGCGGCGGCCAGGTTCTCCCGGGAAGCACGGAAGTGGTGCGCGCACAGCAGCAGTTCCACCCATCGGGGGCGGTCAGCGGCGGGCGGCATGAGGATCATTACCTGAGGCCGTGCGGGGCAGCAGCAAGCGATGTTGTCCATGCAGCGGTACTTGCCCACCGGAGGGGCGTTCAACGGGGACTTGACGTCCCGTGGTGCCGGACATAGGTCCCGGAACTCAACGGGTCTTGAGTGATGCCAGATACCGCGGGACCCAGTCGTCGGCGAGGCGGTTGCGCCAGATCCGCATGGCTTGCGTGTCGTCCTTCAGGTTCGCCGTACGGGTGAGAACGTCGCGCTGCAGTTGCGCCTTGGCGAACGCGAAAGCGTCGGCCGGTATCCCTTCCGCCAGCGCCCGGGCCGCGTTTACCGCCTCGTCGAGGAGCACGTCGGCGCCGAAGACGTGGTCGACGAGGCCCCATCCGGCCGCCTTCGAGGGCCCGTACGTGCCCGCGCTGAGCACCAGCTTGCGCGCCGTGGCCTCGCCCACTTTGTAGGCCAGGATCTCTAGCGCGATGCGCGGAAACCCGACTCCGACCGCGAGTTCGGGGACTCCGATGCGGCCCTTGCCGTCGGCCATCAGCGCGACATCGGCCGCGGCCGCCAGAATGCAGCCGCCCGCGATGGCGTGGCCGTTGACCGCGGCCACCACGGGCTTGCCGACCGTGAACAGTGCCTCGAAGACCTCGCTGAGCGCCGGAAAGAACTTCTCCGTGTAGGCGAGGCCGCCGTCAAGGTAACGGTGCAGGTCCGCCCCGGCGGAGAAGCACGGCCCGCGCCCCGTCAGGACCACCGCGCGGGCCCGGCTCGTCGCCAGGGACCGGCACTCGGCGGTGAGTGCCTCGCAGAGCTCCAGGTCCATGGCGTTGACCGGGCCGTGCGCCAGGCGCACCACGGCGACATCGCCGGCGTCTTCACGTTCGATCATGGTCCGCATTGTGTCACGCCGTACCGTTCGCGGAATCGAGCAGTCGCCGGCGCATCTCGCGGGTGACCGATCCCCGGGAGAGGCCTGCCATTCCCCGGGAGAAACCTGCCATTCCCCGGGAGAAGTCGGCCATGGGGCCGCGGGACCTTCTTCCCTAACGAAAACCATGCGGCGAAGTGATGGCGCTCGTGGACTAAATTCAGGGCACGTTCAGGTTGATGCTGTGGACTGTGACGCACTGGAGCGCAGGGATCACGGGAAGGTGGTCATGTGAGCGGATCCGAGGACCTGGAGTTGCCACGCCCCTGGCGGCTGACGTTGACAGCGGGGTGGAACATCGCCGAATCCCTGGGCCTGCCCGTCGCCGCGTACGCAATCGGCGCGAAACTCGGCGGTAGCGACGTCGGCATGATCGCGGCGACCGCCGAGATCTGGCTGACCGCCGTCGTGCGGAAGCTGGTGACCCGAAGCGTGCCCGGCCTGCTCGTGATCTCCGCACTCGTCCTCACTGTTCAGACCGCATTGGTGCTCGTGACCGGAAGCGTGCTGTTCTTCCTGCTCCAGTTCCCGGTGGCCAACCTCGCGCTGTGCGTCTTGTTCGCGCGGACCGCGCCTACCCGCAAGCCGCTGGTCGCTCAGCTTGCCGCGGAGGTGGTAGCCCTGCGCGCGCCGTCGTCCAGGCACCAGGGACTGGAAAGGTTCTTCCAGGGCGCGACCTGGCTATGGAGCGTGATCTTTCTGCTGTCGGCGGTCGGCCTTGCGATAAGCATGGTGCTCGAGCCGACCGCGATGTTCCTTTTGCTCACCACCGTTGTCACCGTGGGGGGTGCGGCCGCCGGGACTGCCCTGTCCGCCTTCTGGTTCGTCCGCGTCGTGCGCCGCTGCGGCCTCCACGTCCGCTTCGCCCACTCCTGACGGCTCAGGCGTCTTGACGGCTCGCGCCGTTCATCCCTCCAGCCGTTCATCTCTCCAGCCCGGATCCCTCGGGCGCGGTGCCCGGATGGATCTTCGTGACCCCGTGGAACGCCAGTCGCGACGGGCCGCCGAACACGAACAGGTCCCCGGAAGCCAGCAGCAGATCCTGATACGGCTTGCCCCGGTCCGTGGTGTTCCCGAACCGGAAGGTGCACGAGTCGAGCCACGACGGCACGTGCACCGCGCCGGGGCGATCTCCCGCCGCGCCCGGTCGCAGTCACCCACGTCGAACAGGGTCAAGTAGGGACCCGTCAGGCCGGGGGCGCGTCGAGCCGGAAGCCGACCTTCAGTGTTACCTGGAAGTGACAGGTCTCGTTGTTCTCGATCCGTCCCCGGATCTGGCTGACCTCGAACCAGTCGAGGTTGTGCAGGGTCTGCGAGGCGCGGCTGACGGCACCCTTGACGGCGTCGTCGATGCTCACCGTCGAGGAACCGACGATCTCGCTCACGGAATAGATGCGGTCTGACATGGACATCCCCTCCGCGAGGGTTCTTACCCACTGCGGCACCCGTGAACGTGAGGTCTGTGCCTGATCCGGCCTTCCGCGGCGTTCGCGGCGTTCGCGGGGATAGCCGCGAGCCATCGCGGCGGGCTAACATTCGCGACATGAAGGTCACTGTCGACACCACTATCTGCGAGGCCAACGCACTATGTGCGGGCCTGGTCCCGGAGGTCTTCGACGTGGACGACGAGGACGAACTCCATATCTTGCCACGGTACGGCGAGGTTCCATCCGACCTGGAGAACGCCGTCCGTGAAGCGGTCCGCTCCTGCCCCCGGATGGCGCTGTCCCTGCAGGAGTTAGGTCGCTCGGCCCGCCGCGGCCGGTCAGAAGGTTCCGGTCGCGGCGGCTTCGGCGACGGCGATCGCGATCGCGGCGACCACGCTCGGGTAGGGCGACCGGGCTGAGCTCGCCAGCTTGACGCCGCCGTCTTCGGCGATAGTGACCACCAGGCGGCCGTCGGTGAGTGCTCTGGTGAGGCGGGCGCCCGCGTCGGGGTCCACACGGCCGGCGGCGCGGGCGGCGAGCAGGTCGCGCAGCGCACCGCGGAGCCGGAGCAGGGCCGCGTGTTCGGAGCCGGACAGGCCCGCCTCGGCGGGCAGCACCCCGGCGTCGTGGAGCCAGTCGGCAGCCGAGTCCCGGGTGGCGAGGGGGTCTGTGTCCGTGGCAACGCTGAGCGTGTCGGCGAGCGACCGGACCAGGTGCAGAGAGTCAGTGGCTGGGGGCACGGAGCGATCGTAGCGTTTCCGGCGGATCAGGAGAGGGTGAACGGAGGGAGCCAGGAGGGACCGTTCGGTGGAAAAGGGGGAGGGGCGGCGGTGACATGTTCACGTAGCGCGGCGAGCGCCGGGTGGGGATTGTCCTCCCGCCAGATCAGCGAGTTCGGGTACAGCAGTTCGGGGCCGCGGATGGGGATGCGGCGCAGGTCGTGCCCGTCCGGCCAGACGACCTGCATCTGCGTGGGGACGAACGAGACGATGTCGGCCGAGTCGGCGATCACATCCTGCAACGGCTCCGTGCCGAAGTCCGGGTGCGTCTGCTCGATCCGCAGCCCGAAGGCCGCGGCCACCGCCTCGAAGTAGTCGGCCCATTCGGAACCGGGGGGAAGGATCGGCATCCAGATGCGATACTCGCGCAGCTGAGCCGGCGTCACGGATTTCTCGCCGGCGAGCTTGTGCCGCGGGCCGGCCAGCAGTTGCTCAGGCTCGTCGAACGCGCGCATATGCCGGATACTCGCCGGGAGGCGGCGCGGCGGCACGCTCAGCGCCCGGATCGCCGCGTCGATCGTGCCCGCGTCAATGGCCGCGATCGCCGCGTTGGCGTCCGCGAGGGTGACGACGTCGAGTTCCGTGCCCGGGTGCGCGGCGCGGAAGTCCCGCAGCAGGCGGGCAGGGCTGAAGCGGCGGCCTGGCACGTCGACGCGCAGGGCGCGCTGCCCTGGCCGCACCGCGGCGACGGCCCGTTCGGCGGCGGCCAGCAGGGCGCGGGCATGCGGCAGGAACGCCTGGCCGTCGATGGTGAGCTGGGCGCCGTGCCCGGTGCGGGTGAACAGCCGGACCCCGAGTTCCCTCTCCAGCGTCGCGATACGCTTCGACACCGCCTGCTGCGTGACGTCGAGGTCGTCGGCCGCCCCCTGGAACTGACCCAGGTTCGCGGCCGTGACGAACGTGCGCACTGCCTTGAGGTCCATGATCTCTCATCCTACAGAAACAACCGATGGTTGTGGCATGCCGCCGCTAGTGTTGTTTGTTCCCCATGAAATCGTCATGGTTCCATCGTCCGTGTTCAACGATCAGTTGTGCGCACGAGGAGGCTGCGTGGGGGAGCGACAGGGGCGGCGGGGCAGGCAGAAGCTGGGCCGGCAGAAGCCGGGCCGGGAGAAGCTGGGCCGGCAGTTCGGGTGGTTGTGGTCGGCGAGCGTGGCCAGTTCCCTCGGCACGTCGTTCGCGCTCGGCGCGTTCCCGCTGATCGCCATCCGGGTCCTGCACGCGAGCGCGGCCGAGGTGTCGGCGCTGCCGGCCGCGGGCATGGCCGCTGGCGCCGCGCTCGCCGTGCCCTTGGGGCCCTGGGCGGAAAAGCGGCGCAAGCGGCCAGTGATGATCGCCATGGACCTGATCCGCTTCCTGGTCATGGCGAGCATTCCGCTCGCGTACGCGTTCGGGGTGCTCACGTTCGGGCAGCTTCTAGCCGCGTCCGTGATCACTGCCGCCGCCAAGATCGCGTTCGCCTCGGCCAGCGGCGCGAACCTTAAGTCCCTCGTGCCCCGCGACATGCTGATGATCGCGAACAGCCGCTTCGCCTCGTCCAACTGGCTCACGATCACCGTCGGGCCGCCCCTCGGCGGCGTCGCGATCACGATCCTCGGCCCCGTCGCCACCGTGACCGCGGATGCCGTCAGCTACCTGTTGTCCGCGCTGGGCGTTCTCGCCATCCGCGATGAGGAGCCTGTTCCCGATCGACCTCAGGCCGAACGACCTCAGGCCGAACGACCTCAGGCCGAACGACACTGGCAAGAACCGTCGAAGCTGCGTGATCTCGCCGCAGGGTGGCGATACATCTTCGGCGATCCTGTGCTATGGCGGCTGATGGCCAACAGCGTGCTCACCGGCGCGCTGATCCTCGCGACAGAGCCCCTGCTCGCCGTGCTGCTCTTCCGGCAGCTGAAGTTCACGGCGTGGATGTACGGGATGGCGTTCGGGATACCGTGCGCCGGCGGGTTCGTCGCGTCACGGCTCGCGGCGCGGATGACCGCGCGGTTCGGGCGGCAGCGGATGCTGCTGGTCGCCGGAACCGCGCGGGCCTGTTTCCCGGTCGGGCTGGCGCTCACCTTCGCCGGCATGGGCGGCCTGGCGTTCTTCATCGTCGTCCAGACCGGGCTGATCGTCTTCATGGGCCTGTATACCCCGGTCTACGCCACCTACCGGCTGGAGCTACTCGGAGATGACCATGTGGCTCGCGGGCTGGCCGCGTGGTCGATCACCAGCAACGCCACGATCGCGCTGCTGACCGCCGCATGGGGCGTGCTCGCCACACTGACGAGCCCTCGCATCGCGATCGCCGCGGCGGGCGTCCTCCTGCTGGCCACGCCGGCCCTTCTTCCCCGAGCCATGCGGGCGGGGCCGGCGCCAGCGGGTGTCAGCAGCCTTGCCCGATGACCTCCCTCTTGCCCGATGACCTCCCTCTTACCCGATGACCTCTGTGTCTTGGGCGTCCGTGGGGAGGGTGGTGACGGGTCGGGTCGCCTCCGTCGTCCGCAGGCCCGGAACGGCGGTGATCCGGCCGGCCGCCCAGGCGGCGATCAGGACCAGGACGATTCCGAGGCCGGCGAAGAAGCCGGCTTCCTCCACCGCGCGTTGCAGCGTGGCCGTGCTGGCGGGCACCCCGGCGGGCGCGGCCGTGGTCCACAGGGCCGCGAACACGTTACCGAGGACAAACCAGGCGCCGCTGACGATGCCGAGGAACGCGCCGAAAAGTGCGACGTGCCTGCTCCTAGCGCCGATCAGCAGGAGACCGCCGAGCAGTGCGGCCGCCCCGGGGAGGATCTCCAGCCAGAGCCGCCCGGTGTTGTATATCCAGACCTTGTCCGGCGTGTAGGCGTAGTGGAAGTACGGTCCGACGAACGGGATAAGACCGCCCCAGATGCCGAGCAGGGCAACCAGCACCCCGCCCGTGATTCCGTGGGTGCGCCGTATCCGCATGATCCGAGCCATTGCGCTCACTTCCCGGTCGAGTCGTGACCTTGGATTTTCCGATAGGTCTCACGACTACCCGGGCGAACGAGAGATATTCCTCTGGCGTCCTTCCGGGCGGCGGAAGCTCTCCTCTTCCGCCGCCCGGAAGGGCAGCCCTTCCAGACATGCGCCCGCGCAAGCCCACCGCCATCGTGGGCTTCCTCCTCCTGGCACGCGGACAAGCTGCCCATATCTCCCAGCGCAAACGGGGCAATTTGTGTCACACCCTAGTTTTCTGGGCAGGTCAGGCACTTCGGACTTGGGTGAGGGCGGGAGCCATGTGCTGGATGCCGTTCGGGTCAGGTGCGCATCCGCACCGAACTAGTTGGTGCGGATGCGCAAACGACCCAATCGCCGCGCTAACGCGGATGCGCAAACGACCCAACCGCCGCGCTGACGCGGATGCGCAAGCGACCCAACCGCCGCGCTGGCGCGAGCCGGATCAGGCGGCGAAGACCTGGGAGTCGTCGGCGAAGGCCTTGAACTCCAGGGCGTTGCCGGCCGGGTCGTAGAGGAACATCGTCCACTGCTCGCCGGTCTCGCCCTGGAAACGCACATACGGCTCGATCTCGAACGAGATCCCCGCAGCGCGCAGCCTTCCGGCCAGTTCGTGGAATGCCGGAATTGACAGAATAAGTCCGAAATGCGGTACCGGCACGTCGTGCCCGTCAACGGGGTTGCGGATCTGCCCGGACCGTTCGGGGGAAAGATGCGTCACCATCTGATGACCGGCTAGGTTCCAGTCCACCCAGGTGCCGGCGCTGCGCCCTTGCGTGAGCCCGAGCACCTCCCCGTAGAAGCGGCGCGCGGCGGCGAGGTCGTCGACGGGGATGGCTAGGTGGAATCGCGGAATCGGCGAGTCGAGAGCAGTCATGCAGCCATTGTCCCGAACCGCGGTGGCGACTGCCCTCCGGCCGGCGGCCTCCGGCAGGGACTCGGTGCGTCTGGTGCTGATCTGCCCCCGCGGTTAGCTCTTCTGAGGTTCGCCGGCTACGCTCGGCAACTCCAAACCGGACACGACGAAAGCGAAAGGAACTGCTGATGCTGGTCCTTACCGAGGCGGCCGCCGAGGTCGTCAAGTCCGTCACGGCAACTCCGCAGTCTCCCGCCGGGGCAGGACTGCGAATTGCCTCCTCCGTCGCGGAACCGGGGAATCCCGGGTCGCTCGAGCTCATGGCCACGGCAGGTCCTGCCGAGGATGATCAGGTGCTAGAGGCGGAAGGGGCACGAGTGTTCCTCGAGCCGACCGCCGCTGTCTACCTGGAAGACAAGGTGCTCGACGCGCAGATCGACGGGCAGGGCAACGCCCGCTTCTCGCTGGCGATGCAGCGTCCGCCGTCGGAGGCTTAAGCTGCGGGACCCACTGGCAGGTGCCTGGCCAGGAACTCTTCGGTCTCGCGCCAGGCCCTGCCGGCGGGTTCGGGGTTATAGAACATGGGCGCTTTCCGGTTGTGGAAGGCGTGTCCCGCGTCCTCCTCGATGAGCATCTCCACGTTGTCGCGGTCAGCGGCAGCCGCCTCCACCCGCGCGACCTGGTCCCGCGGGATATACGGGTCGCTGCCGCCGAAGTGGAACTGCAGCGGCGAGTCGATGCCGTCAAGCAGGCCGAGGGCGCCTGGCACCCCGGAGCCGTAGAACGACACGACCGCCGCGGCGTGGACGCGTGCGGCGAGGAAGTACGCGATCGTCCCGCCGAGACAGAACCCGAGGACGCCGAGCCCGCCTCGTACTTCGGGCAGGCCGGCGAGCGAGTCGAATGCGGCCGCCGCGTCGTCGACGCCCCGTTCGAAGTCGAACCGAGCTCCCAGCGCCAGGGACTCGGTGAGCCCTTGCTCGTCGTGCGCCGCGTCGTGCTCAGGCTTGATGCGCCAGAACAGGTCGGGTGCGGCTACGACGTATCCGAGTCCGGCGAGGTCCTTGCCCACCGCCCGGATGTAGTCGCTCACTCCGAAGACCTCCTGGAGCAGCAGCACTCCCGGCCCGTGCCCGGTCTCCGGTACCCACACCGTCATGCCGAACGATCCGTCCGGAGTGCTCACCCGCTCGACACGCTGACCATGCGAAGACACGTCCGCGCCTCCTCTGTCGTCGCCGGCCTAAGGCCTGGCTTACTAAAGGTGGTGCTGATACTAGTGCGCGTCAGCCCAGCCACGCCGCAAGCGGCGGGTCCGACACAGGGTCGGATTCCCGCAGTGCCCACGCGAGGTAGCCGTCGGGGCGGATGAGCATGGCGCGGACGTCTGCCCACTCGGGGTGATTCCCGGCGAACTCGGCGGTCACAATTTCGAGATTATCCGAATATTTCGCGATATCCAGAGGTGCGGGAACAGCGGGGAGGCCGAGCAAGACGAACTTCCCGGGACGCAGCAGCCCGTAGACGCTCTGCGCGGGGGCGTCCCGCAGGTCGAGGTCGGGGACACGCCGCCCGGCGAGGGGGGAGGCGCAGGACCCGGCGCCCCGGGGGTCCGCGGCGCCCCCGGCAGGCGCGTACCTGATCCCGAGTCCCGACAGCCGGACGGCGAGGGACCGGGACAGTGACTGGTTCTCGCCCAGCATCCGGTTGAACCGGTCGCGGAGCGCGACGCCTTCCCGGCTGGGGTTCGCGAATAGCCCGCACTGTGCCAGCGAGTCCTCGATAACCTCAAGGCCGACCGGTATTCGCTCGGCCTCGTAGGAGTCGAGCAGCCACGACGGGTCCCGGCCGTGGACCGCGAGCGAAAGCTTCCACGCCAGGTTCGCGGCGTCCTGGAGCCCGAGGTTCAGTCCCTGCCCGCCCGCCGGGAAGTGGATGTGCGCGGCATCGCCCGCCAGGAAAACCCGCCCGGCCCGGTACGCCGCCGCCTGCCTGGTCTCGCTGCCGACCCGGCTCAGCCACGCGTCCGGGGTTTCCCGCATGCCGAAGTCCGTGCCCGCCAGTCGCAGCGCCGTCGCCCGCAGGTCCCCGAACGACACCGGCCCCTCCGGCGCCGCATGCAGCGTCGCGTAGTCCACGGTGGCGATCCGCCACCGGCTGCCGCCGACCGGGAGCATGAACAGCGACCCGGCCCTGGTGCTCAGCGTGAGCGCCGGCCCCGAAGGCGGGTCGGACATTTCGACGTCCCCCATGATCGTGTACCACGTCGACGGTGTCCCGTCGAAACCGATCCCGGCCGCCCGCCGCACGACGCTCCCCGCGCCGTCGCATCCGACCAGGTAGGAGCCGGAGAAGACGGCAGGCCCTGACGGCGTGCGGACATCCGCCGCCACCCCGGACGGATGCGTCTCGTCCGGGATCTGCCGCACGCCGGTCACTTCGTGCGAGCGCAGCAGCGGCACGCCCAGTTCGGCCAGTTGCTCCTCCAGCAGTTCCTCGGTCCGGCGCTGCGGCAGGAACAGCGTGAAGGGGTATCTCGTCTCAAGGAACGAGAAGTCCAGCCGGTTGGAGAGGATCGCGAAATGCGACGACGGCAGCGGCCTCCCCTCGGCGAGGAACCGCTCGGCCACGCCGCGCATCGCGAACATCTCGATCGTCCGCGGATACATGGTCATCGCCTTGGAGTACGGCACCCGTTCCGCGCGCTTTTCCAGCACGACAACCCGCACGTCGGCGCGCCGCAACTCCGCCGCCAGCCACAACCCGACCGGTCCGCCGCCCGCTATCACCACATCGAAATCACCCATAAAAGCGGATTATCCCGAACGATCCCTGGTGGCTCAGGCAGAACCGCTATGCCCGGCAGCTATGCCCCGACGGCCGGCTGGGGGGACTTGCGGGGAACGGCCCGAAGCCGGAGGAAGGCGGCGATGACGATCGCCAGGTACGCGACGTACACCAGGAGCTGGAGGGGGGTGGGAGCGTCGCTGTAGCCGAAGAAGCTGTGCAGCACGTCGCCGAACGAGCTTCCCTCGGAAAGGATCTGGCCCGTGTGCCACATCGGCGTGTCCAGCACGCGCACCCAGCCGAGCTGCTGGAGGTTCTCGACGGTGTCGGCGAGCAGGCCCGCGGCGAAGATCATCAGCAGGCAGCCGATGACCGTGAAGAACTTCGACAGGTTGAGCTTGTGTCCCAGCTTGTAGATGACGAACGCGATCGCGAGGGCACCGGCCAGGCCGATGATCGCGCCGGTCAGGGCGCCGGTCGTGGACGTGGAGAACAGGATCGCGAGCGTGAAGACCACCGTCTCCAGGCCCTCGCGGCCGACGGCCTGGAAGGCCAGCAGGGCCAGGCCCCATCGTGCCTTGCCGTCGAGCGCGGCGTCGGTCTTGGCCCGCAGTTCCGTCGAGATCGACCGGGCGTGGTTGCGCATCCAGAACGTCATGTAGGTCAGCACCGTGGCCGCCACCACGAACGTGCACGTCTCGAAGATCGTCTGCACGGTCGACCCGTCGTAGGCGCGGATGGTCAGGTAGGCGGCCGCGCCTCCTCCTCCGGCCAGCACCAGGGCCGCGCCTACGCCGAGGAACACGTCCTTGAAGTGTTCCCGCTTGCCGAGCCGGTCGAGGTAGGCACACAGAATGGCGACGATCATGCTCGCTTCGATGCCTTCGCGCAGGAAGATGACAAGTGTGGCGAGCACGTAGCCTCCATCAGTCGATGCTCAGGGCGCAAAACTTAGGTAAGGCAAACCTAATATAGCAACCCTGCAGCTTGTCAAATGTGACGCGTGTCACCCGACCTCGGCCATGCCTGCCTCCGTGATTCCTGCCTCCGTGATATCCGTGTCACGGTTGACGAGGGCGGCGTAGAAGCCGCCGTGGGCGAGCAGTTCCTCGTGGGTGCCTCGCTCGGTGATCTCGCCGTGATCCAGGACGATGATCTCGTCCGCGTCACGAATCGTGGAGAGCCTGTGCGCGATCGTGATCGTGGTCCGGCCCTGGGAGAGCGCGTCGATGGCTTCCTGCACGGCCTGCTCGGTCTGCGTGTCGAGGGCGCTGGTCGCCTCGTCGAGCACCAGGATGGGCGGGTTGCGCAGTACGGCGCGGGCGATCGCGAGACGCTGCTTCTCGCCGCCAGAGAACCGGTAGCCGCGCTCGCCGACGAGGGTGTCATATCCGTTTGGCAGCGACGCGAGGTGGTCGTGGATCTGCGCGACCTTCGCCGCCTCGATGAGTTCCTCGTCGGTGGCGTCGGGCTTGGCGAATCGCAGGTTGTCGGCGACGGAGGCGTGGAAGAGGTAGGTCTCCTGGGAGACGACGCCGATCGCCTTCGCGAGGTCGTCGAAGGACATGTCGCGGATGTCGACTCCGTCGATCGTCACCGATCCGGAGGTCACGTCGTACAGGCGCGGGATGAGATAGGACAAGGTCGTCTTGCCGGAGCCGGTCTCACCGACGACCGCGAGGCTGTGCCCGGCGGGGACGCGGACGTTGATGTCCTTCAGGGTGGGGCGGGGCGCGTTCGCGTAGGAGAAGCCAACGTCGTTCAGCCGGACTTCGCCGTTGAGCTTTTCGAGTGAGACTGGTGCCCCCGGCTCGGCGATGTCGACGGGCAGGTCCAGGTATTCGAAGATCCGGCCGAACAGCTCAAGCGAGCTCTGCAGGGTCACGCCCGTGCCCAGTAGCTGGACCGAGGGCCGGAAGAGGTTCTGCTGCAGCGTGGTGAACGCGACCAGCGTGCCGATTGAGATGGCCATGTGGTCGCCATGACCGGTCAGTCCGCTCACCCAGTAGATTACCGCGGGCATGGACGACATGACGATCTGGATCGTGGACTGGCGCCAGCGGCCCGCCATGTTGGAGGAGACCTCGAGGTCGGACAGGTCCCCGGATTCTCTGGCGAAATTCTCGGCGAGCTCACGTGAGCGGCCCATCGTATGGCCGAGCAGGATGCCGCTTACGGACAGGGACTCCTGCACGACGGACGTGATGACGGCAAGCTTCTTCTGGCGGTCACGGGTGATGCGGCGGCGCTCGGTGCCGACGTGGCGGCTGATCCACACGAAGAACGGCAGCATGATCAGGGTCGCGATCGTGAGGCGCCAGTCGAGGACAATCATCGCGACGATCGTGGCGATCACGGTGGTGGCGTTGGAGACGAGCGTCGTGGCCGTCGTGGTGACCGTGTCCTGCATGCCCCCGATGTCGTTGGCGATGCGGGACTGGACCTCGCCGGTGCGAGTCCTCGTGAAGAAGGCCAGGGACATGCGCTGCAGGTGGGAGTAGACGCCAGTGCGCAGGTCGTGCATGACCCGCTGCCCGATCTTGGTGGAGACGTAGGTCTGGGAGACGCTGAAGCTGCTGTTGAGGATCGCCACGACGATCATGCCGAGAGCGAGCAGACCGAGCAGTCCGGTCCTGCCCTGGGGCAGGGCGACGTCGATGATCTCACGGATCAGGAACGGGTTGACGAGGGAGACAAGCGACGACGCGAAGACGAGGAATGTGACGAACGCCAGGCTCCAGCGGTACGGGACGAAGAGCTTCATGATGCGGCGCAAGGGCACGCGCGGATTCTCAGGGGTTCTCAATAAGGGCCTCCATGTCATTAGTCTTGGTAGCTCAAACGGAGTGTAGCTCAGAATTATTCCTCGCTCAATATGAGCCTCACTCTTGGTAACATGGGCGTCATGAAGGACGTGGATCCGGAAGCACGGGATCCGGCAGCACGGGATCTGGCGGTACAGGATCCGTCGGCACAGGATCCGGCGGCACAGGATCCGGCGGCACTGGCGGACCAGGTCCAGCGGCTGATGAGGCGCCTGCGCCGTGCGCAGGCAGAGGCGCTGGCACCGCTCGGCCTTACCCCGGCGCAGGAGCGCGCGCTGAGCAAGATCGCCAAGAGTCCCGAACCGCTGCGGATGGCGAAGCTCGCCGAGCACCTCGGGATCGTGCCGCGCTCGGCCACGACCGTGGTCGACGCTCTGGAGGGCGCGGGGCTGGTGCAGCGCGAGATCGACCCGGCTAACCGCCGCGCGATCCTGCTGCACCTGACCGACCGGGGCAAGGCGGTCGGGGACGACATGCGGTCGGCTCGCCGGCGTGCCGCCGAAGAGTTGTTCGCGCCGCTGACGGCGGACGATCGCACGGTGCTCAGTGACATCTTGTGGCGCATGAGCGATTAGCCAGCCGGCATCCAGCGCGGGCGGGGACGGATCCCTAGGGATTCAGGGAGAAGTTGGTGACGGCGAGGCCCGTGCCGCCCTTCCAGATTTCGAAGCCCGCCTCGATGTTCAGCAGGTACCAGGCCGGGGTGATCCAGCCCCTGCTCTCCAGGTAGTCCATGAACGGGCCGAGTTGGAGGTCGCTCACGCGCGTGGCCGGGTCCACCTTGCGGAACTGGACGTAGCGCCAGTGCTGGTGGCCGTTGGAAGTCTCCCAGGACATCGCCCACCACAGCGCCCCGTCCAGGCGGACGACTGGCCAGCCCATGCCGGCCGGGTCGTAGGCGTTCCGCGAGTTCAGCCAGATCATCGACTCGACCTGTGCCTGGCCGTCGCGGATCGGCCGCTGGTCGAAGAACATGTCGTAGCCGGCGCCCCAGATGCCGTCCGCGTTCTCGGCTGTGCTCAAGGTCGACTTCAGGCTGCCCAGGGCGCCCACCTTGCCCGGCAGTCGCGAGCGCGGTGAGCACACGTTCCACGAGCAGCCGGCGAAGAGGTCCGGGTACGCGTCGGATCCGGGTGAATTCGATGAAGCGCCCGAAACGCTCACCCGGAAATCCGGCGTGCCCCGCGTGCCCGTCAGGCATTCGCGCATTCCGGCGAAATTGTTGTTGTTTATCTCATAAGCGCCGTCAGGGAGGGCCTCGTCCTGCCGGCAGACCGTGAATGGCCGCCCCTTCGGCCGGGGGGCCGGTCGCGCGGGCGGGTGCGGGCGCGCCGGTTGGGCGGCTGGCGAGGCCGAGGCTTGTGTCCCGAGTACGGCCGGGGGCGGCGTGATCCATCCAATCCCGGCAGCGGCCAGTACGAGCGCCAACGGCACTACTGGGTTTATGATCCGCATTCCCTGTCCCGTATTCGGTCGGCAGCCAACTAAGATGTTATCGCCGTAAACGTGCGCGCGCACGGCGAAAGGAGATTGCCGATAAAAATGCCGTGGTGCCCGGAATTGATCGCGAGCACCACCGTTTGTTCGGGATAAGGGATTTGCGGAAATTATCGTATATCGGACGGGATGACCACGACCGGCACGTGGGAGTGGTGGGTGACCTGGGAGCTCACGGAACCCATGAGCAACTTCTTAAAGCCGCCCGCCCCGCGGGCGCCGACGACCAGCATTTCAGCCGAGCCGGACGCGGCCAGCAGTTCCTCGGCGGGGAGGCCGCCGGCCGTCAGCACGGTGACCTCCGCCGGACGGGGGAGACCCTCGCCGAGTCCTGCCAGCACCTCGTCCGTCTCCTTCAGGGCTTCCTTGCGGGCCTGCTCGGCGAGTGCGCGGTCGGCCGGGTAGTCGACCGTGCAGGCCCGGTAGCCGGCGACGGCCTGGTGAACGTTCAGCACGGTGAGCGGCGCGTGCCGGATGCCGGCCTCGCGCGCGGCCCACTCAAGGGCCTTCCGGGAATAGACGGATCCGTCGATGCCGACGAGAACTCCGGACATCTATCTCATCTCTTTCCGATTTCCACCCGTGCGGGCGATTCCGCCCGGGCTGATGCCGACGTTAGGCATCGCGGCGAGCGGCGTTCAGGGCCGCACGTCAGGCGGTCGGCGGGGCTTGCGGGTACGGAGATCGGGACCAAGGACCTGTGATCCGTAGGGACGAAGTGCCTATTGTGGGCAGAGAATCAATAACGAGCGAAATGAACGGGTGATCGTGATGACCGGTCAAGCGGCCGACGAGGACGGCGGGTGCGGCACGGCGGCCAGGCAGATCGGCGTCTTCCTGCTAGATGACCATGAGGTGGTGCGCAGGGGAGTGCGTGACCTGCTGGAATCCGAGCCGGACATCATGGTGGTGGGGGAGGCCGGCACGGCATCCTCCGCGATTGCCCGGATCCCGGCCCTGCGGCCGGACGTGGCGGTGCTGGACGTGCGACTGCCGGACGGCGACGGCGTGTCGGTGTGCCGGGAGATCCGCTCCCGGATGCCCGAGGTCGCATGCTTGATGCTGACGTCGTTCGGTGACGACGAGGCCCTGTTCGACGCGATCATGGCGGGTGCCGCCGGGTACGTGCTCAAGCAGATCCGCGGTACGGACCTGGTCGGGGCGGTGCGCACGGTGGCTTCGGGACAGTCGATGCTGGATTCCAAGGCGGCGAGCCAGGTCATGTCGCGGTTGCGCGGCCAGTCGGCGAAGAATGACCCGCTGGCAGGACTGTCCCCGCAGGAGCGGCGCATCCTGGAATTGATCGGGGAAGGGCTGACCAACCGCCAGATTGGCGAGCGGATGTTCCTGGCGGAAAAGACCGTGAAGAACTACGTGTCAGGACTGTTCGCGAAGCTGGGCATGGAGCGGCGGACGCAGGCGGCCGCGTACGCGGTCCGCGTGTTCGCGGAGAGCGACGGTCACCATCACCCCGATGACGGGTGACCGGGCGTGATCGCTGCCTGCCAGGTAGCTGACTTACGTTCTCGCGGCCGGGACTTTTTCCCCTAGGGGAGCGAGACAAACGCGGGGATCCTCATGTGCATGGATGGCTACGTCTCGAGACTCGAAACACTGCCACGGCGCGAGTGCCTGCGGCTGATGGCGACGGTGCCCATTGGCCGGATCGTTTTCAGCCGGCAGGCACTCCCCGCGGTGGAAGTGGTCAACTTTGTTATTGACGGAGGCGAGATCGTCGTCAGGACCGACGTCGGCGACAAACTCGCCGTCGCCGTGGGCGGCGCCGTTGTGGCGTTCGAGGCCGACTGCGTGGACTTCGCCTGTCAGGTGGGCTGGAGTGTCACTGTCGTCGGGCACTGCCGGGTGGTGACAGACGACCAGGAGATCCAGCATCTGAAGGACACCGGCCTCCGCTCGTGGGCACCGGGAAGCAGGAACTACTTCATCGTGATCTCGCCTGTGATCGTGAACGGCCGTCGCATCAGCGCTCAGCGAGCCGCGACCGCGTCGTTACCGCGGGTCGGACGCTGGCATCGCCGCGGGGATATCGTCGGCGACATCGGGGACCTTGGTCCCTCCCCCCGCCTCGCGCGGGTTCGCCAGAATTAGGCACGCGCGGCGGGCACCGCAGGTGCCCGGGCGTCCCGGCTCGGACCCCGCCGGGTCTCGACGGCAGGACAAGGGAACATGGACATAAGCATGCGGCAGCTCACGGAAATCCCTCGCGCGGAAGCCCTGTCCTTGCTGGCAGGAGCCACGCTAGGCCGTATTGTCTTCACTGCTCATGCCTTGCCGGCCGTCCGGTTGGTCAGCCACATCGTCGAGGAAGCCGCCATTGTAATTCGCAGCCACTACGGCGCCGCGATTATCCGCGTCCGCCCGGAGGGGGACGGCGGACCCCGGGAACGAGCGGCGAACGACATCGTGGTCGCCTACGAAGCCGACGAGTTCGACTCCGACGCCGGTCTCGGGTGGAGCGTCGCCGTCACCGGAACCGCCGCGCTCGTCCGGGACCCTGGCGACATCGCCCGCTACGAGCGCATGCTCCCCGCGTGGAACAAGGACGGCGGGATCGCTGGACAGTTCGTCCGGATTTGCCCCGAAATAGTGACCGGCTACCGTTTCGCCTGCGGGACCGGCTGAAGCTGGCCTGACGCCTCTACCGGAGAACCGGGACCCGCCATTCCAGGCGCGTTCCCGGCTCCTGCTCGCCTGCCGCGGAAGCGCCCGGGAAGGCCGGCCCCAGGACCAGCGCCCCGCCGAGTTTCTCGGCGCGGGCGGCGAGGTTGCGCAGCCCGCTGCGCCTGCCGTCCTCCGGGACGCCGCCCCCGTTGTCGACGACGAGGACGTAGAGGTACCCGGAGGGGTCCACGTCGACGGTCACGTCAACCGCACTGGCGCTCGCGTGCCGCGCCGCGTTCGACAGCGCCTCGCGCAGCGCGGTCAGCGCCTGCTCGGCCACGTCCCCGCGGATCTCCCCGCGCAGCCCGGAACCCAGACGCAACGACGGGCCGAACCCTAGCATCGGCGTCATCTCGTCGACCAGGCCGACGACATCGGCCCGCAGGTCTGGCTGGGGCCCGGCGTCCCGTGCCTGCAGCGCGAAGATCGCCCCGCGGATCTCCTTGATCGTCTCGTCCATCGCGTCGACCGCACTGCTGATGCGGCTGGAGACCTCGGGCCTCGAAATCAGCGGCATCGTCCCTTCCAGCGACATGCCGGTGGCGTACAGCCGCTGGATCACGAGGTCGTGCAGGTCCCGGGCGATCCGGTCCCTGTCCTCGTACACGGACAGGCGCTCGGCCTCGGCCCGGCTCGCCGCCAGTTCGAGCGCGATGCCCGCCTGCGCGGCGAATGCGTTCGTGAACGCGGCGTCCGCCTCAGGGAACGGCGACGCGCCATGCTCGCGGCCGAGGAAGAGCACGCCGCGCCCGTTCCCCAGCGGGTACAGCACGGCCGGGCCGATGTGGCTCATCGCCGCGCTGGCCGCGGGAGCGACGCGTTTGTCCGCGGCGAAGTCAGCGCATACCGCCGGGTTGCCGCTCGCCAGCACCGACCCGGACAGCGAAAGCGAAACGCCCCCGGTGCCCGGCAGCACGAGACCGCGCGCCGCCTCCGCGCCGCACCCTTCGGCGTAAACGATCGTCAGCCTCCGTCCCTCCTCTTCCGGCAGGGCGAGGTGGACGAGGTCGGCGCCGGACAGTTCCAGCGCCTGCCGGGCGATGCTCACGAGGACTTCGTCGGGGTCGGTGCCGGACAGCAGCGCCGTGGTGATCTCGGCACTGGCCTGGACCCACCGCTGGCTGCGCCGGGTGGCCTCGTACAACCGGGCGTTCTCCACCGCGACGCCAGCCGCCGCGCCGAGCGCGACGAGCACTGCCTCGTCGTCCTCGGTGAACTCCCCGCCGCCGTGCTTGCCGGTCAGGTACAGGTTGCCGAAGACCTCGTCGCGCACTCGCACTGGCACGCCGAGGAAGCTGTGCATCGGCGGGTGCCCTTCCGGGAAACCAGACGACGCGGAGTGACGGGAGATGTCGGCCAGCCGCAGTGGTCGCGGGTCGTCGATGAGCAGGCCGAGCAGGCCGCGTCCCTCGGGCCAGTGGTCGACACGCGCGATCTGCTGTTCGGTCAGGCCGACGGGGATGAACTCCGCGAGCCGCTTGTCCTCGCCTATGACGCCGAGCGCGCCGTATGTCGCGTCCACAAGGATGATCGCCGTCTCGACGATCCGCCGCAGCGTCGACTCCAGGTCAAGGCCGGAGCTGATGGCCACGACCGCCTCCAGCAGCCCCCGCATCCGGTCGCGCGTGGCAAGCACCGCCTGCAACCGGGCTTGCAGCTCCGAGAGAAGCTCGTCCAGCTGCAGCTGGGGCAGCAGCTCCGGACGGCTGTGCGCACCAGGTTCCACCCTCTGCTCCTCCCTGGCAACAGCCCACCCTCAGCGTAGCTGGCGAGTCCTTTCCCTGGTAGGGGCCCTTTCCGGGCAATCGAGGCGGCGGCCGGCGGCCGTCCCCTTCGGGCGCGTCGTGTTCGCCGGCTGCCCGAACGGGACCAAGGCCTCTAAACCGCTGCCGACGGCGCGGCCGACAATGTGCGTGACGATGGGGAGGGACGCCATGAGCGAGGCAGCATCAGCTCGGCGGATCGTGGTCGGGGTAGACGGGTCGGCCGCCTCCGGCGCCGCCGCGGCCTGGGCAGTGCGCGAGGCCAGCTTGCGGGACACGGCAGTCCACCTCGTCTGCGCATGTCACGGCGACACGAGGACCCCCGCACCCTATGCCTCGGCCTCGTTGGCGGAGCGTCACGGCGAACTCCGCGCCGCCGCCCAGGCGCTTTTGGACCGCACGGAGCGAGCAGCCAGAGACGATCTTCCGGCGGACCGGCTGGTCACCGAACTGACCGAGGAATCACCCGCCCGTGCGCTGCTTCGCCGCGCGAAGGGAGCGGAGATGCTCGTGGTGGGAGCGACCCGCAATAGCGCGGGCGCGGGACGGTCGGCGCAGGCCCTGGGACCGGTGGCGCGCGCCTGCGTGCGCCAGGCACGCTGCCCGGTCGTAGTGGTCGCTTTCGACAGCCATCAACAGGACGGTCGGTTACGGAGAGGCGCGGAACCTGCTGACTACGCGTTCACATTCATCATCGCCGCGAGGGTCCGCTTCCCGATGAGCGGAAAGGGCCGCCGAGCGCACGGCGCGGATGATGTCGTCGAGTTCGTCGACCGCCTGCGTGAGCCGCCGCGCGGCAGGACCGTCGGCTAGTCCCGCCGCGGACTGCAGGACCAGGCCGACAGCGAACACGCGGTAGACCACCATGTCGGCTAGTGACTGGACCGGCTCCACCGGCAGGTGCGGCAGGCCGTCTTCGATAACCCGCATTTCCTGATACCGCTTTTCCTGATACCGCATTTCCCGCGACTGCGGTGCCAGTACGAAATCGCTCATTCTCGCCTCCCGGCGGACTCCGGGGCCGCCAGGGTCCGGGACGGCGTCAACTGGATGTTAACACCGCAGGCCACGACCGCGACAGGGCCGCGAGCGTGGCCGAGCAGGGCGTGCGGATGCTGCACGCCTGACGACTCAGCAGCAGGTCACAGATGCGAGCCGACGAGCGCGGCCAGGTCCGCTAGCCGGCATGCGTAGCCCAGTTCGTTGTCATACCAGCCGAAGACCTTGACCAGGGTCCAGGCCGCCTCGGTGAGCTCAGGGTCGAAAACGCACGACGCGGAGTCACCGATGATGTCACGCGAGACGATGGGCTTGGTGCTGTACCGCAGGATGCCGTTCATCGGGCCGAACGCCGCCGCGGCGAACGCCTCGTTGACGTCCTCGGCTGCCGCTGGCCGGCTGAGCACCACCGTGAGATCGGTGAGCGACCCGTTCTCGACCGGAACGCGGACGGCCACGCCGCCGAGCTTTCCGGCCAGGTCCGGAATGACCTCGCCCACGGCGCGGGCCGCGCCCGTCGTGGTGGGCACGATGTTCACGGCCGCCGACCGGGCGCGACGCAGGTCCTTGTGCGGGCCGTCGATCAGGTTCTGGTCCCCGGTGTAGGCATGTACGGTGGTCATGAAGCCGCGCTCGATGCCGAACGCGTCGTGCAGCACCTTGGCCATCGGGGCCACGCAGTTGGTGGTGCAGGACGCGTTCGAGATCACGTCGTGCCGCAGCGGGTCGTAGATCTCGTCGTTGACCCCGAGCACTATCGTCGCGTCCACACCCTTGCCGGGCGCGGAGATCAAGACCTTGCGCGCGCCGCTCTTCAGGTGGAGGGCCGCCGCGTCACGCGTGCGGAACTTGCCGGTGGACTCCACGACGATGTCCGCGCCGATCCCGCCCCAGTCGATGCTGGCCGGATCCCGCCGCGACAGGACCGCGATGGTGGTGCCGTCCACGGACAGCGTCCCGGGGCCGCAGGTCACCGTGCGGCCGATCCTGCCATAGGTGGAGTCGAACTCCAGCAGGTGAGCCAGCGTCCCGGCGTCGGTGATGTCGTTGACAGCAACGACCTCCAGGTCATCGCGGTCCAGGGCCAGGCGCGTGAACGCGCGGCCGATCCTGCCGAACCCGTTGATGCCGATCCTCGTAGTCATTCGGTCTTTCCTCCTCTGTCGCTATTCGCGAGCCTGGTCCGGCCGCATGCGCGGGTGGCAGCGGCCTTGGTCATGGACGGCCGGGACCTTTGGCGCTGCCGATAGGTAGTAAGGCCCGTGGCCGCACCGATGGCGGGAGCGGGAACGTGGAGGAAGAGGCCCGGATCGTTAGGAAGAGGTGGACTTGATGCGTTCCTGGGTTGGCAGGTTCGTGCGGGGACGGCGCCTGGACCGCAACCCGCTGCGGCGTGCCTCGGACCGGCTGGAGACGACGATGCTGGTCGTGCTGGTGATCGCGTTTTCCGTGGGCGTGCCGTTCGTCGCCGGGGTGTGCGGCGCGTGGACGCACGCTGTGGCCGAGCGGATCCAGGCCGATGAGCGGGCTACCCGGCACGAGGTGCCGGCCGTCGCGCTGCAAGCGGCGCAGGGGCCCGTGGCGGAAGGGGAGCCTCTCCCGCAGGTACAGGCCCGGTGGACCGCGCCGGACGGCAAGCGGGTGACGGGCCAGGTGAGCGTCGCGGCCGGAACGGCGGCCGGAGCGACCGTGCAGGTGTGGGTCACGCGTGACGGCCAGATCGCCGATCCGCCATTGCTGAACTCCCAGGTATCGGGCCAGGTGGCGCTCGCCGAGGTGGGAGGCGGGACAGTCTACGGTGTCGTGCTGCTCCTCACGGGCCTGTTCGCCCGGCGCTCGATCGACGGGCGCAGGATGAGGGCGTGGGACGCGGACTGGCGGACCTCCGGCCCCAGTTGGACGATGCGAGCTTGACAGCGGGGGACCTTGGTCCCTGGTCAAGAACGCGCAGGTGCGATGCGATTGGACGGGCACAACAGAGGGGGTTTGTTCATGGCTGTCGCCGACCCGTTGGATGGTCACCAGTCGCGGTGCCGACAGCAACTGCTCAGGCTGAGAAAGCTGACCCTACGCCAGGAGGGCATGGCTTCTCCTCCGCAGTTCGCCGACGAGATACGAGACGCCGCGAACGCGATTGTCGCCGAGGCGGAAGCGGTGAGCCGTGCCTCATTCGGGGCGGGAGGGCGTCCGGAACCCGGTGCCGAGACGTTCCTGTGGGCCCGGATAACCCGCCTTTCCCGAGCCGCCGACCAGGTGGTTGACGCGGCGCGCAACGGGGACGCTCCCGGCCTGCGCACCCACCTTCAGCGCTTCGACACGCTGACATCCGCGATCTGGGCAGTCCTCCGGTAGGACCGCCGCCGCCGCCGCGAGCACGTTCGTCCAGGCATACCCGGGGAATCCAGGCTCCGGGGAAAGGGGTCAAAATTCCGCATGAACCTCAATTCGCCCGGCAGTTACCTGACGTGGTCCATCTTCACGGTGTCCGTGGCCAACCTCGTGCTGATAGCCGTGATGGTCGTGATCTTCGGCATCGCGCTGCTCGCTCCCTTCCCCGGCCGCCGCGTACCTGACACCGCGGGCGACGCCGACGCCGACGCCGATACCGACACCGGCCCGCCGCCCATGAACGTCGTGGCGAGCGAAGACCCAGACGCGAACATGTGGACCGCCCGGGTGCGGCGGCGCGCCCTGACCATGCTGCCCCCGGAGAAGCTGCTTCCCGACCGCCAGCCCGCATACGTCGCCTCCTGGGTGTATGTGTTCGGCGTGGCCGCGCTGGCCGCTTTCGGCTTGGCCATCGTCAGCGGGTTCGCGATCGCGCTTGGCGGCCCCGACTGGTGGCACATCAATCCTGTCGGCCACTTCTTCAACAGTCTCCACCTGTGGAGCGTGGAACTGTTCATGGCGTTCATGGTCATCCACCTGTGGGGCAAGTTCTGGATGGCCGCGTGGCGCGGCAGGCGAGCGCTGACCTGGGTCACCGGCGTGGTGGCGTTCGTGGCCTCGATCCTGGAGTGCTTCACCGGCTACCTGTCCCAGCAGAACTTCGACGCCCAATGGATCGCGACCAACGGCAAGGACGCGTTCAACGCGGCCGGGATCGGCGCGTTCTTCAACCTGATGAACTTCGGCCAGATGCTGCTGTGGCACGTGGTGCTGATCCCGATCATCCTGATCGCGCTCGTCGGCGCGCACGTTCTGCTCGTGCGGGTCCGCGGCGTCAGTCACCCGCTGCCCGCCCGGATGAACTGGCGCGAGTCCAGAGCCGAGCGCAAGGCCCGGCGTGCAGCCGACGCGGCGCCCTGGCGCGGGCCAACCCGCAGGTACGACATCCTGAAGGAGGGAGCGATCGCCACCGTCATCGCGCTCGCTGTCACGGTCGCGCTGGCGGCCGTGATCTCCTCACCCGACGTGCCGCCGGTCACGGTGCGGTCCTGGGCCCAGGTGGCACCGGCCGATTTCCTCGCCACCGCGGCCAGTGAACTCAACGGCACCAGCGAAACCGCGTCCTACGGACCGCCGTACAACACCAACGGCACCCCGCAGAGCGAGCTGTTCACGCCCGGCAACTGGGCGGGCGTCCGGCAGCCGATAGACGCCGCGCAGGTCTTCGTGCTCCAGCCGCTCGCTAAGTCCGCGCCGACCGACCCGCCGCTGGCCGCTGCGCTGGCGAGCTACAACGCGGCCTCGCCGGCGCGGCAGAACGGGTGGTCGACGGCGTATGCGAACGCAGTCACCAAGGTCCGTTTCGTCAATGGCTCGCCTGTGGTGCCGCCGGCGGCCGACGGACCGGTGCCGGTGCTGCTCGCCGCCGAGCTCACCCTCGCGCGCAGCGGCGCGATCGACGGGGACCTGGCCGGGCAGCAGCCGTTCTACGGCACCGACTTCACCAAGCCCCTGCTCTTCCTGGAAGACGGCCAGTATTTCGCCAATCAGGCAACGGCCATGGACCTGACCGGAACCCAGTGGGGCGTCATGAACGAGACCGGCAGTTACCCCGGCCAGCCGTGGCTGTGGCTGTACCAGCTCTGGTACAACGTGGCGGGCTGGCGGAATTCCGCCAACGTCGACCTGATCGCCATCTACATGACCGGCCTGGCGACGCTGCTGCTGCTCGGAGTCCCCTTCATCCCGGGCCTGCGTGACATCCCGCGGGTGATTCCCGTGCACCGGCTGATCTGGCGTACCCCGCCGGCCGGTCCGGCGTCGATGCCGCGAGCGCCGCGGCCGGAAGACACCCCCGTCGCCCCTGGAACAAGCCGCGGCCCGTCCGCGTAAGCCGAGGTGCCGGACGCCCGTTCGCGCCGGGGACCTTGTGCCCTACTGCCCTGGGCCGGGCAGGACCCACGGTGGACGCATGCGCGATCTGACCCCACTGCCGGACCTAGTGCAGGGCGCGGGCCTTACCGGACCCGTCCGGGCCCGCAGGCCTGTGTACGTGGACCTGCTGCCGCCGTGCAACGCGGGTTGCCCGGCAGGCGAGAACATCCAGGCATGGCTGGGGTCCGCGCGGGACGGGGAGTTCGAGCGGGCCTGGCGCCTGCTGACGGAGGACAATCCGTTCCCCGCGATTCACGGCCGCGTCTGCTACCACCCGTGTGAAGACGTGTGCAACCGCCGCGAGCTCGACAGCCCAGTATCGGTCCATGCCGTCGAACGGTTCCTGGGTGACTGGGCGATCGAGCACCACCTGTCCTTCGAGGCGGGCGGCCGGGCCACCGGTAAGCGCGTGCTGGTCATCGGCGCGGGCCCCAGCGGGCTGTCCGCCGCCTATCACCTCGCGCGAAGAGGGCATGAGGTGGAGATCCGCGACGCGGGCGCCGAGCCTGGCGGGATGATGCGCTACGGCATTCCCTCATATCGCCTTCCCCGCGACGTCCTCGACGCCGAGATCCGAAGGATCGAGGCCATGGGCGTGCGGATCACCCGCGGGCACACCGTCACGGACCTCAACAAGGAGCGCGAAGGGGCCGACGCCACGTTCGTGGCGGTCGGGGCGCACCTGTCCAAGCACACCGAGATCCCCGCCAGGGAGGCGACGGGAATCATCGACGCGGTGCCGTTCCTGCGCGAGGTCGCGCAGGGCGGGCACCCGGTCCTCGGCAGGAAAGTCGCCGTCTACGGCGGCGGGAACACGGCGATGGACGCGGCGCGCACCGCGAAGCGTCTTGGCGCGGGCGACGCGCTGATCGTGTACCGGCGCAGCCGGGAGCGCATGCCCGCGCACGAAGATGAGGCGAAAGCCGCGGAGCAAGAGGGCATCACGATCAACTGGCTGCGCACCATCACCGCGTTCGACGGGCCGCGGATGACCGTCGAGGTGATGGAACTCGACGAGTCCGGCTACCCCCAGCCGACCGGCCGCTACGAGACCCTGGAAGCCGACACGCTGATCCTCGCGCTCGGCCAGGACGCCGACACGGGGTTCCTGCGGGGCGTGCCCGGCGTCGAATTCAAGAAGGACGGCACGGTGATCGTCGGCCCGGACATGATGACCGGCTGCCCGGGCCTGTTCGCCGGGGGCGACATGGTGCCGGCCGAGCGGACCGTCACGGTCGGTACCGGGCACGGCAAGAAGGCCGCCCGCCACATCGACGCTTTCCTGCGCGGCGCCCGCGACACGCCGCCGCCCAAGCATCCCGGGGCGGATTTCGGACTCCTGCATCCCTGGTTCTTCTCCGAAACATCAACCCCTCTTCAGCCCGAACGGACCGTGGCGTCGCGCATCCAGGACTTTTCCGAGGTGACCGGGGGCCTGACGGAACACGAGGCGCTGCGTGAGGCGACACGCTGCCTGTCCTGCGGCAACTGCTTCGAATGCGACGGCTGCGTCGGTGCCTGCCCGGAAGACGCGGTGATCAAGCTGGGCCCCGGTCACCGCTACGAGTTCGACTATGACCGGTGCACCGGGTGCGGTGCCTGCTACGAGCAGTGCCCGGTACACGCCATCTCTCTGGAGGCGGAGCCCTGATGACCCGGGTGACCATCGACGGGAACGAGGCCGCCGTCTCGGCCGCCTACCGGCTGAACGACGTCTGCTGCATCTACCCGATCACCCCCTCCTCCCCGATGGCCGAACTGGCCGACGAATGGTCCGGCAAGGGCCGGCCCAGCATCTGGGGCGGCGTGCCCACGGTGGTCGAGATGCAAAGCGAGGGCGGCGCGGCCGGCGCGCTGCACGGAGCGCTGCAGGGCGGGTCACTGACCACGACATTCACCGCCTCCCAGGGCCTGCTGCTGATGATCCCGAACATGTACAAGATCGCCGGGGAACTGACGCCCGCCGTGATCCACGTGGCGGCGCGATCCCTCGCCGCGCAGGGACTGTCGATCTTCGGCGACCACTCCGACGTGATGGCGGTGCGGCAGACGGGATTCGTGCTCCTGTGCTCCGCCAGTGTGCAGGAGGCACACGACCTGGCGGTCGTGGCGCAGGCCGCCACGCTGGCGACGCGCGTGCCGTTCGTGCATTTCTTCGACGGGTTCCGCACGTCCCACGAGCTGAACACCTGCGAACTGCTGTCCGACGACGACCTGAAGGCCCTGGTTCCCTACGAACTCGTGCGGCAGCACCGGGCGCGGGCGCTGAACCCGGAGCATCCGGTAGTCAGGGGCACGGCGCAGAACCCGGACGTGTACTTCCAGGGGCGGGAGACCGTGAACCCGTACTACGCGGCGGTGCCCGGGGCAGTGGAGGCCGCGATGGCCGCGCTGGGCGACCTGACCGGCCGACGGTACTCGCTGGTGTCCTATCACGGTCATCCGGCGGCCGAGCGAGTGATCGTGGTCATGGGATCCGGGGCCGCGGCGGCGGCCGCCACGGCCGAGTACCTGGCCGGACGCGGGGAACGGGTCGGGGTCGTGCAGGTGCGGCTGTACCGGCCGTTCCCGGTGGCCGCGCTGCTGTCGGCGCTGCCGGCTTCGGCCGCCCGGATCGCGGTGCTGGACCGGACGAAGGAGCCCGGGTCGTTCGGGGAACCGCTTTTCCTCGATGTGGTGGGGGTGCTGGCGTCGCTGTCCGATCGGGCGCGCCCCCTGCCGCTCGTCATCGGCGGGCGGTACGGGCTTGGGTCGAAGGAGTTCACTCCGGGAATGGTGGCGGGGGTCTTCGCCGAACTCGCTTCGCCGGCGCCGCGGGCGCAGTTCACCATCGGCATCAACGACGACGTCTCGGGGACGAGCCTTGACTTCGACGACAGTCTCGACATCGAGGACCCGCGGACGACGCGGGCGGTGTTCTTCGGGCTCGGGTCGGACGGGACCGTGAGCGCGAACAAGAACAGCATCAAGATCCTCGGCGACGCCGGGCGCCACGCGCAGGGCTACTTCGTCTACGACTCCAAGAAGTCCGGGTCGGAGACCGTGTCGCACCTGCGGTTCGGGCCTGATCCGATCAGCGCGCCGTACCTGATCCGGCAGGCGGGCTTCGTGGGCGTGCATCAGCCGCGGCTCATCGGCCGTTCCGGGGTCCTGGAGTGCGCCGCGCCCGGCGCGGTGGTGCTGCTCAACACGCCGGTGCCGCCGGAGAAGGTGTGGGAGGCGCTGCCCTCGTCCGCCCGCTCGCAGATCGTGGCCAAGAAGCTCACCCTGTACGCCATCGACGCCGACGCGGTCGCGCGCTCGGCGGGCCTTGCAGGGCGGGTGAACACCGTGCTGCAGACCTGCTTCTTCGCGATTTCCGGCGTAATGCCGGCCGATGAGGCGATCCCGGCGATCAAGAAGGCCATCGAGAAGAGCTATGGCCGGCGCGGCCCGGAGGTGGTGGCGAGAAACAACGCGGCCGTGGACGCGGCGGTGGCCGGGCTGCACTCGGTCGCCGGGAATCACGGGGCGGACGTGGCGGACGTGGCGGACGTTGTCGGCGACGCCTGCCAGCCCATCCCGCCGGACGCGCCGGAGTTCGTGCGCACCGTGACGGCGGCGATGCTCGACGGGCACGGCGATGAACTGCCGGTGAGTGCGCTGCCCGCCGACGGGACGTATCCGCCTGGTACCACCCGGTACGAGAAGCGGAACATCTCCGACGTGGTCGCCATCTGGGATCCGGACCTGTGCATACAATGCGGCAACTGCTCGTTCGTCTGCCCGCACAGCGTCATCCGGTCGACCTTCTACCCGGCTTCCCTGCTCGACGGGGCGCCACCGGAATTCGAGTCCGCGCCGCTCGATTCGCGCGGGCTGCCGGACGCCGCGTTCACGCTCCAGGTGTACGCGGAGGACTGCACCGGATGCGGACTGTGCGTGGAGGCCTGTCCGGTGCCCTTGCGGGGGTCGGTGCCGGCTTCGGGGAACGGGGTTGCGGGGGACGGGGTTTCGGGGAGCGGGGTCCGTAAGGCGATCAACCTCGGCGCCTACGACAGGGAGCGGGCGCGGGGGAACGTGGCGTTCTTCGAGACGCTGCCGCTCGCCGACCGGTCCAGGGTGGACTTCGGCACGGTGCGGGGCGCCCAGTTCCTGCAGCCGCTGTTCGAGTTCTCCGGGGCGTGCGCGGGCTGCGGCGAGACGCCGTACCTGCGGCTGCTGTCCCAGCTGTTCGGCGACCGGCTGATGGTCGCGAACGCGACCGGCTGCTCCTCGATCTACGGCGGCAACCTGCCGACGACACCCTGGACTGTCAACGCAGCGGGCCGGGGGCCCGCCTGGTCGAACTCGCTGTTCGAGGACAACGCGGAGTTCGGACTGGGTTTCCGGCTCGCCGCCGACCAGCAGCTCGAGTTGGCCCGTATACGGCTGCGTGAGCTGGCTCCGCTGCTCGGCGACGACGGCCTGGCGGATGACATCCTCGAGGCGGCACGGTCAACCTCCGGGGGAGCGGCCCCCCGTACCCTGACGGAAGCGCCCGAGGGAAGGGCGGGTCAAGCCGGCATGCGGCGCGAGTCGCAATACGCGGCGCAGCGGGCCCGGGTGAGTGAGCTGAAGGCGCGGCTGGCCGCACTGCCGCCGTCCCCGTCCGTCACCGACCTGCTGAGTGTCGCCGACCACCTGGTGCGGCGGAGCGTGTGGATTGTCGGCGGCGATGGCTGGGCCTACGATATCGGCGCGGGCGGGCTCGATCACGTGCTGGCCAGCGGACGGGACGTCAACGTGCTGGTGCTGGACACCGAGGTGTACTCCAACACGGGCGGGCAGGCGTCGAAGGCGACGCCGCTCGGCGCGGTCGCCAAGTTCGCCTCGGCCGGCAAGCGGGTGCCGAAAAAGGACCTGGCGCTGCAGGCGATCGCCTACGGCAGCGTGTACGTGGCCCGGGTGGCGATGGGCGCCGACCCGCAGCAGACGCTGCGGGCGCTGCGCGAGGCCGAGGCGTACGACGGCCCGTCGCTGGTCATCGCCTACAGCCACTGCATCGCCCACGGTATCGAGAAGGACGGCCAGTTGCTGCGCAACGGCATGGACCAGCAGTACCGCGCTGCCGCCAGCGGCTACTGGCCGCTGATCAGGTACGACCCAGTGACCCGCGCGTTCCTGCTCGACTCTCCGCGGCCCCGGCTGCCACTGTCCGCCTACACCGATCAGGAACTGCGGTTCCGGATCCTGGCCAGGACCGACCCGGAGTCGGCGGCGCGGCTGGCGGCCGCGGCCCAGGCCCAGGTGCGCCAGCGCTGGGCGACCTATGAGGAAATGGCCGCCCGAGGACCCGAACGGTTCCCGGCGGCGGACGGGAGTGCGTGATGGACCTTGGGACCACATATCTCGGGCTGAGGCTGCGCAACCCGCTTGTCGCGTCGGCGGGGCCGCTGTCGTCGACCGCGGATGGCGTCCGTGTGCTCGCCGACGCGGGCGTGGGCGCGGTGGTGCTGCCGTCGCTGTTCGAGGAGCAGATCCGGCGGGAGTCCGAACGGGACCTGCGCCTGGCGTCGGCAGGCACGGAGTCCTTCGCGGAAGCGCTGAGCTACCTGCCCGCCGCGGCACTCGACGCCTGGCCGTATCACCACCTGCGGTTGCTGGAGAAGGCCACCTCGATCGTCTCCATACCGGTGATCGCGTCGCTGAACGGGGTATCAGCGGGCGGCTGGACGGGCTACGCCACGGCCCTGCAGGACGCCGGAGCGGCGGCGATCGAGCTGAACGTCTACTACATGTCGGACGACACCCCGCCCGCCTCCCCTTCCCCCTTCGTCGCCGCCCGCGACGCCGAGCAGCGGTGCGCCGATCTGGTCGCGGCTGTCAGGTCCGCGGTGCGGATCCCCGTCGCGGTCAAGATAGGGCCGTACTTCAGCTCTCCCGGCGAGATGGCAGTCACGCTCGACCGGGCCGGCGCCGACGGCCTGGTGCTCTTCAACCGGTTCATGCAGGCGGGCATCGACCCGGAGACCTTCACCGTGTCGGTGGGGTTCCAGCTGTCGTCGCCGGGAGAGGCGGCGCTCCCGCGCACGTGGATCAGCCGCCTGCGCGGGCGGGTGCGCTGCTCGCTGGCGGCGTCGACCGGGGTGGAGACGCCGGCCGATGTCGCCGCTTACCTGCTCGCCGGCGCGGACGTGGTAATGACCACCTCGGCGCTGCTGCGGCACGGGGCCGGCTACGCCGCGGAACTGCTGGACGGACTGGAGGCGTGGCTGGGGCGCAAGGGCTTCATGTCCGTGGCCGAGGCCCGTGGCCTGCTTTCCGCGCAGGCCGGCCTCCCGTTGGAGGGACGGGCGGGTTACCTGTCCGCGATCGGGCAGGCCACGAGGGCTTTCGACCGGCCGACGCAAAGCGCAAAACGCGCTTAAAAGCGCAAAAGGGCCCGCGGGGAAAGGTCCCGCGCCCGCCGCCCGGATGGTTTGCACCTGCTGCCAGTCCGGCAACGCGCCATCGCCGGAACGTCGCATGGCTTTGCTGCCAGGGCGCTGATTCGTTACGCTGGGCAGCGCAAGGAGTGCTCCGGCCCTAGCCAGGACTATCCTGACCTGCTCAATTGCGCAGTCGGTGTGGTCCGGGGTACACCGACTGCGTAATCGAGCACCTTGACTCGAACCGTGACGGGGGTGGCGATGCCGTCCGAGGAATCGGGGCGGACGGAAGCCGTGGAGTTCGCGGCTCGCGTGCCCGGAGGTACGATCACCGCGTGGGAATCCGGGCACGGGGCGCCGGTGCTCATACTTCACGGCGGCCCGGGTCTTTCCGATTACACCGCCCCGCTGGCCGCCGAACTCGACGATGCATTCCGCGTGATCCGATACCAGCAGCGCGGCCTGGCGCCGTCCACGGGCTCTGGCCCGTTCGACATCGAACGACACGTGGCGGACGCGATCGCGGTCCTGGACACGGCGGGCGCAGACCGCGCCTATGTGCTGGGGCACTCGTGGGGCGGGCACCTGGCGATGCACCTGGCGGCCAGCCATCAGGACCGGTTGCTGGGCCTGGTCCTGGTCGACCCGCTCGGCGCGGTCCCCGACGGCGGCGAGGGCGACCTGGACAGAATCCTGGGTGAGCGGACTCCACCGCACCTGGCGTCGCGGGCGAGAGAACTCGACGAGCGCGCCATGGCGGGCGAGGGAACCGCCGAGGAGGCCCTGGAAAGCCTGGCGATCGTATGGCCCGGGTACTTCTCCTCACCGGACAAGGCTCAGCCGATGCCGCCGATGGGCCTTTCGGTGGACTGCTACGCCGGTACGTTCGCCTCCATAAACTGGCACTTCGAGCAGCACACTCTTGAGCGGGCCCTGTCCGCGGTAACCGCGCCGGCCGTGTTCGTGCTGGGCGCGGCCAGCCCGATCCCCCCCGAGCACGGTATCGCATCGGCAGCGCTGATCCCCGACGCTAGCTACCAGGTCGAGGACGACTGCGGCCACTTCATCTGGCTCGAGCGCCCCGGGACGGTGCGCCGCGCGCTGGAGACCATCCGCGCCTGATCCGTAGTCGCCGTGTCCCTGTGTCTGGACCTGAGCGGACCGGCGGTGGGAAGACGTCACGATTCATGAACCGGTAATCATCGTGTTCGCGGCAATTCCGCAGTTTTTCGTTTATAGCCGCCGAGTCGCCATAGGCGGCCGGCCTCGTAGAAGTGGCCGTAACCGCCGGTCCGGAATGATGAATGGCGCGGCGAGCCATCCGAATGGAAATTTGGTGCCTCCGGGAGTGCTCTGATTCCTCGAGTGACGAAGGTCCCGCGGTGGCAGGCCTCTCGACCATTACCGCCGTCGGGCGTGCCGGGGAAACTCGAAGTGTCAGTCAGACGACGCAAAGACGGCGGCCAAGCCCGCCGCCCGGAATTGGAGCGTTGACAGTGCGCCGCATTACGTTCGATAAGCTTCTCGGATTCGTCGGTATCTCACTCGGCATCGCGCTGCTCGCCGTCGGCGGGCTGCTGATGTGGGGTTCGGCCTACGTGCACAACACCGTGCAGGGCCAGCTCGCCGAGCAGCAGATCTACTTCCCGCCGGCCTCTGCGTTCGCACACGCGAAGGCAGGCACCGAGATCACGCCCAGCATGATCCCGTCGGTGTCCCAATACGCCGGGCAGCAACTGCTGAACGGGCAGCAGGCTGAGGCTTACGCTGACCATTTCATCGCCATGCACATCCAGGAGATGGGCGGCGGCAAGACCTATTCCCAGCTATCCGCGGAGGCTATTGCGAACCCGAAGAACACCACGCTGGCCGCCACCGTGAACACCGTGTTCAAGGGCGAGACGCTGCGCAGTATGCTGCTGAACGCCTACGGCTGGTGGAAGGTCTCTCAGATCACGTACATCATCTCGCTGGTGATGTTCGGCCTCGGTACCGTGTCCTTCCTTGCGGGAGTGTTCGGGTTCGCCCGGGTGCGGCGTGAGCGCCCGGGCTCGGTAATGTTCACCCCGCCGGCCGTCGAGCAGATCAACGACAGCACCGGGCAGGCCAAGGAGACGGGTCACGAGGCGGGCGCCACGGCCTGACAACACCGAAGGCCTTGCATCCGAGAAGCCAGCATGGCTCGTGACCAGCGCTCTTCCGGATCCGTGCCAGCGGATCGCGGGAGAGCGCTTCGCGATGTCCTGCGAAAGCTATACCGCACAGGCGAAAGCTATACCGCACCACACCGCCCCTCCGGGCGGTTCCACGTTAGCGAAGCCGGGTCGCGTGGCCCGAGCGGAACTCGTAGCACAGCGGGGTCGCGTTCGGCACCTCCAAGGCGGAGGACGCGTCGTCGTTGACCCCCTCGAAGTGCTTGATGAGCGCGCGCAGCGTGTTTCCGTGGGACACGACCAGCACGCAGCGTTCCCCGCACAGGTCGGGGACGATCGTGTCTGCCCAGTAGGGCAACAGGCGCGCGGTCACGTCATGCAGTGACTCCCCCCGGGGCCGGATGTCCGCCGGCAGCGCGGCGTAGCGAGGGTCGTCGTCAGGTTCGCCGAGCGGCGGGCGCACGCGGAAACCGCGGCGCCAGGCCATGTACTGCTCCCGTCCCGCTTCCCCCAGGACCTCGGCCTTGCCGCGTCCCTGGAGTGCTCCGTAGTGGTTGGAGTTGAGCCGCCAGGAGCGGCGCACCGGGATCCAGGACCGGCCGCAGGCACCGAGCGCGAGGTTGGCGGTCGTAATGGCGCGGCGCTGAACCGACGTGTGCACCACGTCGGGAAGCAGGCCGCGGGCCGCGAGCAGCGCTCCCGCCTGCTGTGCTTGCTGTTCGCCATACTCGCTCAGGCTGACGTCGATCCAGCCCGTGAACAAGTCCGCGGCGTTCCATGCGCTCTCGCCGTGGCGCAGCAGCACGAGCATGGCCATCAGCGATCCCTTCCGGTGCTTACCCTCGCCGGAGACGAGCAGGGGAACCCGTGCCTGGCCCTCCAGGCACGCTCAGATCGCCTGCAGCACCGCTACCGGGCATGGCGCGTGATGCAGCATGACGTGGGCGACGGAGCCGAGGCTCATGCCGCTGAGACCGCCACGGCCGCGTGCGCCGATGACGAGCAGTTGTGCCCCGACCGTGGCATCGAGGAGCGCGGTCCGCGCCGAGCCGGGCGCGACCTGCCGTAGCACGGGAACCTCAGGGTGTGCTTTCGCCTGTAGCTCCAGCACATGGTCGAAGTCCTCCTGGACACGGCGGCCGTTGGCCAGAGTCGCTGGCGCGTCCGCGAGCGCGCACACCGCGACCAGCGGGACGTCGCGCAACTCCGCCTCCCGGAAGGCGAACTCGAGCACGTTAGCCGACGCCGGGGATCCGTCCGTTCCCGCGACCACCGGTCCAGGGTTCAGGTGAGGCACCCGCCATTCGCCGCGCACGACCACCACTGGCCCCCGCGCGTGGC
Organism: Trebonia sp.; assembly: GCA_035948445.1. Lineage (GTDB taxonomy): Bacteria > Actinomycetota > Actinomycetes > Streptosporangiales > Streptosporangiaceae > Trebonia. The sequence goes on along the minus strand of DASZJE010000047.1, from coordinate 3,418 downwards.
CGGAGACCTGCCAGGCAACGGATCCCAGGTTCAGCCCCCGTACGCCGCGCCCGCCGGCGCCGCCGTGCCCGCGGGCGCCTAGCACGACCATCTCGGAGCCCGTGCTCTGCTCGCAGAGCACGGCAGCGGCGGGTCCGTCTGCGGGCAGTGGCAGCACCGATTCCGCACCCAGCGTTGCCTTGGCGCGGCGGATCCCGGTCGCGAGGATCGTCTCGCCTCGCTGCCGGGCCAGGTCGTAGACTGCTGCGTCGCCGAGCGGGGCCATGTACTCGGGTGCCCATGCCATGCAGACCGTCAGCGCGCACCCGCGCGTCTCCGCCTCCTCGACGGCCCAGCTCAGCGCCTCGTCGCTTCCCGGCGAGCCGTCGTAGCCCGCCACGATCCCGTCTCGCAACGTTGTCATCGCACACCACCTGCCTTCGGCCGGTCTCGGAACAGGACCCGCTGCCCGTCGCCGGTTCGCATTCCACGCTTGTCCTCCGGCGGCAATTCCGTCAGGGCACAAGGTCCCGGGTCCGGTCCCTCCACTGTCGTGCCCGCGGCTGACCCGCGCCGCTGGCGGCGGGCGCTGACTAGCGCTGGGCGTTGGTCCCGCTAGGTCAGGACGTCCGGCAGTGCCGCCACGGCAGACAGCGCGGAAGAGTAGGGATTACCTGGGGAAGGGAGTGAGCGCAGATGCCACGTACCGATATTCACCTCGATGCGGTGCTGCGCCACCTCGGGGCGGCGTACTACGAGTCGCTGCATGGCAGGGCAACACGGGCCGATGTGGCAAGAGCCTTGGACACTGTGGAAGAGCACCTCGACGAGCAGGAGCGCCAAGCAGGGCAGCATGGCCGGGTACACGCACGCGAGGCGAAGCGGCGGCCGGCGCATCGCGGCTGGTCACGGCTGGTCAGCGACGTGATGACGACGTCCGTGGTCACCGTGGATCGGATCACCCCGTACAAGGAGATCACGCGCCTGCTGGCCGAACACCGGATCAGCGGTGTGCCGGTGCTGAAGATGGGCCGTCAGGTCGTCGGCGTGGTCACGGAGGCAGACCTGATCGCGGCCCAGGCCGACACCGCGCGGCGGCTGCGGTCGGCGGCGCGCAGGATCCGGTGGCCGGGCGCCCGGCAGCGTCCCGCGCTGACCGCCGAGGAACTGATGACCTGCCCGGCTATCACGGTCGGTCCGCACGTCACCGTGCCGGCCGCTGCCCGCATTATGAGTACTCATCACCTACGGCGGTTGCCGGTCGTGAACGAGGAAGGCAAGCTGATCGGCGTCGTCAGCCGCCGCGACATCCTCGGCGTGTTCCTGCGCCCGGACGAGGACATCGCCCGCGACACCCGCGTGGTGCTTGAGGAGATCCTGGGCGCCGGCCCGGACGAGGCGCAGGTTTCGGTCAAGAACGGGATCGTCACGCTCAGCGGGTCGCTGGACCCGAAGACCGGACCGCACGGAGACCTGATCCCGCTGGCCCTCCGGCTGCTGTGGGACATCGACGGAGTCGTCGACATCGTCGACCGGCTCGGCGAGGAAGGGTCCGCCCCGCCCGTGACGCTCACTTCGCCGACGGAAACCAGCCCGCCAGCTCAGACGCCTCCGGCAGTGCGGGCCGGATCGAGGACTACATCGAGGACGGCCACTACGTCGTCCGTGCCGAAATCGCCGGGATCGACCCGGAGAAGGACCTCGAAGTCTCGACGAGCGCCGGCTATCTCGCCATCCGCGCGCAGCGGAGCGGGGCCGTCGATGACAAGCACCGTTCGGAGTTCCGGTACGGCTCGTTCAGCCGCACGATCGAGCTCCCGGCTAACGCCGATCTCGACGACATCGCCGCCGACTACGACAAGGGCATCCTGACGGTCAGGGTCGGCCTGAAGAGCCACGAGAAGAAGGCGATGAAGAAGATCGCGGTCACCGCGAGGTAAGCAACCGCGGAGTGACCGCCGGGAACGTGATGGCCGCCCGTCAAGGCGGCCATCACGTTTGTCACCGCGGGCAGCGGAGGAACGGGTCCTGCGTGATTTGCGGAGTGACCTTGATCCTGGCGCCGATCGCCACGACGCCGTCAGGCCGGGCGATGACCGGGCTGAGGTCGAGGTCGGTGATCTCGGGCAGGTCGTCGGTCAGCCGCGACACGCGCATCAGCAAGTCGCGCAGGGCGTCCAGGTCGGCCGGGGGGATGCCGCGGTACCCGCGCAGCAGCGGCGCGGACCGGACGGAGGCGATCATCGAGTCGGCGTCGTCCGCCGTCAGCGGCGCCAGCCTGACGACGTGGTCGGCGAGCACTTCAGTGGCGACCCCGCCGAGGCCGAACATCACGAGCGGGCCGAACATCTGGTCATCCGCCACCCCGACCAGCACCTCTGTCCCGCCGGTGATCATGGGCTCGACTTCCACGGCCGTGAGCCGCTCGCCGAACTGCTTCACCAGCCGCCGGTAGGCGTCCCGCACGCCATCTTCGTCCCGGAGGCCTGCGAGCACGGCGCCGGCGTCACTCTTGTGCACGATGCCGGACATGGCCGCCTTGAGCACCACCGGGTAGCCCGCCGCGTCCGCCGCCGCGACGGCATCGTCCTCGGTGTGCGCGGCGGTCGCGGCCACCAGCGGTATCCCGTAGCCGTGCAGGAGTTCGGCCGTGAGCCCCCGCGGAAGCCAGCCGCCGTCCTTGGAACCGGAGAGGAATCCGCGCACGAGGCCGCGTGCCGCGGCGGCATCTATGTCGGGGAAGGCGGGCACCTCGGCGTGCTTGGCGGAGCGCCATGTTCCGTACGCGGCCGCGCGGGCGACAGCCGCGGCCGCCGCCTCGGGGGTGCCGTACGCCGGGATCTTCCGCGGGCCGGCATCAAGTGCGGAACCGGCGTCGAGCAGGCGCACCGCCTCCGGCTGGCCCAGCACGACGGCGGCGAGCGGGACCGTGACGCCGGCTTCGGTGATCGCCGCCACCAGGTCGCCGGTGGCGGCGGTGGGCAGCGCGAGCGCGATGATCGCGTCTACCTCCTCGTCGGCGGACATTAGTTCCAGCACCCGCCGGAAATCCCCGCTGGAGCTGGTCGCGGTCGTGTCGACCGGGCCGCCGACGGCACCGCCGTCGGGGACCAGACCGCGCAGCCGCCGCCTGGTCACTCCGGCGGGATGGTGCACGGTCAGGCCGAGGTCGGTGCACGCGTCGGCGGCGAGTACGCCCGCGCCGCCGACGTTGGAGACGATGGCGACGGTCCGCCCGGCCGGCGGCTGCTGAGTCGCCAGGAACGCCGTCGCCTCGAGGAGTTCGCCGAAGCCGGGGGTGGTGATGACGCCGGCCTGCTCGAACAGCGCCTCGCGGCTGACCAGCGGCGTCGCCGCCGCCGCGGTGTGCGAGGCCGCCGCCCGCTGGCCGGCCTCGCTGCGTCCGGCGAGCACGGTGAGCACCGGCATCCGCTGACCC
>DASZJE010000046.1:0-1830 GCA_035948445.1 Trebonia sp. | reverse complement strand
TTCTTCCTGGCCACCAAGGGCGACGAGCGCACCGCGGCCGGGGCCCGCGAGGAACTGCACCGGTCCCTTGACAGGCTGGGCGTCGACCACGTCGACCTGTGGCAGTTGCACGCCCTCGCCGATCCGATCGAGTGGGACGTCGCCCTCAGCCCTGGCGGCGCGCTCGAAGCCGCCATCGAAGCACGCGAGCAGGGCCTCATCCGCTGGATCGGGGTAACCGGTCACGGCAGTCAGATCGCCGCGACACACCGGCGCAGCCTCGAGCGGTTCGACTTCGACTCGGTGCTCCTCCCGTACAACTTCGTCACCATGCAGAACTCGTATTACGCCGACAACTTCAACGCGCTTTACGAGACCTGCCGCGAGCGGCGGGTCGCGGTGCAGACGATCAAGTCGATCGCGCTGCGTCCCTGGGCGGGCCGGCCGCAGACCCGGGCGACCTGGTATGAGCCCCTCGAAAAGCAGGACGACATCGACCTCGCGGTGTGGTGGGCGCTGAGCCGCCCCGGATCTTTCCTCTGCAGCGTGGGAGACGTGGACCTGCTCCCCCGGGTACTCGACGCGGCCAGCCGGCAGGCCGGAACGCCGGACGACTCCGCGATGAGCGCACTCGCCGAGCGCACAGCAGCCGATCCGCTGTTCGTCTGACCGGGATCGGGCCGTCCGACGTCGAGTCGGGCGGCCCGTTCTAGAGTTCGCCGGTCCCGTCGGCGATGGCCGAAGAGAAGGCGTACTGCAAATCTAGGCTGTCACCTTGCCGCCGGAATTGCGACGGCTGGCTCATAAGCCAAACGCATAGCCGTACCAGGTGCCGTTGACCTTGACAATTGGGATGAGCGCGTAACCGTTGCTGTTCGAATTCACCGCCTCGTTCCACAGGGTGGCGAACGATTTGCCGCTGTCGAAGATCGCGGCCGGGTCGGTGTTGGTGAGGCACTTGGGCGTCGCGTTCGGTCCGCACAGGCTGCCAGTGCTCCCGACGAGCGCCTTGTCGCCGTCGATCGCCGTGTACGTGGTGGCGAGGTTCTTGAAGGTCGGCAACTCAGCCGCCGACAACGAGCCGAGCTCGGACTTGCACGTGGCCCGCTGGGACGGCTGGGCGGCGGAGCACATGTCGGCGAAATGCCCCGACTGTATGTCTTTCACCTCGGTCAGGAACAGCCCGGCCGGAGAGCCATCGCCCGCCGTCGCGCTGCTCGAGTCGGTCACGGTCACCCCGGGCCCGAGCGACTTGACCCAAGCCGGCTGCGTATTCGACGACGACGGCCTGGCGGTCGCGCTGGACCCGCCCGTCGCGGCGGAGTTGCCGCTGGTGGAACTAGAGCCGCACCCTGCCGCCACGAGTGCGACGATGACGCCGCACACAGCCAGCCCGAGTCTCTTGTTGTTCAAGGGTTTCCTCTCGCGTCTGGTCAGCCGGGGGTCGTGATGATGATGATGAAAATCGCCCGTTATCCCCCGGTATCCATTGCCAGGTCAACAATCTAGGCTGTCACCTTTCCGCCGGGATCACAGCGATGTCGCGGATCTGCGACATCCGGCGCGGTTCCGGCCGCGAATCGCGACCGCTGACGGAATGGACGCCGGGCATGGCGGTGCCCGCGGCCGGGGCCTGGTGTTCCCGATCGCGGGGTGTCGTCACGGTGTTGTTGACTGCCCCGGGATGACGCGGGGCCTGTGCCGGCGGGGGCGTGCCGGTCAGGCAGCCAGCGGCGGTGGCGGCGCGTGGCTCCTGATCACCTCGCCGGCCGGGCTCGTCGCCTTCACCGAACCATCGGGCAGGAGTTCGACTTTCCAGCCCCACCGGTGAATGCATATGTCATGGTGGAA
>DASZJE010000045.1:0-119841 GCA_035948445.1 Trebonia sp. | reverse complement strand
ACAGGTCGTTTCCCGGGCCGAGGGCGGGACGCCCACCGTCATCACGCGTAACGGCCGGGCCATAGCAGCAGTGGTTCCTATCGAGGACTACAACGCGCTGGAAGATGCCATCGACCGGTACTTCGCCCAGCAAGCCGACCGTGACCTGGCCGATAATCCGGACGCGCCGGCCTACAGCATGTCAGAGGTCGTCGCCGCGATCTTCGAGGAAGAGCCGGGCAAAGGCGTCGCGTGAAATATGCCTTCCGCTGGCGGGAACGAGCGGTAAGACAGCTGAAGGCCATCCCGCAGACAGCCGCGCTGACAATCCTGCGGGCGATGACGCCGCTCGGCGACGATCCGCGCCGCCCTGATGCCAACGTCAGGAAGCTCGGCGGGTACCAGGATCGTTACCGGCTGCGGGTCGGGGACTACCGGGTCATCTACGAGGTCATGGACGGACAGCTTGTCATCCTCGTCGTGGGGGTGGGGCATCGCCGGGAGATCTACCGGGCAATGTCCTGACAGGCAGCCCTAGGCGTTGCTGTCCCAGAGCCGATGGAGCAAAACATCCGCGGCTATTGGCCGAATAGGGCGGTCGTGTCAATAGCGATCTTGCCTGGTTTATCGGGGTTGATGCGCACAGGGAGCCTGGTTCCCACTGTGGCCACGCGGGCGCGGCGCTCCGCTGTGGAGAAGCCGATCACGAGGTGCGTGGTGTAACTACCGCCTCCAGGGCGGAGGACCTCGAGCAGCAGGTCCACGGTCCCGCCGGGCGGATTCAGGAACCGCCCGCCCGGCCGCTCCTCGGCGGCCAGCACGACCGCAGTACCCTGCTCGCCGTCGTCGGCCGCAAGCGCACGTGCCGCCTCAGTTGGGGTGTAGCCGCCGTACGGCGTGACTCTCCTGAACAACTGGCGCAGCAGCGACGGTCGCGCGGCGACCCTGGCATCTGCGTCCGCAACCCGCAGTTCCCTGACACGCGCCGGATCCTCCGCGGGCCGTTTCGCTCGCCTGCCGGTGGACCCCATGTCGGGGACCATACCGCCCCGAGTAATCGGGCACTAGGGTCTCGACTCCATGTCCACCACCCCCGCCTTGGCGAAAGCGTCCCTGGAGCGCCGATCGCGAACCGTGCAGTGCTCGGCGGCGGCCCGCCAAGCGCGACCGCAGCCATGCTCTGGTTCATCCAGTGCTCACCGCTCACGCGCTAAGGGACTGGCCCCTCACCGCGCCTGCGCAGCACCGACGGCAGCCGGACAGCTCACGTCGAGCACACCGTCGCCATCACCGCCGACGGACCGGTCGTCCTGACCGCTTCCGCCTGACCAGAACCGGCGCGCTTCCCAACGCGCCAGGCGAACGTGCCGCACGCCGCCCGTTAGCTAGTGCCGCATCGCAGCATGGTGATCCGCGCTTTGCATACAAGGTACGCACCGCCTTTAGGGCCCGCACGCTAGAGGCATTGACGCATGGCAGATGTCCGGTTAGCGTCAAGATAATTTATAAGAAACTTACCTATTAATTCTTGCTCCCCACGGTCTGCGCTCGATCGATCCCGGGCTCGGGGGGCTAACTCGAGGCGCGCCGACGCCAGATGGCCGACGTCCACGCCGACGACGTCAGCGTCAGCTAACGGGAGGCGCTCCATGACACCGCGATGCCCTCGGCCGATTCGCTGGCCGCGCGCTCGTTACTCCGCCGCCGCGCTCCTGCTCGCGCTGACGCCCCTGGTCGGCCTGGTCGCCGCGCCCGCCGCGGGCGCGGCGACGAACCTGGCTGCCAACCCTGGTTTCGAGGCCGGCAACCTGTCGGGATGGAGCTGCTCTCCGCTGGCGTCGGTGGTCACGACCCCCGTCCATTCTGGGTCTTACGCGCTCAGCGGCGCTGCCGACAGCTCCGACGATGCCCAGTGTTCGCAGGTCATCGCCGTTCGGCCCAGCACCAGCTACACGCTATCGGCCTGGGTCGAGGGCAGCTACGTGTACCTCGGCGACTCGGGCACAGGAAGCACCGACACCAGCACCTGGACTCCCTCGGCACCGGCCTGGCAGCAGCTATCGACCTCCTTCACGACCGGCGCGTCCACTACCAGCGTCACGATCTACCTGCACGGATGGTACGGCGAGGGCACCTACTACGCCGACGACGTGGATATGACGGGTCCGGCCGGGTCGGCGCCGCCAACACCCGCCGTCCCGACTGGGCTCGCCGCCACCGGGACAACCTCCTCCTCGGTCTCGCTGTCATGGACCGAGCCATCGGGCAGCGACCCCGCCACGTCCTACGACATCTACGCCGACGGCTCGCTCGCCACCGCCAGCAGCACCACAAGCGCGACCGTCACCGGGCTGGCTTCCGGCACCAGCTATGACTTCACCGTCGCCGCGGTGGACGCGGCCGGGGACGCCTCACCGCAAAGCGCGCCTCTCAGCGTCACGACGTCCGGGACCGGCGGGGGCGGCGGGAGCGGGGGCGTCAACTGGCGATCGCCCGTCTACCTGATGCCGCTTGACAATAACCCGCCGACGGCGTCGCAGATCAGCGGGATCATGAGCGCCACCGGGGAGAAGGACTTCATGCTGTCCTTTGTCCTCGACGCGGGCGGCTGCACGCCGGCCTGGGACGGGGACAGCAGCGAACTGGTGTCTAGCGACACCACGGTCGCCGGCCTGATTTCCGCCATCCGGGCCGCGGGCGGAGACGCGGGAGTCAGCTTCGGCGGCTATAACGGCACCGAACTGGGCCAGACCTGCGCCAGTGCCAGCGCACTTGCCAGCGCCTACCAGTCCGTCATAACCAAGTACCAGCTCACCCACGTCGACTTCGATATCGAGAACACAGCGCTCGGCGACACGACCGACGAGTTGAAGCGCTTCCAGGCCATAGCGATCCTGGAACAGGAAGACCCGAACCTGACCGTGTCCCTCACCATTCCGATGACCTCGGTCGGCCTGCCGGACACCGGAACGGGCGAGATAGAGCAGGCGATCGCGGCAGGCGCGCGGATCGACGTGTTCGGCATTGAGGACTTCGACTACGGCCTTACCAGCGGCACGCAAGTGAGCAGCGACGAGACCGTCGCCGACGACGTCGCCGGACAGCTGGAGTCCCTCTACGGCTGGTCCGCCGCCACCGCCTGGTCACACATCGGCATCACGCTCATGAACGGGCACACCGATCAGCCGAGCGAACTATTCACCCAGGCCACCTTCACCAGCCTGCTCAGCTTCGCCGAGAGCAACGACGTGGCCTGGCTTAGCTTCTGGTCATTCAACCGCGACCAGCCGTGTCCGGCCGGGGTCGTGGAGCCATGGGCGCCTGGGACCTGCAGCAACATCAGCCAGAACCCGTACGACTTCACCAAGATCGTCGCCCAGTACACGGGTTAAGCCTGGATGTAACAACCGCACAGCACTCGCTCGCCATCCCAGGGCGGTTCACACCTGGATGACAACGTTATCTATCACTTTGGATAGTGGACCGGACGCAGACAGTCAGTTAATGTTTTTTTGGAACGTTGCCGCACAACGTTCAGCAACATGCTGAGCTCTCTTGGAGGCGTGATCAAGTGACACGATCGCATGTCGAGCTTCCGGACCAGGGACTAGACAACATCCCGGCCTACCCGATGGCCCGAGCGGAGAGTTGTCCACTTGACCCGCCCCCGGATCTAAGCGCACTGCGGTCCGACAGGCCACTCGTGAGGGTGCGGCTGTGGGACGGCAGCACGCCCTGGCTTGCCACCCGGTACGCCGATCAGCGGGCGCTGCTGGCCGACCGCCGCGTCAGCGCCGACTCGAGCCGGGAGGGCTACCCGTCCCAGAGCCCGAGCCTGCAGGCGCGTCGCAGCAGGTCGCGGAGCTTCATCTCCATGGACGACCCTGAGCACGCGCGGCTGCGGCGCATGATGACCGGTGCGTTCACAGTCCGGCGGATCGAGGGGATGCGGCCTGGCATCCAGCGCATCGTCGATGACCTCATCGACCAGATGCTGGCTGGCCCGGCTCCGGCCGACCTCGTCGCGGCTTTCGCCTTGCCGGTGCCATCCCTCGTGATCTGCGAGCTCCTCGGTGTCCCCTACGCCGACCATGAATTCTTCCAGCAAGCCAGCCGGACGCTGATCAACCGCAGCACGCCCGCGGAGACCGCGATGAAGGCCCAGGATGAGCTGACGGCTTACCTCGACCGGCTGATCGAGCGCAAGCTCGCCGAACCTGGCGACGATCTGCTGTCCAGGATGAGCGTCGAGCGGGTCGCCACCGGCCAGCTGACCCGGCGGGAACTGGCTGCCATGGGCGTGCTCCTGCTCATCGCCGGGCACGAGACCACCGCGAACATGATCGCCCTCGGCACCTATGCCCTGCTTACCCACCCGGACCAGCTTGCCGCGGTCCGCGACAGCGACGACCCGCAGCTGATCGTGCGCACGGTCGAGGAACTGCTGCGGTACCTGTCCATCGTCCACTCCGGGCGGCGCAGGGTGGCCATCGAGGACATCGAGATCGCCGGCGAGATCATCCGCGCGGGCGAGGGCATCGTCCTGCCCAATGAGATCGCCAACAGGGACACCTCGGTGTTCCCTGACCCGGACCGGCTCGACGTCCAGCGCGACTCCCGGTCACACATGGCCTTTGGCTTCGGCGTCCACCAATGCCTCGGCCAGCCCCTCGCCAGGGTGGAGCTTCAGGTTGTCTACGGCACCCTGTACCGGCGCGTCCCCACCCTCGCCCTGGCCGCAGATCCCGCACAGCTCTCCTTCAAGCACGACAGCGTCGTGTACGGACTCTACGAACTCCCCGTGACCTGGTAACACGTCCGGGTCTCGCGACATGTCCGGGTCTCAAGGGAAAGGTGCAACTCAATGCGAGTGCATGCCGATCGCGACAGCTGCGTAAGCTCCGGCCAGTGCGTCAGGACCGTGCCAGACGTCTTCGACCAGGACGAAGACGAAGGCGTGGTCTTCCTGAAGACCAGCGCCCCGCCACCCGAACTCGCCGGGGAGGTTCGCCGGGCGGCCGCGATGTGCCCGGCGATGGCGATAACGCTCACGGAGGGGTAAGACTCCGCAGCCTCCGCTGGCAGCGCCTCTCACTCCGGTTAGGTTGAGCAGCTCTCGGAGTACGTGCGAGGCAATGTCGGCGAGGGACCTCGTTTCGCCTTCGCGGATCCACTGTGCGAACGCGATTCCGAACACGGTGGCGCCGGACTCGGCCGCGAGGGTGGCCGCCGGCTCACCGATGCCTCGCGCGCGCAGCGCCTCGGCGACCGTTCTGGCAAGGCCCGCGAGCTTGTGCAGTTCGCGTTCCTGGAGCGCGGGATTCTGGTCGATCACGGACTGCCGCATGCGGGAGTGCGGTCGGCGCTCGTCAGGAAAGAACGATGCCGCCGCGTGAAGCGCGGAAGCGATGACCTCAATCGGGGATGCGTCAGCCGGCGCGGCCTGCACTCCGTCGACGAACGCTTGCAGGAACAGATCCTGTCCATAGAACAGCACCTCGCGCTTGTCGCTGAAGTGCCGGAAGAAGGTGCGCTCGGTCAGGCCTACGGATTGCGCGATCTCCGCGGCGGTCGTCTGCTCGAACCCGCGGGTGGCGAACAACTCAAGTGCCGCTGCCTGCAGGCGCTCTCTCGCACCCGGCTCCCAGCGCACCATGAAGCCAAGTTTAGTGATGACAGCGGCTGTCGTCCAGGTGTATGGTGATGTCTGTAACCGACATCAGTCACTGACATCACCACATCAGCCGCTCCGTCCCGCATAACGGAGCCGAAAGGGGACAGTGCCATGCGCGTTTTCGTTACCGGCGCCTCTGGATGGATCGGTTCCGCCGTCGTCGATGAACTTCTCGGCGCCGGACATGAGGTAACCGGGCTTGCCAGGTCCGACGCTTCCGCCGCTGTCATCCAGGCGAAGGGGGCTCGCGTCCGCCGCGGTGACCTCGATGATCTCGCGAGCATCCGTGCGGGCGCCGAGACCGCCGAAGCCGTCATCCATCTCGCGAACAAGCACGACTGGTCCAACCCGGCCGTCTCAATCGCAGCCGAGCGCGCCGCGGTTCAGGCGATAGGGGACGTGCTCGCCGGCACCGACCGGCCCTTCCTGCTCGCCTCCGGCGTCGCCGGCCTCACCCAGGGCAGGCCGGCCACAGAAGACGATCCGTCCCCGTTCCATGGCCCGGACTCGCCGCGAGGCGGCAGCGAGAATCTCGCGTTCGAGTTCGCCGACCACGGCGTGCGCACCGTGAGCCTGCGCTTCGCGCCGACCGTGCACGGGGCTGGCGACCACGGGTTCATCGCGGCAATCACCGCGGTGGCCCGCGAGAAGGGCGTCTCCGGGTACCCGGGAGACGGGACCAACCGGTGGGCCGCCGTGCATCGGTCCGACGCCGCGCGCCTCGTCGCTCTCGGACTCGAGAAGGCGCCCGCACGCGCCCGACTGCACGCCGTCGCGGAAGACGGCATACCCACCCGTGACATCGCGGAGGCCATCGGCCGCGCCCTCGGGCTGCCCGTCACATCGATCGCCCCCGCTGACATCCAAGGCCACTTCGGGTGGATCGGCACCTTCTTCGGCATGGATCTCGCGGCGACGAGCACGGCGACACGCGAGCTTCTCGACTGGAAACCCACAGGCCCGACCCTCATCGCGGACATAGACGCGGGTGGGTACTCGGCACGCGCGCCGATGGCCGAGTAAGGGTTGCTCGGATCATCTAGTTCGGTGAGCGGGTTCCATCGTGCGGAAGGCGGGCCAGGTATAGCCAACGAGTTCGAAGACTGCCGGCGAGTGACTGCTCTCGAATCCAGGCGCTCCTATGTAGTAGGCGCGGATCGGGTGGAGCCCGTCGGCCAGGGTGGAGATCGTGAGCGCCGCCTGCCCCCTCTGGTCGAGCGTGACGACGCCAAGCAGCGTTGACCCGTTGGTGAACGCCACGAGGCCGGAGGGAATTGCCGTGCCTGTGCTCGCAGCTACCGCGGCGGTGAAGGTGACCGGCTGCGCCGCGGGCACGGGGTTCATCGAGGTCGTCAGGCTGGTGGTGGTGATGGTGGGCGCCTTGACGCCGGTTGGAACGGTGATCGTGTCAGAATCCAGCGTGACCGCGGCGGTGCGGGCGAGCACCCGTCCGTCCACGGTCGCCCCCGTGGTGACGGTGATCGAGGCCTGGGCCATGATGTTTCCCTGGATGATGGAGTAGGTGCCGAGCGTCGCGGAGCTGCCGACCACCCAGAAAACATTGGCTGCCTGCGCGCCGTTGACCAGGACTACGTTGCTGGCGGATGCCGTGATGAGCGTGGACGCGGCCTGGAAGATGAAGACGGCGTTCGGGTCGCCCTGAGCATCGAGGGTAAGCGTTCCGGTTATACCGAACGTTCCCGCGGGGGAGGCGTACACGCCGGGGGTCAAGGTGGTCCCGCCGAGCTCCACCGGGATGGTGGCTGTGACCGGGCTGGCCGCTGCGGCGTTGTACGCGGCGGTCAGGTCATTCTGGGCTTGCAGCGCGGCACTGTTGGCCGCGTTGATGGTCCCGTTGACCTGTCCCGGCGGAAACCCTGTTATCGCTGTGCCCGGGCTCAGCCCGAGATCGCCGTTGATCGTGGTGGGACCGGTGTTCGTGACCGTCGCCGCGGCGAGAACGCCGTAGTTGGCGGCGGTGCCCAGCGAGACCGGCGTCGTGGCCGCGTGCGCGGCCGACGCCCCGGCCAGGCACATCAGGACCGTCATCGCACCGGCCAGGATCGCGGCCAGAGCCAGCCGGGACGGGCCGGTAATCGTGCGGACCGTACCAGTGAGCCGCGTGGTGACCATAGGTTTCCTCCGTGGAGTCCTGCACCAGGGCCGGGCCATCCGGCCGAGGCACCCGGTGATCGAATTGCTCGCCGGCACCTGGCTGCCGTCCGCGGGTGCGGGCCGCGCCACCGCCGCCCGCACCCGCGGGACGTCAGGCCGTGACCACGTGCCCGTCAACACCCGCGAACTGGGCCGGGATCATCGGCGTCCCGCTCATCGCGTTCACCAGCGCGATGACGTCCCGGGTGGTCTGGTATGCCCAGATCCCGAACGAGGCCACCAGTTCCGCCGCCGCCGCCTCAGGGAGAAGCGCCCATTCGAGCAGCTTCGCGACCGCCCAGCCGATGAGCCACCACCCGGCCGTATTCAGCGCGAGCCGGAAGACCTTCATCATGATCCCGGCGTCCCACAGCGTTGCCACGAAGGAGAACAGCGTCCCGAGGCCGATCGTTACTTCCAAGTTGTTCCTGACCGCGCTGATGAGCGCGTCGAGAGCCGCCGATGCCACGGCGTTCGACCTGATCAGCGCGAGAATGCCGGTGGCGGGCCGAGTTCCGCCCGCCATCAGCGGGCCAAGGCCGATGGCCGTGAAGAAGCCGCCGGTCAGGTCCCAGACGACGGTGAGCAGCGGCCCGATGGGCACATTCGCGTCGGCCACCCCGAAGGCGCGCAGGAGATTCTCCGTGCCTTCCTGGGTCGGTTCGAGTTCCAGTGCGTAGCTGGCCTCGAACGTGGTGATGTCGGTGCCGCCAGCGAGGACCGACCCGTCAGCCTGGACGATGCTGAAGTTCTTGCCGCTGCCGAGCACCCCTATCGTCACAGATCCGGCCTTGGTCAGCGACAACACGAAGTGGGCCGCAGTCCCGCCGGCGCTGGCCGTCAGGGTGCCGTCGGGTCCGACAATCACCGGGCGGCCAGTGGAGTCGACGAGCGTGATCTGGTCGGGCTGGTCAGCGGTCACGCGTGCGGTGAAGTGCGTCCCGGCGGTCCGCTCAGGCGCGGCGGCGAGGAGCCGGCCGGTGGCCGGGTCCGGCGTCAGGTAGCTGCCGTTGGCCGCCTTAAGCGCGAGGAAGTCGCCGTCCGCGACCAGCCCGGCAATCGAGATCAGTTCCTGGGTAAAGGTGATCGGCGGCCTTGCCAGGCTCACCGCCTGGCCTTCCGCGGTGACGAGGCTCTCGCACGTTCCCGGTCCCCAGCTGTATGTCAGCGAGAACGACTTCCTTGTGTTAGGCCAGGTGTCACTGAAGGTAGCGTTGTTGGCGATGAAGTTGAGGGCCTGCTGCGCGGAGATCATCGACTGAACTTTGGCGGTGACTTCACCCTTTCCGTACGCCGCCCGGATGACGTTCAGCGTATTGGGATCGGGGCTGGCGCCCGCGGGCGGGCGCGGCGTGTAGTCGATGATCACCGTGCTGCCCTCGGGCGTGATGTTCAGCTGCTGCTGCTCGTTGCCGTACTGGTACACGACCGCCAGCGTCTTGGGAACTCCCGGCCAGCCGTCACCGAACACGTCGTCGGTCGCCCGGACCGAGACGTTGCGCTGCCGGACGGCCGCCCGTACCCGGTCCGTCACATCCTTCAGGCCGAAGTAGCCGCTGATGATCCGCAACGGCGGCCGGTACTTGAGCGCGTAAGCGCTGCCCTCTTGCACGATGTCGACGAACGGCACCTGGCCCTCGTACGCGGCCACAACCACCATGACCTTGGGTACGTTAGGCCAGGTGTCGCCGAAGGTCGCGTTGTTCGCGGTGGCACTGAGCGTCTGGTCTTGCTGGTTGATCATGCTACGAAGCTTGTCCGTGATGTTTCCCGGACCGTACGTCGCGCCAAGCACGCCCAGCTTGGGCGTCTCCGCTGACCCCTGCCCGGCGTCCAGCAGTGCCTGGTACTCGGTCTGGCCGATGCTGATCCGGTCGCCTTCCCGTACCACCGCGACGCCCACGTTCCCGGTAGTGCCGTAGCGGTACGCGACTGTCAGGGTTTTGCGGGTGCCCGGCCAGGTGTCGCCGAACACCGCATTGCTCGCCGTTACGTTGAGCGACTGGGGGCTCGCGCTCCGGTTCACCAAGCCGATCACCAGCGAGGTAACCTTAGCCAGCCCGTACACGGCGCCGATGATTTGCAGGTCAGTGACGTCCGTGGTTGCTTCGTCAGACATTCCATACCTCCAGGGCGCAGCGCAAGGCGCGTAGCGTGAGTTTGCCGCGGATGTTCCGATCGATAGATGTCGATCCTCTGGCGACGACGATCGCGGTCCGGGCATGATTATTACCGATCATGATCATGTCGAAACTCTCAGTGAGGACGCGCGGCGCGTTCGCCGACGCCTGCTCGTCGCCGCGGCAGGCGCTCGCCGCGGCGGGGTCGGGAAACGACGGGAAACTACCGGCATCGTGGACCAGCGCATCGCCCATCAGTGGCACTACGTAACCGCGGGATACCCTGGGTCCTCAGGGCGGTCCGGTCACGCGAGACGGTTCCATGAAACCGCAGGTCAGCGATCCAATATCAGCCCTTGAGCAGCTGCCGCGCCATCACGATCCGCTGGATCTGGTTGGTGCCCTCGTAGATCTGGTGATCGTGGATCACGGGGCAGTTTCCGCAGGCAGATGGCATTCTAGGTGGCTGTGGGTCAGCACGGATCCAGCACCGCCTAGTGGCGACTCAGCCGCAGACCGAATCAGCCGACCAGAGGCTCAGCGTACGGAAGCCCGACCGCATCGGCCTTGTTCTGGAGGTTGATGTCTGTGGTCACGAGAATCACGAGTCCAGCCGGATGGTTGCTTTGTAGGCGGAGCGCTGCGGCGATGATCCGGTCGTCGGGGACATCGGGGTCCAGTCACTGGAGTACTGACCTGGCGTCCACCTCGCGGTGCTCCAATCGGAGCCGGATCTTGCCCGCGACGGTCACTCCCTCGGCGAGACTTCCCCGGTCGCGGTATCCCTTCAGCCGTCTGACGGCCTTGGCGGCTTTCTCACGGACGTCGGGTGTGCGACCTCGGTCCTTGAGCTCATCCAGCTCGCCGAGCACTGTCGTGACGATGTGGACGAGGTACGCCGAGGAGCCGACGACCGGGGCGTATTCCTCGACGGCTGGGTTACTCAGGAGGGTATTGGTGTCAGGCACGACGCGCACGGTCGCGTCTCCTCGGTAGGCGGCTAGGTCCAGCAGTTCGGCGAAGACGGCCAGTTCGCGGGCGGCGATCGCCTTGGCCTGGTCGATCGTCTGCGGGATGGAGTGGTCGAAGCCGCCGTCCCGGGCAACCCATCGGCGAAAGAACTTGTCGGCATCGGTGATCTTGCGCCGGACATCCGGCGTGGGATTCGGAAGAAGGAGCATGAAGCGCTCGGACCAGTCCGAGTACCGCTCGATGAGGTCCATCTGGGCGACTGCGGTCTTCTCGTCGCTGGCACCCCATCCCCAATCGGCGGCCATGACGAATACAAGCGGACTGCCTGGCCGATTCGGGTTGACATACCTGATGGTCCTGCTGGGCTCAGTGAGCTTGGCGATAGGCAGCCCATGATTTCGCGGCTTGTGCCATCTTGACCGTCCAGTCGCTCGTGCTCGACTGCGCGATCTCGTCCCAGACCCGGACGTCTGGCTTCGGCGAACAGGTCGATGTGCTCCGGGTCGGCGGCCTGGAACGCAGGGAGCCGGGACGCTTGCCGTTCGGCCTCGTGCGCGGTGTGGCCGCCGGAGGCCATGAGGCGCAGCACCCAGCAGGCCGGGTCGATCCAGGCGGCGCCGAGGGTGGGCCAGGCCCAGTCGATCAGCCAGGCGCGGTGCTGCGATACCAGCACGTTGTCCGGCGTCCAGTCTGAGTGGGTCAGTACCGGACCGGCGAAGGTCGCGGCCGTGACCGGGTCATCAAGGTAGGATTTCCAGCGGTCCTCGGCTCGCTTGAGCGGCCCGGGATCATCGGGAACCTTGATCGCGCTGAGCGCGTTCATGAGCTGCACCAGCCGGTCGAGGTCAGGTGATCCCGGGGAGTAGTCGGCGTGGCGGCCGGGCGCGTACTCGTAACCCAGGACGTTCCATCCGGCCTCGTCGAAAGTGCCACAGCAAAGCCGGGGAAATGTCTCGGACGAGCGGGGCGACCGCGGCCTCGCGGGCCTGGGTGATGACCCGGCGGTGGGCTGATGGCAGGCCCTTGGCGAACACCTTGCCGTTGCGGGCGTCGATGATCGCAGCCAGCGGCGAGTTCTGCCCTGCGCTCGCGATGCGGACG
Organism: Trebonia sp.; assembly: GCA_035948445.1. Lineage (GTDB taxonomy): Bacteria > Actinomycetota > Actinomycetes > Streptosporangiales > Streptosporangiaceae > Trebonia. The sequence goes on along the minus strand of DASZJE010000045.1, from coordinate 107,841 downwards.
CCCGTGATGGGGCCGGTGCGGACCTCGATCGCATGCTTTAGTAGCCCGGGCAGGTCATCCCACGCGATGCGCTGTTCCATCGGGCTCCTCACGTCGTATCCAAGGGGAACCGGCGTGATGCCGGGTTCCCGTCAGGTCGCGCAGGTCATCAGACTCATTACGGCTAGTCGATGCTCGCGCACATCGTGAGCAGCGTATCGGTGTCGGCGACGAACCCGATGGCACTGCGCAGGGCGTCCATGCCCTCGGTGATCAGGTGGACCTGGTTCGCTTGCTGCCGTTCGTTCACGCCGCGACCTCGGCCCACACCACCTTGGAGCCGCGCAGCAGCGTCCAGCCCCACTGGCGCGACAGGGCCGCCACGATGTGCAGGCCGCGGCCAGACTCGGCCTCGGGCGTCGCCGTGCCCGGTGCCGGCTCGCCTGGCGCTCGGTCGAAGACCTCTACTACGACCGACGAGTCCGTGAGAGTCATGCCGAACCCGACCGGGGTACCCAACGGCATCGACGCGGTGACAGCGTTGGCCACCAGCTCGGCGACGATCGCGGCCGTGTCGTCGGCCAAGTGCCTGCGTCCCCACTGTGACAGCTGGGCTATCGCGGACACGCGGGCGGTTCGCGGTGAAGTGCCGATCGGACCCAGGGTCAGGATCGCCGACCTGGCCAGAACGCGTCGCTGGCCAGGCTGCACGGCGGTGGCGGCCGCATCTGCCCCGGAGGCTAGCCGAGGATCAGATGCCGTGCCTGTCCGCTGTTGCATGGTCTGCCCCCAGTGGGTTGCGGCGGTGGGTGGCGGCCGGGCGGCATTCAGCCCGGCGGAGGGTCCTGCTGGCATGTCCGAGCTAGTGTCGTCGTCCGTAGACCGATAATGCCAATGTCCTATGTCCGGAAGTAGGCCATACAACAGGACGTTGACCGGCTATCTGGTCGGACATCTGGGGCGCAGACCGTTTCGGATGTCCGCTTCCGGGCATAAAGTCATCGTGATGGACGCCACGGGCAGTTGGAAGGAACCCAAGCCATGACGGCACCGGAGGCGGGGAACACGCGGCTGCGGAGCGCGCGCCAGGCCCTGGGACTGCGGTCACAGCAGCAATTGGCCGAGGCAGTGACGCGCGCGGGATCACAGATCGGCGTGCGCATTTCGATCACGGAGCGGACGGCGCGGCGCTGGGAGTCGGAGAGCCCCCCGTGGCCACAGCCCGAGCACCAGGCGGCGCTGGAGCAACTGTTCGGCCGTCCGGTCACGGAGCTGGGCTTCACTCCGCCGTGGGCCAGCGACATGCCGGAAGTCCGGCCGCCCGAGCGGACAGGAGCCTCCCCTGCGGTCACGGCCAGCGTGGCGGCCGGCCCGCACGCGGTGTTCCCCAGGCGCGCGCTCGCCGACCCGCTGCCCGGTTCCATCGCCGCCGATTACCTGAGCGTCACGTCCGCCTACCGCCGCATGTACTGGTCGGTGCCGCCTGCCCAGCTGCACGACGCAGTGGTGACGCATGTACGGCTTGGTGTCGGCCTGATCGCGTCCGTTCCGGAGGCCGCGCGCCGTCCGCTGGCCGCCGCGATAGCGGAGTCAAGCCTCCTGGCCGCACGCGTGGAGTTCTTCGACACCAACGATCCGCAACAGGCACAGGAAAGCCTGGTCATCGCGTTGCAAGCCGCGCAGGACGCCGGCGATTCCCTGCTCGGCGCGGCGATCCTGGCCCACATGGCGTTCCTCCCGGCGTTCTCCGGCGATCCCGGGCGCGCGGAGGAGGCGCGCGACAAGATCCGCGCCGCGCGGGAGTTCGCCCGGCGCGCGTTCGCGCCCCCGGAAATGCTCGCGTGGCTCGACGCCGTGGAAGCCGAGGCGGAAACGCGATTCGGCAACACGCGCCGGGCACTTCAGCTCATCAGCCACGCGGAAGGCATATTCGCCAGCGGGGAACCCCGCCCGTCGCCGGCGTGGCTCGACTGGTTCTCGGACGTAAGACTGGCCGGGTTCAAGGGGAACACGCTGCTGGCCGACCACCAGCCAGGCCCGGCGAAGGAAACGCTCCAGCGTGTCCTCGATACCCTTCCCGAGGGCGCGGCGAAGCAGAAATCGGTATTCCTGGGTGACCTGGCCGCGGTCGCGGTAAGCGAGGACAACCCGGATGAGGCCTGCCGTCTCGCGGAACTGGCTCTCGATCAGCTGGCACGAAACTGGTACGCGACCGGAATGGCCCGCGTCCGCGCCGTGCGCGAATCGCTATCGCAATGGGACTCGCTGCCCGCCGTGCGCCGGCTAGACGAAAAACTCTACGACTGGAACACGACAGTTAACGCGATGACTGCGTTAGCCCCGGCCACTATCGGTGGCAGCTCGGCGAGGGTCGTCAGGCGCCAGTCCGCCGCGCCGGGCAGGTCCGGGTGGCGCTCCTGAATGTAGCCCCACGGCCCCCGGCGGATGAACGCCGTCCGCATTCCTGCCGCCTTCGCGGGCCGCAGGTCGTTGTCGAGCCTGTCGCCTACGTAGAGAATCTGGCCGGCGTCGCACGGGGCGGCGCTGATGAGCTCGCGGAAGAACGCGAGGTCGGGCTTGGCCGCGTTCCAGTCATCGGACGTGGCGATCATGTCGGCCGGCAGGGCCAGCTTGCGGAGGATGTCCCCCGCGCGGGCGGTCTGGTTGCCCGCCACGCCGACCCACACGCCCATGTCCCGCAGCGTGGCCATCGTCGGCCGCGCGTCCGGGTACAGGTCGCTTTCGCCGAATGTCTCGGGCTGCCCGGCCTCCGCGCGCTTTTCCCGTTCTTCCGAAAGGCTGAAACCGGGCCGGAAATACTGGAATGCCTCCCGGTAATCCATTCCGAGAGCGATCACCGCGCCGAATACTGCAGAAAACGCATGCCTCGGCACCCCAAGCCAGTCGGCCCACGTCCCGTACTCGCGTGTCTCGTCAACAAGCGTCTCGCCAACATCGAAAACAACCGCCTTTATCACTCGCGCATCCTACATGTCCGCCGGCTGACCCCTGCCATGTCCTGTGCCACCCGCCGTGCCACCGGCAGGATTGATGCACGCAGTAAATCACGGCCTCATTTCAGCGCCGTACCAGCGCCGGGCCCCGGGCGCTGGTACGGGCCGCCGCAGAGGAGGAAGCTTTGGCCTCTAGCCGCAAGTCCGGGGCGCAATGGCCGCCGACCCGGCGCACCATCGACGGCATGCCAACCTCAGCGCCGACCGTGCTGCCGTCACCAGGTTCGAACGCGATGGATACCGGCCGCCTACTTCTCCTGCGGGAGGATCGGAGGGTGCGCAGCTACTCCACCGTGATGACAGACCACCCTGCCTGGACACCAACCGACGACCGAGCGTTCGTCCGCGCCATGCGCCTCAGCGGCCCCAACCACGCTCTGGCTAGGACCGATGGCAGTTCGGTGGCCTGGTGCTGCCGAGACGCGGCGGCGGTCGGCCCCGAGCCGGGCGTGTTCTTCCTGCCCGCGTCGGCGGCGAGAGACGTGCCCGAGCTGGCCAGGGCGCTCGGCTCGCTGGGGACGGTCGCGCGGTTCCGCAACCCGAGCCTGTGGGATGCCGTCGGAACCGCGATCATCCGGCAGGTCGTGCGCGCGGCACAGGCGCAGGCCCAGTACCGCGCACTGTGTGCCGCTCACGGCACCCCGGTACGGTGCGGGACGATGACGGGCTGGCTGTTCCCGTCGCCGGAAACCGTGCTGGGCCTCAGGGACGCGCAGTTCGCCGCCGTGGGGCTGGCGTTCAAGCGCGGGGCGCTGCGTGCTGCCGCAGCCGCCTTCCTGGAGCACGGCAGCGCCTGGGCGACGATGCCCGCCAACGTCCTGGTGGAAGAACTGCTCCGCGTGCCGCGCGTGGGACCGTGGACGGCCGGAGCGGCGGTCGCCGACTTGACTAACGACTTCGCCGCCTACCCGTACGGTGACCTGGCGGTCCGGACATGGGCGGCCCGCGCCGCGCCATCGGCCGCCTGGCCAGCGGATGAGCCCGGCTTCCACCGCCATTGGCGGCAGGTGGCCGGCCCGCACCGGGCGGACCTTACCCTCCTGACCCTTGCTTGGGGAGGCAGACATGCACGGACAAGCACCTGACTCAAACGGCCTGATCGCCGGCGCTGACCCGTCCCGGCCGCTGGACGCCGTGTTCGTTAACGCCCCGCTGCGCGACTATTCCGTCCGGCCGCGCGTTAACGACTTCACCCTCCCTGTGCTCGGCATGGCCTACATCGCCACCTACGCCGCCGACTTGGGATACAACGTCGGCGTCCTGGACGCCGAAGCCTGCGCCCTGGGCATCTCCGACACGGCACGGCTGGTGAACGAGGCCGCGCCGCGCTGGGCCGGGTTCAACCTTCTTGCCCCGACCTACGAGGTCAGCGCGGCCATCGCCGCGGGCCTCGACCCGGACATCAAGATCATGCTCGGCGGCCACCAGGCCAAGGCAATGCCCGCGCATATCCTGGCCGACCCCCGGATGGGCCGCTGCGAGGCGCTGATCATCGGGGAAGCCGAGACCCGCGCAACCCAGATCCTGGGCAACACGCAGCGCCGCGCCGACATGCCGGGCGTGATGTGGCCCGACCCCGTTACCGGCCAGGTTACGGCGAGCGCACAGAAGGCGGAGAGAACCTGGCTGGCACCGGACATCAACGCGCTGCCGTTCGTGAACCGCTCCTACCTGGCCCAGGACCCGCACCAGGAGAACGGACGGCTGGAAGCGAACATGGTCGGCGCGCGGGGCTGCCCGTACAACTGCTCATTCTGCGGCGCGGCAGTCAGCGCCAACCCGGACATCACCATCCGGGTCCGCGACCCGGAAAACATCCTCGCCGAGATGAGCCAGCTCCGGGCCGCCGGGGTGACCGCGTTCCGGTTCGTCGACGACCTGTTCCTCGGCGCGCGCCGAGTTATCGACCCGATGATGGCCGCGTTCACCGCAGCGAGCACGGGGGACTGGGCACGCTGGGACGCCACTGGGCGGATCAACGTCCTGAACCGCCTCGATGACTCCGCCCTCGCCACCCTGGCCGCCAACGGGCTGCGCGAGGTCGCGCTCGGCATCGAATCCGGCAGCCAGCGGATGCTCACCCTCATCGACAAGCGCATCACCCCGGGCATGGCCCGAGACGTCGTGCGTCGCCTGACCCGGCACGGCATCGGCGTCAAGGGCTACTTCATCCTCGGCTTCCCCACCGAAACCGCTGAGGAGATGGACGCCACCGTCGCCCTGATCCGCGACCTGCGGAACATCACCGAGCCGATGCCCGGCCGGTTCCGCGCCAGCGCATTTGAGTACCGCCCCTACCCCGGCACACCGGACTGGACCCGGCTCCTGGCCACCGGCAGGTACACGCCTGCCGAGCTGCTGAACTACTCCGCCGTCGAAATGACCGGCGACGGGCTGGACGAGGCCATGCGCGAACGCGACGAGTTCAACTTCTCCGTCAACATCCAGCTCTCCGACGCCCCCATCGGCTACGTCCGCCGCCAGCTCGTGGCTATCGCCCGCGAGCAGTGGGGCCGCAGCCACGGGACCGCAGCGTGACGGGGCCGTTCATCACCATCGACGGCCCCGGCGGATCTGGCAAGACCGCCACCGTGGCCGCACTGGCCGGCGAACTGCGCCAGCGCGGCCACGCCGTCCACGTCACCGCCGAGCCGTCCGCAGGCCCGGTTGGCACCCTGACTCGTGCCTTGGTCAACGAGGTCGCCGGCTATGCGCTCGCCTGCCTCGTCGCGGCCGACCGCTACCACCACCTCGACACTGAGATCCGCCCCGAGCGGACCTCCGGCAGCACCGTGATCTGCGACCGCTACCTGGCATCCACTCTCGTCCTCCAGGCCAGAGACGGACTCGCGGTTTCCTACCTGCTGGCGCTCAACGAAGGGACAGACCTACCCGATCTCGCCGTCATCTTGACCGCTAATCCTGAGATCATCACTGCTCGGCTCGACCAACGCGGACGGCACGATCGCTTCGAGCACGACCCCGGAGCGGCCAGCATCGAGACGGCGATGTTCCGGGACGCCGCTGCGGCCCTTGCCGGCCTCGGCGTGCGCGTCGTCCAGATCGACACCGGCAGCCTCAGCCCGCAGCAGGCAGCCAGCCAGATCGCCGACGCACTGTCCGTGCACTGCGCTAGCCTCTCGGAACATGGATGACGCGTGGGGCACCATCGAGGAAATCGTCCGATGGCTGGACGACAGCAGCACGCTGGCACCGGAAACCGAGAGGCTGCTGCGCATCATGAAGCTCACTGAGGAAACCGGCGAAGTCACCCAGGCCGTCACCGGGACGCTCGGCCAAAACCCCCGCAAGGGCGTCACCCACACCTGGGAAGACGTCCAGGCCGAACTGTGCGACGTCATCTTCACCGCCATGGTCGCGCTCACCACGCTGACCCCCGACGCCCGACAGACCTTCGACGGCCATCTCGCCCGCGTCGCCCGTCGCTCACTCGGCACTCCCCGTGCCGCCGTCAGCTCCTGATAAGCCGACTGCTTGACTGAAAAGGCTCGTTTGCCTCAGGAGGCGGGCCAGGCGCAGAGACGCACGTGCGATGAGTTTCGCGGACTCGACAGCGAGCTCCGATATACCTGCGCGCCGACCGACATGCCCGGCGCGGCTCGGGTCAGCACCGATTCAGCACGGGGTCCGGAAACAACGGGAAACAACCGGGATGAACCGGGTAATCCGGGCATGAGAACAGGCCGCCCGACTCGGCAGTCTAGTAGCCCGTTGCACACGCGACGGTTCCGAGAAACCGCAGGCCGGCGGCCCAAAATTAGCTCTTGAGCAGCTGCCGCGCCATCACGATCCGCTGGACCTGGTTGGTGCCCTCGTAGATCTGGGTGATCTTCGCGTCGCGCATCATCCGCTCGACCGGGTAGTCGTTGACGTAGCCGTAGCCGCCGAGCAACTGAACCGCGTCGGTCGTCACCGACATCGCCGTGTCGGAGGCGAGAGTCTTGCACGCCGACGAGAAGAACGTCAGGTCATCGACCTTCTCCCCCTGCATCGCCCGCTCCGATCGGGCCGCGGCCGCGTACGTAAGCTGCCGGGCGCCCTCAAGCTTCATCGCCATGTCGGCGAGCATGAACTGAACGCCCTGGAACTCAGCGATCGCCCTGCCGAACTGCTTGCGCTCCTTCACGTACCCGATCGCGTAGTCCAGCGCGCCCTGCGCGATCCCCAGCGCCTGGGCCGCGATCGTGACCCTTGTGTGGTCCAGGGTGCGCAGCGCGATCTTGAAGCCCTCACCCTCCGAGCCGACCATCCGCGACGCCGGGATCTCCGTGTTGTCGAAGTAGAGTTCCCGTGTCGGGGAACCCTTGATGCCCAGCTTGTGTTCCGGCGCGCCGAACGTGAAGCCTGGGTCGCCGTCCTCCACGACGAATGCCGTGATCCCGTTCGCGCCCTTCTCCGGGTCGGTGACCGCCATCACCGTGTAGAACTTCGACACCCCGGCGTTGGTGATCCAGCGCTTCACGCCGTTGAGCACGTAGCTGTCACCCTTGCGCACGGCCCTGGCCCGCATGCCGCCGCCAGCGTCCGATCCGGCCTCTGGCTCGGACAGCGCATAGGAGAACATCCCCTCGCCGCGGGCCACCGGAGGCAGGTACTTCTGCTTCACCTCTTCGGACGCCCCGAGGAGCAAGGGCACCGTGCCGAGCTTGTTCACGGCGGGAATCAGCGAGGACGCCGCACACGCCCGCGCGACCTCCTCGATGACCAGCACGCTCGCGATCGCGTCACCGCCCGCGCCACCGTAGGACTCGGGAATGTGCAGCGCGTGGAAGTCAGCCTTGACCAGCGCCTCGTAGACGTCCCACGGGAACTCCGCGGTCCGGTCGATGTCCGCCGCCCGGGGGGCGATCTTGTCCGCGGCGAGCTCACGGACCGCCTGGCGGAGGGCTTCGTGTTCTTCAGAAAGCGCGAACGTGCTCATTACCCGATAGTAACCCGAAGGGGCCATTACCCTTCGGGACAGGCCCCTTCGCGGAAAATCGCAGCTCGCCGGGAATTTCAGGCAGCCTTTCGCTCGTCAGGTCCGGGCATCCGCGGCGCCGATGCCGCGTGCATTGCCTTGTACGGCTCCTTGTCCTTCTGCTGCTGGTCCGGCGACCGCCGCTGCTCGGAGGACGCACCCCTCGGGGCCGCGTGCTTACCCGAACGCCGGTACAGGCCTAGGCCACGAAGCGGACCGCTCTTGGTGACAGAGAATGCCATGGAGTACTTCCCCCTTCAACCCCGAATCGCAGCGTGACCGGCCCTGCCCCGCCAGTCACTCACGACCTTTCCCGTTTCGGCCGCGCGCACAGGCACCAGCGTGCCCGAAGACCCCACAAGCAAAACATTATCAACTGGCATCGTGCTCGAATTGATACTGACTACTTACGATCCGTAAGGAGTAGCGGGTAAAAATCGAATCACGAGGGATCGTTTCGGGGAATGGGCGGCCTAGCGGAGGGCACGCAGAGATTCGCCCTTCGCGCGAGCCTGGGCCGACAGCTTTGCCTGGAAATCTTCCATTCTGGCCTGCAGCACTGGATCGGCAGCGGCAAGAATGCGAACCGCGAGCAAGCCGGCGTTGCGCGCGCCGCCGACGGCGACCGTCGCCACCGGGATGCCGGCCGGCATCTGGACGATCGACAGGAGCGAGTCCATGCCGTCCAGGTACTTGAGCGGGACGGGCACGCCGATGACCGGCAACGGCGTCACGCTCGCCAGCATTCCGGGAAGGTGCGCGGCGCCGCCGGCCCCGGCGATGATCACCCTGAGGCCCCGGGCCGCGGCGGACTCACCGTAGGCGATCATTTCCTTCGGCATGCGGTGGGCGGATACCACGTCCGCTTCGTACGGAATGCCGAATTCGTCCAGTGCCTGCGCAGCCGCGCTCATCACGGGCCAGTCCGAGTCCGAGCCCATGACGACGCCCACCTGCGCTTTCCCTTGCGGGGGCGAACTTTCCCGGGCAGAGTGCGGTTCCTTCGTTGCCACAGACCAAGCCTAGTGCCCGCATCCGCGCCCCGCTTACCGGCTCGGCGGCGCCCGCTACGGCTGGCCCTCGACCGAGACACCGCGGATGAATGCCTGGTACGTCCCTTTCCCGTCCGGCGGAAGTTTCGTGAACCACAAGAGAACGTAGCGGGCAGGGACCGCCCTGGATGCCGTGAGTGTGACGGAACCGCCTGCGTCTTGCCGCGTGACCAGCGTCTGGAAGGCGCCCGCGACCGGCTGTGCTCCGGCGAGCAGCCCGAGCGTCGCGCCTGGGGCCTGGCCGAGGTTCACCCGCACGGCGGCGATCGTCACGGTGCGGCCCATGTCGAGCAGCAGCCCTGTCCCCTGCGCCAGGCCCCCGAACGCGGAAGTCGCGTACCAGTCGGTCATCCACCCCGCCGCCGGATCGCTCAGCACGTCGCTGGCAAGCTGCGGGTTATCGCCGTCTGATGTTCCATTCGGGCCGAACGCGACCGCGCTAACCACCGCAAGCGCCTGAACCGGCCCGGCGACCGGACCGGCCTGGGTGGTGCTCGGGGCGGTCGGCCGCGAGGATGGCGCGGCCGGTGAAGTTCCCGGAGTCGCTGGCCCCGACGGCGCGATCGCGGGTCCGCCGCGTGCTCCCGGTGGCGCCCCGGCACTGGACTGACTCGCGGACGTTATGTGGCCAGCGAATTCGAAAGCGGCGTAGCCGACGACGGCCAGCACGATGACTCCCGCCACCGCGGCCAGCCTGACCCCACGCCGTGCCCGTGCGACGTCCACGGCATATTCGTACCCGCACTCCGGCCGGACATAGCGGCCTTATCCGATGAATCGCCCACGGATTCGGCGAGTCAGCGGGTCCAGTAGGTCAGGGGCGGCCGGTGACGGCGACACTGTAGATGCTCGCCTGGTACTGGCCGGCTTTGACAGGCGGCAGCCTGGTGAGCCAGATAAGCAGGTAGCGGGCAGTCCGCGGGGTAGTCAGCCGGAAGTCGGTGGCGCCACCGGCGTCGTCCACGCTCGCCGCTAGCCGCATGTCGGCCAGGGCCGGCGCATTCCCGGCGAGCACTTGCACGTTCGCTCCGGACGCGGGCCCGAGATCAACGCGGACGCTCGTGATCGTGGCCGTCGACCCCATGTCCAGCAGGAGTCCGGTGCCCTGCTTCAGCATCCCGAAGTCGGCCGTCGTGTACCAGTCGGTGCTCCACGGCTGCGAGGAACCGGAACCCACGACGTTCATCGCGCTTTGCGGGTTGTCGCCGTCCGACGTGCCGTCCGGGCCGAATGCTTCGGCGAGCGAGACGGTGAGTGCCTGCGCGGGGACGGTCGTGGGCGCCGGCTCCGACGGCCTGGCGGCCTGCGGCGCCTTGGCCTGCCGGCTTGCCGCCGCGGACGCCTTCGCGCTGGCCCGGCCGGTCTCGGCCGACTCGGCGAGTCCGGCGCCCTGCCCGGCGCGGCCCGACGCGGGCGAACGTGAAGTCGCCGCGGCATGGGTCTTGCCTCCGCCACCCCGCGAAGCGAGGGCCACGCCCGTACCGACGGCGGCGAGAACGACAACCGCGAGCACTCCGAAGCCGATCGTCCGTCGCCTAGCGCGGGCCCTGCTGCGGCGGCGCGATCCCCGCAGTACCCAGGGCATGTCCGGTGCGGGCGGGGCGACCGCCGGAAGGACCGCGGTCTGCTCGGCGGGGACTGGCTCCATGTCGAAAACCGTGTCGTCCATCCGGATCACCGGTATGTCGTCAGCGGTGTCGTCGACGTTGACCTTGGGCAGGTCGAGCCGGGTCACCTCCGATGCTGCGGCTGGTTCCCCGGCCTCGATGACCGGCTCAGGGGCGGGCATCGGCTCAGGGGGCACTGGCTCGGGGGCGGGCGCGGGCGCGGGCTCGGGGGCGGGGGCGGGGGCGGGCACCGATTCCGCGGGCACCCCCGGGTGCGGGGGCATCCGGTACCACGTCGAACCGTCCGCATGCGCCTGGTCGTAGGAGTTAATCAGCGGCTGCGCGTCAATGCCGACTGCGTCGGCGATCACGCGCACGTAGCCCCGTACGAAGAGGTCGCCGCCACAAGCGTCGTAGTCATCCCGCTCGATGCCCAGGATGACCGATTCCCTGATCTTGGTCTGTTCGCTGATCTCGCCAACCGACAGACCGGCTCTGGTGCGGGCATCGACCAGCGCTTCGCCGACGGTCACGCGACCTCCAGGTCATGTTCCAGGTAGAAAGCGTCGACAGACAGGGTAGATGCCGATCGGCCCGCACTCGGGGTGATCAGGTAAATCCACCAGTATCGCATGATCCGTAGAGGTGACCGGGCTAGTCGCCGTCTTCGGTGCCCCAGCGGAGGTAGCTGGCGGCCCGGCGGGCGCGGTCGCGCAGGGAGTCGACCGGGTCGCCAGGGCCCCCCGCGAGGTTGACGTGGCCGATCTTGCGGCCGAGGCGGACTTCCTTGCCGTAGAAGTGGACCTTGATCGCGGGATCGGCGGCCATCACATGGATGTAGCGGTCGTAGACGTCCGGGTCGGTGCCGCCGAGGATGTTGGCCATGACCGTGTAGCCACCGTCGTTCAGCGGGGAAGGCGAACCGAGCGGCAGATCCAGGACCGCCCGCAGGTGCTGCTCGAATTGCGACGTGCGCGACCCGTCCATGCTCCAGTGGCCGCTATTGTGCGGGCGCATCGCCAGTTCGTTCACCAGCAGCGCGCCGGAACGCGTCTCGAAAAGCTCGACCGCCAGGAGGCCGATCACGCCCAGGGACGACGCGATGGCCAGCGCCATCTCCTGCGCTTCCTCCGCCACGACCGGATGCAGCCCCGGCGCGGGGGCGATCACCTCGCGGCAGATCCCGTCCTCCTGGACTGTCTGCACGACCGGGTACGTCGCTCCCTGGCCGGACGGCGAGCGCGCGACCAGAGCCGCCAATTCGCGGCGGAAAGCCACGAACTCCTCGGCCATCAGCGCGACCCCGCGATCGGCCGCGCCGGCGACCACCTTCGAGGCCTCGTCCGCAGAAGAGCAGACCCACACGCCCTTGCCGTCGTAGCCGCCGCTCACCGCCTTGAGCACGACCGGATACGTGCCCCCGGCAAACGACTCCACGTCGGGAACGGAGGCCACTGACGCGAACCGCGGCACCGGCGCCCCCAGGGAAGCCAGCTTCTCCCGCATCGCCAGCTTGTCCTGCGTGTATCGCAGCGCGGCCGACCCCGGGCGGACCAGGACACCAGCGGACTCGAGGGACGTGAGCACCGAGGCCGGCACGTGCTCGTGGTCGAACGTGATCACGTCACACGAAGCGGCAAACGACGACACGTCGTCATAGGACAGATGCGACCCCACGGCCACGTCGCGGGTCACCAGCGACGCGCTCTCCGCGGGAGACTCGGCCAGAACGCGGAACGTCGCGCCGATGCCGATCGCCGCCTGCGCCGTCATCCGGGCAAGCTGCCCGCCGCCGACCATGCCGACGACCGGCATGCCGTTGCCGGTCAGGCGCGGGATCGGCCCGGCGGGACCAGCGGGCTCCGGCCCGCCGGGACCAGCGGACGATGGTGAAGAAGAGGTAGGAAACACGCCGTGCAGCCTATGCGGTGCCGTGAATTCATCGGTACAACCAGGGTCTGGCTGCGCGGTCCTGAACTGGTCCTGAGCTGGTCCTGACCTGGTTCTCGCCGACCAGGTTCTGGCCGACCCGGCGCGTACCGCATAACCTGAATTCCATGCTTGTCGGCGAGGCATGCGAGCGTATCCGCGACCTCATGCCGGAGCTTGCCAAGTTCGGTGTGGTCGGCGCTATCGGCGCCGTCGTCGACCTCGGCGGGACCGCGGCGCTGCACGCCGCTGGCATCGGCCCCCTGACCGCCAAGGCCATCGCGGTGACCGTCGCGATGGCGGTCACGTACGCGGGCAGCCGGTTCTGGACATTCCGGCACCGGCAGAACCAGCCACTGCTCCGCGAAACCACGCTGTTCGTCCTGCTTAACCTCGTCGGCCTGGTGATCGCGGAATCGGTCATCGCGATCACGATCTACGGTCTGGGCTATCACGACCAGGTCTCGTACAACGCCGCCAGCGTGATCGGCACTGGCCTCGGCACGATCTTCCGCTACATCGCTTACAAGAAATGGGTCTTCCTGTGATGGGAGGTAAAGCGGCTTTACGCGGGGCCGGTCCGGGGTTTGGCCGCGCGGTTGCCTGGCGGGTTGCGAGGCAGGAAAACCGCGAAGACGGGTGGCTTGCGGCGGGCGAGGACTATGCGCCCGCCGTCCGCCGCGGCCATGGTGCGGGCGAGGGACAAGCCGAGGCCGGTGCCTTCGGGGCGGTCGCTGACGCCCCGGTCGAAGATGCGGGAGACGAGTTCGGCGGGGACGCCGTCGCCTTCGTCCTCAACCTCGATCACGACCGAGCGCGACGACTGCGACCGGCGGATCGTCACCGTCCCCTTGCCGTGCATGAGGGCGTTGTCGAGGAGTGTCGCGATGACCTGGGCAAGGCCGCCGGGAGTCACGTAGGCCTGGAGGCGGGACTCGCCGATGAGCACCATCTTGCGTCCCGCCCGCCGGAAGGCCGGCTCCCACTCCGTCATCTGCTGCAGCACGATCTTGTCGACGGAGATGAGGTTCGCGGACCCGGCGCTGACACGCCGGGCGGGGTTGAGCAATTCGGTGACGACGTCGGCGAGGCGCTCGGCCTGCGCGAGGGCGGCGGTGCCTTCCTCGCGCACCATGTCCGGGTCGTCGGCGGAGGCGATCATCTCCTCCAGTCGCATGGACAGCGCGGTCAGCGGGGTCCGGAGCTGGTGGGACGCGTCGACGGCCAGTTCGCGATCGGCGGTGAGCAGCGTAGTGACACGGCGCGCGGCGCTGTCGAGACCGTCGGCGACCTGGTCGAGTTCCGTGATGCCGTACCGTTTGCCGACGGGGCGCGGATCGCCGGTGCCGAGCCGGCCGGCGGCTTCGGCGAGTTCCTCCACGGGTCTCGTGGTGCGTTTCGCGACCACTCGCCCGACAATTGTTGCTGTTATCACGGCGACGGCGAGCGTGGGAATGGCAAGTGACAGCAGCACGGGGTCACGGATCGCCGCCGCGATCGTGATCGGGATGCCGGCGATCGCCGCCGCCACGATGGCGGCGGCCGCGATCGAGAGCCACAGCCGTCGCCGCATTAGCCTCCGCCTTCGCCGCATTAGTCCCCGCGCTCGAAGCGAAAGCCCACCCCTCGCACCGTCGTGATGTAGCGGGGATGGTGCGCGTCGTCGCCAAGCTTGCGGCGCAGCCAGGAAATGTGCATGTCCAGAGTCTTCGTGGACGTCCACCACTTGGCGTCCCAGACCTCGCGCATGATCTGCTCCCTGGTGACCACCTTTCCGGCGTCACGCAGCAGAATCCACAGGAGGTCGAACTCCTTGGTGGTGAGCTCGAGTTCGGTGTCGCCGTGCCAGGCCCGGCGCGCCTCGTTGTCGACCCGCACTCCCCGGACCGTTCCCGGTACCTCGGCGGTGCCGCGCCGCAGGAGAGCCCGCACTCGCGCGAGCAGTTCGGCTAGGCGGAAGGGCTTCGTGACGTAGTCGTCCGCGCCCGCGTCCAGGCCGACGACGGTATCCACCTCGTCCGCCCGCGCGGTGAGGATCAGGACGGGCACGGCGTGGCCTTCGGCGCGGACCCTGCGGCATACCTCGAGGCCGTCAAGCTCGGGCAGGCCGATGTCGAGCAGGATCAGGTCCACCCCGTCTGACAGCGCCCGGTCGAGCGTGGCCAGGCCGTCCTCGGTCACCTCGACCTGGTATCCCTCACGACGCAGCGCGCGGGACAGCGGCTCAGAGATAGAGGTGTCGTCCTCGGCCAGCAGCACTCGGGTCATGCATAAATAGTAAAGCCACGGTAAAACGATCGCACCCGCGACACGACATACCGAGTGCCCCGACCCTATGGAGGGAGCCGGGGCACTCGGCTGCCGGTAACACTCGGCTGGTCGCGTTAGCAGCTGCTCTTGTAGATGTCGGGCTGGATGCTCGCGCTGTTCATGTTCTGCCGGGTGATCGCCACCAGCGGGGTGCCGATGTTCGCCGTCACCGACTGGCCGGTCAGCGAGTCCGCCGCCTGCTCGACACCGTCCTCGCCCTCGAGGTAGGGACTCTGGGCGATCGCGAGCTGGATGGTGTTGCTGCTCAGGGCCTGCATCTGCTGCGGGTCCGCGTCGAACGTGGCGACCTTCACCTTGCCGGACTTGCCTGAGTGCTGCACGCCAGTGGCCGCGCCCTGGGCGCTGAGCACGTTGGTGGCGAAGACGCCGGCCAGGTTCGGGTGGGCCGTGATGTCGCTGGCGATGTCGGTAGCGGCGGTCGCCGAGCTGTCGTTGTCGTACTGGGTCGACAGCACGGTGATGTTCGGGTACTTCGACTTCATCTCCTGGTCGAAGCCCTGGATACGCGCTTCGGTGGTGCTGATTCCGGGGGTCACGTCGACGACCGCGACCGTGCCCTTGCCGCCGATCTGCGCCGCGAGCTGCTGCGCGGCCAGCTCGCCGCCGGCGACGTTGTTCGACGTGATGTGCGAGACCGCGATCGACGGGTCCGTCGTCGTGGTGTCCACGAAGACCAGCTTGACACCTTCGCCACTGATCCGCGACAGCTCGGGGTTCAGCGCGGTCGTGTCGGTCGGCGCGACGATGAGCGCGTCCGGCTTGCTGATTGCCACCGCGTCCAGGATCGGGGCCTGCTCGGTGGCGGAGAAGTCGGCGGGGCCGGTGACGGTCAGGTTCACGCCGAGTTTCTTCGCCTCGGCTTCGGCGCCGCATTCCATCGTGACGTAGAAGTCGTCGCTCTTGGTGCCCACGACGAGTTCCATGCTCTTCCCGGCGGCACTGCTCGAGCCGGAACCGCTCGCGCTGGAACTGGAGGACGAGCTGGCCGTGCCTCCGCCGCTCGAACTGCTTGAGCAGGCTGCCACGCCCGTGGTCAGGGCCGCGACCGCGATCGCGCCGGTCACGAGCGTGGGATATCTGCGTGCCATATGTACACAACTCCTTTGTCGATACTTTTTCGTCGATGCCCGACGTCCTGCCGTCCGCTAACCGCGTTCGCGCAGCCGCCGCCTTACCTGGTCGAGATAAACGGCGGCACCGAGCACCAGTCCGGTGACGATGTACTGCCAGTACTGGTTGACGCCCTTGATGTTCAGGCCGGCCGCCAGCAGTTCCGGGATGAAGACGCCGATGAACGTGCCGAGCATCGTGCCCCGCCCGCCGAACAGGCTCGCCCCGCCGATCACCACGGCCGTGATGACGGTCAGGTTGTCGAGTGGGTGGTCGGAAATCGTCGTCGAGCTGTAATAGGCGAGGTTCATGATCCCGGCCAGTCCCGACAAGAGGCCGGCGAGCGCGTAGACCTTGATCAGGTGCCGGTCGACATTCACCCCTACTCGTTCGGCGGCTTCGGGGTTGGAACCGATCGCGTATGTGTACCGGCCGAACCGCGTGAACGCGAGGATCAGGCCGAAGATCAAGGTGGCGAGGAAGGAGATGATGATGACCCACGGCACCCCCGCGAAGCTGCCCTGGCCGAGCGAGCTGACCAGCTTGTTCGGCACCGAGGGGAGGTCGGCGCCGCCGGTGATGAGGTATGACAGGCCCTCGGCCACGCCAAGCCCCATCAGGGTGGCGATCAGCGGCGGGATCTTCAGCTTGGCCACCGCGACACCCTGGAGCCCGCCGAACGCGGCGCCCGCCGCCAGCCCGAGCAGCGCCCCGAGCCATATCGTGCCGACGCCCGCGTTGGGGCCGCCGTTGGACACGTAGAACTTGTCGGCGACGACGCCGGCGAGCACGAGTGCGAACCCGACCGACAGGTCGATGCCGGCGGTGAGAATGACGAACGTCTCGCCGATCGCCATCACCAGGAAGGGCGCCGTGGTCTGCGCGGTCAGGTTGAAGGTCGTGGAGGTGAGGAACTTGCCGGGCGAGAGCGCGGTGAACACCACTACGAGGATGATGAACGCCCCGAACACCCATGTCTCGCCCGCCGCCAGCGACCGGCGCGCCAGGAGCCGCCCGCGCCCGGCGGTTGCCGCCGGTCCTTCGATCAGGCGGTCGACATCGCTACTCGTACTCACTTGGTGGTTTCCCCTGCTTCCTCGGCATCCTCGGTCGTCAGCGCTCCGGTCATCGCGCCGACAAGCTGTTCCACGGTGGCCTCCGACGCCTGGAAGCGGGCGACCCTGCGCCCCAGCCTGAGGACCTCGACCCGGTCGGCGACTGAGAGCACCTCGGGCATGTTGTGGCTGATCAGGACGACAGCGATGCCCCGGTCGCGTACCCGCCTTATGTTTTCGAGGACCCGCTTGCGCTGGACTACGCCCAGCGCCGCGGTGGGCTCGTCCATGAAGATGATCTTGCTCGCGTAGGCGACCGCGCGTGCGACGGCGACCGACTGCCGCTGGCCGCCAGACAACGTGATGACGGGAGCGGTGACGTCCTTAAGGTTGACGCCGAGATCCGCGAACGCCTCGACCGCGCGTTTCCGCATGGCGGGCTTGTTGAGGATGTGCAGCGGCCGGAACCAGTAGAGCTCCCGGCCGAGGTGCAGGTTGGCGGCAGCGTCGAGGTCCGGTGCCAGCGCGAGGTCCTGGTAGACGGTCTCGATGCCGTAACCCCGGGCATCCAGCGGGCTGGTCATGTTGATCGGTTTGCCCTCCACGAGGATCTGGCCCTTGTCGGGCCTGCCCGCACCGGAGAGAATCTTGACCAGCGTGCTCTTGCCCGCGCCGTTGTCGCCGATCAGAGCCACGACCTCACCGGGGTAGGCGGTGAAGCTGGCGCCGTCGAGGGCGAGCACGCTGCCGTAGTGCTTGACAAGCCCGCTGGCTTCCAGCAGCGGTATGGCCGAGTCTGGCACAGCTTAGCCCCTTTCAGCACGATGCTCGATGATCGTGCGTGTCCGTAACAGTTTCATCATGTTCCAAGTTTCGCATTATGCCAAGAGATATCAGATTAAACCTACAGAAACTTGGATCGCTCGCCTAACAATCACCACACGTGAAACGACAGACACGAACCGGACAGCTACCCGAGCAGGCGGCCGGCGTAGCCCAGAGCGAAGTCGCGGAAGGCGACGACAGGGGAGGTCAGCGCCCGGTCATCCATCCAGGCGATGCCGACGGTCCTGGCCGACTTCGGCTCGGCGATCCGGACAGCGACGACGGCAGGGTCCGACAGCGACGACACTGTCGCGGGAAGTAGCGACACCCCGAGGCCGGCGCCGACCAGGCCCCGCGCCGTGTCGGCCTCCTCCCCCTCGAACGCGATCCGCGGCTCGAAACCCGCCGCGCGGAACAGGTCGTCGGTGATCGCGCGCAGCCCGAAGCCTGGCTCCATGCAGATGAAGTCCTCGTCGGCGGCCTCCGCCAGGCGGAAACCATCCGGGCGGGCGCCGCCACGCCGCCGTTCCGCCAGCCGGTGACCGGCCGGGACGAACAGGTCGATGCGCTGCTCGTCGAGTTTGCGCGCCGTAACGCCGCCCGCGGCATCCGGCAGCGGCGCGGTCAGGCACACGTCGATCTCGCCCTCGCGCAGCCGCGTGAGCAGCACATCCGAACCGCCCTGCACCAGCGCGAACCGCACCTGCGGGTACTCGGCGCGGAAGTCCCGCAGCAGCCTCGGCACCGCCTCGCCCCCCAGTGTGTGCAGGAATCCCAGCGCGACACGGCCGCGAGCCGGGTCGGCCTCGCCCGCGATGGCTCGCAGGGGAGGCGCGAGAGTTTCCAGGGATCGTTCGGCGCAATCGTAGAGAGCGCGCCCGTGCCGGGTCAGCCTTATCGAACGACCGGGGCGGGTGAACAGCGGCACGCCAAGCTCGGACTCCAGGCGCGCGATCGAGCGGGAGAGCGTCGGCTGCCGGACGCCGAGGATCTCAGCGGCGCGGGTGAGGTGCTCCTCCCGGGCGACGACGACGAACTGACGCAGCCTCGGCACGAGAGCGTCGAGCGCGGCGGCGACGTCGCGGGCTTCGTCATACATATTTGCATTATTACCTGCTCATTCATGCATTGGACGTATCAAAGCACTCATTCCTAACGTCGGTGGCATGACCCTCGCTCTGGAGAAGACGGCCCGGCTGCGCCACGGTGATCCCGGGATGCGCCGGGTCAGGCTCGGGCTGTTCGCGGCGGCGCTCGCGACCTACGCGCTGCTCTACACCCCGCAGCCGCTGCTCCCGCTGATCTCCAGCGGGTTCCACGTCAGCCCGGCGGAGGCCAGCCTCGCGATGTCGGCGGGCACGTTCGCGCTTGCGATCGCGGTCATCCCGATGAGTTCGCTGTCCGAGGTGTTCGGGCGGCGGCGGATTATGATCATCGCGGCGATCAGCGCGGGCGTGCTCGGGCTCGCCGCGCCATTGTCGCCCACGCTCGATGTGCTGATCATGATCCGCGTGGCGCAGGGGGTCGCGCTGGCCGGGCTGCCCGCGACGGCGATGGCCTACCTCGCGGAGGAGGTCGCGCCCGGATCCCTCGGCCGCGTGATGGGGCTTTACGTCGCGGGGAACGCGATCGGGGGGCTGTCCGGGCGGCTCATCGCCGGCTTCCTGGCGTCGAGTGGCGGGTGGCGGGTCGCGACCCTCGGCGTGGCCGCGATGTCGCTCGCGTGCGCGATCGCGTTCGCGTTCCTGCTTCCGCGCTCGCGGTTCTTCACGCCCGCGCCGCTCAATCCCGCGGCGCTGTACTCGACGCTGCGGCGCAATCTCGCCGACACGGGGCTGCTGCGGCTCTACCTCATCGGTTTCGCGCTGATGGGGGCGTTCGTGACCGTGTACAACTACCTGACGTTCCGGCTGAGCGCGGCTCCCTTTGACCTGCCGGTCACGGCAGTGGGGGCCCTGTTCACGGTGTACCTCGCGGGGACCTACTCCTCGTCCCTCGCCGGGCGCCTCGCCGACAGGACCGGCCGGCGCGTGGTACTGGCGCTCGCGGTGGTCGTGGCGGCGTGCGGGGCGCTGCTGACGCTTCCGTCGTCACTGGTGTTCATCGTGCTCGGGCTGATCGCGCTGACCATGGGGTTCTTCGCGGCGCATTCGGTGGCGAGCGGCTGGGTAGGCGGACGCGCGGTCGTCGCGCCCGCCCAGGCGTCCGCGCTGTACCTGTGCCTGTACTACATCGGGAGCAGCGTGGCCGGTTCGTTCGGCGGGGTGTTCTACACGCGCGGCGGGTGGCCGGAAGTGGTGGCGTTCGTCGTCGCGCTGCTGGCGGTGGCGCTGGCGAGTGCGCTGTCGCTGCGGCGGTTACGGGCGGTTACGGCGCCTGGCGCTCGTCCGCGACGCGGAGGCGCTCGTCCTCGACGAGCTGGAACAGCATGGCCTGTATTCGCTGGATGTGCGGGATCTCGCCCATGATGAGGTCGCCGTGCTCGCCGGCCGTCTCCAAGATCACCGTGCCGGACCCCACCAGGCGGTCCAGGAGGCTGGTGCGGTAGGAGATGTTCACGATGCGGGAGAGCGGGAAGTCCCTTCCGTTACGGGACAGGATCCCGTCTCGTATCCGCACCCTCCGCGTGGTCAGTTCGTACGTGGTGGTCTGCCAGCGGAGCAGCGGGATCGTGAGCCACCACATCAGCAAGACGACGGCGAACGCGAGGAGGGCCAGTCGCTCGATCCCTGCCGCACTGCTCGACGGGATGATCACTTCCACCACCAGCAATGCGGCCACCACGAGGAACGCCACCGATATCGGCCGCACCAGGACCTTCCAGTGCGGGTGCAGCACCTCGATAGACTGCTCGCCCGCCGTGAGAGATTCGTCATACGCCATGGGCACATGCTCTCGTCCGCTGGCGATTCTGCCAAATGAGGGCCTGGCCCGCTTCCGGTCCGGCTTCAGCGGACGTGGACGACGTCACCAGCCGAAACCGCCGTCGTGACGCCCTCGTCGGTGACGAGAAGGCTGCCGTCAGGAGCGATACCTGTCGCCTCGCCGGACACGCTGCGGCCGGTGGGGAGTTCGACACGGACGGCCCGGCCGAGGGTCGCGCAGAGGGTCTCGTAGTCGGCGAGCAACCCGATCGCCGACGGATCCGGATTCTCCCTGATGGCGGCGTAGTGATGCTCGAACTGGCGGAGGATCTCGATCAGGAGACGGTCCCGCGGGACTTCGGCCCCCTCGATCGCGAGCGACGTCGCCCGCAGGCCGCCGGGTCCTGAGGGCAGCGCGTCCTGCGGGGTGGCGACGTTGACGCCGATGCCGATCACGACGGCATGCCCGGAGCGTTCGGCGAGGATGCCGGCGAGTTTGCGGCCGTCGATCAGGACGTCATTGGGCCACTTCAAGGTCGCGGGCAGGCCACTGGCCTCGCGGATGCCCCGCGCGACGGCGACGCCCGCCAGAAGCGGCAGCCAGCCGACACGTTCGGGCGGCAGCGGCACCCAGTCAGCCTGGCCGGCCGGAGCATCCGGGTTAGCCCCTGGAGCGCCAGCTTGACCCCCCGGAACGGCGGAAGGGCGCAGCAGCACCGAGAACGTCAGCGCCGCGCCTGGCTGGCTCACCCACGTCCGGCCCATCCTGCCCCGGCCGGCGGTCTGCTGCTCCGCGACCAGGACCTGACCCTCCGGGCCGCCTGCCGCCAGCAGGTCCGCGTTCGTCGAACCGGTGGAAGGCACCACTGTCACCGACGTCCACAGGCCACCGGTCACCGCGCCGCGGATGGCTGGCTCGGAGAGCATGGGCATCAGTCCCCGATCGCGATCCGGAGCCGGCGGAAGCCCTTCCCCTTGTTCTCCACCTTCACCACGGAGATACGCCCGACCTGAGAGGTGGAGGCGACGTGGGTACCGCCGTCGGCCTGCTGGTCCAGGCCGGTGATGTCGACGATGCGGACATCCTTGACGTCTTCAGGCACGAGGTTCGTCGCGGTCCGGATGATGTCAGGGATGCTGAACGCTTCGTCGCGCGGCAGTTCCCGCACCACGATCTGCCGGTCGGCGCGCAATTCTGTATTGCAGGCGTCCTCGACCGCTTCCTTGAACCCTGGCGGCACGGCCTCCAGGTTGAAGTCCATCCTTGCCGTCAGCGGCTCCATGTTCCCGCCCGTGACCAGGGCCCCGAAGTCCCTGAACACCACCCCGCACAGCACGTGCAGCCCGGAATGCGTCCGCATCAGCGCAGTTCGCCGCTCGTCCTCCACCGCGCCCCGCACCGTGGTCCCGGGAACGGGCAGCGGGTCACCTTCAGCGGGGAGGAGATAGAGGTCGTCGCCCTTCCGGGCGCCCACGATCCGGGTCTGCACGCCGCCCCACAGCAGCACCCCGTGGTCCGGCGGCTGACCGCCGCCACCCGGGTAGAACGCGGACCGGTCCAGCACGATCCCGTCCGGGTCGGCGGCGAGTACCACCGCGTCCCACTCGCGCAGCGTCTGGTCGTCAAGCTCAAGCCGATGTGTCCTGCTCACGAACGCAGCTTATACGGGGGGTTGAAAGGGAGGCGTCCCCCTAAGACAAGCGGGGCCTGCTGCTTGCGTGGTGGGCGACCGTCAGCACCGCGCCGATCACCGCCAGGCCAGCGAGCGCCGACAACGTGATCAGGTAGGCGTGCGCAGATGAAAGCGTGAACGCCACCGACGGATGGGAAGGCAGCGCGCCTGCGAGGTTCAGGTACATGGTGCCGAACGTGGCGATCCCGACCACGATCCCGAGTTGGTTCACGGTAACGATCACGCCGCTGGCGTCGGCGGCGAGTGAGACAGGCACCCTCGACAGCACCCTGGTCATCAGCGGTCCGAAGGACGCCGCCATCCCTCCGCCAGCCACCGCGCCGAACACGTATAGCCACACGCCCCCGTTGCCGCCCGATCGGAGGAGGAGGGCTGAGAGGAGCAGGCCCAGGGCGTTCAGGATAAATCCGGAGATCGCCAGCGGCACGTGGAAGCGAACAGGCAGGCGCCGCCAGTTGAGGCTCACCACGGCAAACGTGACAGCTGACGGGACGAATGTGAGGCCCGAACGGAGGGCGGAGCCCCCGAGACCGTCCTGAATCTCCAGCGCGAAGGCGAACAGCCAGCCGCCGAACACCGTCATCACCACGAACAGCCCCATGATCCCGAAGGGCACGCCCGGCAGTCCCAGCAGCGACCGCGGCAGGATCGGCTGGCCGCCGTGCCCGGCGACCCGCCGCTCGACGTACGGGAGGGCACCGAAGATGATCACGGACAGCGCCAGCAGTGCCCAGCCCCAAACGGGCCAGCCCAGCGGCTGTCCGAGGACGAGCGGGAGGACGAAGGCGAGCACCGCGGGCGTCAGCGTGAGCAGGCCGGGAAGGTCGAGCGACCGGCCATCGCTCGCGCCCCGGCATGGCAGAGTCCTGGCCCCGAACGCCAGCACCGCGATGCCGAACGGCACGTTGACGAGGAAGATCGGCCGCCAGCCTGTCCCGTCGATGTTCGCGGTGACGAGGATGCCGCCGATGATCTGGCCGAGGACCGCGCCGCCGGACAGCACGGTCGCGTACACGCTCATCGCCCTTGCCCGCGGTCCGGGTGACGTGTACGTGCGCTGGATGAGGCTGAGCACCTGCGGGATCATCGTCGCGGCGCCGACGCCCTGGAGGAAACGCAGACCTATGAGGACGCCAGCGGACGGGGCGAGGCCGCAGCCGAGCGAGGCGAGCGTGAACAGCGCGATGCCGCCGAGGAACATGTTCCGGTGGCCGAGGATGTCGCCGAGCCGCGCGCCCGTGACGAGCAGCACGGCGTAGGCGATCGTGTAGCCGGCCACGACTAGCTGCAGGCTCGCGCCGCTGGCGTGCAGGCTGGCGTGCATCGAGGGAACGGCTACGTTCACGATCGAATTGTCGATCACCGCCATCAACTGGCCGGTAAGCACGATCGCGAGCACCGCGCCAGGCCTCACGCGGGGAGTCTTTTCGCCGCGGCTCGTGACCGCGCTTTGCGGGGTTGTGGTCAGATGTGCCATGTGCCTAAGCTTGCGACGACGCTTATGCTGGTACCAAGAGCCTGGTTATCCTGGTATTGATACCACCCGGAATTACTGGCACCAACCGGACGCTGGGGGGCACATGACGGTGACCACAACCGCGACGGCAACGGCAACGGCAACATCGACCGCAGCCGCGACGGCGACGACGCGGCGGACCGAACTCGCCGCCTTCCTCCGCTCACGCCGGGAGCGCATCAGGCCGGAGGACGTGGGCCTCCCGCCCGGCACGCGCCGCCGCACCACCGGACTGCGCCGCGAGGAACTCGCGCAGCTAGCGGGCGTCGGCGTCACCTGGTACACGTGGCTGGAGCAGGGGCGGCCGATCAACGCGAGCGTGCAGGTGCTCGAGGCGATCGCGCGGACGCTAAAGCTGGACTCGGTCGAGCGGACGCACCTGTTCCGCCTCGCCGACGTCCCGGGTGTCGTTCCCGCCGGCGAGTGCGATATCCCTCTGCCGGAGGCGATCCAGGAAGTCATGAACGCGATGGACGTGCCCGCGTGCGTCGTGACCGACCGCTTCGACCTGCTCGCGTGGAACGATATGTACGCCACGATCTTCCCGCGGGTCACTTCCCTCCCGGCTGAGGACAGGAACACGCTGCTGTCGATCTTCACTGCCGCGTCCTGCTGCACCCCGCTGGCAGACCAGAACGCCTATTGCCAGGCAATGGTCGGGCAACTCCGTGTCGCCTACGCCAGGCACGTCGGCGACGCGGCGTGGACGCACTTCATCCGCCGGCTGGAGGCGGAGAGCCCAAAGTTCGCGGCGGCCTGGGCGGCCCACGACGTCGCGCAGCCGGGGACCTTCTCCAAGGCGCTCCGTCATCCCGGCGTTGGCGAGTTCACGCTGATCAGCACGAGCTTCGCCGTCCATACCGTCCCCGGCGCCCGGATGACCGTCTACACGCCCGCTGACGAGGACAGTCGCACGGCACTCAAGCGCCTGGCCGCCGGCGAGGGCCGCGACGCCCGCTTCCCGTGTTGGCCAGCTCATTCCCCCGAACGGACAGTGGTGACTGCCCGGCCATCCGATCAACTGGCGACGGGCGTCGTCCGCTGAGACCATGTGAATATGACGGCCTTCGCCGGGGCGTCTCCGTTCTGAAGCCGCCCCGGCGCCCATCCTGCAGCCGGCGGCGACGCCGGCCGTGAATCAGCCGGTGTTCTGGAGGCCGGCGGCGACGCCGCTGACCGTGAGGAGGAGGAGTCGCTCCAGCGGCTCTCGGTCGGCCGCGTCCTCGGCGCGAAGCGCCGACAGGGCCCGCAGCTGCAGATAAGACAATGCGTCCACATACGGGTCGCGGAGGACGACCGCCCGTGACAGCACCGGCCGGTCGGCGAGGAGGCGGTCGTGACCCGTGACCGCAAGGACCAGCCGGCGCGTGAGGTCATATTCGGCGAGAACGACGGCCGTCAGGTCGCCGCGACCGCCGAGGGCCAGGTAGCGGGACGCGATAACGCGGTCGGTCTTCGCCAGGCTCATCTCGGCGTTGTCCAGGAGTGTGGCGAGCAGCGGCCACTCCCTGTAGGCCCGGCGCAGTTCGTCCAGGCCGCAGGCGGATTCCGCGGCCGCCAGGCCGCTGCCGAGGCCGTACCAGCCGGGGAGGTTCAGCCGGGTCTGGGACCAGGCGAAGACCCAGGGGATCGCGCGGAGGTCTTCAAGGCCCAGCGGGCCGCCGCCGTGGCCGCGGCGGGCGGGGCGAGAGCCGATGCGCAGGCCCGAGATCTCGTCGAGCGGACTGACGCGGGCGAACCATTCCGCGAAGCCGTCCGCCTCGACCAGTGCGCGGAAGGCCCCGCGAGCCGCGTCGTCGATGCGGGAGGCCAGCGACCGGAAAGCCGCCGCCGCGGTCGCGTTCCGTGAGGCCACCGACGGCGAGGACGCCAGCAGCGCGGCCGACGTCACCTGCTCCAGGTGACGCAGGCCGATCGCGGAACGGCCGTAGCGGGCGAAGATCACCTCGCCCTGCTCGGTCACCTTGAACCGGCCGTCCACCGAACCCGGCGCCTGCGCCAGCACCGCCCGGCCGGCGGGGCCGCCCCCGCGGCCGAGAGCGCCGCCACGGCCGTGGAATAGCGTCAGCTTCACGTCGTTCGCCTCGGCCCACAACGCCAGTTCGGCCTGGGTGTCGAACAGGCGCAGCGTCGCCGACGCGGGGCCCAGTTCCTTCGCGGAGTCTGAGTAGCCGAGCATCACTTCGAGGTGCCGGCCGTTGGCTTTCAAACGATCCGCCACGGCGGGCAGCGGCAGCATCCCGGAGAGCACTGACGGGGCAGCGGCCAGGTCGTCCCCGCTCTCGAACAGCGGCACCACGTCCAGCACGGGGCCGTCTCCGTCGGGGAACGCGAACGACGCCAACTCGTAGACCGCGGCGATGTCCGAAGCGGACGTGGTGAACGAAATGACGTACCGGTGACACGCCTCGACACCGAACCGCCGCTGGATCCAGCCGATCACCTTGATGGTTTCAAGGACCTCGGTGGTCTGGGGAGACAAGGCCGAGGCAGGACGGTCCGGAGTGGCCTCCGAAGCGGCGCGAAGCTCCGCCAGCGCCGCCGCGTGCACGCGGGAGTGCTGGCGCACTTCCAGGCTCGCCAGGTGGAAGCCGAACGTCTCCGCCTGCCAGATCAGGTGCTGCAGTTCCCCGTATGCCTGCCGGGGCGCGCCTGCCGCGGCCAGCGAGGACTGGACCAGGCGCAAGTCGGCGATGAACTCGGCCGCTGAGGAGTAGGCGAGGTCGGCGTCGCGGCTGCGAGTCGCCAGCAGCCGTTCGGCGCAGTAGAGGAGGTAGGTCCGGTAGGGCTCCTGCGGGGAACGGGCGGTGGTCTCCGCGAGCAGTCCGGGATGCGACGCCGCGGCGGCGGAAAGGGCGCGGTGAAGGTCGGGCGACGCGGGCGCCGACCCCTCGGTAACCGTCAGCGCGCGGCCGATTCGCGTGCAGGCGGCCTCGAGTGCGCGCAGCGCGTGCTCGGACTGGATGATGGCCGCCTCGCGGGTGACGGACGACGTCACGTTGGGGTTGCCGTCCCGGTCGCCGCCGACCCAGCTGCCGAACTGGATGAACGCCGGGGCGGGCGATGGGCCTGTGCCAGAGCCGGCACCGAGGAGCACGTTGTCCAGCGCCCGGTACACGGCGGGGACCAGCCGGAACAGGGTCTCATCGAACGCGGTCATGATCGTGCGGACCTCGTCGGCGGGGGTCATCGGCTTGACCCTCAGCTGGGCGGTCCGCCAGAGCAGGTCGACTTCCTCGCGCAGCTGACGGCGGACCTCCGACAGTTGCACGCCGCCAAGGCGATTGTCGTCGAGGGTGACGAGGAGCCCGGTGACGCGGCGAAGAGAGGCGACGACGGCACGGCGGCGGGCCTCGGTCGGGTGCGCGGTGAACACGGGGTGCACTCGCAGGCCGCCGAGCAGTTCCGAGACGTGGTCCTGGCCCTGTTCGGCGGTGATCCGCGTTATCGCGTCGGCGAGGGACTCGCGCGGCGGCTGGTCGCCGGAGTCGCGCATCTGAAGGGTGCGGACGCGCTGCTGTTCTTCGGCCAGGTTGACCAGGTGAAAGTAGACGGTAAACGCGCGGGCCACCTGCTCGGCCCGCTCGTGGGTCCACGAGGACACGAGCGCGGCGATCGAATCACCCGCGGATTCGGCGGCGGCATGCCGCGCGTCGATGACGGCGCGTCTGAGCCTCTCGACATCGTCGAGCAGGTCACCGCCGTCGGCGTCCTTGATCACTTCGCCGAGGATGTCGCCGAGGAGGCGGACGTCCCGGCGCATCTGCTCGGGAACCTCGGCGGATTCTCGTTCCCTGTCTGCGTAAGGCTTGGTCACGAACTGAACCTAACCAGGGGCCTCTGACCGGAAACGCTCGGAACCAACTATTAACCTAGCGATCATGACTGCCGCGGAGTCCGAATCACCCGAAGAGCTGCAACAGCTGGCTCTGCACACGACCGCAGGAAAGATCGCCGACCTTGAACGCCGCCGCTACGAGGCGGTGCACGCTGGATCGCAGGCCGCCGTCGAGAAGCAGCACGCCAAGGGCAAGCTGACCGCCCGGGAGCGGATCGCCCTGTTCCTCGACGAAGGGTCGTTCGTCGAGTTGGACGAACTGGCGCGGCACAGGTCCCACGACTTCGGCATCGACAAGAACAGGCCGTACGGTGACGGCGTCATCACGGGCTACGGCACGGTCGACGGCCGCACGGTCGCGGTGTTCAGCCACGACTTCACCGTCTTCGGCGGAAGTCTCGGCGAGGTCTACGGCGAGAAGATCGTGAAGATCATGGACTTCGCGCTGAAGACGGGCTGCCCGGTCGTCGGGTTCAACGACGGCGGCGGCGCCCGGATCCAGGAAGGCGTGGTCGCGCTCGGCCTGTTCGCCGAGATCTTCTTCCGCAACACCAGGGCGTCCGGCGTGATCCCCCAGATCAGCCTGATCATGGGCCCGGCGGCGGGCGGCGCGGTCTACTCCCCCGCCATCACCGACTTCACGCTGATGGTCGAGGGCACCAGTCACATGTTCATCACCGGCCCGGACGTGATCAAGACGGTGACCGGAGAGGACGTGACGTTCGAGGAACTGGGCGGGGCGCATACGCACGCATCCAAGTCCGGCGTCGCTCACTACCAGGCCGAAAGCGAGCAGGACGCGATCGAGTTCGCGAAGGAACTGCTCTCCTACCTCCCGTCCAACAACCTCGACGAACCACCGGCACTCCCGGCAGCGGTCGACTATGCCATCACCGGGACCGACGAAGAACTCGACGCCCTCATCCCCGACTCGGCGAACCAGCCCTACGACATGCACAGGGTCATAGAGGCCGTCGCCGACGACGGGATATTCACCGAGATCCACGCGAACTTCGCGCCGAACATCATCGTCGGCTTCGGTCGTGTGGCGGGCGCCCCGGTAGGCGTGGTGGCCAACCAGCCGATGCACTTCGCGGGCTGCCTGGACATCGACGCATCGGAAAAGGCCGCACGTTTTGTCAGGACGTGCGACGCGTTCAATATCCCCGTCCTGACCTTCGTCGACGTCCCTGGTTTCCTGCCCGGCACCGGCCAGGAGTGGAATGGCATCATCCGCCGCGGCGCCAAGCTCCTGTACGCCTACGCCGAGGCCACCGTCCCCAAGGTCACCGTCATCACCCGCAAGGCCTACGGCGGCGCCTACGACGTCATGGGCTCCAAGCACCTGGGCGGCGACGTGAACCTGGCGTGGCCGACGGCGCAGATCGCGGTCATGGGCGCGCAGGGCGCGGTCAACATCCTGTACCGCCGCGACCTCGCCGCCGCCGAAGACCCCGCCGCGCTGCGCGCGGAGAAGACGCAGGAATACGAGGACACCCTCGCCAACCCCTACATCGCGGCCGAACGCGGCTACGTCGACGCCGTCATCCGTCCCTCCGAGACACGGATCGCGGTCACGAAGGCGCTGCGGTCCCTGCGCACCAAGCGCGAGACGCTACCGCCCAAGAAACACGGCAACATTCCGCTGTAAACGGGGTGCTCTCATAGTCGCGTACAGTAGTCAGTCAGAAGAACCTCGCCGACATTACCCTCACAAGTGGCCCACGCACACCTCCCTCCGTCATAGAGTCAGAAACGATGAGCGAATTCGCCGCCCCGATGCCTGTCCTGGCCAGATATGCGGTCATGGTCGATGTCGGATATATCTACGCGGCCGCGGGTGAACTACTTTTCGGCACCAGCTCGCGGCGCGATTTTCGCGTGGACGCGGTCGGCCTCATCTCAGCCGTCACGAAGCACGCCGACGAGTTCGTCCGCGGTGAACTGCTGCGCGTCTACTGGTACGACGCCGCCCGTGACCGCGTGCCCACGATCGACCAGCGCGTCGTCGCGCAGATGGCCTGGGTCAAGCTCCGCCTCGGCAACCTGAACGCACGCGGACAGCAGAAGGGCGTGGACGCGAACATCCGCGCCGACATGGAGGCCCTGGCACGGCACCGCGCGGTCACCGACGCGGTGCTTATCGCCGGGGACGAGGACATGGTTCCCGCGGTCGAGGCCGCCCAGGCCTACGGCGTCCGCGTGCACCTATGGGGCATCGAGCCCCCTTACGGGACAAACCAGGCCGAGCACCTTGTATGGGAATCCGACACGGTCGAGGTGCTCGACGCGGCGTTCCTCCGGCCGTACTTCTCGAAAAACCCGGCGGCCGAGCCACCGCGTCCGGACATCCAGGCATCCGTGCCATCGCCCGCGCAATTGTTCGGTGAGCGGCATACGCGGCCACTGCCCACGCTCCCCGTCATGACGGGCCCGCGCAACCACCTCACGTCCACCGGGCCGATGCCGAAACTCGGCCCGGACCGCCGGCACGTCGAGGAAGCCGGCGAGCATGTCGCGCACAAGTGGATCCTCACCCGGGGCCAGGACAACATCCGCGACTTGCTGCCAGGCCCGATCCTTCCCCCGGTCATCGACAAGGAACTTCTCGTCGAGGCGGAAAAGGAACTAGGCCAGTCGCTGCGCCCCTACCAGGAAGCGCGAGAATGGCTGCGGGACGCGTTCTGGGCTCGCGTCCACCGCGAGTTCGGAATAGGGGTCGGCAAGTCACGTGGGTAAGGACCTTTCCCCGGAACGGACAGTGGCGACTCCCGACGCTCCCTTTATCAGGGTCGTCCGCGGCGACGCTACCGCGGAAGAGATGGCGGCACTCGTAGCCACCCTCGCCGCCGTGGCCGCCACTCGCGAGTCGGGGGGCGCACCAGAGCCACGAGGGATCGTTCGGGAATGGAACAACCGTTCCCGGCTGGTGCGGAAGCCCTTGTTCCCGAGCGCCGGTGGCTGGCGCAGGTCTGCGTTGCCTTAGCGAGTAGCTCTGGAAACCGTCGCCAATGGTGCGCGTGACCGGCAGGGAGGTGGCGTGGGCGAGTACCGGGTCGTAGAGATCTGCGCCGGGGCCGGCGGCCAGGCACTGGGCCTTGAGGTGGCCGGATTCGAGCACGAACTCGCCGTCGAACTGGACGAGAACGCCTGCGCGACGCTGCGGTACAACCGCCCGAACTGGAAGATCGCCCAGGGCGACGTGGCCAGCGACAGCATCTGGAACCCGGCCGAATACCACGGAATCGACCTCCTCGCCGGCGGCGTGCCCTGCCCGCCGTTCACCGTCGCGGGCAAGCAACTGGGGGCGACCGACGAACGCGACCTGTTCGCGTGGGCGATCGAACTGTGCGGCACGGTCCGGCCTCGCGCGCTGTTGCTTGAGAACGTCCGCGGCCTGTCCCTCCCCCGGTTCTCCGCCTACCGGCAGCATGTCCTGGACCGGCTGACGCAACTCGGCTACGTCGCGGACTGGCGACTGCTGCACGCGGCGGACTTCGGCGTCCCGCAGCTACGGCCGCGATTCGTGCTCGTCGCCATGCGCCCGGACGACTTCTCGTACTTCACCTGGCCGTCGCCCTTCAGTGGTCCGCCGAAGACCGTCGGCGAGACCCTGGAAGACCTCATGGCCGCGAACGGATGGCGCGGCGCGGCGGCATGGGCGAAGAAGGCGAACGGCATCGCCCCGACAATCGTCGGCGGGTCGAAGAAGCACGGCGGCCCGGACCTCGGCCCGACCCGCGCGAAGCGCGCCTGGCGCGACATGGGCGTAGACGCGCTCGGCGTGGCCGATGCCGCCCCTGGTCCCGACGCCCCGCTCACGCTGCTTCCCAAGCTCACCTGCGAGATGGCCGCCCGGATCCAGGGCTGGAACGGCCCCGAATACCAGTGGGCGTTCACGGGCCGCAAGACCACGCGCTACCGGCAGATCGGCAACGCCTTCCCGCCGCCGGTCGCCCGCGCGATCGGCGGCCAGATCCGGCGCGCCTTCGACCGGCGCGGGGAGCCTCGGGAGCTAGTCGAGCAGACGAGCGCCAAGCATGACCCGGTGTACGCGGTTCTTCGCGACGACGGCGGCTTCCTCACGATGGTCCAGATCCTGCGCCGCCTGGACGCCCCGATGGAGATCCCCGCGTTCGAGCGCCACCTGGCCCGCCTGCGCCAGGACTTCCACATCGACGTCAACCCCAGAAAGACCGGCGACGCCTACCGACTGGGCGACTTCAAGGCCTTCACGGGCCAGCCCGACCACGTGCGCCACGAGGCATTCGTCAACCCCGTCACGATCAGCTGACGCGGCGGCACGGCTAACCCGGCGGCACGGCGGCGAAGCTGACCCGGCGGCGAGTCAAGCGGGCCCGCGCGGGGCGAGTCTGGCCCTGACTGGATGCTCATCGGCGTTGGGCAGGTCTTTAAGGAGAGCCAGGGCCCGCTGCCAGCTGTCCCGGGCCGCGGTGATGTTGCCGGCGGCCTGCTGCGCGTCGCCCAGGCCGGTCAGGGCCTCGGCGATATTCACCTTCTGGCCGGCCTGCCGGTAGATCGCCAGCACTTCCATGTAGGCGGCGATGGCCTTGTCATGATCGCCGAGGCCGAGATAAACCAAGCCGAGTACGCCAAGCGCGTCGGCGGTCCGCAGGCGGATGCCGGTCTCCCGGCTGAGATCCAGCGCACGGTAACAGTGCCGCAGTGCCAGGTCATGCTGTCCCAGCCGGGCATAGATTGACGCGATCGTCTGCTCGGAGTGCGCGATCTCGTCTTGGTCGCCGAGGGCGGCCCGCAGCCGCAGTGCCTCCTGTTCGCGCTCCAGCGCCCTCGGATACTCGCCCCGCTGCATCAGGAGCTGGGCCATCCCGTTGAATGTCATGGCGACCGCTGCCTGATCGCCCGCCGTGGTGAAAGACCGCAGGGCCCGCGTCAGGTGGGCGTCCGAGTCCGCCACCTCGCCCAGGAGCGCGCATGCGTGCGCGAGGTGGTAATGCGCGTGCCCCAGGCTCAGCGGGTCGCCGAGATTCCGCGCCGCCGCCAGCCCGATCCGCCCGGTAGCCAGGTAGTCATGCAGGAAACCGCCGCGCACCAGGACCGGCGCCATCGCCCAGGAGATTCGCCAGCAGTAGGCGTCGAAACCGCCCCGTTCGGCCGCGTGCGTGATCAGCGACTGGACCGCGTGCCGCTCTGTGTGGCACCACGCCAGGGCCTGGGCCGGGGAGCCGAAACTCTCCGCTTGCACCCCGGGCAGCGGCTGCGGCATGGGAGCGGGAAGCCCCGCGGGGAAAGCGACAGTTACCCCCGCGTGCATGGACTGCAGGCAATAGTCGAGCAGTCGCCGCAGCGCCGCTTCCAGCTCGACGGCGGTTTCGCTCATTCGCGCCCGCTCCGCGGCGTAAGCGCGGAGCAGGTCATGGAAGGCGAACCGTCCCGGAAGGTGCTCTTCCACCAGGTACGCCCTGGCCAGCTCGTCCAGCGACTTGCGCGCCTGTTCCACAGGGACGGCGGCCAGGCTGGCGCCGGCGGTCGGGCTGATGTCCGGACCGGCGTGCACGCCCAGGAGCCGGAACATCCGCGCGGCGTCGTCGCTGAGATGGTGGTACGAAGCCGAGAAGACCGTCCGCGCGGTGATGGCCGTATCTCCGGCATCCGGCAGGTCGGGACCGTGGCCGCGCAACTCGTCCGCGAGCATCTCGAGCGGGAAATCCGGGCGCGCCGCGGCG
The DNA here is from genome assembly GCA_035948445.1 of Trebonia sp. GTDB lineage: Bacteria > Actinomycetota > Actinomycetes > Streptosporangiales > Streptosporangiaceae > Trebonia. The sequence goes on along the minus strand of DASZJE010000045.1, from coordinate 74,338 downwards.
TGGGCGGCGACCACGCTCAGTGCCAGCGGCATCCGCGCGCACAGCCCGATCAGTTCGTCCGCGGCCGGCGACTCCCGCCGCACGCGCGCGGACCCGAGGCGGTGCTCCAGCAGATCCCGGGCCTCGCTCATGGTGAAGGGGTTCAGCCGCAGCACATGCGTCCCGTCGCCGAACTGCCCGGTCAGCTGGTTCCGGCTCGTCACAAGCGCGAGGCAGCCCGGGGCGCCCGGCAGCAGCAGCCCCACCTGGCCGGCGTCACGCACATTGTCGAGAACGACGAGGACCCGCTTTCCGGCCAGCAGGCTCCGGTACAGGGCCGCCTGGCCATCCACGGCCGAGGGCAGCTGGCTGTGCGGGATGCCGAAGGCCTCGAGGAAGCCGCGGAGCACCTCGTCCCCGGACGTCGGCTCGCTCGCGTCCGCCACGTCAGGCATGCTCACGTAGAGCTGACCGTCAGGGAAGCGGTCGGCAACGGCATGCCCGATACGCTTCGCCAGCGCGGTCTTGCCGACGCCCGCGGTTCCATCGACCACGATCACCGTGGCCGCGCTGCTCGCCCTCACCTGTTCCGCGAGGCTCGCGAGGGTCTCAAGCTCTGCAGTCCGGCCCATGAAATGCTGCATGCTGGCCGGTAGCTGCCGTGGCCGCACCGGCGCGCGGCCGGGCTCCTGCGGATAGGGAGTGGGCACGAACGCCCGCGCCCACAGGTCGATTAGGTGACCGGCGCCGTTATGGTCGGCCAGCTTTTCCGCGAGTATCCGCACGGCGATGCGCGGGGGGAGCGACTGGCCATTCAGCCAGCGTTCCCATTGCGCTCCGCTGCAGAAGAACGACTCGCCGGATTCCGGCCTGGGATCGGATGTCGCTTCCTCGAGGGCCTCGAACGACAACCCCGAGGCGTCGACCAGCCGCCGCAGCTCCATGAAGAAGTCCCGTTCGGCCAATGTCAGGCGAACAGGCAGCGACGGTCGGTGCCGATCGTGGTTAGGCATCCAGACTCCCTGAATGACCACACCAGAGCCTGCGGAGCGTCCGGTGAGCCCTAGTTTGCCCTAGGCTATCCCAAATTGACGCAGGGGGCCTTCCGGACGGCGCGGCCCCCTGCGTTTTCCAGATCGCTTAGCTCAGGCGTTCCAGGATCAGTTCGCGGACGCGGGCGGCGTCCGCCTTGCCGCCGGTTGCCTTCATGACCGCCCCGACGATGACGCCGGCCGCCGCCACCTTGCCGCTACGGACCTTCCCGGCCACTGCCGGGTTCGCCGCGAGGGCCTCGTCGATCGCGGACAGCAGTGCCGAGTCGTCGGAGACGACGGCCAGGCCGCGCTTCTCCACGACCTCGTCCGGCGTGCCCTCGCCCTCCAGGACGCCGTCGATGACCTCGCGGGCCAGGCGGTCGTTCAGGGTGCCGGCGGACACAAGCGCCGAGACGCGGGCCACGGCTTCCGAGGTGATCGGCAGCGACGACACCTCGACCCCGGCGTCGTTCGCCTTGCGCGCCAGTTCGCCGAGCCACCACTTGCGTGCGTCGGCGGGCGAGGCGCCATGAGCGACCGTCGCCTCCACCACATCCAGCGCCCCGGCGTTCCGCAGCGCCTCGAACTCCAGCTCAGACAGCGACCATGCCGAGAGCAGCCGCGACCGCCGCGCCGAGGGCAGTTCCGGCAGCGACGCGCGGATTTCCTCGACCCAGGAAGAAGCCGGTGCCACCGGCACCAGGTCCGGCTCCGGGAAGTACCGGTAGTCCTGCGCCTCTTCCTTCGACCGGCCGGACGTGGTGGTGCCCGTGTCCTCGTGGAAGTGCCTGGTCTCCTGGATCACGCGGTCGCCGGTGTCCAGCACGAAGGCCTGGCGCTCGATCTCCGAGTGCATCGCCCGCTCCACCGAGCGCAGCGAGTTCACGTTCTTCGTCTCGGTCCGCGTCCCCAGTACCCCGGAGCCGAGCACGGACAGCGACGTGTTCACGTCACACCGCATGGATCCTTCCTCCATGCGCACGTCGGACACGCCGAGCGACCGCAGCACGTCCCGGAGCTCGGTCACGTATGCCTTCGCGACTTCTGGTGCCATGTACCCGGTGCCGGGCACCGGCTTCGTGACGATTTCCACCAGCGGGATGCCCGCCCGGTTGTAGTCGACCAGCGAGTACTCCGCGCCCTGGATACGGCCGGTCGCGCCGCCGACGTGCAGCGACTTGCCGGTGTCCTCCTCCAGGTGCACGCGCTCGATGCCGACCCGCACCGTCTCACCGCCCACCAGCACGTCCAGGTACCCGTCGGCGCACAGCGGCTCGTCGTACTGGGAGATCTGGAAGTCCTTCGGCATGTCCGGGTAGAAGTAGTTCTTCCGGGCGAACCGGCACCACGACGCGATCGAGCAGTTCAGTGCCAGCCCGATCTTGATCGCGTATTCGATCGCCAGCCGGTTCACCACCGGCAGCGACCCCGGCAGCCCCAGGCAAACGGGGCACACCTGCGTATTCGGATCGGCGCCGAACACGGTCGTGCACCCGCAGAACATCTTCGTCCGCGTCCCGAGTTCGACGTGCGTCTCGAGCCCGAAGACCGGCTCGTACTTCTGCAGCGCCTCTTCGTACATCACGGTCATGACGCGAGCCCCTTCGCCTCAGCGAGCAGCGGGTGTCCCCAGCGGGACTGCAGCGCCGCTTCCACCACCGCGCCAACCCGGTACATCCGATCGTCCGCCATCGACGGCGCCATCACGTGCAGTCCCACCGGCAGCCCGTTCTCCGGCGCCAGTCCGCACGGGACCGAGATCGCCGCGTTGCCCGCCAGGTCCGACGGGATCGTGCACAGGTCGGCGAGGTACATCGCCATCGGGTCGTCCGCACGCTCCCCGATCGGGAACGCGGTGGTCGGCGTCACCGGGGAGACCAGCACGTCGACCTGCTCGAACGCCGCCTGGAAGTCGCGGATGATCAGCGTCCGCACCTGCTGCGCCTTGCCGTAGTAGGCGTCGTAGTAGCCGCTGGACAGCGCGTACGCGCCGAGCATGATGCGCCGCTTGACCTCCGCGCCGAAGCCCTCGGCCCGCGTCTGCGCCATCACTTCCTCGGCGGACCCCGACCCGGCCCGCAGGCCGTAGCGCATGCCGTCGAACCGCGCCAGGTTCGAGGAGGCCTCACTCGGCGCGATCAGGTAGTAGGCGGGCAGCGCGTACTTGAAGTGCGGGCAGCTCACCTCGGTGACCTTGGCGCCCAGCGACTCAAGCAGTTCCACCGCCTCGGCGAACCGGGACAGCACGCCCGGCTGGTACCCGTCGCCGGACAGGTCCGTCACGACGCCGATCCGCATGCCGCTCACGTCGCCGTGCCGCGCCGCCTCGACGACAGGCGGTACCGGAGCGTCGATCGACGTGGAGTCCATCGGGTCGTGCCCGGACATGACCTCGTGCAGCAGGGCCGTGTCGAGAACATTTCGCGCGAGCGGTCCCGGGGTATCCAGCGACGACGCGAACGCCACGACCCCGTACCGCGACGAGCCTCCGTACGTGGGCTTCGCGCCCACAATCCCGCAGACGGCGGCGGGCTGGCGGATGGAACCGCCAGTGTCCGTGCCGAGGGAGAGCGGTGCTTCGTAAGCGGCGACCGCGGCGGCGGACCCGCCGGACGAGCCGCCCGGCACCAGCGAGAGATCCCACGGGTTGTGCGACGGGCCGTACGCGGAGTTCTCCGTCGAGGAGCCCATCGCGAACTCGTCCATGTTGGTCTTGCCGATGAGGATCGCCCCGGCGTCGCGCAGCCGACTGGTGATCGTCGACTCGTACGGCGGGTGCCATCCCTCCAGGATGCGGGACCCGCACGTTGTCGGCATGCCGACCGTGGTGAACAGGTCCTTCACCGCGACGGGCACCCCGGCCAGCGGCCCGAGCGGCTCGCCGGCCGCCCGCTTGGCGTCGATCGCCTCGGCCTGGGCCACCGCGTCCGACGCGACATGCAAAAACGCCTTGACCTGGCCGTCTACGGCCTCGATCCGCGCGAGGTGCGCGGCCGTGACCTCGGCGGCGGAAACTTCGCCGCTGGCCACCGCGGCGGCGAGTTCGGCGGCGGTCTTCGTGATCAGCTCGCTCATGTCCCTCACTCCTCGACCAGGATCCGCGGCACCTTGAAGCGCTGAAGCTCCTCGGCGGGCGCCTGCGACAGCGCCTGGCCCGGGCTCAGGCAGGGCGCCGGTTCGTCGTCGCGGAACACGTTGGTCAGGCCGGTCGCGTGCGAGGTCGGCGGAATACCCTCCGCCGCGACCTCCTGCACCTGCGCGACCGCGGAGATTATCTGGTCAAGCTGCGGCGCCAGATGATCCAGCTCTTGGTCGCTAAGCGCAAGCCGGGAAAGGCGCGCGAGGTGAGCGACCTCGTCACGGGTAATCAATGCGTTCCTTTCGGGGCTGCGGGGGTCGTTCCCCGCAGGTCATAGAGACATGCCTTTTCATCCTAGGGTGCGAGCGGAGTTGAGCCGTATCCGCTTACCCGGCCGGCACGGCGCCGGGGCCGCCGGACAGCAGCGCGCGGAATCCTTCCTCGTCCAGGACGGGGATCCCTAGTTCCACCGCCTTGTCGTACTTCGATCCGGCGTTCTCGCCCGCGACCACGTACGACGTCTTCTTCGATACCGACGAGGACGACTTCCCGCCCGCCGCGCGGACCGCCTCGGCGGCCTCGTCCCGCGTATACGACGGCAGCGTCCCGGTGATCACCACCGTCACCCCGGCCAGCAGCCGTCCGGCGGCGACCGACGGATCCCAGCCCGGCGTCGCCAACTGGACGCCGGCGGCGCGCCACTTGTCCACGATCGACAAGTGCCAGTCGACGCCGAACCAGTCCACGACCGACGCCGCGATCGTCGGGCCCACGCCGTCCACGATCGCCAGCGCCTCAGGCGACGCCTCGGCGATCGCGTTCACCGACCCGAACGCCTCCGCCAGCGCGCGCGCCGCGGTCGGCCCCACGTGCCGGATGGACAGCGCCACCAGGAAGCGCCACAGCGGGCGTGTCTTCGCCTCCTGAAGGTTCATCAGCAGCATCCGCGCGTTGACCTTGAGGTCTCCGGCCTTGTTCACGAAGAACGCCGACCTGTGCAGCGCGCCGGAGTCGAGCGAGAACAGGTCGCCCTCGTCCGCGACCAGGCCGTCGTCAAGCAGCGCGGAGACCGCCTCGTAGCCGAGCACCTCGATGTCGAGCGCGCCGCGCGACGCCAGGTAAAACAGCCGCTCGCGAAGCTGGGCCGGGCAGTAGCGGTTGTTCGGACAGCGCCAGTCGACTTCCCCTTCGTCCCGGCGCAGCGGAGTGCCGCATTCGGGGCATTGGCGCGGGAACGCGAACTCGTGCTCCGAACCGTCGCGCAGGTCGACGACCGGGCCGAGCACTTCCGGGATCACCTCGCCGGCCTTGCGGAGGACCACCGTGTCACCGATGAGCACGCCCTTGCGCTTGACCTCGTCCTCGTTGTGCAGGGTCGCGTTCTCCACGGTCGACCCGCTCACCAGCACCGGCTCCATCACCGCGAACGGCGTGACCCGGCCGGTACGCCCGACGCCCACCCGGATATCGAGCAGCTTGGTGGTCACTTCCTCGGGCGGGTACTTGTAGGCGATCGCCCAGCGCGGCGCGCGGCTCGTGGCACCCATCACAAGCTGCGTGTCCAGGGAGTCGATCTTCACGACCACGCCGTCGATCTCGTACGGCGGCTCGTGCCGGTGCGCGGGGTCGGAGTAGTACTCGATGTAGTCGCGGACCTCGGAAAGCTCCGGCACGACCCTGTACCGGTCGCTGACCGGCAGGCCCCATGCGCGCAGCTGTTCGTACCAGCCGGACTGCGTGGCTGGAGCGCCCTCCAGGTGCCCTTCGTCGCTGGGACCGGCGGCGTAGCCGGAGATGTGGCTGTCGCTGGCGCCGACTACGCGGCCGATGCCGTGGAGGATGGCGTCGAGATCCCTGGACGCGGTGACCTTCGGGTCCTTCTGCCGCAGGGAGCCGGCCGCCGCGTTCCGCGGGTTCGGGGCCGCGGGCTTGCCCGTGTCAAGGAGATGCTCGTTCAGCCGCCTGAAGGCCTCTTCCGTCAGGAACACCTCGCCCCGCACTTCGAGCAGTTCCGGCACGCCCGCACCGCGGAGCCGTTCCGGGATCGACTTGATCGTGCGCACGTTGAGCGTCACGTCCTCGCCGGTCCGTCCGTCGCCCCGTGTCGCGGCCCGCTTCAGCCGTCCCTTCTCGTAGACGAGGTCGATCGCGAGCCCGTCGATCTTGAGCTCGCACAGGTACGGGCCGGCGGCGCCGAGCTTGGCCGCCCGGTCCGCCCAGACGTCGAACTCCTCAACCGAGAACACGTTGTCCAGCGACAGCAGCCGCTCCAGGTGCTCGACCGGGCTGAACAGGTTGGAGAGCGGCCCGCCCACCCGCTGCGTCGGCGAGTCGGGGGTACGCAGTTCCCGGAATTCGTCCTCGATCGAGTTCAGCTCGCGGATGCCCGCGTCATATTCGGCGTCGGATATCGTCGGCGAGTCGAGCACGTGGTACCTGTACTGGGCGTCGAGCAGTTTCTCGCTCAGCTCCGCGTGACGTCGCCGCGCTTCGTCAATTCCCATGTTTCCCGCGTTCGTCTCCGGACGCTCTTGACGCTCCATACCGCTCAGCCTTCCAGGATTTCCGGCAGGATCGTCGCAGCCTCGCGGACCAGCCGCAATGCCTTCTGAGCCGCCTCCGGTGACGATCCGGCGAGGCCGCACGCCGGCGTGAGCACAACCTGCCGCGCGCACTTGGCGGGCGAAAGCCCCATCCTCCGCCAGACCTCGGCGGCCGAGCGGGCGGCCTTCTCCGGAGCCGCCAGCGCTCGTTCGGCAATACCGAAGAGCAGCCCGTGACCGGCCTCGGCCGTCTCGGCGAGCAGGTCGAAGTCCCGGGTGCGCAACTGGCTGATGTCCAGCGACAGGGCGTCGGCGCCGGCTCCCCGGATTATCCCGAACGACACGTCCTGGCTGCATGTGTGCACGATCGTGTACTGCGTGGTCGCAGTAACCACCTGACCGAGCCGTTCACGCAGGAACTCCTCATCGGGGGCGCGAACGCGGCCGAGGCCGCTCGCGGTCGGGACGCCGCCTTCCGCCACGGCGGACAGTGAAGGCTCGTCGACCTGGACGACCAGGGTGGCGCGCGGGAGGCGCTTGGCGACTTCGGCGACGTGGATCGCGGTCCCTTCGGCCAGGGAGGCGGCGAGGTCGGCGACCAGGCCGGGGTCCGCGAGAGCCGGATTGAGCGAGCGGGGCTGCTCCAGCGCCGCGGCCAGGGTCCACGGGCCCGCGACCTGGAGCTTCAGCGGACCGCTCCAGCCGTCGAAGACCTCTTCGAGCGCGTCGAGATCGGCGGAGAGATAGGAACGCGCGCGGCGGACGTCACGGCCGGGACGCTCCGCGATCCGCCATCCTCCTGCCGTTATCTCGACGGGGATGTCCACGAGCAGGCCGGCGGTCCGGCCGATCATGTCGGCGCCGGGACCGCGGGCTGGCAGTTCGGCCAGATGCGGGAACTCGGGCAAGGCGTCGTGGATCGTCCGCGCCGCCTCGAGCGGGTGTTCACCGGGCAGTGACCCGATCCCGGTGGCGCTGCCCGGCTGCCAGGGGCCGGTCCCCCGGGGGGACGAGTCCCCGGTATTCCCCAGGTTGAAAGTCTGTTCTTCGGTCACACGGTCGAGCTTAACGTCCTCGCCTCGTCAGCGAACGGCGGCGATAGTAGCGCTGCCGAGTACCGTATCGCCGTCGTAGAGCACCGCGGCCTGCCCGCTCGCCACACCGCGGGCAGGCTCGTCCAGCACGATGCGCAACTCGCCGTCAGCGCCCGACTGCGCCTTGCACGAGTACACCTCTCCGTGCGCCCGCAACTGCACGTTGCACTCGATGGCCTCCCGCGGCGGCGGGCAGCCCGTCCACAATGGCCGCTGCGCGGTGATCTCCGTCACCTCAAGGCCGCTGGCCGGGCCGACCGTAACCGTCCGGCTTACCGGCTCGATGCTCAGCACGTACCGCGGCCTGCCGTCCGGTGACGGGTGATCCAAGTGGAGCCCCTTGCGCTGCCCGACCGTGAACCCGTAGACGCCGCCGTGGCTGCCGAGCACCTCGCCTTCGGTGTCCACGATCTCGCCCGGCGCCTCGCCGATTCGCTTCGCGAGGAAACCTCGCGTGTCGCCGTCCGCGATGAAGCAGACGTCGTGGCTGTCCGGCTTGTCCGCTACCAGCAGCCCACGTTCCCGCGCTTCTTCACGCACCTTCGGCTTCGGCGTGTCGCCGAGAGGAAACATCGCGTGCGCGATCTGGTCCTTGTTGAGGACGGCGAGGACGTAAGACTGGTCCTTGCCGTCGTCGACCGCCCGCCGCAGGGTGCCGTTCTCCCGGTCGATCCTGGCGTAATGACCGGTGCACACCGCGTCGAAGCCGAGCGCGAGCGCCCGGTCGAGCACCGCGGCGAACTTGATCTTCTCGTTGCAGCGCAGGCACGGGTTGGGCGTCCGGCCCGCCGCGTACTCGGCGACGAAATCTTCAACCACGTCCTGCCGGAACCGCTCGGCCATGTCCCACACGTAGAACGGGATGCCGATCACGTCGGCGGCCCGGCGGGCATCCCGTGCGTCCTCCAGCGTGCAGCAACCGCGCGCCCCGGTCCGGTACGACTGCGGGTTCTGCGAAAGCGCGAGATGGACGCCGGTCACGTCATGACCTGCGTCCGCCATACGCGCCGCCGCGGTGGCGGAGTCAACCCCGCCGGACATGGCGGCAAGCACTCGAAGACCCATGATTCTTTGAGGTTACCTAGCCGACGGCGGTTGTTCCGAATCGTGTCAGCCGGTCAGCGCCCGCAGCGCGCGCCGAAGGCCGGCGGCGGCTAACGCCCGCCGGCGCGACGGGCGCGGGCTACCGCCTCGCCGATGACCGCGCCGAGTGCGTCGACGTCGGCCTGCGTCGACGTGCGGCCGAGCGAGAACCGCAGCGATCCGCGGGCGCGGCCCGCATCGGCGCCCATCGCGAGCAGCACGTGGCTCGGTTCGGCGACGCCCGCCGTGCACGCGGACCCGGTCGAGCACGCGATTCCCCGCGCGTCGAGCAGCAGCAGGAGCGCGTCACCCTCGCTGCCGGGGAACGAGAAATGCGCGTTGCCCGGCAGCCGGTCCGGCCCCGGCGGCGGCCCGTTCAGCACCACGTCCGGCACCGCCGCCCGCACCTGCCGGATCAGGTCATCACGCAGCGCGGCTATCCGCTTGGCTTCGGCTTCCCGCCTGCTCGCCGACACGACGGCCGCCACCGCGAAGGCCCTGATCGCGGGCGCGTCCAAAGTTCCCGAACGAACCTCGCGTTCCTGTCCACCGCCGTGCAGCACTGGCGCCGGGGTCATGGTCTTACCCAGTATCAGCGCACCGGCACCGACGGGCCCGCCCAGCTTGTGCCCGGTTACCGTGAGCGCGTCCGTCCCGCTCTCGCCGAAGTTCACCGGGATCTGCGCCGCCGCCTGCACCGCGTCCGTGTGGAAAGGAACCCCGAACTCGTGCGCGACCTTGGCCAGTTCCGGTATCGGCTGAACCGTGCCGACCTCGTTGTTCGCCCACATGACGCTGATCACGGCGGCGCCTTCCGGATCCGCTTCCAGCTCGGCACGCAAGGTATCCGGGGCGATCCCGCCGAGCGCGTCCACCCCAAGCCAGACGGGCTTCGCGCCCTGGGCCTCTTCCAGCCAGTGGACAGAATCCAGCACCGCGTGGTGCTCGATGGATGTGGTCAGCACCCGGCTGCGCCGGGGGTCGGCCGCCTTGCGCGCCCAGTACAAGCCCTTGACGGCGAGGTTGTCCGCCTCGGTGCCCCCGCTGGTAAAAACGACCTCGCTGGGCCTGGCGCCAAAGACCTCGGCGATCTGCTCGCGGGACTCCTCCACCACCCGCCGGGCGCGACGTCCCGCGTTATGCAGGGAGGAGGGGTTGCCAAGGTGCGCGAGCTCCTCGGTCATCGCCTCGATCGCCTCAGGCAGCATCGGGGACGTCGCCGCATGGTCGAGATATACGTCTAGGCGCGCGTTCATGGTCTATCTAGCGTAGACGCAGTCGCCCCCGGAATGGCCAGAGGAACGAAGCCCGCGGAAGGGGTCGCGAGGGAGATTCTCGCCGGCGTTCGGCATGCCCGCCGGCGAGAAGCTTCCCCGGGTTCCACCGCCGCCGGAACTAGAGCTGCCTGCGCTTGCTGACCTCCTCGACCAGCTGCGGCACGACCTTGAACAGGTCGCCGACCACGCCGAAGTCGGCGATCTCGAAGATCGGCGCCTCCGGGTCCTTGTTGACCGCGATGATCGTCTTGGACGTCTGCATCCCAGCCCTGTGCTGGATCGCGCCGGAGATCCCGACCGCCATGTACAGCTGCGGGGAGACGGTCTTGCCGGTCTGCCCGACCTGGAACGCGTGCGGGTACCAGCCCGCGTCGGTCACCGCCCGCGACGCCCCCACCGCCGCGCCGAGCGCGTCGGCGAGCTCCTCGATCACCTTGAACCCCTCCGCCGACCCGGTGCCGCGCCCGCCGGAGACCACGATCTGCGCCTCGGTCAGCTCAGGCCGCGCGCCCTTCTCCGCCGTCACGTGCTCGGTGACCTTCGCCAGCCGCGCCGCCTCCGACGCCGTGAAGTCCACCGCCACGATCTCCGCCGCGCCCTCGGACGGCTCCGCCGAGATCGCGTTCGGCCGGACCGCGATGATCGGGGTGCCCGTCCTCACCCGGGAGCGGACGGTGATCGCGCCGCCGAAGTTCGGCTGCTCCGCCACCGGCGCCCCATCCGGGCCCGCGGTCACGTCGACCGCATCGGTCAGCACTCCTGAGCCCGTCTTGACCGCCAGCCGGCCGGCGATCTCCTTGCCCTCGGTCGTCCCGGCGACCAGCACCGCCGCCGGGGATGCGGACCCGACCAATTGGGCCAGCAACTCGGCCTTCGGCGCCACGACGAACTCCGCGAACTCGCCGCTGTCGGCGACGTAGACCTTCGCCGCGCCGAACTCCGCCAGCCGCGCCCTGCCTTCCTGCGCGCCTTCGCCCGCCCACACCACCGACGGCTCGCCCAGCCGCCGCGCGGCGGTCAGCAGCTCGACCGTCACCTTCTTGACCTCGCCGCCGGCATGCTCCGCGAGAACGAGAACCTCTGCCATGTCTGTCACGCCCTCTCAGATGAACTTCCGGCCCGCCAGGAACGCCGCCACCCTGGTGCCGCCGTCCCCCTCATCGGTCACGATCTCCCCCGCCGCCCGCGGCGGCCGCGCCGCGAAATCCGCCACCTCCGTGGCAGCGTTCGCCAGCCCGACGGCCGAGGCATCCACCGACAGGTCGGTCAGGGTCAGGGTCCGCACCGGCTTCTTCTTCGCCGCCATGATCCCCTTGAACGACGGGTACCGCGGCTCGTTGATCTTCTCCACCACGCTCACCACAGCGGGAAGAGAAGCGGTCACCGTGTCATACCCGTCGTCGGACACCCGCCGGACCGTCACGTCCGTCCCGTCGATGTCGACCTTCGACGACAGCGTCAGCTGCGGCACCCCCAGGCGCTCGGCCAGCATCGCCGGCACCACCCCGGTCCGCGCGTCCGTCGACTCCGACCCGAGAATCACCAGGTCAAAGCCTGTCGCCTTGACCGCCTCCGCGAGCACCAGCGACGTCGCGAGTGCATCGGACCCGGCGATCGCGTCATCAACCACGTGCACCGCCTTGTCCGCGCCCATCGACAGCGCCTTGCGGATCGACTCCGAAGCCTTCTCCGGACCGACCGACAGGATTGTCACCTCGCCGCCGTGGGCCTCGGCGATCTTCAGCCCCTCCTCGATCGCGTACTCATCCAGCTCATTGATCAGCCCGTCGAGAGAGGCACGGTCCAGCGTCCCCGCACCCGTCAACGTCCGCTCCACCGCCGTATCCGGCACCTGCTTGACGCAGACCACGATGTTCATGGACAACGCCGACCTCCTTATTCCTCGCCACCGGCCTGCTCACCGCGCTATGCGGCCCGTGCGCACTAGCCTGCCAAACCATGTGGGTGCAGCATGCACGGGGGCATCGTCGCATAACACGCATGTTACTCGCCAGTAGCGCGTGCTGGGCGTCGGGTTAGGCGGACGCGGGTTAAGCGGACGCGGAGCGTTCGGCGGCTTCGACCACGTTGGCCAGGAGCATCGCGCGGGTCATCGGGCCGACGCCGCCGGGCATCGGGGCGATCCAGCCCGCGACTTCCCTGACCTCAGGCGCCACGTCGCCGACCAGGCCCGACTCGGTGCGCGTGATGCCAACGTCGAGGACGGCCGCGCCGGGCTTGACCATGTCCGCGGTCAGCAGACCCGGCCGGCCGGCCGCGACCACGACGATGTCGGCGGTGCGCGTGTGGGCGCCCAGGTCCTTCGTGCCCGTGTGGCACAGCGTCACGGTCGCGTTTTCCGAGCGGCGGGTGAGCAGCAGGCCCAGAGCGCGGCCGACGGTGATGCCGCGGCCGATGATGGTGACTTCGGCCCCGGCGATCTCGACGCCGTACTGGCGGAGCAGCGTCACGATGCCGCGCGGCGTGCATGGCAGCGGACCTTCCTGGCCGAGCACCAGCTTGCCCAGGTTCGCCGGATGCAGCCCGTCCGCGTCCTTCAACGGGTCCATGAGGTTCAGCACGCGCTGCTCGTCGAGGCCGCGAGGCAGCGGAAGCTGGACGATGTAACCGGTGCAGGCGGGGTCCGCGTTCAGTTCGGCGACCGCCTCCTCGACGTCCGCCTGCGATGCCGAAGCCGGCAGGTCGCGCCGGATCGACGCGATCCCCACCTGCGCGCAGTCCCTGTGCTTGCCCGCCACGTAAGCAAGCGACCCGGGATCGTCGCCGACCAGGATCGTGCCGAGGCCCGGCGTGATCCCGCGAGTGGCCAGCGCCGCCACGCGCTCTTTCAGGCCCGCGCGCACCTGCGCCGCGGTCGCCTTCCCGTCAAGGATGGAGGCAGTCATTGATGCTCCCGGATTAGTGGTGGCGGTGGGGCCAGTGGGGGTGGGCGGTGGGATCAGCAGGGCGGGCGGGATCAGTGATAGAAGTGCCGGACGCCGGTGAAGTACAGCGCGACGCCCGCTTTCCCGGCCGCCTCGATCACCTGAGCATCCCGGACGGAGCCGCCTGGCTCGGCGACCGCGCGGACACCCGCTTCCGCGAGTATCTCGAAGCCGTCAGGGAAGGGGAAGAACGCGTCCGACGCGGCCACGGATCCGGCGGCCCTGTCTCCGGCTCTGGCCACGGCCAGCCGCGCGGAGTCCACCCGGTTCACCTGTCCCATGCCGACGCCGACCGACGCTCCGCCCGAGGCGAGCAGGATCGCGTTCGACTTCACGGCACGGCACGCCTTCCAGGCGAACCCCAGGTCCGCGAGGGTGGCGGCGTCAACGGGCTCGCCGGCTTTAAGCTCCCAATTTTCCGGAACGTCCCCTGGTTCCTCCACCAGGTCCGCCGACTGGAACAGCATGCCGCCGCTGACGGGGCGCATCTCGACCGAGCCCGCGTCGCGTACGGGTGCGGGGCAGCGCAGCAGCCGGATGTTCTTCTTAGCGGACAGGATCTCGAAGGCCTCGGGGTCGAATTCCGGCGCGATGACCACCTCGGTGAACACGTCCGCGACCTGGCGGGCCATCGCCGCGGTGATCACGCCGTTGGCCGCGATCACGCCGCCGAACGCGGACACCGGGTCGCAGGCGTGCGCCTTCGCGTGCGCGTCGGCGATGTCGGCGCCGATCGCGATGCCGCAGGGATTCGAGTGCTTGATGATCGCGACGGCCGGCGCGGTGAAGTCGTATGCGGCGCGGCGGGCGGCGTCCGCGTCCACGTAGTTGTTGTAGGACATCGCCTTGCCGTGGAGCAGTTCAGCGCTCGCGATCCCGAGGTCGTTCCCGCTTGAATAGATCGCCGCCCTCTGGTGCGGGTTCTCGCCGTAGCGCAGGACGTCCTTGCGCCGCCAGACGGCGCCGGTGACGTCCGGCCACCCGGTTTCCCGCGCGGTCTCGTCGGGGGCGTAGGCCGCGGCGAACCAGGACGCGACCGCGGCGTCGTAGGCCGCCGTGTGCGCGAACGCGGCGGCGGCGAGGCGACGCCGCTCCTGCAGGGTGAAGCCGCCGGCGGTGAGCGCGTGGCGGGTCTGTGCGTACTGGACCGGGCTCGTGACGACCGCGACACTGGCGTGGTTCTTGGACGCGGCGCGCACCATCGCGGGGCCGCCGATGTCGATCTGCTCGATGACCTCGTCGTCCTTGGCGCCCGAGGCGACCGTCTGCTCGAACGGGTACAGGTTGGAGACGAGCAACTGGAACGGGGCGATGCCGAGATCGGCAAGCTGCTGTTCGTGGGCCGGGTTCGTCAGGTCGGCGAGCAGGCCCGCGTGCACCTTCGGGTGCAGGGTCTTCACGCGGCCGTCGAGGCATTCGGGGAAGCCGGTGAGATCCTCGACCCTGGTGACGGGGATGCCGAGTGCCTCGATCGCCTTGGCGGTGGAACCTGTGGAGACGATCTCCGTGCCCGCGTCGGCCAGGGCGCGGGCCAGGTCTTCCAGGCCTGTCTTGTCATAGACGCTTACCAGCGCGCGCTCGATCTGGATCCTGGTCAACTGCCGATCCTCACCTTCCGTGGCGTTTCGAGAGTCCAGCCCTCGCGGGCCATGCGACCCACAGTGTCGACGAGAAGCTCGCGTTCCGCGACTTTGATGCGCTCGTGCAAGGTGGCCTCGTCGTCATCGTCGCGCACCGGTACCGCCGCCTGCGCGAGCACCGGGCCGGTGTCGGTGCCCTCGTCGACGAGGAACACCGTGCAGCCGGTCACCTTGACGCCGTATTCGAGAGCGTCCCGTGCCCCGTGCATCCCCGGGAAAGACGGTAGCAGCGCGGGGTGAGTATTCAGGATACGGCCCTTGAAGACGCCGAGGAACGCCGCGCCGACGAGCTTCATGAAGCCCGCGGAGACGACGAGGTCCGGTGCGTACTTCTCGCACTTGTCGGCGAGCGCCTGGTCCCACTCCTCGCGTGACGCGAAGTCCCGCACCTTGAGGACGAACGTGGGGATGTCGCTGTCTTCGGCCCGCGTGAGGGCGGCGATGTTGTCCCTGTCCGCGCCGACGGCGACGATTTCCGCACCGTAACCAGGGTCGGCGCAGGCGTCGATCAGCGCCTGCAGATTCGTGCCCTCGCCGGAGACGAGCACTACCAGCCTCGCATTCATATCCGCAACCATAACGAGGTGGTTAGCGGAGGTATGAGGACGGTCCCGGACACGGCACAATGGACGTGATATGTCCAACACACGAGACCAGAAGTCCCCGCCGCGACCGCCCGCTTACTCCCGTCAGCCTCCGGCGCGGCCACCGCGCCAGCAACTGCCGCCCGCGGAACCCGCGCTCCAGCAGCGCGCCTGGGCCGGGGTGGCGCTGGCGGTCATCAGCCTGTTCGGCCTGATCGGGGCGTTTACCGTCGTGATGGGCGCGAACGCCCAGCGTTCTTCGGACGTCGACAGCGTCGCGATCGTGATCGCGGTAGTCGCGATCTGGCTCACGGCCACGGCCATGTCCCGCGCACGGCGCGCCGGGAACGCCCGGCCGCGCGCCGCGGTCTTCGCGATGGTGCTGGGCATCATCGGCCTTGCGTTCAGCGCGCTGTTCCTGCCGACGTTGGTATCCGACGCGCCGCAACTGTCGCAGTACCTCCATTGCGTGCAGTCGGCCACCACGTCCGGCGCGGAGCAGGCCTGCCAGCAGCAACTCGAAAACTCCACGGGCACCAAGATCAGCTTCTTCGGCGGCTGAGGGGCTTTTACCCTTCCGCCCAGGGATCGACATAGATCCGGTGGCCGCCCGCGTCGTCGGTCTCGTCCACCACCGCCGACGGCCCGTCGGCCGCGGCGGGGATGGGTCCGCTGATCCGCGCGGAATCGCCGGTGAGGCCGAGCCGCTTCATGTGACGGCGCAGCACCAGCCAGTTCGCGGCGCCCGCCACCACCGCCGCGGTCACGCCGACCTCCAGCACCGCCACCACGCCCACCTGCGCTCCGCCCGGGCCGACCGAGGTCAGCCGCCCGGTGCCCAGCGGACCTCCGGAGACATGGGCGAGGACCCCTGTGACGATCCCGGCCAGCGAGCCGGTGAGCAGCCCCCACAGCGGCGCGCCCTCGAGAAACGGGGTCGGCGCGATCCTGATGGTCATGAGCCCGGCGAGCGCCCCGGCGAGATAGGGCGTGGCCAGGATGAAGAAGCCGAGCCACCCGGGATACGCCGCCCCCGGCCCCACCGGCATTCCGGCGAGCATCGGGAACGCGGGGACGGCGCCGAGCGCGACCCCGGACGGCGACACCGCCGTGCCGACCCCGAACAAGAAGCCAGGACCGAGCGTGTACGCGACCGACCAGATGACGGCGTTCGGCAGGTAGGCGATCTCCGCGAGCAGCAGCAGCGCGGAACCGAACACGCCCGGCGACAGCGAGTTGACCGCCGCCTGGTACGCGTGCAGGTGCAGGCCTAGCGACACGGCGTCGAGCAGCGCACCGAGCGCGGTCATCAGCCCGAGCGCCGCCAGCATGCCAAGCGCCACCGAACGGGGACGAGGCGGCAGCAGGCCGGCCAGCTTCCGCCAGGGGGCGAGGCCGTGGGCCGCACCGAAACCGCCCGCCACCAGCGCCAGCAGGAATCCCCAGCCGATGGCCTGGATCAGGTCCGGCGAGGCCGTCGCTGTCCGGCTGCCCACGGCGACCGCCGCGGTGAACAGCGCGTACGGGAAGGCGATAGCGAGCGCCGCGAGGCCGACATGGCGCAGTCGCGTCACGTGGCCTTGGTGCGTCATCCACCGTCCGGCCCGCTCGAGCAGCACGCACGGCAGCAGCACGAGGCCGAGCGGCAGCAGGCCGACCATTCCGACGCCGTGCACGTTGATCTCGACGTGGTGGGCGACCAGCCACAGCAGCCCCGCGTCGCGCAGCACGCTGGGCAGCCCTCCGCCGAAGCCCACGTGCGGCGCCGTGATCCATGCGAACAGGCACACGGTGACCAGGACCGCGAGCCCGGCCCCGGCCGCTGCCAGCGCCGCGGTGCCCCCGCCGATGAGCATGGACCGGGAAGGAAACGAGGGGGCGGGCAGCCCTCCCGTGCGGGAAGTGCCGCCACGCGGGGTGATCCGATCGGAGGTCGGCACATTGCTCACATCGTTCATCCTGGCAACGGATGGGGCAAACGGCACGCCGCCACGCCGCCACACGGCCGGAGAACAGATCCGGAACGGATCCCGCGCGTGTCCCCCCGGACGGCGCAGCGCGTGTCCCCCGGGGGACGCCGCGCGTCCGATAAGATGCCCGCTTTTGGCATCGGGCGCGCAGCCGGGGGGTACGGGGGGTCGCCCCCCCGGGCGACAGCTGAGAGTAGGCTCACACGACTCGCGTCTCGTACCTGAGCAGCGGCGCCGACCTGCCACGGGCTACCCTGCATTGTGAACGCCGTATGTCAAGCGGCATCCAACAAGATATAGAGCAACGGACCGAGATCGGACCCCCAGTGGACCTGTTCGAGTATCAGGCTAAGGAACTCTTCGCCGAGTACGGCGTTCCGGTGCCCAAAGACAAGGTTGCCAACACGGCGGACGAGGCGAGGGAAATCGCGACCGCCTTCGCGGGCGACGGAATCCCCCAGGTTGTCGTCAAGGCTCAGGTGAAGACCGGCGGCCGCGGCAAGGCCGGCGGAGTCAAGCTGGCCGACAGCCCTGCCGACGCGTTCGACAAGGCACAGCGCATCATCGGCATGGACATCAAGGGCCACACCGTGCATCGCGTGCTGATCGCCGAGGCGACGGACATCAAGTCCGAGTACTACCTGTCGTTCCTCCTTGACCGCGCGAACCGCACCTTCCTTTCCATCTGCTCCGTCGAGGGCGGCGTGGAGATCGAGGAAGTCGCGCACACCAACCCGGACGCGATCGCCCGCATCCCGATCGACCCGCTGACCGGCGTCGACCACGCCAAGGCGCTCGAGATCGTGCGCGCTGGCCGCATCCCGGCCGAGGCCGAGGAGGGCGCCGCGGTGCTCGCGGAGCGTCTTTGGGCCATGTTCACCGACGAGGACGCCACCCTCGCCGAGGTGAACCCGGTGGTGCTCACCCCGGACGGCAAGGTGCTCGCGCTCGACGGCAAGGTGACGATCGACGACAACGCCGCCTTCCGGCAGGAGCACGACCGCTTCGCCGACATCGCCTCCACGGACCCGATCGAGGCCCGCGCCAAGGAGAAGCACCTTAACTACGTGAAGCTCGAGGGCGAGGTCGGCATCATCGGCAACGGCGCCGGCCTGGTCATGTCGACCCTTGACGTGGTCGCGTACGCGGGCGAGGAGTTCGGCGGCGTACGCCCGGCGAACTTCCTGGACATCGGCGGCGGGGCGTCCGCCGAGGTGATGGCGAACGGCCTGGAGATCGTGCTGTCGGACCCGGCGGTGACGTCGGTGTTCGTGAACGTCTTCGGCGGCATCACCGCGTGCGACGCGGTCGCCAACGGAATCGTGTCCGCGGTCGCGCTCCTCGCGGAGCGGGGCGAGGCGGTGAACCGCCCGATCGTCGTCCGACTGGACGGGAACAAGGCGGCCGAGGGCCGGCAGATCCTGCGGGACGCCGCATTGGCGATCGTCGAGCAGGTTGACACGATGGACGGTGCCGCCAAGCGCGCCGCCGAACTGGCTAGCGCCGCGAAGGGAGCATGACGGTGGCTATCTTCCTTACGGGGCAGAGCCGGATCCTGGTGCAGGGCATCACGGGGTCGGAAGGCCGCAAGCACGGCGCGCGCATGCTCGCCGCCGGCTCGAAGGTGGTTGGCGGGACCAACCCCAAAAAGGCCGGACAGACCATTTCACTGAACGACACTGAGGTTCCTGTCTTCGGGACTGTCTCGGAGACCATCGCCGCGACGGGCGCGGATGTCTCTGTCATCTTCGTCCCGCCGGCGTTCACCAAGGGCGCCGTGATCGAGGCGATCGACGCCGAGATCCCGCTCGCCATCGTGATCACCGAAGGCATCCCGGTGCACGACACCGCCGAGTTCTGGGCCTACGCGAAGTCCAAGGGCAACAAGACCCGGATCGTCGGGCCGAACTGCCCGGGCCTCGCCTCCCCCGGCAAGTCCAACGCCGGCATCATCCCGGCGGACATCACGTCCGAGGGGCGCATCGGCCTCGTGTCCAAGTCGGGCACGCTGACCTACCAGATGATGTACGAACTGCGGGACATCGGCTTCTCCACCGCGGTCGGCATCGGCGGTGACCCGATCATCGGCACGACGCACATCGACGCGCTCGCGGCGTTCCAGGCGGACCCGGAGACCGAGGCGATCGTGATGATCGGCGAGATCGGCGGCGACGCGGAGGAGCGCGCGGCCGCGTTCATCAGCGAGAACGTAACAAAGCCCGTCGTCGGCTACGTCGCCGGGTTCACCGCGCCTGAGGGGAAGACGATGGGCCACGCCGGCGCCATCATCTCCGGCTCGGCGGGCACCGCCCAGGCGAAGAAAGAGGCCCTGGAGAAGGCGGGCGTCCGCGTCGGCAAGACCCCGAGCGAGACGGCCGCCCTGATCCGTCAGGTCATCACCGGCCGCTAGCGCTCCGTTAAGCAGAGCCCGCAGCGCCCGTTTCGCGGCTGCTAGACCGCGGAGCGGGCGCTTAGCGTTTCGTTCACCCAGCCGACGATCTCCGTGGTGGGAGCACCCGGAGTGAAGATCTTCGCGACGCCAAGCTTGGCCAGTTCGGCGATATCGGCGTCGGGGATGATCCCGCCGCCGAACACCACGATGTCGGCCGCACCCTGTTCCTTGAGCAGTCCGATGACCCGGGCGAACAGGGTCATGTGCGCGCCCGACAGCACGGACAGCCCGACGGCGTCCACGTCTTCCTGGATCGCGGCGGCCACGATCTGCTCCGGCGTCTGGTGCAGGCCGGTGTAGATCACCTCGACTCCCGCGTCGCGCAGCGCACGGGCCACCACCTTCGCGCCACGGTCGTGGCCGTCGAGCCCTGCCTTCGCGACGATGATCCTGATCTTGCCTGCCGGAGCCAACTGCGCCTCCCCAAGAACGTGCTTCTCACCCACAGCGTAACGGCGGTACCGGTGGGAGTGAACCTAGGGGAGCCACCGGGGATCGTTCGGGGAAAGGGGGTCAGTAAACGCAGGGGATGCCGAACTTGGCGTTGCCGGAGACGATCAGCGGGGTGTTTGTGCCGTTGCCGGCGGCGCTCGAAGGAGCCACCGTGCTAGGTGCGGCGGGAGTAGCGGAGGAAACGCTGAGCGAAGAGTGAGCGGACGATACGGCGGCGGACGAACCCGCTGCGGTGGGAGTGCTGGCCGAAGACGCGGGCGGCGGACTGAACGCCTTCGCGACCTCCGCCTGGATCGACGGGATGTCGATCACGTTCGCGTCTTCCGCCGTGCCGCCCAGGTAGAACGTCTGGTACCGCACGAACGGCAGGGTCTCGAACGCTAGGTTGCGGCCGGACAGGGCGTGCATCTCGGTCGTGAAGTCGAGGAGGTTCCAGCCCGAGTCGGCGATTATGTACTGCTTCGCGATGTCGAGCAGGCTCATGAGCTGGCCGAGGTCGGTGAAAATCCCTTGATGCGCCAACTTCCAGATCACGTAGTCGATGACCGCCTGCTGGCGGCGGGTGCGGTCGATGTCGCCGTTCGGGAGGTTGTCACGCTCGCGCACGAAGGCGAGCGCCTGGTCCGCGTACAGGAAGCGGTAACCCGGACCCGGCTGGTTGAAGCCGGAGTTGGCGTCGTGCAGGTTCTTCCCGCCGTTCCACGACTTCAGGCACACCCAGATACCGCCGATCGCCCGTGCCAATTCGTAGAACCCCGCCAGGTTCACCTCGGCGAAGTGGTCGATCTTCTGCCCAGTCACGGCCTCGACGGTAGCGATCGTCGCCGCCTGGCCCGCCTCGTTCGCCTCCGTGTAGCGCTGATCCCGGCTCAGAGTGGAGTTGACGGTCTGGCTCAGGCTCTGCTCGTACGCGAGGCCGTAGGCCTGGTCGATCTTTCCCGCGCTCTGCCCGTCATACGCCCGCGGGAAGGTAACCCAGTCGTCGCGCGGGATGGAGAAGCCGACCGCCTTCTGCCCGCCGGTGAAGACGTGGATGAGGATCAGCGTGTTCGTGTCCTGGCCCCCGACCCCGTCCTCCACGCCCAACACGCTGCCCGCGTGCATCGCGGCCAGCAGTCCGGCCGGCAGGATATCCCCGTAGTAGTCGGTGCGGCTCTCCAGCCCCATCACCAGGATGGTCATCGCGCCGGTCTGGGGCCCGCCGTTCAGTACGTCGCTGCCGCCGATGGCGCCGATCTGCGCCTTCACGAAGTACGCGTAGCCGCTCACGACGAGGATCAGCACGGCGGCTACGCAGCCGAGGCCGTACCCGGTCCTAGACGCGATCTTCGCCGCGCGGGTTCCAGACATCGCGCTCCCCTTCGGGCGGACACGGCTTCACGAGTCCGCCGCCGACCGCGGCGGCATACCCAGCGACTATCACAGAGGGTAGGTTCCCGTTAGCATTAAGGGAGAACCCGATGAAACCACCGAACCTGAGAATCAGCTCAGCGGTAATCGCGAATTCAGGTTTTCCGCGCCCCGCAAGCGCCAAGATTGGGTTGGAAACTTTCCGCCTCAGGCACACCCGTGGCGTGTAGCACGATCCGTCCCGTGTTCAACACGGAGCGAATCGCCGACGACGCGATCGGGGCTCGCTTGGGACGAACTTAGAGATTGATGCTTTATTCTCGGCAGCAAATGACCACACCACCTGGGCAGGAACCCCGATCAGGCGCCCGACGGGGCGGCCCCGCTCGTCCGCGGCGCGAGGCTGATCCCGGCTGGCCAGACAGCGCTACGGGCAGTCCCCGCTTCACTCCCGCGGGTGCCGGCGGGCGTCCCTCACGCGATCCGGACCGCGGCCGCGGCGGTCGTGACGGCGCCGGTCGTGACGCCAGCGGTCGTGCGGGCGCCGGTCGTGACGGCGCCGGTCGTGACGGCGGCGCGCGCTTCACTCCCCGCGGCGCGGGTTCCCGGGATCGGCGGGATGATCCTGATTCCAATCCGCCCCCCCGTCCACGCGAGAGCTCACCGCGCGGCGGTCCAGGCGGCCGCGAAGGACGCGGCGCCAGGGTCGGCGCGGGCAGTGCCTTCGAGGATCCCTGGACTTCCAAACGCGGAGAGCGCGGCGGAGACGCCGGAGACCGCGGCGGTGACCGCGGAGAGCGCGGCGGAGACCGGAGCGACCGGGAGGACCGGCGGGACCGCAGAGAACAAGGCGACCGCGGCGGACGCGTTCCGGCCCGGGGCGATCGCGGAGAGCGCGGCGGACGCGTTCCCAACCTGGCCTGGCGGGTCCCCACCGGGGTCTCGATCCTGATCTTCCTCGTCGCCGCGATCATCGGCGCCGTCGGAACCGTGGCCACTCATCGCGATCCGGGATTCCTGCTCGGCCTCATGATCATCGTGGGTTCGTGCGTCGCCGCGCTGTGCATTCCGCGGAAGTCCGTCTACCTGCTGATCCCGCTGCCCGCGCTGACGTATCTGGTGCTGTGCAGCGTGACCGGTTACATCCACGATCGCAGCCTGGGTACTTCCACGACCGCCCTCGCCTCCGACTTCACCCAGTGGCTCGCGGGCGGCTTCGCCGGCATCTGCCTGGCCACAGTCCTGGTACTGCTCATCTTCGGCGCCCGGCTCCTGTTGTCCCGGCAGCTAGTGTCCGGCCAGTTGCCGATGTCCGCGCAGCGTTCGTCGAACGGACGGTTCCCGCGCGCCCCCATGTCTCCGCCCTCTCGCCCCGCCCGCGCCCCGCGAGGTGACCGCGCCCCGTGGGACGACCCTGACCCGTGGAACGACCGCGGTGGTCGTGCCGACGCCCCCAAGGGTGACCGCGCCCCTCGGGACAGCACACCCCGAGACAGCACACCCCGAGACAGCACCTCCCGGGACAGCACACCTCGGGACAGTGCCCCTCGTCGGGCTAGCGCCCCGCGGGAACGGGGGGGCGAACGTGATGCATGGTACGAGCAGCCTCGTTCGGGGAGACGTGGCAAGCCAGCCGACGGTGACCAGCAGCGCACCCAGGCGCTACCGCCCGGCCGCCAGCAGCCGCCGGGGCGCGGGCCGAACCGCGACATCCCCCCAGGACGAGCGCCGCGCCGCCCGAACGACGACCCCTGGCGTGGATAGTCACCTTCCCTGGCCCCGTCGAGGACGGGCGTGGTCAAGGGCCCTGGGAGCGGCTAGAGCTTCTCGATGGGGGCGTAGCGAAGGACGAACTGCTTTATGCCGTAATCGCCGCCGAAATCGATCTTGGCTTCGGCATTGTCCCCGCGGCCATCGGCGGACACCACCGTGCCCAGGCCGTACTTATCGTGCGTCACGCGGTCGCCGGAGTGCAGCACTGGAACGGTGCGGTTGCCGGGAGACGAAACCCCCGGGCGCGACGCCATCCTCGATGCCGAAGAAGACGAGGACGTCCCGGACAGCGCCGTGAGGTCCGCGGCGGAGCGCCGCCACTCCACCAGCGACGCCGGGATCTCCGACAGGAACCGGGACGGGCCGTGGAACGCCGGACGGCCCCACCAGGTCCGCGACGCTGCCCGCGTCAGGTATAGCCGCTCCTGCGCGCGCGTGATGCCCACATAGGCGAGCCGACGTTCCTCCTCAAGCTGCTTCTTGTCGGTCAGCGACTGCTGATGCGGGAAGATCTCCTCCTCCATGCCGACGAGAAACACCACCGGAAACTCCAGGCCCTTCGCGGTGTGCAGCGTCATCAGCGTCACCATGCCGCCATGGTCCTCCCCGTCCGGGATCTGGTCCGCATCGGCGACCAGCGACACCCGCTCCAGGAAATCCGCGAGAGTCCCCGCGCCGTCAGCAGCCGACGCGTCGAACTCGCGCGCCACGTTCACCATTTCCTGAAGGTTCTCTATCCGCGTGGCGTCCTGCAGGTCCGCCGACTCTTCCAGCGACCGCGCGTACCCCGTCTTCTCGATCACCGCCTCGACGACCTCGGCCACCGGGCTGTTCGATGACGCTTGGTCCCGCAGTTCGCCGACCAGCGAGTTGAACCCCGCGATCGCCGACGCCGACCGGGCAGCGAGCCCCGGCACCTCCCCGGGGTCACGCAGCGCCTCGGCGAACGAGATGCGCATCCGGGAGGCGTACGCCGCGACGTATTCCTCCGCGCGCTCGCCGATGCCGCGCTTCGGGACGTTCAGCACGCGGCGCAGCGAAACCTCGTCGTTCGGGTTCGCGAGCAGCCGCAGGTAGCCAAGCAGGTCGCGGACCTCTTTGCGCTCGTAGAAACGCACGCCGCCGACCACCTTGTACCGCAGCCCCACCCGGATGAACACTTCCTCGAAGACCCGGGACTGCGCGTTCGTCCGGTAGAAGACGGCCACCTGACCTGGCGTAGCGGACCCCTCGTCCGACAGTCGGTCCACTTCCTCCGCGACGTAGGACGCTTCGTCGTGCTCGTTGTCCGCGACGTAGCCGACGATCGGAGGGCCCGCGCCGGCGTCGGACCACAGGTTCTTCGGCTTGCGGGAAACGTTGCGGGAGACCACGGCGTTGGCCGCGGCCAGGATGTTCTGGGTCGACCGGTAGTTCTGCTCCAGCAAGATCACCGTGGCGGAAGGATAGTCCTCCTCGAATTCCACGATGTTCCTGATGGTGGCGCCGCGGAAGGCATAGATCGACTGGTCGGCGTCGCCTACGACACACAACTCTGGCTGACTCGAGAGGCCCTGGGGGTTGTCCCCCCGGGGCGTCGGAGCCGACTGCACGGAGTCGCCGCTGTCCGTTCGGCTGAAGAGGGGAGAGCCCCCGGAGACCAGTTCGCGGACCAGGACGTACTGCGCGTGGTTCGTGTCCTGGTACTCGTCGACCAGTACGTGACGGAACCTGCGACGGTAGGCCTCCGCGACCTCAGGGAATGCCTGCAGGATGTTGACGGTGACCATGATCAGGTCGTCGAAGTCCATCGCGCCGGCCGCGACGAGGCGGCGCTGGTACTCGGCATAGGCCTCGGCCAGCGCCTTCTCCCGCGCCGTCCGGGCACCCGAGGAGAAGCTCTCGTAGTCCACGAGCTCGTTCTTGAGGTTGGAGACCTGGGCCGCCATCAGCTTCGGCGGGAACTGACGGGCATCGAGCTCGAGTTCCCGGCAGGCCAGGGCCATCAGGCGCTGGGAGTCCGCCGAGTCGTAGATAGAGAAGTTCGACGGGTAGCCGAAGCGCGAGGCCTCGCGCCGCAGGATCCGCACGCATGCCGAGTGGAATGTCATCACCCACATCGCCCGGGCCCGCCTGTCCCCCACCAGCGCGGCCACCCGGCTGGCCATCTCTCCGGCCGCCTTGTTGGTGAAGGTGATCGCGAGGATCTCGCCGGGGGCGACATCGCGCTCGGCAAGCAGGTAAGCGATCCGGTGCGTGAGCACCCGCGTCTTGCCCGAGCCCGCACCCGCCACGATCAGCAGCGGCCCGCCAGCGTGCAGGACCGCGGCGCGCTGCTGCGGATTGAGCCCGTCGAGGAGAGGGTGGTGGGTCGCGGTAGAGGTCACGATCACAGCGTAGGCGGTAGCACCGACAAACCTGGGATCGCCGGCAACCGGTTAGCAGCGAAACACCCCAGATGGTGACTGAGCGCTCCATATGTACCAATAAAGCCACGAACTCGCTGTTTATCGCGGTATTCTGAGCTGCTCAAACCGTAACCCAGGGGGGTCCTATGGGGTCGCGCGGTCGATCCATCCGGCTCAGAATCTACATCCTCGTGACAATCCCGCTGGTCACGATGCTTGGCCTGCTCTCATACGTGACTGTCACGTCGATCACGAACTACAACAACCTCAACCGCGCGCCGAACCTCATCCAGGCAACGGCCGAGCAGGCGACGAAGTTCGTGAGCTTCATCCAGCAGGAACGCCGGGACGCGATGGTCTACCTGTCGGACCCCACTTCCACCAACCTCACCGAGTTCGAGGCGGACTCCGCACAGACCAAGACCGGCGCGATCGCATTCGACCAGGCCATGACCTCTACGCAAACGCAGGGCGTGGAGAACGGGGCGGAGCGCGCCGCCATCGCGAAGATGATCCGCGACGTGAACAGCCTTGATTCGGTGCGGGTGGCGGTCGAGGGCAAGAAGCTCACGCCGATCCAGGCGTTCGATGCGTACACCAGCGTCATCCAGGACGAGCCGCTGGTCTTCCAGGCAGAGGCGAACAGCATGACGAACGGCTCCTCCGTCGCCTCGGGGCTTGGCCTGATCTCGGCCGTCAACGAGCGTGAGGACGTCAACGAGCAGGACGCCGTGATGGCCGCGGCGCTGGCATCGGGCGCGCTCACTTCCCAGGAGCGGGTGGTCTTCGACGCGGCGGCGGGCCGGCAGGAAGACGACGCGGCGCTGTACGAGAAACTGCTGAACTCCGCCGAACTCGCGGCCTACAACAGCCAGATGAACCAGGCGAGCGTGGTGCAAGCCGCCGGCTTCATCACCGAAGTGCAGCAGGCGGTAGCGGGCGGCTCGACGGTCAGCCAGATCGAGGGCATGGGCATCACCACCGAGAGCTGGGAGGGTTACACCAGCACCTGGTCGGACGCCAACTACAACGGTGGCCTGTTCGCCGCCGACACCGTCCTGAACGTCGACCAAGGGCTCGCGACGACCGCGAAGAACGAAGTGATCCTCTTCGGCTCCCTCGGCGCCGCGGGCCTGATCCTCACGTTGATCATCTCGATCCTGCTCGGCCAGTCAGTCAACCGCCGCCTGAGGATCCTCCGGACCTCCGCCGCCACCCTGGCGACCGAGCAGTTGCCGAGCGTCGTTGCCCGGCTGCGCCGTGGCGATACCGTGGACGTGACGGCCGAGGCACCGCCGCTCCGGGTGGGCAGCGACGAAATCGGGCAGGTCGGCGAGGCCATCGACCTCGTGCGGCAGACGGCCATCAGGT
The DNA here is from genome assembly GCA_035948445.1 of Trebonia sp. Classification (GTDB taxonomy): domain Bacteria; phylum Actinomycetota; class Actinomycetes; order Streptosporangiales; family Streptosporangiaceae; genus Trebonia. The sequence continues at coordinate 47,324 of DASZJE010000045.1, read as the reverse complement.
CCGCGGTCGAGGAGTCGCGGCTGCGGCAGGGCGTAAACGACATGTTCCGGAACCTGGCGCGGCGGAACCAGTCGCTGCTCCAGCGCCAGCTCACCGTGCTCGATTCCATGGAGCGACGGGCCACCGACCCCGACGTGCTCGACGACCTGTTCACGATGGACCACCTCACCACCCGAATGCGGCGGCACGCGGAAGGTCTCATCATCCTCTCCGGCGCCGTGCCCGGCCGCAGCTGGTCCAACCCGGTCAAGCTCCTCGACGTCATGCGCGGCGCGGTCGCCGAGGTCGAGGACTTCGCCCGGGTCACCGTCTCGACACAGTCCAAGGCGATGCTCTCTGGCAACGCGGTCACCGACGTGATCCACCTGCTCGCCGAGCTGATCGAGAACGCGACGTCGCTGTCCCCGCCATTCACCCAGGTCCGCGTGTCCGGGGAGGGCGTGTCGAACGGCTTCGCGATCGAGATCGAGGACCGCGGCCTCGGCCTCACCCCGGCCCGCATGGCCGACCTCAACGAGCGGCTCGCCAACCCGCCGGACGTGAACCCGGCCAACACCGAGCAGCTTGGCCTGTTCGTGGTCGGGCAACTGGCCAAGCGCCATGGCGTCACCGTCATACTGCGGCCTTCGCCTTACGGCGGCACGACGGCAGTCACCCTGATCCCGCAGCGGCTTGTCGTGGACGACAGCGCGCCGGCGCGCATTTCCGGTCCCGCGGCGATCGGCGCTCGCCTCGGGGCGCCGGCCCCCATGTCGGCAGGATCAGTGTCGGCAAGAACAGTGTCGGCAAGAACGGCGGCGGCAGGAACGGCGGCGCCGACCCTGGGGCCGACGACCGCGGTGCCGTCGCGCGCGGTGCCGGCGAACGGTGGCTACGGGCCCCGCGACGGGTACTCCGGCGCCGCCACGTTCAACGAGGAGACACCGTTCCCGCAGCGCAATTCTCAGGCGCGAGTGCCGGGACCGGGCATGCGGTCGCTGGGCACACCGCTTTCCGAGGGTGCGCAGCCTTCCTCGAGTGCGCAGCCTTCCTCGAGTGCACAGCCTTCCGTGAATGCACAGCCTTCCGCAGGTGCACAGCCTTCCGCAGGTGCACAGCCTTCCGCGAGAACATCGCTCCCCCTGAGCCAGCCGTACTCCTCGGGCGCGCCCACCCCGGTCATCGGCGTGCGGCCGACCCTGGGTCCGACCGTGCACGGCACCCCGCCGGACCTCGACAACATCCCGCTCTCGTCCCCGTTCGGCACGAGGCAGCCGCCGCTTCCCCAGCGTCCGGCCGCCGACATTCCGATAGTCACGGGAGTCCCCGTCTCACGGTCGGCGACCCAGCAGTCGGCCGGCTACTTCCCGCGCCCGACCTCGTACGGGAGCGGAGGCGATGCCTACGGCGACGGGAACGGCGGTGGCTACAGAGGCGGGAATGGCGGCGGTGGCTACGGAGGCGGTGGCTACGGAGGCGGTGCCTACGGAGGCGGTGCCTACGGAGGCGGTGCCTACGGCGACGGGAACGGCGGCCGCGGGAACGGCGGTTCCGCGTACGGCGCAGGCAGCTCCGGCTACAACACCAGCAATTCCGCCTACAGCACCCAAAGCTCCGCATATGGTGACGGCGGTGGCGGCTACGGCACCGGCACTCCTGCTTCCGGGAACGGCAGCAGTGCCGTTTCCGCGAGCGGGAACAACAGCGGCGGTACGGAAAGTCACGGCGACGCCGGCCCTGGCGGCGCGGACGGGGAACTCAACGGCCTCCCCAAGCGCGTGCGCCAGGCCAATCTCGCACCGCAGCTTCGCACGTCACGTGCCGCTGCCGGCACGGCCCGCGGCACGGTGCCGCTTGCGGCACCGCCGAACCCGGCGAACGTGCGGAACACGTTCTCCGCGATGCAGCGGGGCTGGCAGCAGGGACGTTCGCAGCAGAACCGGGACACGGAGGGCAACAAGTAAATGGCGATCAACTACTACGGCGGTGGCGGTGGCCAGTCCTACGGCGGCGGCTCCAACCAGCTGGACTGGCTTCTCGACGACCTTGTGAGAAGGGTCGGGGACGTCGAGCGGGCGGTCTACCTCTCGCAGGACGGTCTGGCGCTCGGTGCCTCGCAGGGGCTGCAACGGGACGACGCGGAGCATCTGGCCGCGCTCTCGGCGGGGTTCCAGTCGTTGGCACGCGGTGCCGGACGGCACTTCGGCGGCGGCGAAGTCCGGCAGACGATCATCGAGATGACCTCCGGTTTCCTGTTCGTGATGGCGGCGGGCTCGGGTACCTGCCTGGCGGTCCTGACGGGTGCCGACCCCGACGTGGGCCAGGTCGCGTACGAAATGGCGATCCTCGTGCAGCGCACCGTCGATCACCTCGGAGTGGGCATGCGGGGTACACCCGCGTAATGCGGTGACCGTGAGGGGGAGTGCTTGACGGATGCCAGCTCGCGACGATCAGTGGATCGACTCACAGGCAGGGCCGGTCGTCCGGTCCTATGTCTTCACCCAAGGCAGGACCCGGCCGGGCGGCGAGGCCTTCGACCTGGTTGCGACGGTAGCGGCCAACCCCTCGGGCGTGGCCGACTTCAACTCGATGGCACCGGAGCACCTGGCCGTGCTGCAGCTAACCCGATCACCCACTACCGTGGTTGACATCGCGTCAGATGTCGACCTTCCGCTCGGTGTGGTCCGCATCCTGCTTGCGGACCTGCGAGAACTTGGCCTCGTCGCTATCAGCGCACCAGTCGCGACCAAGCCGCAGCAGGTTGACAAGAGCACCCTCAGGGAGGTTATCCATGGCCTACGGGGGCTATGAGCCCGCAGGCGGCATCGGAGGCGGCATGGGAGGCGGGGAGCGTCGCCATCGCGCGATCAAGATCCTGCTCGCGGGCGGGTTCGGGGTGGGGAAGACCACGCTCGTCGGCGCCGTCAGCGAGATCCGGCCGCTGCGGACCGAAGAGCTGCTGACCGAGAGCAGCGCCAGGGTAGACAGCATCGCCGGCGTGGAGCGCAAGACGACCACGACCGTCGCCATGGACTTCGGCCGGATCACGCTGCGTGAGGACCTAGTGCTGTATCTGTTCGGCACGCCCGGGCAGGAACGATTCTGGTTCATGTGGGACGAACTAGCCGTGGGTGCGCTCGGCGCGGTCGTGCTCGCCGACACCCGCAGGCTGGCCGACTGTTTCCCCGCGATCGACTACTTCGAGCGCAGGGAGATCCCCTTCATCGTCGCGCTGAACTGTTTCGAAGGCGCCAGGCGCTACGACACGGAGGATGTGCGCCTTGCCCTGGACCTCGACCCGAGCTTGCCGATCGTCTTGTGTGACGCCCGTTCACGGGAGTCCGCGAAGAAGATCCTTATCTCCCTTGTCGAGCACGTGCTGGCCATCGCCGACCAGCCTGTCCATTAAAGGCGTTTTCCGACAGAGCAAGAGCCCGCCGGCCCCTCGTCGGCGGGCTTGCTCGTCCCCGGGCATTCAGCAAGGGAACGTTCGGTTTGAAACGGGTGAAAGGGTCAGTCGTGGCGGAGGACGGCCCAGACCGCTTTGCCCTGACCCTCTATGGGAGACCAGCCCCAGATGTAACTCAGCGCGCTCACAATCTGGAGTCCGCGGCCGCTCTCCCCGCTCCAGCCGGGCGCGCGCGGTCGCGGGGCCTCGCTGCTCGGGTCGGTGACCGCGAGCATCACTTCGCCGGCGCGGCGGAGCATGCACAGGCGCAGCGCGACGGGAGCGATGGCCGACGCGGTCCGCAGGCCGTGCCGCACGGCGTTGACGACCAGTTCCGCGATGATCAGTTCCGCGTCGCCGCTGAGGTGACCCAGGTCCCAGCAGATAAGCAGGTCCCTGACGAAATGACGTGCCGCACGCGCTTCCTCGGGAATCGGGTTCAGCGGACGGCTGGTGACCGCTGGAGTATCCCACCACGCGGACGGGACGGGCAGCAGTTGCGGCGGGCAGGCAGGAGGAGCCGGGATGGCGATGACCTCGTCATCATAATCATCCGGGTCGTACTCAAGCCCGAGCTGAGCCAACGTGTCCGCTTTCTGCATCGCCATGGGGGCCCGCAAGCCTTGTCTGTCGCAGTTGGTGGCTTATGCCGTACTTGTATGGTGCCTGATATATTGTGCAAATGCAAGACCGGATGCACGTTCATTCGGTGCGTGCACGGGAGAGCCTCCCAGGGGTCAGCGGGGCGCTCAACTGACGACAACGCAACCGCGGGAAGGAACATGGACCTCATCTACAACGGGATCCCCGCCTCAGACCTGGTCGACGCCGCTTGGCGGAAGAGCGCGCGCAGCAACCCGAACGGCGCGTGCGTCGAGATGGCCCCAGTTCGTGACGACCTGATCGCTGTTCGCAACTCACGATTCCCCGCCGGGCCAGCCCTGCTCTACAGCCGCTCCGAGATCGCGATTTTTCTCGTCGGCGTCAAGAGCGGCGAGTTCGACGCCCTTCTCTCGTAGAACTCTCACGCTTATCGATAACGGCAGGCAGGAGCGGGCGTGCCCATCGCTTGCCCATCCCGGTGCGGCGACATGAGGGCACCATTAAGCACATGCGTCCCCTGAATTTCTGTTGAATCGTCACATACTGCCCTTCCGCAGCCACATGATCACGTGCGAAACTGGCCCATGCCCCGATTCGTATTCGGGGATCCCACACTTATGCGAGGAGTGGCGATGCTCTCGTCCGAGGAGATTGCCTGGGACGGTGCGCCGACGTTGTTCGGCCCGCGTTCAGCCGGCCCGACCGTTCAACGGCTGGTGCTCGGCGGACACCTGCGCCGACTGCGCGAGGAAGCCTTCATCACGACAGAGCAGGCCGCCGCCGCGATCCGCGGCTCCCACTCCAAGATCAGCCGGATGGAGCACGGCCGGGTCGGTTTCAAGGAGCGCGACCTCAAGGACCTGCTCACGCTGTATGGCATCGCGTCCGGCGAAGAGCGTGAGGCGCTGCTCAAACTGGCCCGCGAGGCCAACACGCCCGGCTGGTGGCAGGGCTACTCCGACACGCTGCCGCACTGGGTTGAGCCGTACTTCGGGCTTGAGGCCGCCGCCGCGTTCATCAGGAACTACGAGCTCCAGTTTGTTCCCGGCCTGCTGCAGACCGACGACTACGCCCGGGCCATCATCCGGCTCGGCAATGCCAAGTCCGAAGAGGACGTCGTGCGTCGCGCGGAAGCCCGGCTGGCCCGCCAGGACATCCTGAACCGGCAGGCCCCGCCGCGACTGTGGGCAGTCGTCGACGAGAGCGCCCTGCGCCGCTGCATCGGCGGCAAGGCCGTCATGCGCGAACAACTCCGGCACCTCATCGACATGGCCGACCACCCGGCCGTGACTCTCCAGGTGCTCCCCTTCTCGGCGGGACCGCACCCAGCGATGGGCGGCCCGTTCGCGATCCTGCGCTTCTCCGAGCCGGACCTGCGCGACGTGGTCTACATCGAGCAGCTCACGAGCGCGATCTACCTCGACAAGCCGGTTGACGTGGACAGCTACCTCGAGGTCATGGAGCAGCTCTGCCTGCAGGCCGCCCCGACCGCGGAGACCCCTCGGATCCTCACGGAGATCCTCACTGGCCTGTAGTCGCCCCGGCGCCGTGATCGGCTACTCCAGTTCGGGGACCAGGGTCGGCGTGGTCCGCGGTGCCGGATAGCGACCATCCGCGTGACGGGTCTGGTGCGACGCGATGTGACGTCTTACGGTTGGCATCAGGCGCACCAGCCACGGCAAGGAGGCCGCGTATGCGAATCACGGTGAACATCGACGGCGTCCGGTATGACGACGACGTCGAACCGCGCTTGCTTCTCGTGCACTATCTCAGGGAATACGCCGGGCGGACCGGGACACCCATCGGTTGCGACACTTCTAACTGCGGGGCCTGCACCGTTCTGCTGAATGGCAAGTCCGTGAAGAGCTGCTCGATCCTCACCGTGCAGGCTGACGGCGCGGAGGTCACGACCATCCAGGGGCTAGCGGCAAACGGGGAACTTCATCCCCTGCAGCGGGCCTTCCACGAGGAGCACGCGCTCCAGTGCGGCTACTGCACGCCAGGGATGATCATGGCCGCGGCCGACTTGCTCAGCGAGAACCCGCACCCTACCGAGGAAGAAGTCCGCGACGGGCTTGAGGGCAACCTGTGCCGCTGCACGGGCTACCAGAACATCGTCCATGCCGTGCTCAAGGCCGCGCACGCGGGCGAGACGACGGAGGTGACCGCATGACCGCCGAAACCGTCACCCCGCGCGAAGTAGGCAAGGCCCGCACCCGCAAGGAAGACGCCCGCCTCATCACGGGACAGACCAACTGGACCGACAACATCACGCTGCCCGGCCTGGCGCACGTAGCATTCCTGCGCAGCCCGAGCGCCCATGCGCGCATCCTCTCCGTCAACGTCGACGAAGCCAGGAACGCGCCCGGCGTGTACGCCGCCTACTCCGGCGCCGACTTCGCCGCCGAGCAGGGAAGCCTCCCCTGTGCCTGGCCTGTCACCGAGGACATCGTCATCCCCGAGCACCCGCCGATGGCCACGGACACCGTGCGGTACGGGGGCGAGATCGTCGCCGCCGTCGTCGCGCGCGACAGGTACGCGGCGGCCGACGCCCTCGAACTGATCGACATCGAATACGAGTCCCTCGAACCCGTCCTCGACATGGAGGCCGCTCTCCGGCCGGGCAGCCCCAAAGTCCATGAAGCGGGCAACAAGTCCTTCACCTGGACCTTCGCGAACGGTGACCTTGCCGCCGCCTTCGAGAACGCCCCCGTGGTGCTGGAAAGAACCTATCGCCAGCAGCGACTGATCCCTTCGGCGATGGAGCCCCGGGCAGTCGTGGCGGCGGGCGTCGGCGGAGAGTACACGCTCTGGTCGGCGACGCAGATCCCGCACGTGCTCCGTGTCATGCTCGCCCTGGTCACGGGCATTCCCGAGCAGAACCTTCGCGTGATCGCGCCGGACGTGGGCGGCGGCTTCGGGTCGAAGCTCCAGGTCACGGCGGAAGAAGTACTGTCGCTCCTCATCACGCGCAAGCTCGGCCGGCCGGTGAAGTGGACCGAGTCGCGTTCGGAAGGCAACGTCGCCGTCCACCACGGACGCGACCAGATCCAGCGGATCCGCGTCGCCGCCGAAGCCGACGGCACGCTCCGCGGCCTCGACGTCGACCTTCTCGCCGACATGGGCGCGTACCTGATGCTGGTGACGCCGGGCGTTCCGCTGCTGGGCGCGTTCATGTTCAACGCGATCTACAAGATGTCCGCGTACCGGTTCAATTGCACCGGCGTATTCACCACCAAGACGCCCACCGACGCCTACCGCGGCGCCGGCCGGCCCGAGGCGACCTACGCCATCGAGCACATCATGGACGACCTGGCGGCCCATCTCGGGGTCGATCCGCTGGAGGTCCGTGAGCGCAACTGGATCAAGCACGAGGAGTTCCCGTACACGACAATCGCGGGCCTCACCTACGACAGCGGCAACTACGAGGCCGCGACCGCGCTCGCCCGGTCTCTGTTCCACTACGACGACCTTCGGAAGGAATCCGCCGAACGGGCAGCGGGTGCCGCCAAGGTCCGTCTGGGAGTGGGCGTCTCGACCTACACGGAAATGTGCGGACTCGCGCCGTCTCGCGTCCTCGGATCGCTGTCGTACGGCGCCGGCGGCTGGGAGAGCGCGTCGGTCCGGATGCTGCCCACCGGCAAGGTCGAGGTGGTCACCGGATCGAGTTCGCACGGCCAGGGCCACGAGACCTCGTGGTCACAGATCGCCGCCGACCAACTCGGCGTCCCGTTCGAGGACATCCGCGTGCTGCACGGCGACACCCAGGTGTCGCCGAAGGGCATGGACACCTACGGATCCCGTTCCCTGACCGTCGGCGGCACCGCCCTCGTCCTGGCGTGCGGGAAGGTCCGGGAGAAGGCCCGGATCATCGCCGCGGGGCTGCTCGAGGTCGCTCCGGAAGACCTGGAATGGAATTCCGGACGCTGGTCCGTGCGGGGCGACCCGGATCAGGGCAAGGCCATCGCGGAGATCGCGCTCGCCACGTTCGCGGCGCACAACCTGCCGGACGGCGTAGAACCGTCGCTGGACTCCGACGCGACCTATGACCCGGACAACTTCTCGTTCCCGCACGGCACGCACCTGTGCGCGGTCGAGGTCGACACGGAGACCGGTGCCGTGAAGATCCGGTCCTATGTCGCCGTGGACGACATCGGCCACGTGATCAACCCGCTCATCGTGGACGGGCAGATACACGGCGGCCTGGCGCAGGGAATCGCGCAGGCCCTGTACGAGGAGGCGGCGTACGACTCCTCGGGGAACCTGATCACGGCGTCGCTGGCGGACTACCTGATCCCCTCCGCCGCCGACCTGCCGTCGTTCACCACGGCACGGACCGAGACGCCGTCCACCGGGAACCCCCTCGGCGTGAAGGGCGTCGGCGAGGCCGGGACCATCGCGTCCACCCCCGCGGTCGTGAACGCGATCATCGACGCCTTGCGGCCTTTCGGCGTCACCGACGTGTCAATGCCCTGCACGCCGGAACGCGTCTGGCGCGCCATCCAGGAAGGGGGAGCCCGATGATCCCGGCGAAGTTCGACTACGTGCGGCCGGCCTCGCTCGACGAGGCTGTGCGGGCACTGGCGTCCGACGACGACGCCAAGGTCATCGCGGGCGGTCAGTCGCTTCTCCCGCTGCTGCGGCTGCGGTTCGCTTACCCCTCGGTCCTTGTCGACGTCGGCGCGATCGAGTCACTCAGGGACGTTCGGGATAATGGGTCTTTCCTGGAGATCGGGGCGCGCGTGACGCACTACGACCTCACCAGGAACCCGCTGATCCGCCAGCACGCGGGGCTGCTCGCCCAGGCGGCCGGCACGATCGCTGACCCGGCCGTGCGGCACCGGGGCACGATCGGGGGGGCGCTCTCCCACGCCGACCCCGCCGGCGACCTGCCCGCCGTCGTCACGGCGCTCGACGCCACGCTTGTGGTGACCGGACCGTCCGGCACACGGGAGGTCAAGCCGGGGGACTTCTTCAGCGACTTCCTGACCACGACGCTGGAGGCGGGCGAGATCCTCACGATGGTCCGGGTACCCAAGCTCGGCCCCGGGTGGGGGTACCGCTACGAGAAGTTCCACCCCACCGCGCAGGCGTGGGCAATCGTCGGCGTGGCCGCCGTGGCGCGGCGAGACGACGGGCACGTCGCGGAAGCCAGGGTCGGGCTGACCAACATGGGGGCGGTACCGGTGCGGGCGGTGGCGGTCGAGTCCGCTGTCGCCGGGTCTGCGGCGTCGGTTTCCGCCCTGACCGAAGCCGCCGCGCACGCGGACGACGACACGAACCCGCCGGACGATCTCCGTGCTGCGGCTGACTACCGGCGGCACCTGGCCAGGGTGCTCACCGGACGGGCACTCGCCGCGGCGGCGGGCGTCTCCTGACGCCCTGACAGCGATGCAAGGCCGGGTGCCCCACGTCAACAGCGGGTGCCCGGCCTCGCATCGTTTAAGCTGCCCGGGGGATGCGGGAGACCGAGGCATACAATTCCGGTTGGTTAGCGGACCAGATTTCGTTAAACAGCGGACAAGAGAAGGTAGTGTCGCATGGCCATCGAGCTTGACAACTCATTCACCGTCCCCGTGCCCCCCGAGCACGCGTGGGACGTCCTCTTGGACGTGGAGCGAATTGCCCCGTGCATGCCGGGCGCCAGCGTGACTTCGGTCGAAGGGGACGAGATCGCGGGCCAGGTGAAGGTCAAGCTTGGCCCGCTTTCGCTGAGCTACAAGGGCACGGCGAAGTTCACCGACAAGGATGCCGAGAACCGGTCCATTTCCATCGAGGCGTCCGGCAAGGAGACCCGCGGAGCGGGCACCGCCTCGGCGACCGTCCACGCGGCGCTCGAGCCCGGTGAGGCCGAGGGCAGCACGCTTGTGTCCATCCACACCTCGCTGAACGTAACCGGGCGGCCCGCCCAGTTCGGGCGGTCCTTGCTTCCCGAGGTGAGCGGCAAGCTGATCGGCCAGTTCGCGACCAACTTGGAAGCCCTGATCGAGCAGGACGGGGCTCCCGCTGCTGATGCCGGTGCTGATGCTGATACAGGTGCCGGTGCTGATGCCGGCGCCGCCTCTGCCGAGGACACGGCGACGGGCACAGCGGTCACGGGCACGGCGACCACTGGCACAGCGGTCACGGGCACGGCGGTCACGCAGGGGACGGGGAACGCGGCCGCGACCGCCGTACCGGTCACCACGACGCCTCCCAAGCTTCCCCAGCAAGAAGAATCCCTGAACTTGATCAAGCTGGTCGGCGTGCCGCTCCTCAAGCGCGTGCTGCCGATCGCGGCCGCCGCCGCCCTGGTCGCCGTGCTGGGCAAGCGCCTGAGCCGCGTCATCGGCAAGGGCAAATCCAAGTCGTAGCCACCCGGCTTCGCGGGCGGCTCACGGGCGCGTCCGCGTCCGCGGCCCCAGCCCACTGGGTCGGTTGCGCCACCGCACCACTAGATCTGGCTCGTTGGCGCAACCGACCTGAACGTGGAGGCCGGGCAGTCCGGGTTAGCGTTAGCGGACGAGGACCTCGTCGATGGGAAGGGACGAGTCCGCCGGGAGGGCCAGCGGGGACGGGGGGAGGCCCGCGGCGACGATCGACGAGCCCAGGGCGGCGACCATCGCACCGTTGTCCGTGCACAGGCCGGGGCGCGGGACGCGCAAGCGGATGCCAGCCGACTGGCAGCGTGCCGCCGCCAGGGCGCGCAGGCGGGAGTTCGCGGCGACACCGCCGCCGATCACCAGGTCGCTGACCCCGTGCTGTTGGCAGGCGGCGATCGCCTTGCGGGTGAGCACATCCGCGACGGCTTCCTGGAAGGACGCCGCGACATCGGCGACAGGGACGTCCTGCCCGGTATCCCGGCGGGCCTCGACCCAGCGGGCAACCGCGGTCTTCAGGCCCGCGAAGGAGAAGTCCAGCGTGCCATCGTGCAGCTTCGCCCGCGGAAACTTGATCGCGGCCTTGTCGCCTTCGGCGGCGGCGCGGTCGATCGGCGGGCCTCCGGGGAACGGCAGGCCAAGCACGCGTGCCACCTTGTCGTAGGCCTCTCCTGCCGCGTCGTCGATCGTGGCGCCCAGCGACGTCACCGACCCGGTCACGTCCGGCACCAGCAGCAGCGACGAGTGCCCGCCTGACACCAGCAGCGCCACGCAAGGCGACGGGAGCGGGCCGTGCTCCAACTGGTCCACGGCCACGTGGGCGGCGAGGTGGTTCACTCCGTACAGCGGCTTGCCTAGCGCGTAGGCATAAGCCTTGGCCGCGGCAACCCCGACCATGAGCGCCCCCGCGAGCCCGGGGCCTGCCGTTACCGCTATCGCGTCGATCTCCGACGGCTTGACGCCCGCCTTCGCGAACGCCGCGTCCAGCACCGGGACCATCGCCTCCAGGTGCGCCCGCGACGCCACCTCCGGCACCACGCCGCCGAAGCGCGCGTGCTGGTCCATGCTCGTCGCCACGCTGTCGGCGAGCAGGTCCCGGCCCCGCACGATGCCGGCGCCCGTCTCGTCGCAGGACGTCTCGATGCCGAGTACCAGGGGCCCGCTCACTTCTTGAGGTCCTTCCGCATCACGACCGCGTTCACGCCGGACGGCTGGTAGTAGCCGCGCCGGATACCGATCTCCTCGAAGCCGCGCCGCAGGTAAAGGCCGCGAGCCCGGGGGTTGTCCTCGCGGACTTCGAGGAACACCTCGCCGCAGCCGCGCGCCCGCGCCTCGTCGACCAGCGACTCCAGGAGCACCGACCCGATCCCGCGCCCCCAGCAGTCCCGGTGGACCGCGATCGTCAGCACGTCGGCCTGGAAGCCGCCGGGGACGAACATCATCCCGGCGTAACCGGCGAGCGGGCGCGTGCGGTCCGACGCGACCAGGTACATGCGAGTCTCGGGCGGCTGGACGATCTCCTCCGTGAACATCTCCGGCGTCCAGGGATCGTCCGGGAACAGCTCGTGTTCGAGGTCCAGCACGTCGGGCAGGTCCGCGGGGACCATCGACCGCAGGCGGACCGCGGGCTTGTCGACGATCACGACTGCGACACCCGCTTGGGGGCACCCGGCTCGCGGGCGTCGGGCCGCCGCAGGTACAGCGGATCAGGCGGGAGCAGCGTGACAAGGCCGCCGCCCGGTTCACCGCCGGACGCGACCGCCGTGGCCACGAGGCGGCACATGGTGGCGGCGGCGGGATACGTCGGGCCGATGCCATTGTCGAAGATAGCGGGATACAGCAGCGCGCCTTCGCCGGCGGCGGGCCGTTCCCTGGTCGGGACGTCGGCGGGCGCACTGACCGCGGGCCCCGTCACCCGGGCGCCGGACGCGTCGTACCCGGCCCAGTACACCTCGCGGCGGCGGGCATCGGTCGCGACGAGGAACGGCCCCGCGCATTCGGTGTCGGCGGCGATCACGTCGAGGCTGCACACGCCGTACACCGGAATGCCGAGCGCGGAGGCGAGTACCCGGGCCGTGACGATCCCTACGCGCAGCCCGGTATACGGCCCGGGGCCCACCCCGACCGCGACTCCGGTGAGGTCGGCGCGAGAGGCCCCCGCGTCGGCGATCACCTTCGAAACCGCTGGCGCGAGGAGTTCCGCGTGCCGGTGCGCGTCGACCGTGACGAGCTGCGCCAGCGGCTGCCCGCCGTCGTGCAGCGCAACGGTCACGGCGGGAGTGGCGGTATCCAGTCCAAGGAGCAACACGACCTCAAAGCGTAGTCGACGCCGACGCCAGCCGCGTCATCGTCTCGCCCTGTCACCCGGTGACGGCGGTGGTCACTTGCCTGGCCACCGCCGCCACCGTGGTCTGCAGCGCGCTCTGCGTCGCCCCGCTGTAGGACTTCCCGGTGTCGCCCGTGCCCTTGGCGAGGCCGTTCAGCACGATCTGGATGACGACGTTCTTGTACCGGACATAGAGGGAGGCTATGTCGGTGGTCGTCTGCGAGCCGTTGCTCGTCTCGTTGAAGACCTGGTAGGCCGAGAACGCGCTGGAGCCGAGGTTGTCGATGTTGGCGACGGCCGCCTGGGGCTCGCCGCTCTTCGGACCCGGATGCTGCAAGGACGTCTCGTCCTCGGCGGCGGCGAACGTGGCCGCGAACGTGGCGCTGCCGTTCCCCACCAGGGCGTTGGGCGAGTACGCGGTGATGTACACCTCGAGGACCCGGTAGGTCGGAGGGTTGTCCAGGGTCCACGTGCATTCGGTCTGCGCGCCGGAGTTCAGGGGCGGCTCGGCCATCTTCAGCTGGCCGGGCAGGTACTGGCGGAGCGTCGAGTTCGGCACGGCCGTGCACGCGTTCGGCACCGACTGGAGTTCACCCGGCAGGAAGGTGGTGATCAGGTTCCCGACCCCGGTATTCGCGGCGCTGCCGCCATTGCCGCCGACCAGGAAGTAAGCCACCACCGCCACGACCACCGCGGCCGCTCCGACCCCGGCCATGTACAGGCGCTTGCGCTTGCGCCGGTCCGCGGGAGTCTCCTGGCCGCGGCGGTGCCAGCGCTCGGAGAACGCCGCCATGGGGTCGTTGGACTCCTCCTCATCCCAGTCCGAAGCCCCGGGCCGCTGAGCGTTCTGCTGAACCGCCGGAACCTGGGCCGCAAGTGCCTGGGGAGCCGGAACCTGAGGAGCCGGTGCCTGGGGCAGTCCGTGCCGCGGACGCACCCGCGGGGCCTGCGGCTGGCCGCCGGTATTCTCACCGCCCCGCGGGTCCTGCGGCTGGCCGCCGTTGTCACCGCCCCGCGGTGCCTGCGGCTGAGCGCCGGTATCGCGGCCGCGTGCCGAGTGCCGGCCACCGCCGCGCGGGCGGATCGGCGACAGGTCCGGGAACTCTCGTTCCTCTCGCGGCACGTTGTCCTGCCCTGCCCAGTCCTGATTTCCGTTATCGGGACGGGCACGACGACCGCGCGGCTGGTCAGAGAAAGTCACGTCGGGCCTCCGGGGCGGGCTCGGGGAGTGCAGAATCGTGACCTAAAGGTCAAACGCCTGCAGCGGGAACTATAGACGATCCGCGTAGTCCGCGGGCGGCAACTGGATGTCCCGCCAGCGCGAACCCACACCGGAAATGCTCACAGTACGAAGAGCGTCCCCATCACTACCGTCAGTATCAGCATTCGCCGTCACGGGCGTGATGCGGATCTCCAGGCGGTCTTCGGAGAGCCCTTCGGCGAGTCCTTCGCCCCACTCCACGACCGTCACCGAAGCGGCCAGGTCCGCGTCCAGGTCTAGGTCGTCGAGTTCGAGCACGCTGCCGAGGCGGTACGCGTCCGCGTGCACGAGCGCCGGCCCGCGTGTCCCCGGGCCGCCAGGAGACCCCTGCCTGCCGGAAACACCCGTGCCACTCGGAGAGCGCAGCGGCGGGTGCACCCGCGCGATCACGAAAGTCGGCGACGTAATCGGTCCCCTGACTCCGAGTCCGTCGGCGATGCCCTTGGTCAGGGTGGTCTTGCCCGCCCCCAGCGGCCCGCCGAGAAGGACGAGATCCCCGGCGCGCAGCACCGACGCCAGCCTCCGGCCCAGGATGCGCATCTCGTCGGCCGTCCCGACCGGAACGGAGATCACTTGTACGTCCTCGGCACGCGCGGACCGATACCCGTCACGAGCTCGTAGGAGATTGTGCCGAGCGCCTCGCCCCATTCCTGCGCGGTCGGCTCCCCGTCGCGTCCCGGCCCGAACAGCACTACTTCCTCCCCCGCCGTCACGTCCTCGTCCCCGAAGTCGACGACTATCTGGTCCATGCACACCGTGCCCGCGATCGGCCAGCGACGGCCCCGCGCGAAGACCAGGTGCCGGTTAGCCGCACCGCGCGGTACCCCGTCGGCGTAGCCGAGCGGAAGCAATCCGAGCGTCGTCTCGCGCGCCGTCACGTAACGGTGGTTGTACGATACGCCGCTTCCCGCCGGGACTCGCTTTACCTGGATAAGCTTCGCGCGCAGCGTCATCGCGGGCGTCAGCCAGGACGGCGCGCCGCCCGGCAACGTAGACAGCCCGTAGACGCCGCCGCCGACGCGGACGAGGTCGAACCGGGCGTCTGGCACGTGGATCGCCGCCGCGGTGTTAGCCAGGTGCCGGACTTCAGGGGATATTCCAGATTTTTCGGCGATGTCCACGGCGTCGCGGAAGGCCGCCACCTGCGCCAGGATCGACGGGTTACCCGGATCGTCTGCGGACGCGAAATGCGACCACAGGCCGACCACGTTGATCCGATCCGAGGCCGCGAGGGCCGCGTCCACCACCGCCTGCCACTCCCACGGCGGAGCGCCGCCGCGAGATAGCCCGGTATCCGCCTTGAGGTGCACCCGTGCGGCACGCCCGGCGCAGGCCGCGGCGTCCGAGATCTGCCGCACCATCTCCACCGTGCCCGCGCTCAGGTCGACGTCGGCGCGGATCGCCGCCTCATGGTCCTGCGAGCCCACCGCCATCAGGGCGAGCAGCGGGGCCTTGATGCCGGCCGAGCGCAGTTCGAGCGCCTCGCGCACGTGCACGACGCCGAGCCACGTCGCACCCCCGGCAAGGGCGGCCCGTGCCGGCTCCACCGCGCCGTGCCCGTAGCCCCCGGCCTTCACCACCGCCATCACGGCGGCGGGCGCCACGCGATTGGTGAACTCGGCGACGTTCCCCGCTACCGCCGTGAGGTCGACGCAGGCGACGGCATGGTAACCGGGGGGGTTTGTGAGCAGCGTCCCCCCGGGCGACGCCGCGTGGCTCTCCATGGTCAACAATGGTAAAGGGCACGGAAAGCCGCTGGGATCGCCCGCACCACGTCGGACGCCCCGACCGGCGCCGCTCCGCCGGACCCCGCCTCGAAGACGCCGCCCGCCAGTGCACCGGCCCACGGCGTACCGGCCCACGGCGTACCGGCCGCCGAACCGGCCGCGGCATGCCGCGCCGCGAGCCCGTGCAGGTATGCGGCCGCGAGCGCGGCCTGCGGCGGCAGCAGCCCCTGCGCGAGCAGCGCGCCCGCCAGTCCGGACAGCACGTCCCCGCTGCCGGCGGTCGCGAGCCACGGCGTGCCGGTCGGGTTCACCAGCACCGGCTCGGTCCCGCCAGGCTCGGCGATCACGGTCGTCGACCCCTTGAGCAGCACGCACGCCCCGAGACGTCGCGCCGCCTCACGGGCGTGCTCCACCCGCCGCGCGGCGACGTCGGCCGGATCCGCGCCGATCAGCCGCCCGAGTTCCCCCGCGTGCGGCGTCAGCAGCGTCGGCGCGGGCCGCGGCAGCAGCCCTTCCCGCTGCGCGACTATCGTCAGTCCGTCCGCGTCCACGAGCACCGGCAGGCTCGTCCGGAGCACCGCTTCCAGCCTCGCCGCGGCCTCGTCGCCGGTTCCCATCCCGGGCCCGGCCACCCACGCTTGCACGCGCCCCACGCCCTCAGGAAATCCCTTCCCCGAACGAACGCCGGTTTCTCCCCCCAGTTCCGTGACCACCACTTCCGGCCAGTCACGGCGCACCACCGCGGCCGAGCCTGGCGCGGTGACGAGCCGGACCATGCCCGCGCCGCCGTGGACCGCGCCGCCGGTCGCGAGCACCGCGGCACCCGTGTACTGGTCGCTGCCCGCGAGTAGCCCGAGTACGCCGCGACGGTACTTGTCCGACTCAGGGCCAGGCTGGGGAATCAGGCCGGCGATGTCCTCGTGCCGCGGGGCCGCGGCGTCCGGCACGTCGATGAGATGCGGTGTCAGGCCGATGTCGACAAGCTCCACGACGCCCGCGTGGGTGGCGCCCGGATCGATCAGCAGCCCCGGTTTCAGCGTCCCGAAGGTCACTGTCACATCCGCGCGGACCGCCGGCCCCTCGACCGCCCCGGTGTCGGCGTCGATGCCGCTGGGCAGGTCCACCGCGACGAGCACGCCCGGCGAATTCGCCGCCTGCCACGCCAGCGACGCGAACGGGTCCCGCAGCCCGCCCTTGCCGCCGATGCCCAGCAGCCCGTCGAGGATGAGGTCCGCGCGTCCGATGGCGCGGGCGGTGTTGTCGGGGGCGCGCGGCGGCGTGACAGGGATGATCACGCCGCCTGAGTCCCGCAGCGCGGCCGCGGCGAGCGCGTGAACGCGACTGCCTGCCGCGATGGCGGTGACTTGGGCGCCGCGCGCCGCTAGCCGCGAGCCGGCGTACAGCGCGTCCGCGCCATTGTCACCGGTGCCCGCAAGCACCACGACCCGCGCGCCGTAGACGCCTCCGCTGCCGGCCAGGATCCCGGCGCAGACGGATGCCAGGCCCGCCGCCGCCCGCTGCATCAGGGCGCCCTCGGGGACAAGCGCCATCAGCGCGGCCTCCGCCGCCCGTACCTTGGCTACCTGATAAGCGTTTCGCACGCTGCCCAGTCTGCCCTGTCAACGGCGAGTAGGGGCGCGGGGGGAGTCACCAGTGTCGTTCAGGGGAATGGATTCGCTCTCGGCGATGGCCGCGGGGCGCGCCGCCGTGCCTACGGCCTGGTGAGCGCCGCGCTGATCGTGTCCGCGTCCTCGCCGTCCATCGCCAAGCGCACCGCGTTGGCCAGGCTCCCCGCGAGGCTCTCGGCCATGGCGGACTCCCGGGCCTCGACCATGACGCGGATCGCGGGCTCGGTGCCACTCGGGCGCAACAGGACCCGGCCGGCGTCGCCGAGGGTCTCCTGCGCCCTCGTGACCGCCAGGGCCAGCCCGGGGTTGGCCATGCCCCGTTCCTTGTCCCCGCGAACGTTGATCAGGATCTGCGGGTAACGGGTCATCAGCTTCGCGGCGGCGGACATCGGCGCGCCGCTGCGGTTCACGGCAGCCAGAAGATGCAGGCCGGTGAGGATTCCGTCGCCGGTGGTCGCATGGCCCATCTGGATGATGTGCCCCGACTGCTCACCGCCAAGGACGTAGCCGCCGTCACGCATCGCCGCGTAGACGTGCTTGTCCCCGACCGGGGTCTCGATGACGGAGATGCCCGAGTCGCGCATCGCGACGTGGAAGCCGAGGTTTGACATCACAGTGACCACGACCGCGTCATTGGTCAGCTTGTCGCTCGCCTTGAGTTCGGCGGCGAGGATCGCGAGGATCTGGTCACCGTCGAGCGGTTCGCCCTGGGCGTCTACCGCGAGGCACCGGTCCGCGTCGCCGTCGAACGCGAGGCCGCCGTCCGCACCGTTCTCAAGGACCGCCGTCTGGAGGACTTCGAGGTGGGTGGAGCCGCAACCGGAGTTGATGTTCAGGCCGTCGGGGGCGGCACCGATAGCGATGACCTCCGCCCCCGCCCGGCGCAGCGCGCGCGGGCCGATGCTGTAGGCGGCGCCGTGCGCGCAGTCCGCGACGATGCGCAGGCCGGCTAGCGGGGCGCCGCCGTCTTCCGCGGCCGGAAGCGTGGCGAGCAGGTGCTCGAGATACGCCTCGTGCTTGGAGTAGGCGTCCGTGACGCGCCCGAAGCCGCCGTCAATAGCACCCGCAGTGGACGGGACGGTGTCTTTAGCACTGTCGTGGAGGCGAGCCTCGATCTCGTCCTCGGTCTCGTCCGCGAGCTTTACCCCGCCGCGACCGAAGAACTTGATCCCGTTGTCCTGCGCCGGATTATGGCTGGCCGACAGCACCACGCCGAAGTCCACGTCGAGCGCGCCCGTCAGGTAGGCCACTCCCGGCGTGGGAATGACACCAAGGCGGAGCACATCCACTCCCCTGGTGGCCAGTCCCGCCACGACGGCGGCCTCGAGGAAATCACCCGACGCACGCGAGTCACGGCCGATGACAGCGACCGGACGGCGCGACCCGGAGGTCACCGCGGGAGCGGTGACCTCCGTGAGCACAGGAACCGCCGCGACCGCGAGGTCCATCGCCAACTGGGCCGTCAGGTCCTTGCCCGCGACTCCACGTACGCCGTCAGTACCGAAAAGGCGGGCCATTCTGGTTACCTGGATACCGGTCTGCGGGTTAGCGCTTGGAGTACTGGGGAGCCTTACGGGCCTTCTTGAGTCCGTACTTCTTCCGCTCCTTGACCCGGGGGTCACGGGTAAGGAAGCCGGCCTTCTTGAGAGCGGGCCGGTTCTCCGGGTCGACGAGCGTGAGGGCCCGGGCGATGCCCAGGCGCAGCGCGCCGGCCTGTCCGCTGGTACCGCCGCCGTCGATCCGGGAGATCACGTCGAACTGCCCCTCGGCACCGAGCGTCACGAACGGCTCGTTGACGATCTGCTGGTGCACCTTGTTGGGGAAGTACACGTCGAGGCTGCGGCCGTTGATCTTCCACTGGCCGGTGCCCGGAACGATCCGGACGCGGGCTACCGCCTCCTTACGGCGGCCAGTGCCAGACGCGTGACCGGTGATGATCGGCCGACTCGCGGTGCGCGGGCCCGCAGCGGACTCCGGGGTCTCGGTGGTGTACTCCGACGGACCCTCCTCGGCGTCGGCAGCGACGTCGGGGGTGGTAGTGGTGTATTCGTCCTCGAAGTAACCCGCGTCGTCGGCGGGCGTCTCGATGCCGGTGGGCTCGGACACGTTGCTGTTCCTCACGATTCCTTGCGGCGCTACTGGGAAATCTGCCGGATCTCGTACGGCTGCGGCTGCTGTGCCTGGTGCGGGTGCGTCGGGCCCGCGTACACCTTGAGCTTGCCGAGCGTCTTCCGCCCGAGCGAGTTCTTCGGCAGCATGCCCTTGACGGCCTTCTCGACCGCGCGCTCCGGGTGCTTGGCCAGGAGGTCCGCATAGCTCACCGCGCGGAGACCGCCCGGGTAGCCGGAGTGTCGGTAGGCCTTCTTCTGCTCCAGCTTCTGGCCGCTGAGGGAGACCTTGTCAGCGTTGATCACGATAACGAAGTCGCCGCTGTCGACGTGCGGCGCGAAAATCGGCTTGTGCTTGCCGCGCAGCAGGGTCGCCACATGGCTGGCCAGCCGGCCGAGCACGACGTCAGTGGCGTCGATGACATGCCACTGTCGCGTGATGTCACTGTCCTTCGGGCTGAAAGTGCGCACAGTCGTAAGCCTTCGCATGTGGTTCGTGATCTCGGGAGACCCTGCTGACGGTCTTGTCGGCCGGGGTCCGCAGCTCCACCCGCATCCGCGGCGCCTACAGCGAACGATACGGAACGCAACGCAGCTTCGTCGCGGATGACGCCCACGCAGCATACTCCGAATCAGCCCGCAGTGCCAAAAGCGCACCCGGGCCGGAGCACTAGCTTATGACGCCCCTGGGTCTTGCGTACCCGTCGAGGATACCCGCTCCGCGCAGTGCCCGCTCCGTACTCAGGCCCGCCCCGCACGCGCAGGTCGTCACAACCCGAGGCCGAAGCGTTGCGTAAAGCTGAAACTTCTGCGACATCCCGTTTCCGGACGGCACGGACGCTAACCTCGTTGGCATGGAATACCGGGGCGAGGACCACTCCCGCGGGCCAGCGGACTCACGGCGCCAGCAGCCCTGGCAGAGCTACGGGCAGGACGCCGGACACGCGCCCGCGGACGGGCCCGAGAACAACGGACAGGGCTGGCAGCAGGAATACGGCGACACCGGCGGCTATCCGGACGCCGGCGGATACGCACAGTCAGGCGGTTACCCGCAGGCGAGCGGGTACGGCAACAGCGGGTTCCAGACCGACGGCGAGTACCCGCGCGGTTTCCGCCATCCCGGCAACGGTGAGGGATACGGCCAGCACGAGGCATACGGGCGGTCCGGAGGGTACGGGCAGCTGGATGGCCCGCAGCCGGACCACGGGCAGCCGGACTACGGGCAGCCCGGCTATGCGCAGCCAGACTACGCGCAGGGCGACCAGGGGCCGGGGCAGCCCCGCGGCCTCGGCGGGTACGGCGACAATGACTGGTACGGCGGCGGGAGCGGATCCGGCTTCGCCGACACGAGCATGGACCTGCCGGCGCTTCCCGATCGTGGCGCCCCGCGCGGCGACCAGCCGCCGCGGCCGGCCGCGCGTGCGGCGCTTCCCCCGGCACTGCCCGCCGCGCCCCCTGCCCCGACCGGGCCGATCGGCGGACTTGGCCAGACCCGGCAGCAGGACGCGCTCGGCGACCCTCGACACGTCACCTACCCCGGTTACGACGGCGTAGAGGACGAGGGCGGCTTCGCCGGCTCAGGTGGCTATGCGGCCCAGCAGGGTTACGACGATTACGACGACTACGCTGCGCACGGCTACGACGAGCCCGGAGGGTTCGGCGGGAACCCCGGACTCGACGGCGGCCCCGGTTACGGCAACACTGGTTACGAAAACACCGGTTACGGCAACACCCGGCAAGACAACAACACGGCTGTCATCGACGAATACGCGGACGGCTTCGGCAGCCAGGAAACGTACGGCCAGGACGCCTACAACCAGGAGGTCCTCGGTCAGGAGGCGTACGGCCAGGACGCCCTCGGTCAGGACGACTACGTTCAGGACGACTACGTTCAGGACTCGTTCGGCGAGGACGACGCCCCTGGCCCCGGCGGCAGGCCCGGCACGGCCGACGTGTCCAGCACGGGCGGCGGGTCCAGCACGGGCGGCAGGAGCGGGCGGAATTCCCGCAACGGCGCCGGTCCTCGCCCCCGCACCCAGCCGAAGTCGCGCAAGTCTCGCGCCCGCCGCCGGATCCTCGTCTCAAGCGTCGCGCTGGTCTGCCTTGTCGCCGCCGTCGGGGCGGTCTACATGCTGATCCTCAAGCCGAAGAACTCCGCCAGCACCGTCGCGTCACCCAACGCGCCGCTGCCGTCCTCCGGGTCGTCGTCGGGCGCCGCGGCCCTCTCGGCTTGCCAGAAGGAGTACGGCACGTTCTGCCATATCGAGTACCGCACGGACGATCCCACGCCGCTCACCACCAAGGAAGTGTTCCCGCCGATCTTCCTGAACAAGGCGGACGATCTCTCGTTCCAGCGGCTCGCCACCAGGACGGACACGAGCGACTACTGCGCGAGCGCCGTCTTCGGGTCGGATCTCATCACCCAATTGCAGGACGGGGACTGCACGCAGTTCCTGCGCGCCACTTACGTGGTAGGCACCGGCAAGAACCAGATCGTCGGGACGATCGGCGTCGCCAACCTGAAGACCACCAACGACGCGCACCATGCCGGAAGGGTCGTCGGCACCAACGACTTCATCGCCCCGGTGACGACGTCAAACGGCCCCGGGAAGAACATCGGCGAAGGCAACGGCCTGAGCAAGTCAACCTACAAGGGCCACTACCTGGTTCTCATCTGGGCGCAGTTCGCCGACAGCACCAGCCCCACGTCCCTGACCTCTGCGCAGCAAACTGAACTCTCGCAGTTCGAGAGCGACCTGATGGCGGACACTGTCAACATTGCCCTCAGCGACCGAATGGTCACCGGCAAGCCGGTGGCGGAAGGTCTCTGATCAACGTCAGCTAAACGTCAGCCGCCGAGGGTGCGTACCCGGCGGGTCTGCCCGGCGCGCTCCGCTACCCGGCTGTCGTCCGGGTAGCGGACTTCCTCCAGGCACAGCGGATGCGGCGGCGCCACGCGCACGCTCGGGTCCCTTACCGCGGCCGCGAGCACGGCGACCGGCCATTCCGGCGGGCGGGCGCCCTCTCCGACCGGGAGCATCACACCCATCAGTGACCTGACCATGTTGTAGCAGAAAGCGTCCGCGACGACGCGCGCGACCGCGATCTGGTCGTCGTCGCGCCGCCAGTCCAGCCGTAGCAGCGACCGCACGGTCGTCGCGCCCTCACGGCGCTTGCAGAAGGCGCCGAAGTCGTGCTCGCCGAGCAGCGTGGCCGCCGCCGCGTTCATCGCGTCGAGATCCAGTGGCCGCAGGTGCCAGAGCGTGTCGTTCCTGCGCAATGGGTCGGCGTACGCGATGTCGTCGCACACCCGGTAGGAGTAGCGCCGCCAGAGCGCGGAAAACCGCGCGTCGAACCCGTCAGGCGCCACAGCGAGCGAACGCACCCGCACGTCGCCGGGCAGCGCGCTCGCCAGCCGGCGCAACGCCACCGGACCGGCCTCCCGCCAGGCGTCCGCTGGCACGTCCGCGTGAGCGACCTGACCGCGCGCGTGCACCCCGGCATCGGTGCGGCCGGCGACCGTGAGCCGCGGCGGTTCGTCCAGTCGCAGCGCCCGCCCGAGTCCCTCGGCGAGCACGCCCGCCACGGTCCGTTGCCCGGGCTGTACCGCCCATCCGGAAAAATCGGTTCCATCATAAGAAATCCCGATTTTCAGCCGAACGGACCGTGGTGTCTCCGCAGTGTCTCCCTGCTCGGCAGTGTCTCCCTGCTCGGCAGTGTCATCCCGCACCGCAGCGCCCAATCGTTCGGGAAAGAAAAACGCACGGGCCGAAGAGGGACATATCAGCCCTTCTCCGGCCCGTGCGATAAGGATTGCCTGGCGTCAGGACTCGTCCGACTCGGACTCCGACTCGGGCTCGACGTCGGCCTCGGTCGCGTCCGCGTCCGGGGTCTCGACCTCGTCGGTCTCCGCCTCCTCGGCTGTGGCCTCGGGGGTCTCGTCCGCGATGCCCTCGGGGGTCTCCGCCTCGGCGGTCTCCTCGGCACCGGTCGCTTCGGCGGTCTCGACAGCGCCCTCCGCGGTGGCACGCCGGGTGCGGCGACGCGGACGGGAGGTGCCGGTCTCGTCCGTCACCAGCTCGATGATCGCCATCGGGGCGGCGTCACCCTTACGGGGGCCGAGCTTGGTGATGCGGGTGTAGCCACCCGGGCGCTCGGCGAAGCTCGGGCCGATCTCGGTGAAGAGAGTGTGCACGACGCTTTTGTCGCGGACCACCGTGAGCACCTGGCGGCGGGCGTGCATGTCACCGCGCTTCGCGAAAGTGATCAGCTTCTCCGCGACCGGGCGCAGCCTGCGCGCCCTTGCCTCCGTAGTGGTGATCTTCCCGTGCTCGAACAGGGACGTGGCCAGGTTCGCCAGCATCAGCTTCTGGTGAGCCGGGCTGCCACCCAGTCGCGGGCCCTTGGTAGGCGTGGGCATTGGAAACCCTTTCTCCGTCGTCCGGGGGTCGACCCCCGTACCCCCCGGCTGCGGGCCCGATCCTTCGGATCCTATCGAGCCCGCGCCTGCCGGGTCAGAGCAGCTTAATACTGCTCTGTTTCCACGTAGCTTTCATCTTCATCGCCGGGGAAGGAATCCACGGCGCTGCTCGGGTCGAACCCGGGCGGGGAATCCTTGAGCGCCAGGCCCATGTCGACGAGCTTCTGCTTGACTTCCTCGATGGACTTCGCGCCGAAGTTCCTTATATCGAGTAGGTCCTGCTCGCTGCGAGCGACCAGTTCGCCCACGGTGTGAATGCCCTCGCGCTTGAGGCAGTTGTAGGACCTGACGGTAAGGTTCAGGTCCTCGATCGGCAGGGCCAGGTCCGCCGCGAGCGCGGCGTCCGTCGGCGACGGGCCGATGTCGATGCCCTCGGCGTCGACGTTGAGCTCGCGCGCCAGGCCGAACAGCTCAGTCAGCGTCTTGCCGGCGCTGGCCACCGCGTCGCGCGGACGCATGCACGGCTTGGTCTCAACGTCGAGGATGAGACGGTCGAAGTCGGTGCGCTGCTCGACGCGGGTCGCCTCGACCTTGTAGGTGACACGCATTACCGGGGAGTAGATGGAGTCGACCGGAATCCGGCCGATTTCCTGCCCCGGCTGCTTGTTCTGGTTAGCGGAGACGTAGCCGCGACCGCGCTCGACGGTCAGCTCCATCTCCAGCTTGCCCTTGCCGTTGAGCGTCGCTATGTGCAGCTCGGGGTTGTGTACCTCCACGCCGGCCGGCGGGGCGATGTCGGCCGCGGTGACCGCGCCCGGGCCCTGCTTGCGCAGGTACATCACGACGGGCTCGTCGTGCTCGGAGGATACGACCAGCTGCTTGAGGTTCAGGATGACGTCGGTGACGTCTTCCTTGACCCCGGGGACCGTGGTGAACTCGTGGAGCACGCCCTCGATGCGGATGGACGTGACCGCTGCGCCCGGGATGGACGACAGCAGGGTCCGCCGCAGCGAGTTCCCGATGGTGTAGCCGAAACCGGGCTCCAGCGGCTCGATCGTGAACTTGGACCGGTAGTCGCCGATCTGTTCCTCGGCGAGCGTCGGACGCTGTGCGATGAGCATTGGGACTTCTTCCTTTCCGCCAGACCGCTATATGACTGGCGAACCGGCGGGGGGCGGGACTTCCGCCCCCCGTGTCAGCACTACTTACTTCGAGTAGTACTCGACGATCAGCTGCTCCTGGACCTGGGTGTCGATCTGCGCCCGGGCCGGGAGTTGGTGGACGAGAATGCGCATCGGCTCGGTGGAGACCTCGAGCCAGGCGGGAACGGGACGATCTCCGGCCTCGGCCTTCGCGACCACGAACGGGGTCAGCTCTGCCGACTTCTGCGCGACCTCGACGATGTCGTTCTCGGACATTCGGTAGGACGGGATGTCGACCCGGTGGCCGTTCACGAGAACGTGACCGTGGCGCACCAACTGGCGGGCCATGTCACGGCTCTTGGCAAATCCGGCGCGGTATACGACGTTGTCCAGGCGGCTCTCCAGGATCTGGAGCAGCGTCTCGCCCGTACGGCCGGTCTTGCGGGCCGCCTCGACGTAGTAACCCTCGAACTGCCGCTCCAGCACGCCGTAGATGCGGCGGGCCTTCTGCTTCTCGCGGATCTGCAGGAGGTACTCGCTGTCCTTCTGCCGGTTCCTGCCGTGCTCACCCGGGGGGTAAGGACGGATCTCGATCGGGCACTTCGGGGACTCGCACTTGGAGCCCTTCAGGAACAGCTTGACCTTCTCACGGCGGCACAGCTTGCAATCCGCCCCGGTGTAACGAGCCACTTCTCTCCTACCTCAGACTCGGCGCCGCTTGGGCGGACGGCAGCCATTGTGCGGAACGGGGGTAACGTCCTGGATGGACCCCACCTCAAGGCCGGTCGCCTGCAGCGACCGGATCGCCGTCTCCCGGCCCGAACCCGGGCCCTTGACGAAGACGTCGACCTTGCGCATGCCGTGCTCCATGGCGCGGCGCGCCGCGGCCTCCGCGGCCTGCTGGGCGGCGTACGGGGTGGACTTCCGAGAGCCCTTGAACCCGACCTGGCCTGAAGACGCCCACGAGATCACGTTCCCCTGCGGGTCGGTGATCGAGACGATCGTGTTGTTGAACGTGGACCGGATGTGGGCGTGCCCGTGGGCTACGTTCTTCCGCTCCTTGCGGCGCACCTTCTTGGCAGCGCCCTGCTGGCTGCGGCTCCTTGGCGGCATGTGGCTTCCTGACTCCTGAGGTGGTCACCGGTCGGGGTTAAAGTCCCCCGGTCTCGCCGGGGGCTCGAACCCTGCCGTTACTTCTTCCCGGCCTTCTTCTTGCCGGCGACGGTCTTCTTCTTGCCCTTGCGGGTGCGAGCGTTCGTCTGCGTCCGCTGGCCGTGCACCGGCAGCCCCCTGCGGTGCCGGATGCCCTGGTAGCAGCCGATCTCGATCTTGCGGCGGATGTCGGCCGCGACCTCACGGCGGAGGTCACCTTCGACCTGATAGTTCGCGTCGATCCAGTCGCGCAGCTTCAGCAGGTCGTCTTCGGTGAGGTCGTAGACACGGGTGTCGCCGCTTACGCCGGTGTTCGAGAGCGTGTCGAGCGCCCGGGTGCGGCCGATCCCGTAGATGTAGGTGAGGGCGACCTCAAGGCGCTTGTCGCGCGGCAGGTCGACACCGGAAAGGCGTGCCATTAGCGGGCAGTTCCCCTTCTTCATGGTGGAGGTCTGGCGCGCCGCTTCCCGTCCCTGCCCAGGACCGGGCCCCGGCCTCCAACCGAGGGCTGCGGCGGGCCGTGAAACCCGGCCGCTGCGGCGCGCGTATTACGTTGTGTTCGTTACAGCTTACGTATGGCCAAGGACCACTCAGGCCCCGGTCAATCAGCCCTGACGCTGCTTGTGCCGAGGGTCGGAGCAGATGACCATGACGCGGCCGTGGCGACGAATGACCCTGCATTTACTGCAGATCTTCTTGACGCTCGGCTTGACCTTCACGGCGAACTCTCCTGTTGCTTACTTGTACCGGTAGACGATGCGACCGCGGCTCAGGTCGTACGGGCTGAGCTCCACGACCACCCTGTCATCGGGCAGGATCCGGATGTAGTGCATCCGCATCTTCCCGCTGATGTGGGCGAGAACCTTGTGCCCGTTGTCCAGCTCCACACGGAAGAAGGCATTCGGCAAGGTCTCGATCACAGTGCCTTCGATCTCGATGGCGCCGTCTTTCTTGGGCATATCCTCCGCGCTTCGTCTCTGCGTAGTTTGGTTGGTATCGTGCTAGTTCGCAATCGCCCCGGCGAGAACGCCTACAGGCTGGGCGCTAACACACTCCCCCACTGACGCAAGCAATGCGGAAAGGCCAGCCGATGGGCCGTTGCTGAGTCTACTCGACTGGCGCTCCTAGCGCGAACCGGCGATGATAACGCTTCAGGTACTCGCCGTATTCCCTGGCCCCCCAGGTGGCCAATCGCCACGCGCTAGCGGTCGCGGCGCAGGAGGCGGATCGTCCAGGGGAGCGAGACGATCAGAAACCACGGGAACAGGACGGGCCGCCACCCTCACCCGGTACCAGGCCCGAGCCCGGTCCGGGGCGGCGACGAGAACGCGAGCCGCGCCCGCCGGGCGGGGCGGGTTTGATGCCGGCCGCGGGCAGTCGGTACAGGTCAATCGCGGGCAGGTCGGCTAGCAGGGCGTCAAGGTCGCCGAGGGTCTTGGCGGCGAAGGCGGCGTCGAGGCGCTCGTGGAATTCCTCGGCGGCCAGGCGGCCGACGGCGTGGTGCTCGCGCAGCAGTGTCGCCACTCGCTCCCGGTCCGCGTCGGAGGCGCGGATACGGGGGTCACCGGGCATCGTGTGCTCGCCGCGTCGCCATGATCTCGTCACCGTGGTGACGCAGGGATACGCCTACGCGTTCGGCGAAAGGATTCTGGCCGCTTTCCGGGGCGGTCAGAACCCACGGGCCCTCGGGAGTAATCGCGACCGTGTGCTCGAAGTGCGCGGCGCGGGAACCGTCGGAGGAGACCACGGTCCAGCCGTCATCGAGTTCCGCGTTAAGCCGCGAGCCGCGGGTGATCATCGGCTCGATGCAGATCGCCATGCCGGCGCGCAGGCGCGGCCCCACGCCTGGGGGACCGAAGTTCGGGACCACCGGGTCCATGTGCATCTCGGTGCCGATCCCGTGCCCCGTGTACTCCTCGATCAGGCCGTAGTCCCCGGATTCCCGTATCGAACGCTCGACCGCGTGCGAAACGTCGCCGAGGCGATTGCAGTCGTATGCCCGCGCGACACCCGCCCACAAGGCGGCCTCGCACGCGTCCAGCAGCGCTTGATCGGCCGGGTCAATGTCACCCACGCCGACAGAGAACGCGGCGTCGCCGTGCCAGCCATCCAGGATCGCCCCGCAGTCGATCGAGATGATGTCCCCATTTTTCAGGACAACATCCTCGCGCGGGATTCCGTGCACAATCACTTCGTTAACAGACGTGCATATAGTGGCCGGATAGCCGAAGTAGCCGAGAAAGGAGGGGGTCGCCCCGGCGGCGCTAATCTCGCGCGCCGCGATCTCGTCAAGCTCTGCCGTGGAGATCCCTGGACGGACGGCCTCGCGCAGCACCCCGAGGGTGTTCGCGACGACCAGTCCGGCCTCGCGCATGCGGACGAACTCGTCAAGACTCTTGTACTGGATGCGCCGCAACCCCATGCCTCCAGGGTATCTCTCCGCGTGGAAGTTACCGCATATAAGGCTCGAGGGCGGCGAGGGCACGGGCGGTGACCTCCTCGACCGGGCCGGACGCGTCGATGCCCACCAGCATGCCCTCGTCGGCGTAGAAGGTGATCAACGGCGACGTCTGCGTCTTATAGACCTCAAGCCGGTGCCGGATGACCTCTTCCTTATCGTCGTCGCGCTGGAACAGCTCACCGCCGCAGTCGTCACAGACACCCGGGGAGGCAGGCGGGTCATAGTCGATATGCCACACGCGCTCGCAACGCCGGCAGGTCCGGCGCCCCGACAGACGGCGGACCACCTCGTCCTCGTCAACGACGAGTTCGAGCACCACGGTCAGCCGCGTGTCCATCTCGGCGAGCATTTTCTTCAGCGTCTCGGCCTGGGGCACGTTGCGCGGGAAGCCGTCGAGCAAGAACCCGGCCTTGGCGTCGTCCTCCCCCAGACGGTCGCGCACCATGGCCACGGTGACCTCGTCGGGCACGAGGTCACCTTTGTTCATGTACACCTTCGCCGCGATGCCGAGTTCTGTGTTGCTCGCGACGTTAAAACGGAAGATGTCGCCTGTCGAGATGCGCGGCATCGCGAGCTGGGAAGCGATGAAATGGGCCTGGGTTCCCTTGCCCGCACCGGGGGGCCCGACTAGGACGATGCGCACTATCGCAGGAAACCTTCGTAATTACGCTGCTGAAGCTGGCTCTCGATCTGCTTAACGGTGTCCAGCCCGACGCCCACCATGATGAGCAGGCTGACGCCGCTAAACGGAAACTCCTGACCCACGCCGATCGCGGCGAGCGCGAGAAGCGGGAACATGGCGATCACGCCGAGATACAGCGAGCCCGGCGTGGTGAGCCGGTTCAGCACGTACCCGAGGTACTCCGCGGTCGGGCGGCCCGGTCTGATGCCCGGGATGAACCCGCCGTACTTCTTCATGTTGTCGGCGACTTCGACCGGGTTGAACGTGATCGACACGTAGAAGAACGTGAACGCCACTGTCAGCGCGAAGAACAGCAGGATGTACAGCCATTCCGTGGACAGCGTGCTCGTCGTCTCAAGGTGGTCTTGCACCCATGTCATCCAGGCCTGCGGGTGGTTCTGGTTGCCGAACAGCGACACCGCCAGCTGCGGAATGTACAGCAGGCTGGAGGCGAAGATGACCGGGATGACTCCCGCCTGGTTGACCTTCATCGGGATGTACGTCGAGGTGCCGCCGTACATTCGCCGGCCGACCATCCGCTTGGCGTACTGCACCGGGATACGGCGTTGCGCTTGTTCCATGAAGACCACGAACGCCACGACCACGATGATGACGATGACCGACAGCAGAGCGATGAAGAAGTGCTTCGTTTGGTAGATGGTCAGCAGCTCACCCGGGATGACGGCGATGACCTGGGTGAAGATCAGCACCGACATGCCGTTGCCGACACCGCGGTCGGTGATGAGCTCGCCCAGCCACATGATCACCGCGGTGCCCGCCACCATGATGGTGACCATGGTCGCGATGCGGAACACCGAGGCGTCAGGGATGACCGGGTTAGCCGTCGCGGTGCACGCGCTGTTGTCGAACAGCGTGCCGTTGCGGGCCAGTTCGATGTACCCAGTCGACTGCAGGATCGCGAGTCCGACCGTCAGGTACCGGGTGTACTGGGTGATCTTGGCCTGCCCGGCCTGCCCCTCCTCCTTCAGCGTCTCGAGGCGCGGGATGACGACCGTGAGCAGCTGAAGAATGATGCTCGCGGTGATGTAGGGCATGATTCCCAGCGCGAACACCGACATGTACTTCAGCGCGTTGCCGCTGAGCAGGTTGACGATGTCGTAGACGCCCGCGGCACCGCTCGCGGACGCGAGGCCGGAGCAGTACGAGACGTTCTTCTCGTCAATGCCCGGCGCCGGCAGCGAGGCGCCGAAGCGGAAGAGGATAAGTATGCCCAGCGTGAACAACAGCTTCTTGCGCAGGTCGGGCGTCCGGAACGCCCGGATGAACGCGGTCAGCATGCGGCGTGATCCCTTTTCATCGGTGGTACCTGCGACTTAGCGGCTATTGCGCGGATTAGTATCCTACCCGCAGGTTCTACCCTGGAGCTAGCCAGCCCATTTTAGGCCCGAACCGCAACCGACCGCGCGCCCGATACAATCGGGCGCGCAGCCGGGTTCGTGGCTCCTTGGGCTGGCAGTCTAGCCCAGGAGTGTAACGCTTCCGCCGGCGGCTTCAATCTTCTGCCTGGCCGACTCCGACACCTTGTGCGCGCTGACACGCAGCGCGACGTTGATGTCCCCGTCGCCCAGCACCTTCACCAGCTCGCCCTTCCGGACGGCGCCTGCCCCGTGCAGGGACTCAGGCGTGATCTCGCCGCCCTGCGGGAACAGTTCGGCCAGACGGCCCACATTCACGACCTGATACTCGGTCTTGAACAGCGCGTTGGAGAAGCCCTTGAGCTTCGGCACACGCCGGTTCAGGGGCATCTGGCCGCCCTCAAAGCCGAGCGGGACCTGATAGCGGGCCTTGGTGCCCTTGGTGCCGCGCCCCGCGGTCTTACCCTTGGACGCCTCGCCCCGGCCAACCCGGGTCTTCGCCTTGTGCGCTCCGGGGGCGGGCTGAAGGTCATGAATCTTCAGCATGACTAGTCCACTTCCTCTACCGTGACAAGGTGGCGGACCGTGTGGATCATGCCGCGGAACTCCGGACGATCCGGCTTGACCACCGTCTGGCCGATCTTCTTCAGGCCCAGAGATCGCAGACTGTTACGCTGCGACTGGTTCCCGCCGATCTTCGACTTGACCTGGGTGACCTTGAGCTGTGTCATCACGGTCCCCCTTACGGCCTTGTGCCAGCGGGAGCGGCGGCAGCCGCGTCACGCGCGGCCAGCATGGCCCTCGGGGCGACGTCCTCGATCGGCAGGCCGCGCTTGGCCGCGATCTCCTCGGGACGGTTCAGGTCCTTCAGAGCCGCCACCGTGGCGTGGACCACGTTGATCGGGTTGGACGAGCCGAGCGACCGCGACAGCACGTCGCTGATGCCCGCGCACTCCAGCACGGCACGCACCGGGCCGCCGGCGATGACACCGGTACCGGGGCTGGCCGGCTTGAGCAGCACCACGCCGGCCGCCGCCTCACCCTGAACGGTGTGCGGGATCGTCGTGGCGATGCGCGGCACCCGGAAGAAGTGCTTCTTGGCTTCCTCGACGCCCTTGGCGATCGCGGCCGGCACCTCCTTGGCCTTGCCGTAACCGACACCGACTAGGCCGTTGCCGTCGCCCACCACGACCAGCGCGGTGAAGCTGAACCTACGGCCACCCTTGACTACCTTCGCCACGCGGTTGATGGTGACCACGCGCTCCAGGTAGGCAGTCTGCTTCTCAGCCTGGCCGCCGCGACGGTCGTCACGGCGCTCACGCCGCTCGCCACCGCCGGTGCCGCCGCGCCGCGGAGCTCCTGGCATTAGCTTTCCTTCCTGTTCACAGGGTCAGCCCCGCCTCGCGAGCGCTGTCCGCTACTGCGGCCACGCGGCCGTGGTACTGGTAGCCGCCGCGGTCGAAGACGACGGCAGTGATGCCGGCCGCCTTCGCGCGCTCAGCGACCAGCGCGCCGACCAGCTTGGCCTTAGCGGTCTTGTCGCCCTCGGCGACACGGATCGTCGGGTCCATCGTGGACGCCGAGACGAGAGTGCGGCCCACCGTGTCGTCCACGATCTGAACGAGTATGTGCCTCGCCGAGCGGTTGACCACGAGCCGCGGGCGCGCCGTGGTACCGCTGACGTGCTTGCGGACCCGCAGGTGACGACGGATGCGAGCGCGGGTCTTGCTTGCCGTGCGCGGGCCCACCTTGCCGGTGGCGTACTCACGCGACGAGCGCTTGGCCTGGGTACGAGCCATGACTACTTACCAGCCTTCCCGACCTTGCGCCGGATCACTTCGCCCTGGTACCGCACGCCCTTGGCCTTGTACGGGTCGGGCTTGCGGATCTTGCGGATCCGCGCGGCGGTCTCGCCCACCAGCTGCTTGTCGATGCCCTCGACCACGAACCGGGTGGGCGCCTCGACGCGGAAGGTGATGCCCTCCGGCGGGCTGACCACGACCGGGTGGCTGAAGCCGAGCGAGAACTCAAGGTCTTTGCCCTTGGCCGCGACACGGTAACCGACGCCGACGATTTCGAGCGTCTTGCTGTAGCCCGCGGTCACTCCGGTCACCATGTTGGCGATCAGCGTGCGGGACAGGCCGTGCAGCGCGCGAACCTTACCCTCGTCGCTGGCGCGGGTGACCTTGATTTCGCCCTCGTCGCGCACCACCGTGATCGGCTCCGCGACATTCAGGCTGAGCGTTCCCTTCGGGCCCTTCACGCTGACCGCTTGGCCGTCGATGGCCACATCCACGCCGCTGGGTACGGGAATGGGGAGACGTCCGATACGTGACATTGCTGTTTCCCCCTTCCCTTACCAGACGTAGGCGAGGACTTCCCCGCCCACACCGTTCTTCTTGGCCTGCTTGTCGGTCATCAAGCCGCTCGACGTCGAGATGATAGCGACGCCGAGACCGCCGAGCACCCGCGGCAGGTTGTCCTTCTTCGCGTACACGCGCAGGCCGGGCTTGGAAACCCGCTTGATCCCCGCGATGGAGCGCTCTCGCGTGTTGCCGTACTTCAGTGTGACCACGAGGTTCTTGCCGATCTCGGCGTCCTCGACGCGCCACGCGGCGATGTAGCCCTCCTGCTGGAGGATCTCCGCGATGTGGCTCTTGATCTTGGAGTACGGCATGCCCACGGTGTCGTGGTACGCCGAGTTGGCGTTACGCAGACGGGTCAGCATGTCCGCGATTGGGTCGGTCATTGACATGGCCTGTGTTGGCCTTCCTCGCCGTGGTTTCCGTACCAATCAGGGGGAGCACCCCTGCGACCCCCGTTTTAAACGGCGGTCATGGACGGACCTGCGGCGCCCGTTAGTTGATTACCAGCTGGACTTGGTGATACCGGGCAGCTCGCCGCGGTGCGCCATCATGCGGAAGCAGATCCGGCACAGGCCGAACTTGCGGTAGACGGCGCGTGGGCGGCCGCAGCGCGAGCACCGTGTGTAGCCACGGACCTCGAACTTCGGCTTGCGGGCTGCTTTAACCTTAAGCGCAGTCTTCGCCATCGGTTATGCCTCCTTGAACGGGAAGCCAAGCTGCCGCAGCAGCGAGCGGCCCTCGGCGTCGTTGGTAGCCGTAGTGACGACCGTGATGTCCATGCCCCGCTGCCTGTCGACCTTGTCGGGGTCGATCTCATGGAACATGACCTGCTCGACCAGGCCGAACGTATAGTTCCCGCGGCCGTCGAACTGCCTGTCCGACAGGCCGCGGAAGTCACGGATGCGGGGCAGCGCGATCGAAAGCAACCGGTCGAGAAACTCCCACATCCGGTCGCCGCGCAGCGTGACGTGCGCGCCGATCGGCATGCCCTCGCGCAGCTTGAACTGGGCGATGGACTTCGTCGCCCGCGCGACCGCCGGCTTCTGACCGGTGATAGCGGCGAGGTCCCTGACAGCGCCGTCAATCAGCTTCGCGTCCCTGGCCGCCTCGCCGACACCCATGTTGACGACGATCTTGGTCAACCCGGGGATCTGCATGACGTTGCCGTACCCGAACTCGTCCCGCAACTTGGGGGCGATCTCCGTCAGGTACTTCTGCTTGAGCCGGGGCCTCGCCGGCGCCTCGGTCGCCATCAGATTTCCTTCCCGCTCGGACGGAGCACGCGAACCTTCGCGCCGTCCTCGTTGATCTTGTAGCCGACCCGCGCGGGCTTCTTGGTGTCGGGGTCCACGACCTGCACGTTGCTCACGTGGATCGGAGCCTCCTGGGTGACGATGCCGCCTTCCTTGGCACCGCGGACACCCTGGTTGGTCTCCTTCGTGTTCTTCTTGATCATGTTCACGCCCTGCACCAGGACCCGGTCCTGCTTCGGGTAGGCCGCGATGACCGTGCCCTCAGCACCCTTGTCCTTGCCGGCGGTGACGATCACGTGGTCGCCCTTTTTGATCTTCATCACAGCACCTCCGGCGCCAGCGAGATGATCCGCATGAAACGCTTTTCCCGGAGCTCCCGCCCCACCGGGCCGAAGATGCGGGTGCCACGCGGGTCCCCGCCGTCCCTGATCAGAACGGCGGCGTTCTCATCGAAGCGGATATAGGAACCGTCTCCGCGGCGGCGCTCCTTGCGGGTGCGCACCACGACCGCCTTCACGACGTCGCCCTTCTTGACGCCAGCCCCGGGCAGCGCGTCCTTAACGGTCGCCACGATGACGTCACCGATGCCCGCGTATCGCCGGCCACTGCCGCCGAGCACGCGGATACACAAGATTTCCTTCGCACCCGTGTTGTCGGCGACCTTAAGCCGCGACTCCTGCTGGATCACGTCAACTCCTGCTTCGTCACGCCGGGGTTTGCGTCCGGCGGTTCGTCCTTACTTACTTGGCCTTCTCCAGGATCTCGGCCACGCGCCACCGCTTGGTGGCGGACAGCGGCCGGGTCTCCATCAGCAGCACACGGTCACCGACGCCACAGGCGTTCTTCTCGTCGTGCGCCTTGTACTTCTTAGTACGGCGCATGACCTTGCCGTACTTCGGGTGCTTCACGCGGTCTTCCACGACGACGACGACGGTCTTGTCCATCTTGTCGCTCACCACGTAACCCTCGCGAGTCTTGCGGTAGCCGCGCTGGTCGGTGCTCCCACTCTCGGTGGACGCTGTCGCGGTGGGCACTGCGGTCGGTTCGCTCATTACTCAGCCCCCTCCTCGACGGCGGGCGTTCCTTCCTCGACGTCGATGATGATGCCGAGCTCACGTTCCCGCATCACGGTGTAGATGCGGGCGATCTCCTTGCGGACGGCATGCAGCCGACCGTGGCTTTCCAGCTGGCCGGTGGCTCCCTGGAAGCGGAGGTTGAACAGCTCTTCCTTTGCCTCGGCCAGCTTGCTGACGAGTTCCTCCGGGGTGGAGGACCGCAGCTGCTCGGCGGTCAAGCCCGCAGCCATCAGGCTTCACCAACCTCTCGCTTAACAATCCTGGCTTTCATCGGGAGCTTGTGGATCGCGCGGCGCAGCGCCTCGCGCGCCACCGGCTCCGCGACACCAGACAGCTCGAACATGACCCGCCCCGGCTTCACGTTGGCGATCCACCATTCCGGCGAGCCCTTACCGGAACCCATCCGGGTCTCGGCCGGCTTCTTGGTCAGCGGGCGGTCCGGGTAGACGTTGATCCAGACCTTTCCGCCACGGCGGATGTGCCGGGTCATCGCGATACGCGCCGCCTCGATCTGGCGGTTCGTCAGATACGCGTGCTCAAGCGCCTGGATGCCGAATTCGCCGAACGTCACCCGGGTTCCGCCGCTCGCCGCGCCCGTCCGGTGCGGACGGTGCTGCTTGCGGTGCGCAACCTTGCGCGGAATCAGCATGCCTCAGCCCTCCCCAGTGGTAGCCGCCGGCGGCTCGGCCGCGCTGGCGGGCGCCGAGGAACGCTCGGCCCTGTCGTTACGGCCGCCTTCCGGACGGTCGCGACGGCCACCGCGGCGCTGCGGACGGTCGCCCGCCCCGCGGCGCTGCTGCTGGGCGGCGCGCAGCGCGGCCTGCTGCGCCTCGCGGCCGGCGCTGGTGGTCTCCGCCGTGCCCTTGTAGATCCACACCTTCACGCCGATGCGGCCAAACGTCGTCCGCGCCTCGTAGAAGCCGTAGTCGATGTTGGCGCGCAGCGTGTGCAGGGGCACGCGGCCCTCGCGGTAGAACTCGCTGCGGCTCATCTCCGCGCCGCCGAGACGGCCGGAGCACTGGACCCGGATGCCCTTGGCGCCGCCCTTGAGCGCGCTCTGCATCGCCTTGCGCATGGCCCGCCGGAAGGAGACCCGGCTGGACAGCTGCTCGGCCACGCCCTGGGCCACGAGCTGAGCGTCGATCTCGGGGTTCTTCACCTCGAGGATGTTCAGCTGGATCTGCTTGCCCGTGAGCTTCTCGAGGTCGCCGCGGATGCGATCGGCCTCGGCGCCGCGGCGCCCGATCACGATGCCCGGACGCGCGGTGTGGATGTCCACCCGCACCCGGTCCGTGGTCCGCTCGATCTCCACGGTGGAGATGCCGGCCCGCTCCATGCCGCGCTGCAGCATCCGGCGGATCGCCACGTCCTCCGCGACGTAGTCCTTGTACTTCTTCTCCGCGTACCAGCGACTCCTGAAGTCAGTGGTGATGCCCAGCCGGAACCCGTGCGGGTTAACCTTCTGTCCCACTAGCGCTTCCCTCCTTCGCTGTCGTCGGAGACCACGACGGTGATGTGGCTCGTCCGCTTGTTGATCCGGTATCCGCGTCCCTGAGCTCGCGGCCGGAAGCGCTTGAGCGTCGGGCCCTCGTCGACCCACGCCCGGCGCACCCAGAGCATGCCGCGGTCACGCCCGCCGACCTGCTCCGCGTTGGCGACCGCGCTCGCGAGCACCTTGCCAACCGGGTCGCTGGCGGCCTGCGGGGCGAACTCCAAGATGGCCTGCGCCTCGTCGGCGGGCAGCCCGCGGATGAGGTCCACCACACGGCGGGCCTTCCGTGGCGTGACGCGGACGTACCGCGCCTTAGCCCTGGCTTCCATTGGTGCGTTCCCTTTCAGGCTTATCGCCGGCTACGCCGGTCTTCTTTGACGTGGCTGCGGAAGGTCCGCGTAGGAGCGAACTCACCGAGCTTGTGCCCCACCATCGACTCGGTGATGAACACCGGGATGTGCTTGCGGCCGTCATGCACGGCAATGGTGTGACCCAGCATCGCGGGCACGATCATCGACCGGCGCGACCACGTCTTGATTACGGTCTTGGTCCCCTTGTCGTTCTGCACGTCCACCTTCTTCATCAGGTGGTCGTCGACGAAGGGGCCCTTCTTAAGGCTACGAGGCATAGAAGCTTGCTCCTACCGCTTGTTCTTGCCGCGGCGGCGGCTGATCAGCCGGTCACTCGGCTTGTTGGCCTTGCGGGTGCGGCCTTCCGGCTTGCCCCACGGACTGACCGGGTGGCGGCCACCTGAGCTCTTGCCCTCGCCACCACCGTGCGGGTGGTCGATCGGGTTCATCGCGACACCGCGGACGGAGGGACGCTTGCCCTTCCAGCGGTTGCGGCCCGCCTTGCCGAGCTTGATGTTGCCCTGCTCGGCGTTGCCGACCTCCCCGACGGTCGCGCGGCACTCGACGCTGACCCGCCGGATCTCGCCGGACGGCATGCGCAGCGCGGCGTAGGCGCCTTCCTTCGCCAGCAGTTGCACGCCCGCGCCCGCGGACCTCGCGATCTTCGCGCCGCCGCCCGGGCGGAGCTCGATCGCGTGGATCACGGTACCGGTCGGGATGTTGCGCAGCGGGAGCGCGTTGCCGGGCTTGATGTCCGCGCCCGGGCCGTTCTCCACGCGGTCGCCCTGGTGCAGGCCCTGCGGCGCGAGGATGTAGCGCTTCTCGCCGTCCACGTAGTGCAGCAGCGCGATGCGGGCGGTGCGGTTCGGGTCGTACTCGATGTGCGCGACCTTCGCCGGGACACCGTCCTTGTCGTGCCGCCGGAAGTCGATCAGCCGGTAAGCGCGCTTGTGTCCGCCACCCTGATGGCGCGCGGTCACCCGGCCGTGGACGTTGCGACCGCCCTTGCTGTGCAGCGGGCGGACCAGGGACTTCTCCGGCTCGCTCCGGGTGATCTCGGAGAAGTCGGAGCCGCTGGCGCCGCGCCGACCAGGGGTGGTCGGCTTGTACTTACGGATTGCCACCTGCTTCTCCTTAACTAACCGGGCCGAAGATGTCGATCCGGTCGCCCTCCGCCAGGCTCACGATGGCCCGCTTGGTGTCCGGGCGCTTGCCCCAGCCCTGGCGAGTGCGACGCCGCTTGCCCTGCCGGTTGAGGGTGTTCACGCCGGTCACCTTGACCCGGAACACCTCTTCGACGGCCTGGCGAATCTGCGTCTTGTTCGCGTGCGGCGCGACGATGAAGGTGTACTTGCCCTCGTCCAGCAGGCCGTAGCTCTTCTCGGAGACCACGGGCCGCAGCAGGATGTCGCGCGGGTTGTAGATCTTGCTCACTCCGAACCCCTCCCGATGAACGCGCTCAGCGCGGCCTCGGTGAAGACCACGTGGTCGCTGACGAGAACGTCGTAGGTGTTCAGCTGGTCCTGGGTGAGCAGGTGCACGAACGGGACGTTGCGCAGCGACTTCCAGGTGACCTCGTCGTCGCCGGTGAGGACTACCAGGACGTTCCGCGTGGCACCGTCGGTGACCTTGTCCAGCACCGCCAGCGCTTCCTTCGTCTTCGGCGTCTCGCCCTCGACGAAGCTGGTGACGACGTATAGGCGCTCGCTGACCGCCCGGTCGGTGAGAGCGCCGCGCAGGGCGGCGGCCTTCATCTTCTTGGGGGTCCGCTGGCTGTAGTCCCGCGGCTGCGGGCCGTGGACCGTGCCGCCACCGGTGAACTGCGGCGCGCGGGTCGAACCCTGACGGGCGCGGCCGGTGCCCTTCTGGCGGTACGGCTTCCTGCCGCCGCCGCGGACCATGCCGCGGGTCTTGGTCGCGTGCGTGCCCTGGCGGGCCGCGGCGCGCTGGGCCACGACGACCTGGTGCATCAGCGGGATGTTCACCTTGGCGGCGAAAATCGAGTCGGGCAATTCGACGCTGCCCGTCGCCTCACCCACGGGCGAGACCACGTTAACGCTGGTCATCAGGATCCCTCTCGAACCAGGTCGCGCACCGCGGAACGCACGACGACGAGGCCGCCGCGAGGACCGGGAACCGCGCCCTTTATCAGGAGCAGGTTCTTGTCAGCGTCCACCGCGTGGACGGTGAGGTTCTGCTCGGTGGTGCGCGCCGAACCCATCCGGCCGGCCATCCGCAGGCCCTTGAAAACGCGACCCGGCGTGGCACACGCGCCGATCGAACCGGGCGAGCGGTGCTTGCGCTGCGTACCGTGGGAGGACTCAAGGCCGCCGAAGCCGTGACGCTTCATGACGCCGGCGGTGCCCTTGCCCTTGGATTTGCCGGTCACGTCGACACGCTGGCCCGTCTCGAAGAGGGCCGCGGTGAGTTCCTGACCGAGCGTGTACTCCGTCGCGTTCTCCGTCCGGATCTCGGCGACGTACCGGCGTGGCGTCACCCCGGCCTTCTCGAACAGGCCGGCCACCGGCTTGGTGACCTTGCGGGGGTTTATCTCCCCGAAGCCGATCTGGACAGCGGAGTACCCGTCGTTGTCCGGAGTGCGGACTGCCGTGACCACGCACGGTCCAGCCTGCAGCACCGTGACAGGTACCACCTGCCCGGTTTCGTCGAAGACCTGGGTCATGCCAAGCTTGGTGCCCAGGATCCCTGTCATTGCCATGATCAGTGAGTCCTCAGAGCTTGATCTCGATATAGACGCCCGCCGACAAGTCAAGACGCATCAGCGAGTCAACCGTCTTCGGCGTCGGATCGATGATGTCGATCAGCCGCTTGTGCGTCCGCATCTCGAAGTGCTCGCGCGAGTCCTTGTACTTGTGCGGCGAGCGGATGACGCAGTACACGTTCTTCTCGGTAGGCAGCGGCACGGGACCGGCGATACGCGCGCCGGTACGAGTCACCGTGTCGACGATCTGCTTCGCCGCCTTGTCGATGACTTCGTGGTCATATGCCTTGAGCCGGATGCGGATCTTCTGTCCCGCCATTATGGCCTCGGTTCCTTCACTTCTTTATGCGATGCCGCTGTCTGGTCCAATTGGGGATGACACGCGCTGCGGCGACCGGACCAGGCGGCCCGGCCGCCGCAGCAGCGTGCCTACTTGATGACCTTGGTGACCCGGCCGGAGGCGACCGTGCGGCCGCCCTCGCGGATCGCGAACTGCAGTCCCTCTTCCATGGCGATGGGCTGGATGAGCGCCACCTTCATGTCGGTGCGGTCACCAGGCATGACCATTTCCGTGCCCTCCGGCAGCGTGACCACACCGGTCACGTCGGTGGTACGGAAGTAGAACTGCGGACGGTAGTTGTTGAAGAACGGGGTGTGGCGTCCGCCTTCGTCCTTGGACAGGACGTAGACCTGGCTCTCGAACTCCGTGTGCGGGGTGTTGGTGCCCGGCTTGATGACGACCTGGCCGCGCTCGACATCCTCACGCTTGATGCCGCGAAGCAGCAGGCCCACGTTGTCGCCGGCCTGACCCTCATCGAGGAGCTTGCGGAACATCTCGACGCCAGTGACGGTCGTCGTCGCCTTGTCCTTGATCCCGATGATGTCCACGGTCTCGCCGACCTTGACGACACCGCGCTCGATGCGGCCGGTTACCACGGTACCGCGACCAGTGATCGAGAACACGTCCTCGATCGGCATCAGGAACGGCTTGTCGATCTCACGGGTCGGCTGCGGGATGGCCTCGTCCACGGCGTTCATGAGCTCGAGGACGGAGTCGCCCCACTTCTCGTCGCCCTGGAGCGCCTGGTAGGCCGAGACGCGGACCACGGGGACGTCGTCGCCCGGGAACCCGTACTCACTGAGCAGCTCGCGGACCTCGAGCTCCACCAGTTCGAGGATCTCCTCGTCGTCCACCATGTCGCACTTGTTCAGCGCGACGACGATGTACGGCACGCCCACCTGGCGGGCGAGCAGCACGTGCTCGCGAGTCTGCGGCATCGGGCCGTCGGTGGCGGCCACCACGAGGATCGCGCCGTCCATCTGCGCGGCACCCGTGATCATGTTCTTGATGTAGTCCGCGTGACCCGGGCAGTCGACGTGCGCGTAGTGCCGCTTCTCGGTCTGGTACTCGACGTGCGAGATCGAGATCGTGATACCGCGCTCGCGCTCTTCCTTCGCGTTGTCGATCTGGTCGAACGCGAAGGAGGAGTTCACTTCCGGGTACTTGTCATGCAGCACCTTGGTAATCGCCGCGGTAAGGGTGGTCTTGCCGTGGTCGATGTGCCCGATGGTGCCGATGTTGACGTGCGGCTTAGTCCGCTCGAACTTTGCCTTCGCCACTGGTTTCTCCTCGTTGCGATCCGGCCCACCACGTGGGTCTGGACTATTTCCTGGGTCGTATGCGTGCTAGTACTTGCTGCGATTACTCGCCGCGTGCCTTGGCGATGATCTCCTTGGAGATGTTCGGCGGGACCTCGGCGTACGAGTCGAACTGCATGGTGTAGTTCGCCCGGCCCTGCGTCCGTGAACGCAGGTCGCCGACGTAACCGAACATTTCCGACAGCGGAACGAGAGCCTTGATAACCCGGGCCCCGGATCGTTCCTCCATGGCCTGCATCTGACCGCGCCGGCTGTTCAGGTCGCCGATCACGTCGCCCATGTAGTCATCGGGCGTGGTGACCTCGACACTCATCACCGGCTCAAGCAGCACAGGGTTTGCCTGCCCGGCGGCCTTCTTGAAGGCCATCGAGCCGGCGATCTTGAAGGCGAGCTCCGAGGAGTCCACCTCGTGGTAGGCCCCGTCGGTCAGCGTCACCTTGACGTCGACCATCGGGAACCCGGCAAGCACGCCGAACTCGGCGGCTTCCTGGCATCCGGCGTCCACGGACGGGATGTACTCCCGCGGGATGCGACCACCGGTCACCTTGTTCTCGAACTCGTAGCCACCGCCGTCACCGCCGGTCGGCTCCAGGTTGATGATCACGCGCGCGAACTGGCCGGAACCACCGGTCTGCTTCTTGTGCGTGTACTCGACCTTGTCGGCCTTGCGGCGCACGGTCTCCCGGTAGGCGACCTGCGGACGGCCGATGTTTGCCTCGACCTTGAACTCGCGGCGCATCCGGTCGACCAGCACTTCGAGGTGCAGTTCGCCCATTCCCGCGATGATCGTCTGGCCGGTCTCCTCGTCGGTCCTGACCTGGAAGGTCGGGTCCTCCTCGGCGAGCCGCTGGATCGCGGTGCCCAGCCGCTCCTGGTCGCTCTTGGTCTTCGGCTCGATCGACACGCTGATGACCGGCGCCGGGAACGTCATCGACTCCAGGACCACTGGCTTGTCCTGGGCACACAGCGTGTCACCCGTCGTGGTGTCCTTCAGGCCCATCACGGCGACGATCTGCCCGGCGCTCGCGGACGAGCGCTCTTCGCGCTTGTTCGCGTGCATCTGGTAGATCTTGCCGATCCGCTCCTTGCGGCCCTTGATCGAGTTCAGCACCTGGGTGCCGGTCTCGAGCGTGCCGGAGTAGATCCGGATGTAGGTGAGCTTGCCCAGGTGCGGGTCGGCCATGATCTTGAAGGCCAGCGCGGAGAACGGCTCACTCGGGTCCGCGTGCCGCTCGACGACGGTCTCCTCGTCGTTGACCGCGTGGCCCTTGATGGACGGGATGTCCAGCGGGCTCGGCAGGTACTCGACGATCGCGTCGAGCATCGTCTGCACGCCCTTGTTCTTGAACGCCGTGCCGCACAGCACCGGGGTGATCTTGCTGGCGATGGTCGCGCGACGAATCGCGGCGACCAGCTGCTCCTCGCTGGGATCGGTGCCCTCGAGGTACAGCTCCATCATCTCGTCGTCGTTCTCGGCGACGGTCTCGAGCAGCCTGTCGCGCCACTCGCGTGCCGCGTCGGCGTGATCCGCCGGAATCTCGACGGTGTCGTACGTCGAGCCCTTGTCGTCACTCTGCCAGAGGTACGCCTGCATGCGAACCAGGTCGATAACGCCCCGGAAGTCCGCCTCGACACCCCAGGGGAGCTGGACGACCGCCGGGGTAGCCCCCAGGCGGGAGATGATCATCTCGACGCAGCGGTGGAACTCGGCGCCCACGCGGTCCATCTTGTTAACGAAGCAGATCCGCGGCACGTCGTACTTGTCGGCCTGCCGCCACACCGTCTCGGACTGCGGCTCAACGCCGGCGACCGCGTCGAACACGGCCACGGCGCCGTCGAGCACGCGCAGCGAGCGCTCCACCTCGACGGTGAAGTCCACGTGCCCCGGCGTGTCGATGATGTTGATCGTGTGATCGCGCCAGCTCGTCGTGGTCGCGGCAGACGTAATCGTGATGC
Organism: Trebonia sp.; assembly: GCA_035948445.1. GTDB lineage: Bacteria > Actinomycetota > Actinomycetes > Streptosporangiales > Streptosporangiaceae > Trebonia. The sequence continues at coordinate 3,778 of DASZJE010000045.1, read as the reverse complement.
CGCGCTCTTGCTCCTGCTCCATCCAGTCCATGGTGGCAGCGCCATCATGGACCTCACCGATCTTGTAGTTGATACCGGTGTAGTACAGGATGCGCTCAGTCGTCGTCGTCTTGCCCGCGTCGATGTGCGCCATGATCCCGATGTTGCGGACCCGGGCGAGGTCTACGTCGGTCTGGATGGCCACGTTAAGCGTCCTTAGTCTCGTGCTTCTTCACAACCACCGGCGGGTTACCAGCGGTAGTGGGCGAAGGCCTTGTTCGACTCCGCCATCTTGTGCGTGTCCTCACGGCGCTTGACACTCGCGCCAAGGCCGTTGCTCGCGTCGAGCAACTCGTTCATCAGGCGCTCAGTCATCGTCTTCTCGCGGCGCTGCCGCGAGTACATGACGATCCAGCGCAGGGCGAGGGTCGTGCTGCGTGAGGCACGCACCTCGACAGGCACCTGGTAAGTCGCGCCACCGACACGGCGGCTGCGGACCTCCAGGGTCGGCTTCACGTTGTCGAGCGCGCGCTTCAGCGTGACGACCGGGTCGTTGCCGCTCTTCTCGCGGCAGCCCTCGAGCGCGCCGTACACGATGCGCTCGGCAAGCGAGCGCTTTCCGGACGTCAGCACCTTGTTGGCGAGCGCGGTGACGAGCGGCGAGCCGTAGACCGGGTCGGTGACAAGCTGCCGCTTCGCTGCGGGTCCCTTACGCGGCATCTCAGCTCTTCTCCTTCTTCGCGCCGTAGCGACTGCGCGCCTGCTTGCGGTTGCGCACACCCTGGGTGTCCAGCGAGCCGCGGATGATCTTGTAACGCACACCCGGCAGGTCACGGACACGGCCGCCGCGGACCAGCACGATGGAGTGCTCCTGGAGGTTGTGACCGACACCGGGGATGTAGGCGGTGACCTCGATCTGGCTGGTCAGCCGGACACGAGCGACCTTGCGGAGCGCGGAGTTCGGCTTCTTCGGCGTGGTCGTGTAAACGCGCGTGCAGACGCCACGGCGCTGCGGGCTCTGCTTCAGCGCGGGCGTCTTGTTCTTCGACACCTTGTCCTGGCGGCCCTTGCGGACCAGCTGCTGGATCGTGGGCAACCGAGTCTCCGTCTTTTCCGTCGTATTCCTGTGTCAAGCCTGTGTGTGCTCGTTCCGCGCCCGCCTTGCTGCCAAGACGCTCATCTGAACGAGACCCGAAAATCGCCGGTTTCCCGCCGTTTTAAACCCGTTTGACCTGCGGTTTTCCGTCTTCCACCGACCCCCGAGGTCGGGCGTGTCGCGCTCGGCCCCCGGCCGCGGCCAAGTCCATCCTCGCGGACAGACCATAACCACCTGGACTGCGGAAGGGAGAGATCCCACGCGGCCGACTGCGCAGCTACCCCGTAACCTGACCCTAAGGCCAGTGGCCTCACTGCCTATCGGCACGCAGGTACCCGCAAGGTCACGGGCACGAATGTCAAAGATACCATCCGCAGGCCCGTCAGCCAAATTGGTTTCGGCCGCCACTGCGTGGTTTTCCCGGACTAAGTGTACCCCGTCCTCGAACGACACGTGACAAGGTTCACTGCCTGGACAAGACACAGGCGCCAGCGTCGTTCGGCCCCATGGGAATGGAAGAGGGCAGCCGGCGAAAACCGGCCACCCTCTTCGCGAACCTCAGCCCCTGACTACCTGTTGTAGGTGCCGAAGTCGTACTCCTCCAGCGGTACCGCCTCGCCGGAGCCCTGCCCGAACGGAGTGTAGGTCTCCGACTCGGGGTAGGACGCCGCCGGGTACGCCGCGCCGCGGGCGTCTTCGGTGGGCTCGACCCGGATGTTCCGGTACACCTGCATGCCGGTGCCCGCCGGGATGAGCTTGCCGATGATCACGTTCTCCTTCAGGCCGAGCAGGGAGTCCGACTTGGCGTGGATCGCCGCGTCGGTCAGCACTCGCGTCGTCTCCTGGAAGGAGGCCGCCGACAGCCACGACTCGGTGGCCAGCGACGCCTTCGTGATACCCATGAGCACCGGGCGGCCCGACGCCGGCTGACCGCCGTCGGTCACCACCGCACGGTTGAGCTCCTCGAACCGCGGCCGCTCGACCAGTTCGCCGGGCAGCAGTTCCGTGTCGCCGGACTCGAGGACGTTCACCCGCTTGAGCATCTGGCGGATGATGATCTCGATGTGCTTGTCGTGCAGCGACACACCCTGTGACCGGTACACCTCCTGCACCTCGTGCACCAGGTGCTGCTGCACCGCGCGCGAGCCGAGGATGCGGAGCACCTCGTGCGGGTTGACGGCACCGGCGATGAGCTGCTCGCCGACCTTCACGTGCCCACCGTCGGAAACCAGCAGGCGGGAGCGCATCGGGACCTGGTAGGCGACCTCTTCGGCACCGTCGTTGGGAACGACGATGATCTTCCGGGTCTTCTCCGTCTCCTCGATCTTGACACGGCCCTCCACCTCGGAGATGGGAGCCATGCCCTTCGGGATACGGGCCTCGAAGAGCTCCTGGATACGCGGCAGACCGTGCGTGATGTCACCACCGGCCACACCACCGGTGTGGAAGGTACGCATGGTCAGCTGGGTACCGGGCTCACCGATGGACTGCGCGGCGACGATGCCGACGGCCTCGCCCACGTCCACCCGCTTGCCAGCGGCGAGCGAGCGGCCATAGCACTTGGCGCAGACACCGATCTTCGCCTCGCAGACGAGGACGTTGTGCACCTTGATCGAGTCGATGCCCGCCGCCACGAACGCGTCGAGCATCGACTCGGTGGTGTCGTCGTTCACGCTGGCGAGCACCGCGCCGTCCGGGCCGACCACGTCTTCCGCGATCGACCGGCCGGTGCCGGTGTTCTCGATGTTGTCGATCTTGACGAGGTCCCCGGCCGTGTTCCGCTCGGCGATCTGCATCACGAACCGGCGGTCCGTGCCGCAGTCCTCCTCGCGGACGATGACGTCCTGCGCCACGTCCACCAGACGCCGGGTCAGGTAACCCGAGTCGGCGGTGCGCAGGGCGGTGTCGGCAAGGCCCTTGCGGGTGCCGTGGGTGGAGATGAAGTACTCCAGCACGGTCAGGCCCTCGCGGAAGGAGGACTTGATCGGCAGGGGGATCGTCTCGCCCTTCGGGTTGGCGACCAGTCCGCGCATGCCGGCGATCTGCCGGATCTGCAGCGGGTTACCACGGGCACCGGAGTTGACCATCATCCACACCGGGTTGGTGGCGGGGAACGCCTTCTCCATGTCCTGGGCGACCTCGGCGGTCGCGTGCGTCCAGATCTCGATGAGCTCCTGACGGCGCTCGTCGTCGGTGATCAGGCCGCGGTCGTACTCGCGCTGCACCTTGTCGGCGCGGCGCTCGTAGTTCTCCAGGATTGCCGCCTTGTTCGGCGGGGCAACGACGTCCTCGATTCCGATTGTCACGCCCGCACGGGTCGCCCAGTGGAATCCTGCGTCCTTGAGGTTGTCCAGCGCCTCGGCGACGTGGACCTTCGGGTACTGCTCGGCGAGCGCGTTGACGATGCCGGTGAGCTGCCTCTTGCCGACCTCGTAGTTGACGAACGGGAAGTCGTCGGGCAGCGCCTCGTTGAAGATGCACCGGCCCAGCGTGGTCTCCATCCGCAGCGGCTGGCCAGCCTGCCAGTCCTCGGGGACCTCGGTACCCGGCGGCGGCACGACGTTCTCCAGCCGGATCTTGATCCGCGCCTGCAGGTCGAGCTCGTTCCTGTCGTAGGCCATCAGGGCCTCCGCCAGGCTGGTGAACGCGCGCCCGGTGCCGGTCACGCCCTCGTCCTCTCGCGTCAGGCAGAACAGCCCGATC
>DASZJE010000044.1:0-61863 GCA_035948445.1 Trebonia sp. | reverse complement strand
CGTGATGCCGGGCACGGATGTCACGCAGACGGCGACGGGGACGGGGATCAGCGAGTCGCTGACGCTGCATTCGGCGGACGTGGCGACCTCGTGGGTGTTCCCGCTGAAGCTGACCGGGCTGACCGCGTCGCTGGACGGCGGGTCGGTCGACCTGAAGGACTCTGCCGGGAAGGTTGTCTGGGTGATCTCGCCGGCGGTGGCCCGGTCCGGCCCGGCCGCGGCGGGTTCCGGCCGGGCGAAGCCCGCCGCGCAGGCGTCGTCGGTGCTCGCCTATCACCTGGTGACCGACGACGGCGCCGCGGCGCTGCAGATGACGCTCAGCAGGTCCTGGCTGGACGCGAAGGGCCGGGTGTTCCCGGTGGTGGTGGACCCGACGATCTATCCGGGCGCGGAGGGCTCGACGTACGTGGAGTCCGACAACGGGTCGCCGGAGTCGCCGCAGGACAACGGGGAGTCGGACTTCCTGGAGTCGGGGGCGGTGACCTTCGGCAGCGACACGTACCAGGCGATCAGCTTCCTGGATTTCTCCGGCGAGCCGGAAGAGCAGATCCCCGGTGCGCATGTGACGTCCGCGTCGCTGTACCTGTTCGACCAGTGGGCCGTTCAGTGCTCCTCGCCGGTGACGGTGAATGCCTACCAGGTGACGCAGTCGTGGTCGCCGTCGGACTCGCTGACCTACCCGGGGCCGGCGTACGGGACGCAGGACGGGACCTGGACAGGGACGGCGCCATCCGACGCGTGCGTGAACGACGGCACCTCGCCGGGGCTGGGCGGATGGATCGGCCTGAATTTCAACTCCGCCGGGGTGGCGCTGCTGAACGACTGGACGACGGGCACCGGTCCTGCCGATGACGGGTTCGCTGTAGCGTCCTCGCAGACCGATGACACGCAAGGGGTGCAGTTCGACTCGGCCAACGAGACGGACGTGCCGTCGTCAGATGGCGGGGACTGCTCGGGGTCCTGCAACCCGTTCCTGGAGGTCAACTACACCCCCGCCCCGCCGCCGCAGATCAACAGCCAGTACCCGCCGGACAACTACAACGCCGGGACCCTGACCCCGGAGCTGATGGCGACCGGGAGTAGCCCCGAACCCGGGCAGGGTGCGCTGCAGTACGACTTCAGCGTTTACACCACGGGTGGCACCCAGGTCGCCGACTCGGGGCTGATCTCCTCGGGCGACTGGACGGTCCCGGCGGGGGACCTGTCGTGGGGACAGACTTACTACTGGACGGTGCAGGACTACAACGGCACCAGCTACTCCTCGACCGCGACGACGAGCTATTTCTCCACGACGGTGCCGCAGTCGCCGGGGACTTCCGAGATGTCCGTTGACGCGTCCGGGTCGAATACCTCTGGGTCGGACACGTCCGGCTCGGACACGTCCGGCTCGGTTACGGCTGCGTCGGATACGTCCGGATCGGACTCCGGGCCGAACCCGTCCCCCGGGTTCGACGCGGAAACCGGTAACTACACGACGACCGCGACAGACGCCCAAGTCCCCACGGTGGGGCCGGCGCTGGAAATCACGCGGGACTATAACAGCCAGGACCCGAGCCTCTCCGGGGCATTCGGCGCGGGCTGGTCATCCGTGCTGGACATGGAAGTGGCGTCTGGGCAGGCCAGCAGTTCGGGATCGACGGCAACGGAGACGGTCACGTACCCGGACGGCGAGCAGGTGTCGTTCGGGGAGACGTCGACTGGCACCTACACATCGCCGTCGGGCCGGTACGCGACGCTCGCCACCGCGCAGGGCGGCGGGTTCACGCTGACCGACAAGAACGACACCGTCTACACGTTCGGCCAGTCGCTTGGCGGCGGGGCGTACGGGATCACATCGATCGCGGACGCGTTCGGGCACACGGAGACGTTCACCTGGACGTCGTCCGCGCCCTACGAGATCACACAGATCACCTCGGCGTCCGGCCGCACGCTCAGCATCACCTGGACCCCCGCCGGCGGCTCGGCTAAATATCCGCACGTGTCGCAGGTAACCACCAACCCGGTGACCTCCGACGAGCCGTCAACGGACCTGACATGGACGTATGGCTACACCGGCGACGCGCTGACCTCCGTGTGCTCACCGCAGAGCACGTCGCACTGCACCGAATACAGTTACACGTCCGGGTCGGACTACCCGGAGTCCGTGCTGAATACCGGTCCCCAGTCGTATTGGCGGCTGGACGAGACCTCGGGCACGACCGCCGCGAGTTCGGTCCTGCAGAACGAGGGCGCCGACAACGCCACGTACTCCGGGGTGACACTGGGTATCGACTCCGGGCCGCTGGCCGGGTCGTCCGCCACGGCGGCGTCCTTCAACGGCTCGTCGTCGCATGTGACGCTGCCGGTGAACCTGGTGTCCGGGGCGTCCTACCAGTCGGTCTCGCTGTGGTTTAAGACCACGAGCACCAACGGGGTGCTGTTCTCCTACCAGTCCAGCCCGCTGAGCGCCGGCACCACGACGGGCAGTTACACGCCGTCGCTGTACGTCGGCAGCGACGGGAAACTGGTAGGAGAGTTCTGGAACGGCAGCTCCGAGAGCCCGATGGAGTCGCCGTCCGCGGTGAACGACGGCAAGTGGCACCTGGTCACGCTCACCGCGTCGGGCAGCACCCAGACGATGTACCTGGACGGCGTCCAGGTCGCGACCTTGTCAGGAACGGTCGACGTTCCCGCGCAAGCCAACGATTACGTCGGCGCCGGGTTCCTCGGCGGCGGCTGGCCCGACGAAGCCGACTACGAGGAGAACGGCAACAGCGGCTACGCCAACTACTTCGACGGCGACATCTCCGATGTCGCGTTCTGGAACCAGCCGGTGACGGCGGCCGAGGTTTCCGCGATGTACGCGGCCGGGACGCAAGCCGCTGACCTGATGACCAAGATCACCCGGCCGTCGGGCAATCTGTACGCCGCGGTTAGCTACGACCCGCTGACCGGCCGCACCACGTCGGTGACCGACGAGAACGGCGGTACCTGGACGCTGCACACGCCGACGGTGAGCGGCTCCAGCGAGGTATACGCGGAGTCCGTGCTGGGGGCGAAGCCGCTGGACTACTGGCGGCTGGCCGACTCCGGGACGACGGACGCGGTGAACCAGGTCAACGGCGGCACCGCCGGCTACAGCAGCGTCACCCAGGGCGTGACCGGCGGCCCGTTCTCGGACTCGACGGTGGACTCCTTCAACGGGTCGTCGTCGTACCTCCAACTGCCGCAGGGACTGGACGGGGCGGGCAGCCAGTCGGTCAGCCTGTGGTTCAAGACAAGTACGGCCGGCGAGGTGCTGCTGTCGTCGTCGGTCGATCCGCTCAGCGCGGGCAGCACGGGGAACGCCTTCACGCCCATGCTGTATGTGGGCAGCGACGGGTACCTGGTGGGCACGTTCTGGGCCGGGACGACCTCGACGGTGCTGGAGTCCGCCGCGCCGGTGAACGACGGCCAGTGGCACAACGTGATCCTGACCGCGGGAGACGGTACCCAGGACATGTACATCGACGGGGCGCTCGCCGACTCGATCACCGGCACGGTCACCGGCGGCGAGACAAGCGGCCAGGACAACCTGTACGCCGGGGCGGGGTTCCTGGGCGGCGGCTGGCCGGACGAGCCCGGCTCGAGCTCGTCGGAGACCGGGGACGCGTCGTTCTTCCAGGGCGACATGAGCGACCTCGCGTTCTATGGCTCGCAGCTGACCGCCGACCAGGTGACAGCCCAATGGGACGCGTCGAGGTCCTCCGGCGGGCTGACCCCGGTCGAGACCGCCACCGTCACCGACCCCGGCGGGAACCTGCTGACCTGGAAGTACGACCTGCTGAACGGCGGGCGGATCGTGTCGCAGACCGATGCGCGGGGCGAGACCACCACGTACGGCTACGATATCGACGGATTCCAGGACGAGGTCGTCGACCCAGACGGGGACTACACGCAGACCGGGTACGACGTGCGCGGCAACGTGGTCTCGCAGACCACCTGCCAGGATCAGGCCACGGACGAGTGCTCTACCTCCTATTACAGCTATTATCCCAACGACACGTCCGCGACGCTCACGCCGGACCCGCGCAACGACGTGATGCTCACCTCCCGTGACGGCCGGTCGTCATCGAGCACCGACCCCACGTACGAGACGGCGTACACCTACAGCTCGCTGGGCGAACTGACCGCGGAGACCACGCCTCCGGTCGCGGGTCACCCGTCCGGGCGGACGACGAGTTACCTGTACACGGACGGGTCGACGACCTCGGGCGGGTACAACGGGGCAGTCCCGCCGAAGGGCCTGCAGTACCAGGAAACGACCCCGGGCGGCGCGGTCACCACGACGCTGTACTACGCGGACGGCGACGTCGCCGAGACGATCGACCCCGACGGCCTGGCGACCGTGTACACGTACGACGGGGTAGGCCGGGAGCTATCCGAGACTGCCTATTCCGACTCCTACCCGGACGGGCTGGCCACCACGTTCGCCTACAACGCGAACGGGCAGGTGGTGACCGAGACCGACCCGTCGGTCCCGAACCGGGTGACCGGCGCGGTGCACACCACCCAGACGACCACGACCTACGACGCCGACGGGAACATGCTGTCCCAGACGGTGTCCGACACGACCGGCGGCGACGCGTCCCGCACGGTGACCAGGACATACAACTCCTACGACGAGCTCGCGTCCGAGACCGACGCCGACGGGGCCACCACCAGCTACACCTACAACAGCTACGGGGATGTCGCCACCGAGACCGACCCGGACGGGAACGTCACCGCGTACACGTACGACGGCGACGGGAACCTGCTCACCACGACCCTGGAGAACTACACCGGGTCCCCGTCAGGGTCGCAGTCGCCGGCTCCCCTCCACGAGGAATCACGATCCTACGACCCTGCCGGGCTCCTGGCGTCCGTCACCGACGCCATGGGGCGCACGACCGATTACGCCTACACGAACAACGGCCTGCTGGCCTCGGTCACCGACGTGAGCCCGGACGGCACGCAGTCCTTCACCGAAGAGTCCGACACCTACGATGCCGCCGGGAACCTGATCCAGAAGGTCACCAACAACGGCGCCACGACGACCGACTACACCGTCGACGCCGCGGACCGCGTCACCCAGGAGGTGCTGGATCCGAACGGCCTGGACCGCACCACCAGCATCTCTTACACCCCCGACGACGAGGAAGCATCCGTCACCCAGTCCGGTCCGTCCGGTGCGACGCAGACGACCTCCTACACCTATGACCCCATGGGCAACATGACGTCGCAGACGCTGACGGACCCGGGCGCGGCCGGCCCGGCGGCCTGGTTCAACCTGTCCCAGACATCGGGGACGCACGTGCCGGACGGTATCAGCGGTGGCCAGTCCGCGACGGCGTCCGGGGTGACCTGGGACGGCAGTGAGGCGACGTTCAGCGGCACCGAGGGGCAGGGCATCGCCACGAACGGACCGGTGGTCGACACGACCGGCTCCTACACCGTGTCCGCCTGGGTGAACCTTGCCGGGGACACCTCCGACCAGCAGATCATGGTGTCCCAGAGTGCGGGCACCAACGCCGGCTTCTACCTGAAGTACGACTCCGACTCCGGCGACTGGGAATTTTCGCAGCCGAATACCGATACCACGGTTGCCGGGGGCGAGACCGTGGAATCCAGCTCGCCGGCGGCCACCGGCACATGGACGCTCCTGACCGGTACCTACGACGTCAACACCAGCGCGCTGACGCTGTACGTCAACGGCAGCGCTGTCGGGACGGCGACCGGCTCGACCCCGATCGCCTCGGACGGGCCGCTCCTGATCGGGGCCGGGAAGTACGACGGCACGGACGGCAGCTGGTTCGACGGGCAGATCGCCGACGTGCAGGTCTACCCGCGTGCCCTGTCGGCCAGTGAGGTGTCCTCGCTGTACGGGCTGCCCAGCGGTTATCTGACCAGCGGGAAGCTGACCACATCGTGGACGCTGGACCAGCGGGGCCTGCCGACCTCGATGACCGACTCCGACGGCAACGTCACGGACTACTCCTACGACCAGGCGGGCCAGCTCACGCAGACCACCGAGCCGCCGGTGACGACTCAGACGTACGGCAATGCCCTGGTGACCGCTCGGCCGGTGCTGACGACCGGGTACGACACGTTCGGCGATACCACCCAAACAAAGGACTCGAACGGGAACGTCACAACCTACGGATACGACGCCGACGGCCAGCAAGTTTCCGAGGCCATGCCGTCCTACACGCCACCGGGATCATCGTCGCCGATCACCGCGACCGAGACCGAGACGTACGACGGTGACGGCCAGGTCATGTCGCAGACGGATGCGCTCGGTAACAAGACCACGTACGCCTACGACCAGCTCGGCGACGAGACCAGCGAGACGGCCCCCAACGGGAGCGTGACGTCTTACACCTACGACGACGACGGCGAGCAGCTGTCCGCGACCGGCCCCACCGGGGCGGAGGTCGAGCAGACATACGACTACCTGGGACGAGAGCTCACGTCCACCCAGATCGAGCGTTACACCGCATCCGGCACAGCGCCGTACACGACGAACTTCGGCTACGGGAGCAACGGCTGGCTGCGGACGTCGGTGACCCCGGACGGGTCGACGACGACACGCGATTACGACGCGGCGGGCGAGCTCACCTCGGTCACGGACGCGGCCGGCGACACGACGAACTACGACTACGACTTCCTGGGCCGGCAGACCGCGGTCGTGAACCCGGATGGCACATCGACGGTGACCGGCTACGACGCCGCCGGGAACGTGACGTCCACGTCCAACCTGAGCACCTCGGGCAGCACGCTGACCACGACGTCGGCGACCTACGACGGTGACGGCGACAAGCTGTCGTCGACCGACGCGGACGGCAACTCGTCCACGTTCACCTACGACCCGACGGGCATGGTCACCAGCGAGACGCAGCCGGTCTCTGACACCTCGGCGATCGTCACGTCGTTCGGCTACGACGCCGACGGCAACGAGACCCGCTACACCGACGGTGACGGCAACAACTGGTACTACACCTACAACTCGTGGAACCTGCCGGAATTTCGGATCGAGCCGGCGACGTCGCAGTACAGCTCCCCGGCGGACTCGAAGTCCGCCATCTCCTACGACGCCGACGGGAACCCGGTGACGGAGACCGAGCCGGGCGGCGTGACGCTTGACGACAGCTACAACAACGTCGGGGAGCTGACCAGCGAGAGCGGTTCCGGGGCAGGCGCCCCGACGGCGACCCGCACGTTCGGGTACGACGCGGCGGGCGACATGACGTCGGCGGCCACGTCCAACGCCGCGACGTCCTCGGCGCCGTCGAACGCCACCAGCGAGTCGTTCACCTACAACGACCGCGGCCAGGTTCTCACGGCCAACGGCACGGCGGGCTCGACCTCTTACACGTACAACGGCGACGGCCTGGTGACGTCCGTGGCGGACGCGGCGGGCGACACGCAGTACACGTACGACTCGGCGGACCGCCTGTCCACCCTGACCGACCCGGCCACCGGCACGACCGCGACGTACACATACAACAGTGATTCGCTGGTCAGCAAGGTGAACTACGGGAGCGACGCCCGCGACCTCACCTACAATTCGCTGCACGAGCTGACCAATGACAGCCTCCAAACGTCCTCGGGAACGACGGTCGCTTCCGTCAGCTACGGCTACGACCCCGATGGCGAGATCACGTCGATGGACACCACCGGACTGGCCGGGGCGTCGTCGAACACCTACGCCTATGACGAGGCGGGCCGCCTGACGTCGTGGGACGACGGCACCACGACGACGGACTACGGCTACGACGCGGACGGGAACCTGACACAGGACGGGTCGAAGACCTATACCTACGACGCCCGTGACGAGCTGACGTCCGACGGGACGAACACCTTCGCGTACACCGCGAACGGCACCCAGGCGTCGGCGACCAGCGCCGCCGGGACGGTCTCCAGCACGTACGACGCCTACGGCGACCAGATCACTGACGGCACCCAGTCCTATTCCTACGACGCGCAGGGCCGCATGGTCTCCGACAGCGGCGGCTCCGGGCAGACCGGTTACAACTTCTCCTACGTCGGCTCAACAGGGACGATCGCGTCCGACGGCGTGAACACCTACACATGGGATCCGTCCGGTACATCGCTGGTCGGGATCGGCGTATCCGGCGACCAGACGGCCGGAGTGCTGGCCTACACCGACACTCACGACGACGTGATCGGGCAGTTCACCGCTTCCGGCTCGAGCATGTCCAGCTCCACCGCCTATGACCCGTGGGGCGACGTGACGGCTACCCATGGCACTCCGCAGGGCCAGATCGGCTATCAGTCCGGCTGGACCGACCCGGCGACGGAGAAGGTCGCCATGGGCGCCCGCTGGTATGACCCCTCGGACGGGGACTTCAGCTCCGCCGACACCACCCAGGTGTCCCCGAACCCCGACTCGGCCATGGCCAACCCGTACGCCTACGTAGGCGACGACCCGGTGGGCGCTACCGACCCGACGGGGCACTGCGGCGGTTGGTTCAGCGCGGTGTGCTCGGCGGTTGACGCGGTCACGCACCCGGTAGCGACGGTCAAGAAGGTGCTGTCGACGGCCAAGAAGGTCGCCGCGAAGGTCGTGTCCGTCACTAAGAAGGTGGCGACGGCGGCGGTGCGGAAGACCGTGAGCGCGGCCGTCACGGTCGCCGATGCCGCCGCGTCAGGCGTCAGGGCTGTCCACACCGTGGTGCAAAAGACGATCAGCGACGTAAAGCAAACGGCTGCGGCAGTCACGACCTACACAACTAAACAGGTTAAACGGGCAGTAACGGCGGTAACTACGGCCTACCATACGGTCGCAAGTGACGTTGATAAGGCGCGCGCCGCCGTGGTGAAGGTGACCCGCTCCGTCGGCAACGATGTAAAATCGGCGGCTTCGGACGTGGCGAACCATGTGGCCTCGGGGGCCAAGGCTGTGGGGAGCTTCGTGGAGTCTCATGCCTCGACGATCGGCGGGGCGCTCACGGGCGTGGCGGTATTCGCCGGATGCGAGTTCGCCACGGGAGGCGCGGGCAGTATCGGGTGCGCCGCGCTGTCCGGAGCGGCCGCTAACGCCGTGTCGTACGCGATCAGCGCGGCGCAGTCGGACTCGTTCTCCTTCGCCGGCCTCGGCGAAGCGGCGCTCATGGGCGGCGTCGAAGGCCTGGCCGGCGGAGAGTTCGGCGAGGCGCTGGCGGGATTGGGCGGGCTGGGCTCGTCCCTGCTCGGCGGTGCCCTCGATGAGGCCACCGACGTAGCCGTCGATGAGGGTACCGATGTGGCCGCCGACGAGGGTGTCTCTGGCGCCACCGACGACACGAGCGGCGGAGGCGACTCCGGCGGGGGTGACTCCGGCGGCGGCGATGATAACCCCGGGCCGTCGTGCGGCGGGCAGTCCTTCACCGCCGGCACGCTGGTGTTGCTGGCATCAGGGAAGGCCGTGCCGATCTCGTCCCTGAAAGTAGGAGAGAAAGTCAAGGCGGTCGACACCAAGGTCGGCAAGACCCAGGAGGAGAAGATCGCCGCGGTCCTGGTCCACTACGACACGGACCTATACGACCTGAAGGTGGAGTCTGGCGGCCATACCGAGGTAATCGACACCACCAGCAGCCACCTGTTCTGGGACCCGGCCACAGACAAGTGGGTCCAGGCCGCCAAACTCCGCAAGGGCGAGCATCTCAAGACCGCCAACGGGACGACCGCCGTCTCCGACGGCGGTACCATCCCCAACGTCCACGACGGGTGGATGTGGGACCTCACCGTCCCCGGCAACGACGACCACGACTTCTACGTCCAGTCCGGGAGCACCGGCGTCCTTGTCCACAACTGCGGCGGCACCGTGCTCACCGCCCTCGGGAAGGCAGCGAAGAGCGTGTACCCGGGCGGGCGCAATCTGGCCATTGGTGCCGTGGGCGGCGCCGTGGGCAATCTCTATGACGGAGCGGTCACGGGCGATAGCGGTTGGAAGCTAGTTGGTGTTACTGCCCTGGGCGCCGCGACTGGCGCGGCTGGCAACCTGACGGTTCGCGGTGGCATCATCGGCTCGATGATCCTAGGCTCCGCGGCAGGCGCAGCCAACTCGGCAGGAGGGCAGTGGATTAGCAGCGGGACTATTAGTGGCGATTGGGTAGGGATTAACGGACTGATAGGGGGCGCGGAGAGCGGGCTTGGGACCGCGGCCGGGAATTACTTCGCTCCCGAGGGGATGAGTGAGGAGGGTCGTGCAGAGTCGGGCAGCGCGGCGGCGGCTGGTCTCGGCATCACGCAAGGCATAGCGTGCGGGGGCGCCGATGTTGCCAAATGGTCGAACTGCTGATCCGCTGGACTAGTGTCTGAGACGAGCGAGACGACGACGATGGTCAGGCCGGCGATCTGGCGGCCCGCTAACATGATTCCCTTGGCGGTACTGGCCGGCATACTGATTATGACCGGGGTGTTCCAGCCGAGTTCCGCCGTGGTGCTACTTGTCTGCTTCGTGCTGATGTTCTTGATGGCCTGGGCCCGGACGATTCCGGTACGGCTGGAGATCACCGAGACGGAAGTGCGGGCCAGACAGGGGCGCTGGCGCGGGAAACCTGATGTAGAGGCGCCCCGGGGTGAGATTCGCGCGATTCGCTACTATCCGGCGCGGATCAGTTTCCGGGGGGCCGATGATGAGCCGCTGATGGAACCCGAGCCGCACTGGACCGTCCGGCAGATGGTGAAGGTAGCCGTTGAGCTTGGCGTTCCGCTCTATGACCACAAGGGCACGCTCGGGCCGGAGGAACTAATCGAGGGGCGGCTCGCGTATGATCCCGCGTCCGGTCTCGTGGCCTGGCGGAAGTTACGGTCGTCGGCAGTTGCTTGCCCGGTCGTGAGCCTTCTGGGCGGCGCGGCCGGCCGGCGGCACCGCATACGCGCTGTTCTCGCGCAACGGCTTCACCGGCAACCTGAAAGCGGCCGCGGCCGACGGGCGGGTCACGCTGGCTGACCTGCGGGAACTGTACGGCGCGCGATGAAGGCGTTACTCATAGCTGGATCAGCGAAGAATTCACGCGGTGCCGCTCGTCTACCCTCGCGGCGGCTGACGCGGGGGCCCAGCCGATGAGCAGGGTCGGCTGCGAGGAGGAGCAGTGGCGGGATTCACTGACGAAGGGCTGGCGACCCTCGATGCCGCGCTGGCGGTGCACGTGGATTCCGGGGAGGTACCCGGTCTTGTAGCGCTCGTCGCGCGGGACGAGCAGGCGCACATCACGACCGCCGGGCACCAGACGCTCGGCGACAGCGAGCCCATCGGGCGGGACGCGATCTTCCGGATCGCGTCGCTGTCCAAGCCGGTCGCCGGCGTGGCGGCGATGGTGCTGGTCGAGGACGGGGCCATGCGGCTGGATGACCCGGTCGAGCGGTGGCTGCCCGAGCTAGCCGACCGCCGGGTGCTGCGCAGCCTGGACTCGGGCCTGGACGAGACCGTGCCCGCGGAGCGGGCGATCACGGTGGCGGACGTGCTGTCGTTCCGCCTCGGGTTCGGCATCATCATGACGCCGGGCAGGTACCCGGTCGCCGTGGCGGAAGCGGAGCTAGGACTCAAGACGCTGGGGCCTCCGTGGCCGCCGGTGCCGCTCACGCCAGATGAGTGGATCGCCAGGCTCGGCAGCGTGTACTGGCCCGGCCTGCGCGCCTGACGCAGGTTGATGCGCCCGGCGGCTGGTATGCCGCGCCGCCCGCGCTGCCGGACGCCGCGAGCGGGCTGGTGTCCACCATCGATGACCTGGACGCGGTCACGGCGATGCTGGCCGCCGACGGGGGAGGGCTGCTGTCGGCGGACTCGGTCCGGCTGATGCTCCAGGACCGGACGTCCGAGCGGGACAAGGCGGAGAACGAGATCTTCTTCGGCGGCCGCAGCGGCTGGGGGCTGATGATGGCGGTCCTGGCCGCGACGCCAGCCGACCCCGGCTCACTGCCTAGCGTCCCGGGCGGATGGGGCACTCCGGACGGCTACGGCTGGGATGGCGGCAGCGGCACCACGTGGCGCACCGACCCCGCGACGGGCCTGACCGGCATCCTGCTCACTCAGCGGATGATGACGTCCCCCGCGCTGCCCCCGGTCGCGCGTGACTTCTGGGCGGCCGCCCGGGCGGCGTGCGCCTGACGCCTACGGGCACCGACGGCTGTCACCACCACTTGCGTTCGAGAGCCTGGTCGGTGCCCCTGGTGCGGTCGAGCGCGTCGAGTTCGGCCATGTCCGTGCCGGACAGGTCGAAGTCGAAGATCCCCGCGTTCTCCGCGATGCGTTCCCGGTGCGTGGACTTCGGAATGACCGGCACGCCGTGCTGTACGCACCAGCGCAGCAGCACCTGCGCGGGGGTCCGGCCGATCCGGGACGCCACGGCCAGGACAGTCTTGTCCGACATGTACCGGCCCGTGCCGAGCGGGCTGTAGGCCTCCGCGACGACGCCGTGCCGCTGACACGCTTCCAGCAGCCCGCGCCGGTACTCCCGCGCGCTGAACTGGATCTGGTTGACCGCCGGGGGCACGGATCCCGTCGTGAGCACCGTGTCCAGGTCGCGCGCGGAGAAGTTCGACACGCCGATCGACGTCGTCAGGCCGCGTTCGCGTGCGCGTTCCATCCCCGGCCACGCCCACGTCGGCCCGCGCCGCGGCCAGTGCACCAGGTACAGGTCCACCCTGTCGACGCCGAGCCGCCGCAGGCTCTGCTCGGCCTCGGCGACCGGGTCCTTGCGCCCCGGATAGAACTTCGTGGTGAGGAACACGTCCTCGCGCGGAACGCCGCTCTCGCGTAGCGCCTTCCCCACGCTCGACTCGTTCCCGTACGCCTGGGCGGTGTCGATGTGCCGGTAACCCAGGTCGAGTGCCCACCGGACCGCGTTCACGCATTCCGGTCCGTCCGGCACCTGCCAGACACCCAGCCCGAGCATGGGCAGCGCGTTCCCGTCCGCGAGCTTGGTCTCCGCTGTCGCCATAGCCTTAGCATCTCAGGAGCGCGACGTGCGTGTCACGACGCGCCCCTCGGGTTGATCGTTATTTGGGGGGCTATAACCCCCTAAATCACGATCACACCGTGGAGGGCAGGCTCCCTGGCGGGTCTTGGTTCGGGTCAGGGCTTCACCAGCCTCTGTCCGCGGTCTCCTGCGGCACCACGCGCCGGCCGGAGGCTCCGGTACGTTCCGGAGCCGGGGATGAGCGAGGACCATGAGCAGGTGATCACGCGCCGAGGTTAGCCAACTACACCGGGAAAGTCTCCGTTTTTGCGATAAGGCTGGTTAGTGTGGATGCGGCGTGAGAGCGCGGCCTTTCTTGCCGGGCTCGGGCTTGCGCCACTGGAGCAGTTCGGCGGTCGCGCCGGTACAGAGCAGCAGGGCACGTTCAACGCGGTCCTTGAACAGATAGAGCTCCGTCTGAAAGGTGTCCGGGAGCGCTCCGGGGTCCTCGCCCACCTGCAGGATGACGTCGGCCGCGAGCCGCAGTTTTTCCAGGTAGACGAGATCATGTTCTTCTAGCTCGTCGTGCACGCCAGTGGTCATGGGATTGTTGTCCTTCCGGGGTTTCACGGATCGAGTACGGCGAGATCAGCCGTGATGTTCTGACCCAGAACGTTTGAGCAGGCCGCTCTCATATCGCGCCCTTCTCCGCGTTCGCCAGCTTCTCCTCAAGGACTTCAGGGGATTCCGCGGTGATCATCGACGCATTGAGGAACTTCGGCAGGGCAATGTACTGCCCTGTCCAGGTCCCGTAATGGATCGCCCACATCGGGTGCCGTCCCTGCAATTTCAGCGCTGTCTGCTGCCCCTGAGCCTCATTGTCCTCGTTCATCCGCCTTGCTCCAGGTCTGCCGAGTCTGGAGGCAACTCCGCTTCCGTCTGCACCCGTCCGTTCTGCCGGGATCTCAGAGAATCTCCGAACGGGTTGCCGCACGTGCCGAGTTTCCACGCCCCTGGCCATGTCCGGAATGCTGACCGTAACCGGGGCTACGCTCTCAGTACAGCAGCTTGAATCTCCTATCTGCAACCTTTCAGATTGAATCTGCGATTCAAATATTCGCCAAGAATCTTGCATTGCGGATCGGGCTGATAGAGGCTTGCAGATCGGGGACCGGCTACCGTCGGACTGAAAGGGTGAGGCCCATGTCGGAGGCAATGACAGGCTCTACCGTTCCCAGGCGCCAGCTAGGGCGTTACCTGCGTGACGAGCGGAACAGAGCGGGACTGACGGTTAAGGATGCGGCCAAGGGGCTCGAATGGTCGGAAACGAAGATCTGGCGGATCGAAACAGGGCAGATCTCGCTGCGGTCCCTGGACGTAGAGGCCATCTGCCGGCTCTACCGCGTCGATCCCGGCACCGCGGAGGTGCTCAAGGGCCTGGCGAAAGAGACCAAGGCCAAGGGATGGTGGCAGGCCTACGGCGACGCCGTGCCCGAATACTTCGACCTGTTCGTCGGGCTTGAGGCAGCGGCCACGCGGATGTCGAAGTACGAGGCTGAGCTGGTACCGGGCCTGTTCCAGACCGAGGACTACGCGCGGACGCTGGTCCGCAGCGACCACCCGGACGAGGACGACGCGGAGATAGAGCGCCGGGTGGAGCTTCGCATGGCGCGGCAGGCGATCCTGCGCCGGCCTGTCGACCCGCCGGCCCTGAGGGTCGTCTTGTCTGAGTCCGTAGTCCGTCGCCCTGTGAGCGGGGCGGCGGTGATGGCAGCCCAGCTCCGCCACCTGGCGCAGGTCGCTGAGCTGCCCAACGTGGAATTGAGGATCATCCCGTTCAAGACGGGATTCCATCCCGGGATGTTCTCCGGCGCGTTCACGATCCTACGGTTCCCGCTGAACGGGGGCGGGGTGGAGAGCGAACCTCCGACCGTGTACTCGGATATGTTCACGGGTGCCCTCTATTTGGATAAGCCACACGAAGTTGCCCGGTATGCCCGGGCGTTCGAGGACATATGGAACATGGGACTAGGAGACGGCGACACCATGGGCATCGTGGACAGAGCAGCGGAGGAACTGGGCAATGGATAAGTCATGCGGCTGGCGGAAGGCCAGCTACAGCAACGGGTCCGGTGACTGCGTCGAAGTCGGGCACCTCCTCGGGCTTGTCGCCATCCGCGACACCAGGCAGCGCGGGCACGGCCCGGTACTGGCCTTCACTCCTGAACAGTGGCATCGCTTCACCGCGGAGCTACGCAGCGAGTAGAAGCACAGGGGAGCGAAGGGAAGGCCACTCGTTCAGGGTGGCCTTCCCTGACTGCGACCTGACTTCGGCCAGATTACGTAGTGCGCAAGCCAGCTGGCACGGACTGGCAACTGCCGAGCGACGTCAGCGAGCAAGCCGCATTAAGGCTGCTGGTAAGAGCTGATGGGCGATTCTTTGGCCAGGTGGTTGGCTGAGGTGCGGGCCTGAGCCTGGGGCGTTAGCAGCACTGGAAGATCATCCAGGTCCGGTCGAACGTTCAGCCCGTCGAGCGAGGGCTCGCCGCAATCCGGGATCGTGGTGACCGTCCGGGGAAGCATCCGGTATGCGGGAAACGCAAGGGCTCGGACGGCGAGGCGACGGCCACCGCGTGGGCTGCGGGGCCGGGATGACCGCCGAGAACTGCCGGTCGTCCGGGTCGAACCCCCATCCCTGTTGCTTGTCGGCTTCGTAGAAGAATGCGAGCAGAGTATCCGCAGGCAGGCCGGGCGCTCCAGCGGGCACCGGGGTCTCGGCGGTGCTCACTTGGGCGAGATAGCTCAGCGGCCTGCCCGCGCGGGTCGTAGGCCGGGCTTGGCCGGCGGAAGGCACGCCGGGTGTGTTCACACCTCGGCGAGGGTCCGCACCGCCTCGGTGAGATCCTCGGGGGGGAGGGTGAACGCCAGGCGGACGTGCGCTGACGGCGCGCCGCTCGGGCTCAGCAGGCTGCCCGGTGTCACCGCGACGCCGCGGTCCAGGGCCGCCCGCGCGAACGCGTCGGAGTCCCGGAAGCGCCCGCCGGGGCCGCACAGATCGCCGGGCAGTCCGGCCCAGATCGTCAGTCCGCCGTGCGGCGGTGTCCACTGCCACGAGGGAAGGTGCGCGCCGAGCGCCGCGGCGAGCGCGTCGTACCGCGTCTGGAGCCAGTCCGAGCGCCATTTGAGGATCTCGTCGTGGTACCCGGTGGCCAGCGCCGCCACGATCGCCTGCTGGTAGGCCGTGCCGCCCATGTCGGCCGCCGCCTTCGCCGCGGTCAGCCGCGCGATGACCCCTTCCGGGGCGCGGATCCAGCCGGTGCGCAGCCCGCCCCAGTAGAGCTTGGAGAAGGAGCCGACGGTCACGACGTTCGGCAGCCGGGGGACGAGTGCGGCCAGCGGCGGCGGCTGCGGGCCGTCCGCGTAGCGGCTCGACGCCAGCGGCAGGTCGGCCAGCGCCATGTCGTCGACGAACATGACCTCCGGGTGCTGGCGGGCGAGGTCGACGATCTGGTGGCGTTCCTCGGCCGGCAGCACCAGGCCGGTCGGGTTGTGGTGGGTGGGCACGAGGTAGGCCAGCGCGGGCCGGGCGCCTGCTTCGCGGGAAATCGCGCGGGCAAGCCGCTCCGGGTCGCCCGGCGGGACGCCGACCGTGCGTACCCCCGCGCGCCGCAGCGCGTCGAGCGCGCCCGGGTACGTGGGATCCTCGGTGACGGCGGTCTGGCCGGGCAGCACCTCGCAGCGCGCCAGCAGGTCGAGGGCCTGCTGGGTACCGGTGGTGACGAGCACCTGGCCGGCGCTGGTCGGGATGCCGTGCCAGGCGGTGAGGATTTCGGCGATCGCCTCGCGCAGCGCCGGCCAGCCGAGCGGGAGATAGCCGTGCGTGTCAGTGACCACGGTCCGTTCGGGGAAATGGGGGAGGGAACCGGGGTACTGCAGAGCGCCGGCGACCTGGGGAGCGCAGTCGGACGCGGCCGTGGCCAGGTCCGCGGCGGGCGCGTCGGCGATGAACGGGTGCGCGCGCAGCGGGGCGCCGTGGCCGGCGCCGCGCGGCGCGACGCTGGTGCCCTGGCCGGGATGGGTCCGGGCGCGGCCGTCGTCGCACAGCGCCTGGTAGGCGCGGGTGACCGTGCCGCGGCTGACCTTGAGGACGGCGGCGAGCGAGCGCTCGCCGGGCAGCATGACGCCGGGCGGGAGATCGCCGGCGTCCGCGAGCCGCCCGATGCGCGCGGCGAGCAGACGGTAGCTCGGCAGGCTCGCGGCCGGCCACCTACCGAGCATGGTCGTGAGTTCCCGCGCGTCGATCCGGGTCTTCCCGGCACTTCCTGGCATCGTCATGTTGGGGGTAATGATGCCAGGAAATGCCGCTGCGGCGGGGGTTTCAGCGCTCTATGAACTAAACGATCCCGCCTCCGTGATCAGCATGCTCGACAACGTCACCGTGTGCCGGCCGGACGTCAGGCCGAGCGCCGCGGGGTCGATCATGTAGGTGACGTCGCCAAGTTCGTTGGCGGTGAGGCTGGCAACCGGCTTGCCGTCGACCGACAGCGTCACCGGGTGCATCGGCAGGAAGTTTCCGGCCAGCAGGTACTGGTCGCCGCCGTTGGAAACCAGGTGGATCTCCTGGAGCTGGCCGAGCTGGGCCGCGGCCTGCGCACGCGCGATGTATCCGGTGGAGCGGGTCGCGGTGTCGAGCGCGGGCGCGAACTTCGCCGCGTCGACCGTGCCCCAGCCGCTGGCGACGTCGAACCCGGGGCCGGCGCTGAAGCCCGCGACCTGCGCCCCGGTGCTCAGCGTCGCGCCGTCGCTGCCGCTGGTGATGTCGGTGATCCCGGCCTTCGCGCCCTGCGGCCCGATCGCGTACAGCGCGGGGTTGACCGGCCCGATGTCACGTCCGCCGTTGAGCTGCGTCGCGAGGGCGAGCACCCCGGCGAAGCTGGGCGCGGCCTCGGATGTGCCGTCGTGGGAGTCCATCGTGATGTCGGGGACCGAGCGCATCGTCGCGCCGGTCTTCGCCGCCACCGCGTCCTGGTAGGCGGGCCTGGCGTAGACGGAGGAGTACCCGGCACCGGAGTCCGGCCACAGCGTGTCCGGCCCGAGGACCTGCCCGGTGCTGCTCACGTCGGGCACGCTGCCGCCCACGGCCGTGATCCACGGCGAGTCGTCCCACGACGCGGTGTCGGGCGTCGTGGACGTGTCGCCGCACTGGGAACTGGCGACGGCGAGGTTCTGCACGACGCCGCAGTCGCCGGTCGCCACGAGGACGGGGACTCCGTCGGCGGCGGCGGTGAGCTCGCCGACGTTCTGGGCCTTGAGCTCCTCATCACCGTAGGTGTACGTCGTCTCGCCGGTGCCGTCGCTGATCGAGATCACGTTGGCGAGATGCTCGTTCCCGATCACCTCCAGGGCCTTCATCATCTCCGGCGGCGCCACCTGGTCGGCGGCGTCGTCGGCGATCTGGCTGTCGGCCGGGGTGGCCGAGATGACGATCTTGGCGTAGGGAGCCATCAGGTGCACGGACTCGACGTCGAGCGTGAGCTCTCCGGCCCACGCGTCGCAGGATCCGTACGAGCCGAGCGCGACCATGCCGGCCGGGCACGTGGCGGGCAGCGGGCCGTTCGGGTAGATCGTCGTGATGTCGGCGGCCGGCAGGTCGTACTTCGCGTCGAAGCTGTCCATGACCGCGGCGATGTCGGGGTCGTCCCAGCCCTCGATCACCGCCACAGTGGTGCCGGAGCCGTCGATGCCCTCTTCCCAGAGCGGGGCGACGTCGTAGTCGAGGATGTCGAGCGGGCCGGGGTGGCTGCCGGCGAATTCCGCGTAGTGCGCCTGCCAGTAGGCGAGGGTGCTCTTCAGCGCGGCGACCTGGCCCTGGGCGGCCTGCGTGTCGCACACCGGGGTGGTCTGGCCGGGCGGCGTCTGGCAGGGCGGGGGCGGCAGCGCCGCGTCAGTGACGGACGCGCGCGCGGCGGCCGTGTCCGGGTGCGCCACGGCACTGGCGTGCGTGATCGCGATCCCGCCGGCGAACCCCGTCACCGCGAGGGCGGCCGCGGCGGCGATAAGACCAGTTCTCTGGAGCATCCAGGGACCTCCGCAAATTGTCTCAGAAAACAACTTGTTTCCGGGACAAGCATCAGCTGTCACGGGATTAACTGTCAATGCGGGTTTTTCGGTTCTGGAGGATTTAGCCCCATTCGTCGTCGGTGGTGTTGGATTCCGCGCCGAGATCCCGGAATCGACGCAGCCGGCGGGCGATGCGCGTCTCGTCGTCCAGCCTGGTGAGAGCGGCGAGTTCCGCGCGCAGGGCCCGGCCCAGGTCGCGCGGAAAATCGGCGTCTTCGGGCACGACTCTGTCCACGGCACCAACGGCGGCCAGATCGGACGCGCGGACGCCCTGTCGTTCGGCCAGTTCGGGGGCATGGGTGGTGTCCTTGTAGACAATGGCGCTGGCGCCTTCGGGAGCGAGCGGGGCCAGCCACGCGTGCTCCGTCGCGATGATCCGGTCCGCGGGGAGCAGTGCGAGCGCGCCGCCGCCGGTGCCCTGGCCGAGCAGCACCGCGACCGTCGGAACCGGCAGGTCGACCATCGTCGCGATGCACCGGGCGATCTCGCAGGCGATGCCGTTTTCCTCGGCGGACACGGACAGTTCGGCGCCGGGAGTGTCGATGAGGGTGACGAGCGGGATCCGCAGGTCCGCGGCGAGCCGCATCCCGCGTCGCGCCAGCCGGAGCGCACCGGTTCCCTGCGCCGAGGCGCGGTCCTGCCCGAGGAGAACGCACGGCTGCCCGCCGATCCGGCCGAGCGCGAGGACGAGTTCACCGCCGCGCAACGTCACCACGTCGGTCAAGAGGCCGGGGATCAAGCTGGCGGCGCTGGGACGTCCGGGTTCGCGCGTGCGCAGCACCGCGTCCCAGGCCGGGGCGGCAGCGCCTTCCCGGGCGGGGGCGCCTTCCCGGGCGGGGGCGGCAGCCGTTCGCGCCGGCGCGGGAGAGCGGGCGGTCCGGGGCGCGTGCGCCGCCGCTTCGCCGGGCGTGCCTGGCGCGAGCGCCGTGAGTACCCGGTTCAGGTAGGTCCGCAGCCCGGACACGGGCACCACCGCGTCCACCACGCCGTGCGCCCGCAGGTTCTCCGCCGTCGCAGCACCGTCGGGAAACGGCCGGCCTTCCAGGGCCTCGTGCACGCGGGGCCCGAGGAAGCCGATCAGCGCGCCAGGTTCAGCGAGCGTCACGTGGCCGAGCGACGCCCAGGACGCGAAGACCCCGCCGGTCGTGGGGTGGCGCAGGTACACCAGATAGGGCAGGCCCGCGGTCTTGAGGGCGGCGACGGCTGCGGTGATCTTCACCATCTGCAGGAACGCGATCGTGCCTTCCTGCATCCGCGTCCCGCCCGACGATGGCAAGACGACGAAGGGAAGGCGGGAACGCAGCGCTCGTTCGGCGCAAAGCGTGAGGCGCTCGCCGGCGGCGACGCCGATTGAGCCGCCGAGGAAAGCGAATTCGCCGGCGGCGACGGCGATCCGCCGGCCGGCCAGGAGGCCCTCGCCGGAGACGACCGATTCGTCTAGTCCGGTGACCTCGCGTGCCCGCACGAGGTCGGCCGCGTACGACGGATCGGGACGGACATCGACGGGCTCGCTGTCCCAGGAGCGGAAGGTTCCCGCGTCCAGCAAAGCGTCCAGCAGGTCTTGCGCATTCATCACATAAGGGAGTTTCCGCCGCGGCATCCCCGGAAACGCCCGCGGCTCTCGCGATGCCGCCCGCGCTCGATTACGCCGGGGCACTGGAAGCGGCCGCGCCGGCGCACGAGACCTGCCGGCGCGGCGGCGCCGCGTGGCTCAAGTCCATTGTTTAGGAAAGCACTGAAATACGGTATAAATCACGCCCAAAGCAACGCCGATTACCGCTATTGCGCCTTCTCGTCATCCCTTGCTAACATCCCACTTGACTCCCAGTCGGGGGACTAAGGGGAGGCTATGTGGTCGGGGCCGAAAGCGCTAAGGATTTATGTCACCGGATTCACGGTGATCGCGGGTTTCGTGGCGCTGAATTATGGGCAAGTCGCATCGGCCGCCGTTCGGCCGCCGACGGAATCAAGCTATTATGTCGCCCCGGGCGACACATATTCTCGGGCACAGGAGCTGGGCTGCGATCAGGCGAAATTCGACAATTCACATCGCGTAGACAGTTTCGTCACGCTGGACTTCGGGGCGCAGCGGTCCGACGGCGGGGGGACCTACCTCCCAGGCTCGGTGATCTTCTGGCCGAACTCGGCCATCGAGCGGTACTCGCTCCGGTTCGCCTACGGGTACCAGTCGTGCCGATCCAGGCACGTTCTCATCGTCGGCATCGGGACGAGCAACGACGGCGCGGTCACCGACGGCAGACTCGGGGCGGACTGGGGGACCGTGGTCGCGGTCGTCGCCGCCGACTCCAGTCGCGACGGCTACCGCGCCGTCGCGGTACAGGGCGCGATCGACGCGGAACCTGGATTCGGGCCGTTCCCGCATTTCGAAGGCTGGGAATGGGGCGACAGGTCGGGCGGCGGCTACGTGAGCAGGTCGAAGTCGCTGATCAACGACTTCGGGTCCGCCGACGGGTGCCCGCAAAACCTCGGAATATTCGCGAACGAGATGTGCGGGAACGGCTGGACCACGAAAGACGAATATGATGCAGTCTGGGGATGGAAACCGAACGAGGCGACACCGGAAATCTATTTTAACGGCTGTCACGGGTACGCGAGGCAGGCTAACCAGTGGGCCGATATCTCGGATTACGGAAAGCACAACCAGAGGTCGGGAAAGGTCCTCTTCGTCGGCCCGCTCGACCAGGGTAACTGCCTGAGCGCGTCCGCTGCCTGGTCAGATTTCGATGCCGCGCTCGGCCGCGACGGAGTGTCCGACAGCATGAAATTCTCGACGCAGATGACGACGAGGTAGATAGCCTCATGAAAATCGTGATCGCCGCCGGTTTCGCGGCCCTGTGCCTCTCCGGAATAGGGGCCGCGGTACCGCGGGTCCTGGCCGCGGAGCGTTCCGCGCCGGTGTCAACGGCGGCGTCCGCGTCGGCTCCGGCGGGTTCCGGGGTTCCCGCCGGCTGGCCGGCGGGCAAGGCGGCCGCCATGACGGCCGAAAACCAGTTGCGCGAGGCATCGGCGGGCAGGCCGGTAGTCGCGCCGGACGGCGCGGGAACGGAACGGCAAGCGGCGGCCGTGGCGCCGCAGGCCGCGTACACCGCCGGGATTCTTCCGGTCACGGACGGCGGGCCGTTCGATTCGTCGCAGTTCGTCGGCACGAACGCGTGGAACGGACCGGTCGGCGGGCGGTGGGAAGTCGTGCAGGCGGGCGGCGCTCCGGCTGACCGGGCTCTTGGCGCCGCGAGTCCCGCCAGCGCCGGGTTGTTCGTCTACACGGAGCCGGCCGACCCCGCCGCGACGGCAGGCCGGCGGGTGAGCGGGATCCTCGAGCCGTCACCGGATCCGCCGGGCACGTTCACCGTGGCGAAGGCGACGGGGACCACCCTCACGCTCGCCCTCTCCGGTTCGCGGACGCTGTATTACTTCGACGTGCTGACGCGGAAGTTCACGCGCTGAGCGCATCGTGATCCAGCCGGTACCGGGCGGGCCGCCTCACCGTTCGTATCCGGCGCAACTGGTGACGGGCAGACGCGGGTAGCGGGGGAGCGCGGCGTCCCACGCGGCTCGGGTACACCGCAGGTAGGCCGTTCCCTTGCGGGTCTCGTTGAGTTTCGCGTGCCGGCACGTCTGGCACAGGCCCGCGGGCGAGCCGAGCTTGCGCCACGCGTCCTCGCGTTCCGCTTCCGCCATACCCCGCATCCTAAAGCGCGCCGGTAATGTGCGCATGTGCAGCTAACCGCCAGGGTCGCGCGAGGTTGCCGCTCGCCCGTCGCAGGAAGAGAAACGTCATGACCGAACGTCGTATGGGCATGTGGTACGAGGAGCTAACTGTCGGCACCAAGG
Organism: Trebonia sp.; assembly: GCA_035948445.1. Lineage (GTDB taxonomy): Bacteria > Actinomycetota > Actinomycetes > Streptosporangiales > Streptosporangiaceae > Trebonia. The sequence continues at coordinate 38,989 of DASZJE010000044.1, read as the reverse complement.
TGAAGCACGCGGTCACGCGCACGCTCACGGAGACCGACAACGTGCTGTTCACGACCATGTCGATGAACCCGCAGCCACTGCACCTGGATGCCGAGTTCGCCGCGGGGACGCAGTTCGGGCGCCCGCTGGTGAACTCCCTGTTCACGCTCGCGCTGACCGTCGGGATCTCGGTGCCGGAGCTCACCCTCGGGACGACTGTGGCGAACCTGGGGTTCTCGACCGTCGAGTTCCCCGCGCCGGTTTTCGCCGGGGACACGATTCACGTGGAGACCGAGGTGCTCGCGGCGCGGCTGTCGAACTCGCGTCCGGAGGCGGGGATCGTGACCTTCAGGCACGTGGCGGCTAATCAGCGTGGCGAAACCGTATGCCGGGCCGACCGGCAGGCCATGATGCGCCGCCGTCCGGAGGAATCATGAGCACGACGCGACTTCGCTCCGCCCTGTTCGCGCCCGCCAACCGGACCGACCTGGTGGCGAAGACACCGCGCACCAACCCCGACGCCGTGGTCATCGACCTGGAGGACGGGACGCCGGCCGCGGCGAAGGTGACGGCGCGCGGACAGGCCGCTGAGGCGGCCGCCGGACTTCGCGTCGCCGGATATGCCGGATATATCTTGCTGAGGAGCAATTCGCCGGGCGCGGTCGAACTGTTCGACGACGACCTGCGTGCCTACGCGTCCGGTCCCTTTGACGGCGTCGTGGTGCCGAAGACGGAGACGGCTGCCCAGGTCACCGAGATCGAGGCGCGGCTGTCGTCGCTCGGGGTGGCGGACCGGGTGATCGTCTGGGGGATCGAGTCCGTCCGCGGCGTGGTCGAGGCCGTGCCGGTCCTCGGCGCGAGCCAGCGGGGAGTGGCCGCGTACTTCGGCGCGGAGGACTACATCGCCGACCTCGGCGGCCGGCGTACCCCGCTCGGCGAGGAGACGTACTACGCGCGGACGACCGTCGCGCAGGCGTGCCGCCTCGCCGGGCTCATCGCGATCGACCAGGTCGTCACGACGCTGACGGACGCCGCCCTGTTCGAGGCGGACGCGCAGTTCGCGCTGAACGTGGGCTTCGGCGGGAAGATGTGCATCCACCCGTCGCAGGTTCCGCTGTGTCACGCGCTCTTTACCCCGTCGGCAGCGGCGGTCGACCGGGCCCGCCGGCTGCTTTCGTGCTACGAGCAGGCGCTGGCGCAGCGGCGGGCGACGGCGAATTTCGAAGGCCAGATGATCGACGGCCCTCTCGTCGCCCAGGCCCGCCAGGTCCTCGACCGCGCGGGAGAATAAGGGGTGCCGGGTGATCGTCGTCGCTGGTGTCACGAACGTTCAGTTCGGCGTTCCGGTGGACGGGTTCCCGGTTGGCTATGCCCCGGTCTGCTATCCGCGGGGCAAGACCCGCGTGAGCGTGGGCGGGGTGGGCTTCAACGTGGCTGCGGCCCTGGCGGCGCTGGGCGATGAGGTGAGGCTGGCGACGTTCGCGGGTGGTGACCTGCTGGGCGTGGCGGTTGAGGGTGAGCTGCGGGCGCGGGGCCTTGACGGGCCGTGGGTGGCGGGCGGCCAGGAGACGCCTCGCTCGGTGGTGCTGGTCGAGCCGGGCGGTGAGCGGATGGTCCACACTGACCTGCGCGGGCTTCCGGAGGCGGTGTACCCGGCCGGGGTGTTCGCGGACGCCCTGGCGGGTGCCGGGTGGGCGGTGGTGACGAACATCGGGTTTGCCCGGCCGCTGCTGGCTGTCGCGAGTGACGCGGGGGTGCCGGTCGCGGCTGACGTGCAGGTGGTCAGCGAGGCAGACGATGAGTACAACCGGGACTGGATGGCGGCTGCGCGTGTGCTTTTCTGCTCGCATGAGCGGCTTCCGGTCGCGCCCGCTGACTGGGTACGGCTGGTGCGACGGCGGTACGGGACCGATGTCGTGGTGGTCGGCTGCGGGGCGGCCGGCGCGGTGCTCGGTGTCCGGGAGACCGGGGAAGTCCGGCAGGTGCCGGCGGTCGCCCCGCGCGGGGTGACCAGCACGATCGGGGCAGGTGACGCGCTCGCGGCGGCGTTCATGCACGTCTACGCTGCCAGCGGTGACCCGCATGCGGCGATCGAGCAGGCTGTCGTGTTCGCGGGTTACGCGGCGGGTGCCCCGCCTGGCGGCCCGGCTTTCCTGACGGGTCCGGAGCTTGCGGTGATGGTTCAGGGGGTTGCCGCGGCCGGTGGCTGAGGGCGGCGAGGGACGAGGCCGCCGCCTGAGCGCGGCGCGCGTAAATAGATTGCGGCCTCTCCGCCCTCGGCGCATACTACTTACATGACATTCACGCTCTGCATTATCGCCCGCGAATCGTGGCACCAGCCGCGTTACGCGGACGAAAGTATGGGCGGATCCCTGAACAGGGAGGCTTCCGGATAGCCAGACAAGGGCCAGACGGAAGCCGCCGGAACGGGATCAAACCCCGGACCAGGCGGCTTTTTCAGTTTCATAGGGACGTAGTTCAGCGGCAGAACAGCAGCCTCCAAAACTGCGTGTCGGGAGTTCGAGTCTCTCCGTCCCTGCGAGCCTCACGTACAGGATTGAATATTGACACGTACATAGCGGGAAACACGTGGTGGCGCGGCGGAAGATAGGGAAGCTACGCCCGGGGATAACCCTGTACCGGGCGCCGCGCCACGATCATTGGGCTGCTAGCTCCAACTGGCCAGAGCGCCGCCGCGGCATGGCGGAGGTTCCCGGTTCAAGCCCGGGGCGGTCCACGCAGGCAACGGCGACCGGCGTCACCCGGCCCCCACCATGCCCTACAAGCATTGCGGCGATGCGCCAGGCTTCCAACCTGGCGAGCGGGGTTCAACTCCCCGGTGGGGCTCGCAAGCGCCGCTAACTTAACTGGCCAAAGAACCGGGCTCTTACCCCGGGCGATCTCCGTTCGAACCGGAGGCGGCGTACGCGGGAGTGACGGCAACTGGCAGACCTCGCGAGCCCAAACCTCGCGGCTTGCGCGTTCGATTCGCGCCTCCCGTACTCAATGCCCTTTCGTCTAACGGCAGGCGGGCCTGAAGAACGACAGCCACCGGTAGTCGCCCCATCAGGACAAGGGCTGCTGACCTCGAACTGGACACGTCACATTTCCTCGGCAGGGCATGGAATAAGGGGAAGGGCGTCGGCCGGGACTCTCAAAAGGCCCGAGAGGGAAAGCGCCGGGGAGGATGGACGGGGCAGCTTGACGACTTGGCTGCACACTGATCTGAGTCGCATTCCGATGGGGAATGGTGTAATCCGGCAACACATCTGGTTCTGGTCCAGAAGAGTCCAGGTTCGAGCCCTGGTTCCCCAGCTCATGCCGCCGCGCACGGCTTGCGGCCCCGCCCTCGTAAGGCGGGCGGTCCGGATCGGCACCGGACGGCGGCTCTCATGCGCTCGTGCCGCAATCAGGTAGACGGGCACGGTCGAGGGCCGTGTTGATGCGGGTTCGAGTCCCGCCGAGCGTACTCATGCCCTCCGGATCGGCGTCCGTGCCTCCTTGGTAGGGAGGCACGGCCCGGTCGGCACCGGGGGAGGGCTCCATGCGGTTGTAGCTCAGCAGGTCAGAGCGCTTGCATGCCACGCAAGAGGTCGCCGGTTCGAAGCCGGCCAGCCGCTCGCATGCCGTCCTAGTCCAACTGGCAGAGGCACGGGCCTCAGACGCCCGGTGATCGGGGTTCAAATCCCCGGGACGGTACGGAAGGTGAACCGGACAGGCGCGCCGGCACCGGCACGGAGCACGCACGAGCAAGACCCCATCGGCCAATGGCTAGGCCGCTTGCCTTTCAAGCAGGAGAAGACGGGTCGGAACCGTCTGGGGTCACAGCGCGGTAGAGGAGTTCGGTCGTCCTCGCTGGCCTCATAAGTCAGAGATCGCTCGGTTCAAATCCGGCCCGCGCCACGAAGGCCAGCCGTGCGCCATGGCCTGTAATAGGCGGCGAAGCGCGGAATTCACGATCCGGTGTCCGTTAACGGTAAACGAGCGGCCTGTTAAGCCGTCCCTCCTGGTTCGAGTCCAGGTACCGGAGCCATGGTCTTGCAGGGGAGCAGGAGTCCCCGCCACCAGTTCGAATCCGGTCAGGACCGCGCAAGGATAAGCCCTCGTAGGCTAACGGATAGACCAGCAGGCTACGGACCTGCCAGCCCGAGTTCGAATCTCGGCGAGGGTACGCGACGATCAGTAGCTCAGCGGCAGAGCAGCGGTCCTGCAAACTGCGGCGCGCAGGTTCGAGTCCTGCCCGGCCCACCATGCTCCCGGTACCGGATGTGCCTTCGCCCCTCCGAAGGGCGGATGCCTGGTTCGACTCCAGGCGGAAGCGCTCCATGTCGCGCATCTCGCTGGTGCGGGCGGCGGTCTGCAAAACCGACCGGTTCTTCTCGGGTTCGATTCCCGGGCGCGGCTCTGACGGCTCGTAGCTCAAGCGGATAGAGCTACCGCGTCCTAAGCGGCAGGTCCCGGTTCGAGCCCGGGCGAGTCGGCCAGGGCCGGGCTGAACAAGTTGATCCTCGATGCTGACGATTACAGCGCGATGGTCACGGCCGTGATCACACCCCGGACGTTCTTGTGCCCCGCGATTCTCCGTCTTAAGGAATGAGACGAAATGACCGTATCCTGACGCAGGTATGACACGGTACAACGGTTGGATACAACTGGATACGATATGGGACCGTCTGGTCCGATCGATGCGGAGGTTGATGTTGGAAATCAGGCCGAAGGCCGTGACAGGCGGACTGGACGTTACGGTCCCGGTCTCCGCGCGCATCTGGAGTTACTGGGGCGGCGGCAAGGACTATTTCCAGGTCGACAAGGCCGCCGGCGATGAGTTCGCCGCCCTGTATCCGGGGATCAGGCCGATGGCGCGCGCGTCGCGGCTGTTTCTCGGGCGCGCCGTGAGCTACCTGGCGGGCGAGGCCGGCGTCCGCCAGTTCCTTGACATTGGCGCCGGGCTGCCGAGCACCCAGAACACGCACGAGGTCGCCCAGCGGGCGGCGCCGGATTCCCGGGTCGTGTACGTGGACAATGACCCGCTGGTCATGTCCCACGCCCGGGCGCTGCTGCGGGGCGTCAGCAAGGACACGACCGGCTACATCGAGGGAGACCTGCGGGACCCCGCGATGATCCTCGCCGTGGCCAGGGAGAAGCTGGATTTCACCAGGCCGGTCGCGATCATGCTCATGGGGATCATCGGGCACATCGGAAATCCTGCCGAGCGTGACGACGACTACGCGCTGTCCCTGGTGGACTGCCTCAAGGAGGCGCTTCCGGCCGGCGGGTATCTCGTCCTGCGCGACGCGACCGACACGGAGCCGGACCACGTGGCGGCCCTGCGGAGGTACGCGGCCACCGGCGCGGTTCCTTACCGGCTGCGCAGCCCGGAGCAGATCACCCGGTTCTTCGACGGCCTCGAGCCCGTTGAACCCGGGGTCGTCCCGGTTCAGCGGTGGCGCCCCGACGCGAGTTCGGCGGAGCTTCCCGAGGACATCAACATGTGGGGCGCAGTGGCGCGCAAGCTCGCGGTCTTACCTCAGGCTCTTGCCCCCAATGGCGCTGCACCAGGCGGTGGCGGGCTCTGGGCGGACGGCCGCGCCGCGGGCTCCGCTCCGGTCAGGCCGGCTCCCCGGTGGTTCTTCTCGTGGCCGGGAACCTTGGTCCGCACTAGTTCGCTGGCGCGCAGCAGCAGGGCGTTGACATCGTCCCGCAGGTTCGAACACGGCTGTCCGGCGTTCTTGCCGGCCGCGAAATCGGCGGAGCGTGCGAAGGGAAGGATCTGGCCAATCGATAACCAATTGGCCAGATGGTCCGTTACAAGCCAGTTTCTTTGAGGCACTTCAAGATCATCTTCTCAATAGAGCTGGCATACGCCCAGCTCACGCCAAGATCATCGGACAGAAAACGCCGGCTTACCGCCGTGCGTCAAACTGCCGTCGAGAGTAGGGTTTCCGCGATGGACAGGGACCTGAGACTGAACTCTATTAACCGGTACGTGAAGTCCTCGCCCCGGTTCGTTCTCGAGGAACACGGGCACTGCGAGGTTCCGGCCGGCTGCGGGGGCGTGGTGCTCCGCTGGCGGGATCCGCGGGAAGCGGAGCCCATTCACCTTCAGGTGGTAGTGCTGGACGCCACGGCGAGCACGGTGGAGTTGGACGGCAAGGCGCTGGCCACGAGTCGGCCACTGCTGGCGCCTGGACGGCACACGGTCACCGTGAGTTTGTCGGCCAGGGCCGGGGCGATCCCGCGGCTGCTGTTCGCTGCCCGCGCGGACGGGGCACCCGAGGGAGAGTGGCTGCTGCGCTCGGAACCTGGCGCGGCCTGGCGCTGGACCGCGGCGGCGCCGCCTGAAGCCTGGCAAAATGCCAGTTTCGACGAATCGGCCTGGCGGGAGCTCGTCCCGGCTCAGCTGAGGGACGGCCAGCGGGAGGACAACTACTCGGTCCGGAAGCTGCTGGAGGCAGGAGCGGAGCCTATCCAGCCGTCCGGGTGGGACCGGTGGCTGTGGGTCAGGGCGGTGTTCGAGGTACCGGAAGCGGAGGCCGGGGACGGCGATGCGTTATACCCATGCTGTAGAGCGGACGACTGTGAGCCGCAAGCCGCTGGTGCTTATCCCCCAGTATTTCGGGTCGCTGATTTTCGATCGCAGGAGCTCGCGCTACCTTCCGTTCGACCACGAGGCCACCGCCGTGCTGCGGGAACTGACCGGGACGCCGTTCGACGCGGTTCACAGCCACTGGACGAAGACGCAGCCACCCGGTTCCGTTCTGGCGCTGGAGAGATTCTTCGAGAGGTTCGCGGACTTGGGGTTCTTCACGCTCGACGGGCGGCTGGCGGCCGACGTGCGGGACGTTGTCCCGCCTTCTGATCACCTGGCCGGGCCGCTCGCGGTGCACCTGGAAGTCGCATCGACGTGCAATTTGACATGTACGCACTGCTTCGCTGGTGACCTGCCGCGGCGGGAGCGGAACCTGACGCTGGCGGAACTGGACGGGCTGTTCGCGGAGATGGCCACGATGGGCAGCTTCCGCCTCGGCCTGACCGGCGGGGAGCCGCTGCTGCGACGTGACCTGTTCGACATCATCGACCTCGCGACGAACTACGGGCTGTGCCCGTGCGTGACGACGAACGGGTTGCTCATCGATGAGCGGGTGGCAGCGGAGTTCGGCCAGCGAGAGCTCGTCTGGCTGAACGTCAGCCTTGAGGGCGCGACCGCGGGAACGAACGACCTGGTCCGGGGGACGGGGACGTTCGAGCGGGTGCTGGAGAAGCTGTCCGTGCTGCGAGAGCACGCCCGGTTCACGCTCGCATTCACCATCATGAAGACGAACCTCGCCGAGATCGGGCAGTGCGTGGAACTGGCCGCGCGCGCGGGCGCGTCGACCGCCGTCTTCCGGCCGCTGTACCCGGTTGGCGTCGCGGCCCGGCACTTGGAGCTGATGCCGACGTTCGACGAGTACTCTCGGGCGCTGGAGGAGATCGCCGCGTCCAGCGACGACGGCGGCTTCAACGTGCGGAACATCGACCCGTTCAGCCCCGCATCGCGGGACGAGGGCCAGTCCGTCGTACACGCGAACCTCGGATGCGGCGCCGGCAACCTCGTGGCCTCGGTCTCCGTCGGCGGCGATGTCAACCCGTGCAGCTTTCTCGGGCCGGAGTTCGTCGCCGGCAACGTGCGCGACAGTTCGCTGACCCGGCTGTGGCACGAGAGCCCGGGGTTCACAGGGATGCGCGGGCTGCCCGGTGGTAACCCGTGCGGATGCTCAGGAGACGCGAACGACGCTGGCAACAGCGGCGGGCATTTCGCGGGCGGGTGCCGGGCGCGGGCGCTCGTGCTGGCCGGCGACGTGAACGCGCCCGACCCGTGGATCGTGGCGCACGCTGCGGACGGCGCGGCGCATCGGCGGCCTCTGCCGCTGCTGACCGTCGAACTGGAGCGTCAGCGGCCGTGAGCGGGGACAGGTGGGTATATGAGATCGAGCCCGGTGAAGGTGAGAAGGCGGAACTCGTAGCCGTCGGAGAGAGGGCCCTCGCGGCTGGCGACCGGGGACTCGCGGCGACCGCCTACGACCGGGCTTGCGTGATCACGCCGCCGGACGAGGCCACCGCGGCGTCGCGCGCCTTGGTGCTGGAGTCGCTCGCGGTGACCGAGCATGGGATGACGTTCCGTTATGTGCCAGCGGGCTGCTACCTGATGGGCTCGGGAGACGGAGACCCGGACGAGCAGCCCGTCCACTACGCGCGACTCGACGCTTTCTGGCTGAGCGACACGCCCGTAAGCTGGAGCGCCTACTGCGAGCTGATGAAGTGGGAACAGCCGCCGAAAGCGTTCCCGGGGAACCCCGCGTCGGATGACCGGAACGGGATGTTCAGCCTGGCGCAGGCCAACAAGATACGGCTCCAGTACTGTGAGAGCGGTACTGCCAGGGCGCTTGACTGGCACGCGCATGCTGGAGTCGTGCCGCGGCTCTTCGGCAAGGTGCCCCGCGAAGACCGCGAAGCGGCGCTGGGCTACGACGCGAAGCCCATGGTAGCGGTCGCGTGGCAGGAAGCCGCCGCACTAGGCGAACGGCTGTCCGCGGACGGTGTGACGTACCGGCTGCCGACCGAGGCGGAATGGGAAGCAGCGGCGCGCGGCGGCCTGGCCCGCGCCAGGTATCCGTGGGGCGACGAACCGCCAGATACTGAGCGCTGCGACTTCGGGCGGTTCTACGACTTCTCAATCAGGCGCCACCGCAGCCTGCCGCCGAACGGATACGGACTCTACGGGATGAGCGGCGGCGTGTGGGAGTGGACGGCCGACTGGTATGACGCGCTGTACTACGCGGATTCCCCGAGACTCAACCCCACAGGACCAGCCGAAGGGCAAGGGCATGTGCTGCGCGGCGGTTCCTGGGCAGACTGCGCCGAGACGGTGACGGTCACGTTCCGGATGTCGAGGACATCGACGCCATGGTGGGAACGCGGACGGGGCAGCCACCTGGCACCCAACATCGGCTTCCGCCTGTGCCGTACAGAGGCAGGTGATCGGCTTGATCAGCCAGGCGGCTGAAGAAATGCCACGGGAAGGGCCTGATCCAGGGCAGATCTCACAGTGCTGGTACCACTGCCTCGATGAGGTGGGGGCCGGGTTCGGCGAGGGCGTTGCGCAGCTGGGCCGTGAACTCCTCCGCCGTCGTCGCCCTGGTGGCGGGGACGCCCATGCCCGTGGCCAGCGCCGTGAAGTCCAGTGGCGGACGGTCCAGGCTCAGCAGGCCGCGCGCCTTCTCGCCGGCGGCGTCCGCGCCGACGCGGTTCAGTTCCATGCCGAGGATGGCGTAGGACCGGTTGCTGAAGATCACCGTGGTGATGTCCAGGCCTTCCCGCGCCTGCGTCCACAGCGCGGAGATCGTGTACATGGCGCCGCCGTCGGCCTGGAGCGCGAGCACCGGCCGGTCCGGGCACGCGACGGCGGCGCCGGTCGCCACTGGCAGTCCCTGGCCGATCGCGCCGCCGGTGAGCGTCAGCCAGTCGTGCGGCGGAGCCCCGGCGGTCGCGCCGGGCAGGAAGATGCCGGACGTAGCCGCCTCGTCGGAGACGATCGCGCCTTCAGGCAGCAAGGACCCGATGGCCGCCGCCGCGGTCTGCGCAGTGAGGTCACCCGTGGGCAGTCCCGGCCGTCCGGCGGCTTGCGCGATTGGCGGAACGCCGGGGCCGACCAGATCGGCGAGCGCTTCGAGGCCGCCGGCGATGTCGTCCCCGGGTTCGGCGAGCACATGTACCTGGCAGCCAGCAGGCGTGAGAACGCTTGGCTTGCCCGGGTACGCGAAGAACGACACCGGCGGCTGCGCTCCCGCCAGGATCAGGTGGCGGGTGCCGTCCAGTTGCGCGGCGGCGAACTCCGCCAGGTAGGCGAGACGGTCCACCAACGGGATGCCCGCGCCGCGTTCGTGCCTGGCCGGGAACGTCTCGCCGAGGATCCGGGCGCCGGTCGCGGCGGCGACCCGGCTGGCCGCTTCGATGGCAGCCCGGCGCGTCCCGGCCGCGCCGAGCAGGATGACGGACGGCTCGCCGGACCGCAGCACCTTGGCGATGTCCTCGACTGCCTGAGCGGGAACGGGGTTCGGCCGTCGGGACGGGACCGGGGAAGCGGGCTGGCCGCCGTCGCTCCACGACACGTCGGCGGGCAGGATGAGCGTGGCGACCCCGCCGGGCGTGGCGGTCGCGGCGGCGATAGCGTCCGCCGCGTCGGCCGCGACGTCTTCCGCGCGCAGCGAGCGGCGGACCCACTTCGACACCGGCCGGGCGAGTGAGTCGATGTCCGACTCCAGCGGGGCGTCAAGCCGCTTGTGGTACGTGGCGTGATCGCCGACGACAGCGACCAGCGGGGTGCGGGCGCGGCGGGCGTTGTGCAGGTTGGCGATCCCGTTGCCCAGGCCCGGACCGAGGTGCAGCAAGACCGCGGCGGGCTTGCCCGCCATGCGCCCGAATCCGTCGGCGGCCCCGGTGGCGTTGCCCTCGAACAGGCACAGCACGCCGCGCATCTCCGGCACCGCGTCCAGTGCCGCCACGAAATGCATCTCCGATGTTCCGGGGTTCGCGAACGTAACATCCACGCCGCACGTGGTGAGTGTCCGTATCAGCGCCTGCGCACCATTCATGCACCCGACGCTATCGCGCAGAATGAGAGCATGACTTTGCGGACCGCCTTCACCGAACTGTTCGGCATCACCCACCCCATCGCGCTGGCGCCGATGGCCGGTTCGGCCGGCGGCGCCCTGGCGGCGGCGGTCTCCGGCGGCGGAGGCCTTGGGCTTGTCGGCGGCGCCCGCGGCGATCGCGCCTGGCTGGAACGTGAACTGGAGATCGTCGCCGGACAGACCGAGCAACCCTGGGGAGTGGGATTCCTGTCCTGGTCCGTCTCCCCGGAGGTCGTCGAGCGTGCCCTTGAATACGGGCCGGACGCGGTGATGCTCTCCTTCGGGGACCCGGTACCGCTCGCCGCGCCGGTGCTTGACTCCGACGCGCTCCTGATCATCCAGGTGACCGACCTGGCAGAGGCCAGGCAGGCGGCCGAACTCGGCGCGGACGTGATCGTGGCGCAGGGCACCGAGGCGGGCGGCCACGCCGGCGGGCGAGGCACGCTGCCGTTCGTTCCGGCCGTCGTCGACCTCGTCGGTCCCACTCCGGTGCTGGCCGCCGGAGGGATCGCGGACGGGCGCGGCGTCGCCGCCGCGCTCGCGCTCGGGGCGGCCGGGGCGCTGATCGGCACCCGCTTCCAGGCCAGCGCCGAGGCACTGGTGGATCCCGCGGTGGCCAAGGCGATCATCGATGGGAGCGGTGAGGATACAGAGCGCACCCGTGTCCTCGACGTGGCGCGCGGCGCGCCGTGGCCGGAGCGGTACCCGGGGCGGGCGCTGCGTAACGACTTCATCGACCAATGGCGCGGGAAGGAAGACGAACTCGCGCGGGATGAAGACGCCAGGGCGCGGTTCCGCGAAGCGGCCGGGCGCGGCGATCTGTCCGCGGTTCCGGTCTGGGCCAGCGAGGCGATCGACCTCATCACCGGCATCGCGCCGGCGGCGGACCTCGTCCGGCAGCTAGCGCAGGAAGCGGAGGCCGCGCTCGCCCGCGCCCTGCGCTGAATGGCGGAACTACCCTGCCCGCAAACCATGCCCGCGTTTCCGCGGAAACGTCTCGCGCAATTGCGTGGCAGGTCGCCAGCTTCCGCGTCGCTTCACGATAGAAGCCCCGAGGGCCGTCTGCCAGACGGTTTCAGCCCGGCGGACGGCCCTCGGCCCGAAGTAAAACTAGGTGTTCTTGATCTTCGCGGTGAACAGTTGCCATGCGCCGGGCGAGAAGGCCAGGAGGCCGTCTGCCGGGCGCTTGCTGTCCCGGACGGCGACGCCGCCGTCGAGGACGAGGGCGCACTCCACGCACTCGCCGCTGCCGGACGAATAGGTGCTCTTGAACCAGTTGAGCGTGTCCATCTCTGCCTCTTTCCCTTTCCTTTTATATTTCTGTTTCCTTTATCCGGGAGGAGATCATGGTTGTGGTGCGCGGCGGGCTCAGTGCCATCGCCCGAAGATGGTTGAACATCGACGCGTATATCTTCAGCTCGCTGTCGGACTCCAGGAACAGGTCGCCTGCCTGCGTGTCCACGTAGACCAGGTCAGGGTCGTGCGGGTCAGCGAACTCCATGTAGACGAACGAGCCCGGCATGCCGGGGTGCGCGCCCGCCTCGTACGGAAGCACCTGGAGCGTGACGTTCGGCAGGGCGGCTGTTTCTATCAGGTATGCGAGCTGCTCCCGCATTATCCGAGGGCCCCCGGTCAGGCGGCGGATGGCTGCCTCGTCCAGAATCGTCCACAGCTCGACGGGTGACTCACCGTCCAGGAGCTTCTGACGTTCGATACGTGCCTGGATGCGCTGCTCGACCGTGGTAAGCGTATCCGTTGGCAGGGCTCCGCGGATGACGGCGCGAGCATAGTCCTCGGTCTGGAGCAGGCCGGGGATGAACAGCGACTGGTAGTTCCGCAGGGCCTTCGCTTCCGCTTCGAAGCTGATGTAAGCGGCATATTCCTCCGGGAGTTCGGCGTGGTAGGGGCGCAGCCAGCCCAGGTTGTCGGCGGTCTTCGCGATGTCAAGCAGGTCGGCGCGGAGCGGGCCAGAGACGTCGTAGAGGTCGAGCAGCGACAGGAGCGTGCGCTTCTGCGGGCGTGACCGCGCGGTCTCGATCCGGTAGAGCGTGCCCTCGTTGACGCCGGTGCGGTCCTCGACGTCCTCCCGCGACAACTGCGCGTCGGTGCGCAGGCGGCGCAACTGGGACGCCAGGCGGCGCTGCCTGACAGTGCGTGGTCTGGGCCTGTCCGTCGCCACTGTGTTTTGTCATCCTCCACGTCTCGTCATCCTCCACTCGGTTTTCGAATGACTACCTTGCGTTCCCGGGGCGGGTATCTACATAATACACCTTGTCGACGGTGGTCGACTAGTATCTGAACGATCCTTTCTGACAGGTGGGCAGTATGAGCGGCAGTACCGGGACTAGTTCACGGACGCGCGGTGGCTGGTTCGCGATCGCGGGTAGGCAGGTCTTCGCTAGCACGCCGGGCGCGGGGGCGGTGTACCTGCGCTGGCCGCTGGTCAGCATCCTGGAGCTCGGGCCGTTTCCGGAGGCGCCTTCGCGCGCACGGCGGCACACGAAGGACGTGCTGGGGACGTGGGGTGCGCCGCGAGCGCTCGTGCCGGATGCAGAGATGCTGTGCTCGGAGCTCGTGACCAACGCGCTGCGTGCGTCGCTGTCGCTGACGCCGCCACTGCCCTTCGGGCTGCGGCTGCTGGCCAACGCGCAACGGCTCGTCATCGAGGCGTGGGACTGTCACCCGGCGGATCCGGTGCGGCGTTCCGCGGCGGACCAGGAGGACGAGGCCGAGAGCGGGCGGGGTCTGGCGATCGTCGAGGGGCTCGCTAACCGGTGGGGCTCTCGACGGCTGAGCGAAAACGTCAAGACGGTGTGGGCCGAGCTCCTGTGGCCTGACGCCGGATGATTCGGGCAGCACATCACATTCCGCAGGGCTACGTCGTCATATGGCTGAAAGGAACTGACAACCAGGAAGGACAACGGTCATGAAGGCAAGGATCAGCAACCCTGCGCTGAAGGTTCCGGGCGCGCTCGAGGCGGCGCAGAAGCTCGCCGCCTCGGCGACCGGCGCCGGGATCCCCGAGAGCACGCTCGCCCTCGTGGAACTGCGCGCGAGCCAGATCAATGGCTGCGGCGTGTGCGTCGACATTCACACTCGCGAACTCGAGTACCTGGGCGAGAGCGGCGAGCGGATTCACACCGCCGTGGCGTGGCGGGACACGCCGTATTTCAGCGACGCCGAACGGGCGGCTCTGGCGCTCACCGAGGCGGCCACCAGGCTCGCCGATCGCGCCGACGCGGTGCCGGACGACGTCTGGGACGAGGCAGCGCGGCACTACAGCGAAACGCAGCTCGCCGCGCTCACGGTCGCGATAGCGACGATCAACGCGTTCAACCGTTTCAACGTGGTCACCAGGCAGATCTCCGGCGAGTGGACTGCTCAGATCGCTAAGTCCGCCCAGCCGGCCTGAGCATCACGCGCCAGGCACCAGGCGTCACGCGTCACGCGTCACGCGTCACGCGTCAGGCGCCAGGCGCCAGGCGCCCAGCCGGCACGGTACGTTCATGGGGTAGTGCTCGGCATAGGCGACGGAGGTGCGGTGGGCGTGCGGGTGATGACTCGCAACGCGCGTTTCCAGGAGTGGGAAGCGCTGCTCGGCAACCGGAACAAGCGCCAGCGCAAGGGCGAGTTCCTCGTCCAGGGCGTGCGGCCCATCACGATGGCGGTGCGGTACGGGTGGGAGATCCGTGAGCTGCTGTGCAACGCCGACGTCCGGCTGTCCGCGTGGGCGCGGGGAATCCTCGATTCGGCGCGGGCGACGGAGATCCGCGCGACGCAGTTCGACGTCGCGGGCGAGCTGATGGCGGAACTTGGCGGCAAGACGGGGGACGTGCCGGAACTGCTCGCCGTCGCGGGAATCCCGGCCGATGACCTCGGCCGGATTCCCGCCGGACCGGGGACCCTCATCGTGGTGTTCGATCGTCCCGCCACACCTGGCAACATCGGGACGCTGATCCGGTCGGCCGACGCGTTCGGCGCGGGTGGCGTCATCGTCACCGGGCACGCCGCCGACCTCTACGACCCCAAGTGCGTCCGTGCCAGCACGGGGTCGCTGTTCGCGGTCCCCGCGGCGCGGGTGCCTGCCCACCGCCAGGTCCTCGAATGGGTGAGCGCGATCCGGCAGACGGGTGTCGCGATCCAGATCGTGGGGACGGACGAGAAAGGCGACCTCGACGCCGCCGGGTACGACTTCACCCAGCCGACTCTGCTTGTGATCGGCAACGAGACGACGGGCCTGAGCGTCGCCTGGCGGGAGGCCTGCGATCACCTGCTCCGCATCCCCATGGCGGCAGGCGCGGCGAGTTCACTGAACGCGGCGACGGCTGCGTCGGTTGTCCTCTACGAGTCGATCCGGCAGAAAAGACCGTTACCGGACGGTCATGACGCTCGCCCATTGAACGTGCGGCATCCGGTTCTCGTAGGCGCCCCGGACCAGGCCGATGAATTCTGCTGCCTTTACCGCGCCCCTGAAGCCGGCGCCGACATCGGTGACCTGGACACTCTCGTCAGCGACCTCAGCGTCGCCGACGACCGCGATGAGGTGGTCACGGCGCCTGTGGCTTGAGCGCACCCGGGCCCCCAGCGACCCGGCTGTTTCCAGGCGGGCCCGCAGCCCCGCGGCGATCATGTCATCCACGAGTTGCCGGGCCGGGGCATCGTGCTCGGCGCCGACTGGCAGCACGCGCACCTGTACCGGAGAGAGCCACAGCGGCAGCCGGCCCTGGTAATGCTCGAGCAGTGCCGCCGTCACCCGCTCCATGGAGCCGACAGTGCCGCGATGGATCATCACCACCCGCTGCCTGGTGCCGTCGGCGGCCTCATAGGCCAGGTCGAACCGCTCGGGCTGGTTGAAGTCCAGTTGCACGGTCGCGATGCTCTCTTCGTGGCCGCGGCCGTCGCGCACCTGCAGGTCGATCTTGGGCCCGTAGAACGCAGCCTCACCAGGGGCATCGACCAGGCGGAGGCCGCGGTCGGCGAGGCCGGCGGCCTCGGCCGCTGCCCGGAGTGCCTCCTGCGCGACCTCCCACTGCCCGGGAGCGCCCAGATAAACGGGGCTGTCGTCGCGCAGTGAGAGCCGCAGGTAATCCACGGGGAGCCCGAGGATCTCCTGGGCACGCAGCGCCGATCGCAGCGCGCGGGTCGCCTCGGCGGCGACCTGGTCGGGCCGGCAGAACACATGAGTGTCATCGAGATTGATCTGCCGGACCCGGGTCAGGCCCGACAGCACGCCAGACCGCTCGGCCCGGAACATCGCGCCGAGTTCATTGAGCCGTACCGGCAGATCCCGGTAGGACCGCTGCGCTGAGGAGTAGATCAGCGCATGGTGCGGACAGTTCGCCGGCCGCAGCACCAGCTCGTCGCCACCCACCGGCATCGGCGGGAACATCTCCTCGCTGAACTTCGCCCAGTGGCCGGAGCGCTCGAACAACGCCCGTTTCCCGAGCACAGGGGAGTACACGTCCTGGCATCCGTCGGCGCGGGCGAGATCCTTGGCGAGGCGCTGCAGTTCATCGCGGATCACCGCGCCATCAGGCAGCCACAGCGGCAGGCCCGCGCCGGCGAGCGGGTCGGTAGCGAAAACCGGAACGTCCTGGTTGATGTCACGGTAGTCGTGACTGGCTTCATGATTCACGCGATGCTCCCCGGGATTTCATGCCCTGGGGAGTCAGACAGCCGCGACATTGTCCCGGAGTCTGACTCCGGGAGGGCTGGGCGGTCGTTAGTGCAGCAGCCAGTCGCCGGAGATGTCCGGCGTCGTCGTCTGAAGGAAAAGCTGCACAGCGCCACGATACAACACCCAGCCCCGAGTTGCCGGCTACCCGTTACCGCTGCCGGCTGCCGGCTGCCGGCCGCCGGCTCAGACCGCGTCCCGCTGGGGGGTCATCGCGTACGTTTCCGCCGCTGTTTGCGCCGCGGGGAACTCGGTCACTTCGTCGGGGATACGGGCGGAACCCCGGCGCAGGCCCGGCAGTGCGGCCAGCAGGCCGAGCGCCGCGACGCCGGTGATCAGGTACAGCGCCGGCCTGTATGCCGACAGGGTCGCGGCGGGCGAGGTGAGCGTGTCCGCGCCGCCCGCTTCGATGACCGCGGTGACCACGGCGAGGACCACCGCCCCGCCGACCTGGAACGAGGTCTGGAACAGGCTCGCGGCGAGGCCTTGCTGCTCGTTGCGCACCCCGGAGGTCGCGGCGACGGTCAGCGCGGAGAAGCCGAACCCGAACGCCGCGCCCAGCAGGATCACGGACGGCAGCACTACCCCGGGGTAATCCGGTGTCACGCCTGCCCGCAGGAACAGGGCGTAACCGGCCACGAGCGAGGAGAAGGCCACCACGACCATTGCCCCCGTGCCGAATCGGTTGAGCAGTCCGGTGGTGCGCAGCGACAGCACCAAGACGATTACCCCGGTGGGAAGGAATGCCAGGGCGGTCGAGATCGCCGACCAGTGCGCCAGCGACTGCAGGTACTGGGTCAGCAGGAACTGGAACGACACGTAGCTGCCGAAGAGCGTGATCGCCCCGATCTGGGCGCGGCGCAGCGATGCCGACCGGAAGATCCCGAACGGGACGAGCGGATCGGCGCTGCGCTTCTCGATCAACGCGAACGCCGCCCCCAGCGCGATAACGGCGGCGAACGAGCCGATCGTCCGCGCCGATCCCCAGCCGGCCTGCTGGGCGTTCACCACGGTGTAGACCAGCAGCAGCACGGCCGTGGTGATGACTGCCGCGCCGGGCAGGTCGAACCGGTGCCAGGCCCGGCTCGCGCGACTGCCCGGCTCACCGCGCGGAATGAGCGTCAGTGCGCCGAGCAGCACCAGGGCCGCCGCCGGCGCGGACACCAGCAGCGTCCATCGCCAGTCGATCTGGGTGAGCAGGCCGGACAGCACGAGGCCGAGCGAGAACCCGCTGGCCCCGAACACCGAGTACACGCTGAACGCCCGATTGCGCACCGGGCCTTCAGGGAACGTCGTGGTCAGCAGCGACATGCTGGACGGGGCGGTGAACGCCGCCGCCATGCCCTTGATGATCCTGGCCGCGATCAGCAGGCCAGGGCTGGACACGAGGCCGCCGAGCAGCGACACGACGGCGAACACGGCGACCGCGACGACGAACACGCGGCGGCGTCCGAGCAGGTCGGCGGCGCGCCCGCCGAGCAGCAGCAGGCCGCCGTAGCCGAGCGTGTAGCCGCTGACGATCCACTGCAGTGACGACGTGCTCATGTGCAGCGCGGTCCGGATGGTCGGCAGGGCAACGCCGACCATCGACACGTCGAGTCCGTCGAGCAGCAGCGCGCCGCTGAGAACGAGGAGGATCCCCCACATCTGGGGTGTCCAGGTGGTTTCTGGTGAGGTGGCCAGCGGCTCCCGCCAGCCTCGAGAAGAAGCCATGCCCGGATTGTATGCATGTACGTGCAATGATTGCAAGCGCAATTAATGTACTTGCAAGCATTGAAGGAGCGGAGTAGGATGCGCCCATGACGACGAGCGCAGCGGAGACGGGGCTCCGGGATCACGACGAAGCGGTGAAGGCCGCTTGGCACGCGCTCATTTCCGCCAAGGTCGCGTCCTGGCACGCGCTGGAGCGCGACCTCGGCGAGTTGCACGGACTCGGCGTGAGCGACTTCGAGGTGCTCGACCAACTGGCCGGCAAGCCCGACGGCTGCCGCGCCCAGAACATGGCCGACGCGGTGCACCTCAGTCAGAGCGCGCTGTCCCGGCTCGCCGACCGGCTGGAAAGGCACGGCCTGGTGCAGCGGTGCAACTGCACCGACGACCGCCGGGGAATCAATCTCGTTCTCACGCCCGCGGGGCGGGACAAGCATGCCCAGGCACTGCGCACCTACTGCGAGGTGCTGGCCGGCACGCTGCCGCCCGAGCTCATCGCGCGCTTCGAATGACCGCCCGGTATCCGCGCCGGATCCCGAACGACCAGCAAATCCTCGCCCTGCATGGAAAGTATGCTCCGACGCCGGAGGCGCTAGACCTCGTCTACACGCACTGCCGTATCGTGTCCGGACTGGCCGGGCAATTGCACGCGAGGTCCGGGTCGGCAGGCGACATCGAACTGATAAGGGCGGGGAGCCTGCTGCACGACATCGGCGTGTACCGGTTGTACGACGACGACGGTCTGCTGGATGGCGCCAGCTACATTCGTCACGGGGTCCTCGGGCACGAACTTCTCCGGGAGGAAGGCTTGTCCGAGGAGATCTGCCGCTTCGCCTCGTGTCACACCGGGGTCGGCATCACGCGGGAGGACGTTGTCAGCCAGGGGCTCCCGCTGCCGCCCGGTGACTACGTGGCCGAGACCGCAGAGGAAGCGCTCGTCATGTACGCGGACAAGTTTCACAGCAAGACGACCCCGCCCGCGTTCTTGACGGCCGAGGCGTATGCGGCCAAGGTGCGGCGCTTCGGCGCCGACAAGGAGATGGCGTTCAAGTCCATGTGCTGCGCGTTCGGCGAACCGGACCTCACGCCCCTCAGCGAGGCCTACGGCCACCGCATCGTCGGGCGGTTAGCGGGTTGCCGCCGGCCGCGTGAGGCCGCCGCCGAACACCGTCCACGTCGCCACCGCGGTTCCGCCGTGTCCGCCCGCCCACGTCGTCCGGCTCGACCGCGCGGTGTCCCGCTGCCCGGGTCGGACGTGCCGTGGATCAGCAGCGCCGACACGGCCTGCGACGGCGCGATCACGCGGTCATCTGCCATTCGCCGGAATCTCCGAATCGACGCTGAGTGCGGGGACGTCGACGCTGACCGTCTCGGGGTACTTCAGCCCCAGACCGGTATTGAGCACGACGACACTGTCGGTGCCCGCGAGCCAGCCCGCTTCGCGCAACTGGCGGGCCGCCGCGAGGCACGCGGCGCCCTCCGGGCAGATGAACGCTCCTTCGGCCGCCGCCACGGCGTGCTGCTCGGCGAGCAGTTCCTCGTCGCTCACGGAGATCGCGGTGCCGCCGGTAGCGCGGACCGCGTCGAGTATGAGGAAGTCGCCGAGAGCTTTGGGAACAGTGATCCCGAACGCCACTGTGCGCGCGTCAGGGAACGGCTCGCTTTCGCGCGCGCCGGCCTGGAAGGCGCGCGCGATCGGCGCGCACCCGTCAGCCTGGACGGCGACGAGCCGCGGCAGGTCCGGCCCGATCCAGCCGAGTGCCCGCATTTCCTGGATTGCCTTGTAGATGCCGATGAGCCCGACGCCGCCGCCCGCCGGGTAGAGGATCACGTCGGGCAGCCGCCAGCCGAGCTGCTCGGCGATTTCGTAGCCCATCGTCTTCTTGCCCTCGAGACGGTAGGGCTCGCGCAGGGTTGAGACCTCCTGGTAGCCGTCGCGCGCGCGGACCGCGGCGGTTACCAGGCGCCCCGCGTCCCCGATCAGGCCGTTCACGAGATAAAGCTCCGCCCCTGCGACGACGCACTCGGCGCGGGTGATCGCGGGCGCGTCGACGGGCATCGCGATCAGGCACTTGCGTCCGGCGCGGGCCGCGTACGCCGCCCACGCGGCCCCGGCGTTGCCGTTCGTCGGCATGGCCACGCCCTTGACGCCGAGCTCGGCGGCGCGCGAGACGCCGACCGCGGCGCCGCGGGCCTTGAACGTCCCCGTGGGCAGCAGGCCCTCGTCCTTCATCACCAGCCCGGGCAGGCCGATCTGCCTCCCGTAGGACGGGATCGGGATGAGCGGCGTCATGCCCTCGCCCAGTGAGACGATGTTCGCCTCGTCGCGGACCGGCAGCACCTCGTGGTAGCGCCACAGCGTCGGGGGCCGGCTCGCGATCTCCCGCGGGGTGACCGTCGCCGCGACCTGCTCCAGGTCGTAGCGGGCGAGCAGCGGCTTGCCCGCGTCGCTCACGCCCTGGACGGCGTCCGCGTCGTACCGCTTGCCGGTCGCGGAGCAGTCGAGATGGCTGAGTGCGGAGAAGGGCACGGAGATCTCCTTGAGGGCGCACTGGCAGGTGATCGCCTGGCGATTCTAAATCCAGCCCTGGTGCTCCTGCACGAGTTTGGGGCCGGCGTCGCGCAGCGCGTGCCACGCGTCGACGCCGGTCCCGTCCGGACCGGTGCCCTTGTTCGCGGCGTAGCCCGTGCGTTCCAGGTGGACGAGGTGCGAGTACGCCTCGCCGACCGCGAACCGGCGCTGCGGTCCCACCATCTCCGGCCAGGTCCGGCTCCAGCTGAGGGCCTCCGCGACGACGACGGTACTGGCGCCAGGCGCGGCGTGCAGCGCCGTCATGACCTCGGCCAGCCGCCTCTCGTGATGTGCGCGCAGGCCGCCGATCCGCTCCGCGAGGCCGATGAACCGGTACTCATGGGCGGGGAGTACCTCTTCGGCCGGCAGATCCGACATGGCGGACAGCGAGTCCAGGTACTGGCCGAGGAGGTCCTCGGTCTGGGCGGGGGAGGGGCTGATGTTCGGGGTGATGCGGGGCAGGATGTGGTCGCCGGTGAGTACCACGTTGCGTTCGGTGTCGTGGAAGCAGACGTGTCCCGGAGTGTGACCGGGAGTGTGTACCGCGACCAGGCCGGTCCCGGGCCCTAGCGGCCGCTCGCCGTGCACCAGGAACTTATCCGGGGCGATCACGAAATCGGCGAAGTCGGGCGGCGGGGCGTCCGCGACGTGGGTGCCGTGGACCGCCCGGAAGTCGGCGGCCTGGCCGCCGCGCCCGCGCAGCCACTCATCGCTCGCGGCCACGAAGGAGTCAAACGTGCGGTAGGCGTCCCGGGGGTTGGCGTCCGCCTCGTGCAGGGCGACCCATGCCCCGGACGCCTCCCTGATGCGCCTGGCCAGGCCGATGTGGTCGCCGTGGCCGTGGGTGACGAGCACCGCCTTGACGTCGGTGATGTCCCGCCCGGCCCGCGCCAGGCCGGACACGAGGCCCTCCCACGCGTTCTCCGCCGGCCAGCCGGTGTCGACGAGCGCGACGCCGCCGTCGTATTCGATCGCGTAGGACAGCACGTAACGCAGCGGGCTCGTGAACGGGGTGGGGATGGACCACAGGCCAGGGCGGACCATCTCAACGGGCGGGAGGACGCGATCGATCCAGGCCTGGCGCTGTGCCGCGCCGCTGACGATGATCCCTGGCGGTACCGCGCTCACGCCGGCCCCTCTCACGCTCGCTGTATATCCGAGGTTATGTATACAGGAAGCTTCCGCATACGATATCGCCGCCGTGCTGGAGTGAGATGAACCGCTTGACCGACACCCCTGACCTGACCGACCTGCAGCGGGAGATACTCCGCACGGTGCGCGAGTTCGTGGACAAGGAGATCCTGCCGGTGGCAACCGGGCTCGACCACTCCGATACCTACCCCGGCGAGATCGTCGCGGGGCTGAGGGAACTCGGCGTCTTCGGGCTGACCATCGACCAGGAGCACGGCGGCCTCGGCGAGCCCTTGCTCACGTACGCCCTGGTCGCGGAGGAGATCTCCCGGGGCTGGATGAGCATCTCGGGCATCATCAACACCCACTTCATCGTCTCCTACCTGATCGGCCGATACGGCACCCCGGAGCAGAAGGCCGCGTTCCTGCCGAAGATGGCTACCGGCGAGATCCGGTCCGCGTTCTCGATGTCGGAGCCGGAACTCGGCTCGGACGTCGCCGCCATCACGACGAAGGGCGTCCGCGACGGGGACGACTACGTCCTTACCGGGCGCAAGATGTGGCTGACCAACGGCGGCACGTCCAACCTCGTCCTCCTGCTCGCGCGGACGGACGAGGGCGGCGCGAAGCCTCACCAGAACCTGACCGCGTTCCTCATCGAGAAGGAGCCGGGGATCGGGCAGACACGACAAGGGCTTACTATCCCCGGCAAGATCCGCAAGATGGGCTACAAGGGCGTCGACACCACCGAACTGGTGCTCGACGGATGCCGGGTCCCGGGCGCGAGGGTGCTCGGCGAGCAGCCCGGCCGTGGCTTCTACCAGATGATGGACGGCATTGAGGTCGGTCGCGTCAACGTGGCGGCTCGTGCCTGCGGCGTCGCGCAGCGCGCCTTCGAGCTCGCGATCGCCTATGCGCAGCAGCGGCACGCGTTCGGCAAGCCGATCGCCCGTCACCAGGCCATCGAGTTCAAGCTGGCCGAGATGGGCACCAAGACGGTCGCCGCGCACCAGATGATGGTGATGGCCGCCCGCGCCAAGGACTCAGGCGAGCAGAGCGACCTGCAGGCGGGCATGGCGAAGTACCTCGCCAGCGAGTACTGCAAGGAGGTCGTCGAGGATGCCCTGCGCATCCACGGCGGCTACGGCTATTCCGCCGAGTACGAGATCGAGCGGCTATACCGCGACGCCCCGATGCTCCTCATCGGCGAGGGCACCGCGGAGATCCAGAAGATGATCATCGGCCGCCGCCTGCTGGAGCACTACCGTCTCGCATAGATCGGAGCAGCTCGGGTCATCAGGATTGACGTATGGCGCAGCGGTGGCCTAGCGTCCGGTATCGAGGCGAGGAAAGGCAGGCGGCGCTGCGCAGGCTCGTGAGGCAGGCGGACGGGAACGTCTTGTGCGTCGGCACCCTCGCGGATGTCTTCGCCGAGGCGGACCGGGCGGTGGTCTGCCTGGAACGTGACGGTTCCCCTATCGAGGAGCTGCTGGTGCTCCGGACGCACAACCGCCTCTACGCGCTGGTGAACCGGTGCCCGCACCTGGAGCGGCAACTCGACGACGCGCGGGTGCACGGCAACGTGCTCACGTGCCGCGGTCACGACAAGTCCTACAACCTGCGCAGCGGCCGGATGACCGGCAGGCTGTCGCGGGGCGGTCCGGTGGTGCTTCGCTCCGTACGCGCCTGGGACGAGGACGGCCAGCTGTTCCTCGACATCACCGCCCTGCGCGCGTGAGGTGCTCGGCCAGGACCTCGGCCAGGTGCTTGCCGTGGACGTTGGCAAGCTGATCGAGCTGAGTGCGGCAGGAGAAACCGTCCGCCAGGACCGCGGCGTCAGCGCCGGCGGCGCGGACCGCGGGGAGCAGGGCCGTCTCGGCGACGGCGACCGAAACGTCGTAGTGCCCCTCTTCCACGCCGAAGTTCCCGGCCAGGCCGCAGCAGCCGCCCACCGATTTCACCTTCGCCCCCGCGTCGGCCAGCAAGGCGGCGTCCGCGGACCAGCCGAGCACGGCGTGCTGATGGCAGTGGGGCTGCGCCACGCCGGTCACGTCCGACAGGTCCGGCGGGGTCCAGCCGTCCGTCGAGCGCAGCAGTTCCGCGAGCGTCACGACCGACGAGGACAAAGCCGCGGCTCGCGTGTCCGAGGGAAGGAGCCGCTCCGCGTCGTGCCGCAGCGCCGCCGTGCACGACGGTTCGAGGCCGACCACCGGTATCCCGGCGTCAAGCGCGGGACGCAACGCCTCCAGCGTGCGCCGCAATTGCCGCCGTGCCCCGTCGAGCTGACCAGTTGAAATCCACGTCAGGCCGCAGCACACCTGGGCCGGCGTGAGCTGGACCGAGTAGCCCGCCGCTTCGAGCACCCGAACCGCTGCCTGGCCGACCTCCGGCGAGAACGAGTTCGTAAACGTGTCAACCCACAACATGACCGATTTACCGGGTGCGGGTGCGGGCGTCGCTGCGGGTGCTGGTGCGGGACGGTGTCCGGCGAACCACTTGCGGAACGTCTGCTTCGCGAACTCCGGCACGTCCCGTCGCTTGTCAATGCCTGCCAGGCGCTTGCCGACGGCGGCGAACGGTGCCGCGCGCAGGGCGAGATTCGCCAGTCCCGGAGCACGCGAAGCCAGCGACGCCCACCGCGGCAGCCATCCCAGCGCGTAATGGGACGCGGGACGCCGCTTACCGCGGTACTTCTGGTACAGCGCCTCGGCCTTGTACGTCGCCATGTCGATGCCGGCCGGGCAGTCGCTGGCGCAGCCCTTGCACGACAAGCACAGATCCAGCGACGACTCCAATGCGGACGACGACCAGCCGGATACCAGCGACCCGTTCGCCAGTTCCTGCAGCACCCGCGCGCGTGCGCGGGTGGAGTCCTTCTCGTCGCGAGTGGCCAGGAAAGACGGGCACATCACGCCGCCGGAACTGGTGGAGTCGGCACGGCACTTGCCCACCCCCGTACAGCGGTGCACGGCCATGGAGAAGTCGCCACTGTCGTTCGGGTAAGAAAAACCGAGGCCGCGAGTGAGCGAGCGCGCCGCCGGTACCCGCAGGTCCGCGTCGAGGGGCGCGGGGTTGACCAGCACCCCGGGGTTGAGCACGTTTCCCGGGTCGAACAGGCCCTTCACCGAGGAGAACAGCGAGAGGGCGGCGGGGGAGTACTGCAGCGGCAGCAGTTCGCTCCGCGCGCGGCCGTCGCCGTGCTCGCCGGACGCGGAACCGCCGTAGCCCGCCGCGAGCCGCGCCGCGTCTTCGGTGAACGAGCGCAAGACAGACGGGCGCGACGCCAGCGGGAAGTCGATGCGCACGTGAATGCACCCGTCGCCGAAGTGCCCGTACATGATCCCGTCGACCCCGTGGGAGGTCATGAGCGCGGAAAGTTCCCGCAGGTAGGGGCCGAGTTTCGCGGGCGGGACCGCCGAGTCCTCCCAGCCGGGCCACGCGGGCTCGCCGGCCGGCGTGCGGCCGCCGAGGCCGGCGCCGTCCTCGCGGATCCGCCACAGTGCCGCCGCCTCCGCGCCGGTGTACACGGCGCTGTCGAGGCAGGCGCCGTCACCGGCCAGGCGGGTCGCGGCGGCGCGCGCCTCCCCGGCGGTAGCGCCGGCGGTCTCGACGAACAGCCAGCCGCCGCCCTCGGGCATCGCGGGGACGGCGGACGGTCCGCGCCGCGTGCGCACCACGTCCACGAGCCTGGAATCGAGGCCCTCCAGCGCGACGGGCTGGTGCGGAAGGAGCCCGGGGACGGCTTCGGCGGCGGCGGCCATGTCGGGATAGCCGAGCACCGCGAGGGCGGTGGCTCGGGGAGCCTCTACCAAACGAACCGTGGCTTCGAGCGTCAGCGCCAGCGTCCCCTCGGTCCCGGCGAGGAACTTCCCCACGTCGAAGCCGTTCTCCGGGAGGAGGTGTTCCAGGGAGTAGCCGGATACCTGGCGGGTGAACCGCCCGAACTCCGTGCGGATCGTGGCGAGACTGGCGGCGACGAGGTTCTTCAGTTCCGGCAGCGGGGAGCCGGTGTTTTCGCCGCGGCCGGCGACCAAACGGGTGCCGGTTCCGGTGACGACGTCGAGAGCGACGACGTTGTCGGCGCTGCGACCGTAGCGCAGCGCCCGCGAGCCGCAGGCGTTGTTGCCGATCGCGCCGCCGATCGTGCAGCGCGAGTGCGTGGAGGGATCCGGGCCGAACCGGAGGCCGTGCCGCGCCGCCGCTTTCGTGATGTCGTCCAGGATGGTCCCTGGCTGCACCGTCGCGGTCCGCCGTTCGGGGTCGACCGCGAGGACGTGGCCCAGGTGGCGGGAGGTGTCCAGGACGATGCCCGTGCCGATCGAGTTGCCCGCGATGGAGGTGCCCGCGCCGCGGGGGGTGATCGGTACGACCAGTTCGCGGGCGACGGCGAGCGCGGCGATGATCTCGTCTTTGTCGCGCGGGTAGGCGACGACAGCGGGGACGACGCGGTAGTTGGAGGCGTCCGAGGAGTATTCGGCACGGCGGCGGTCGCTTGTGTCGGTTTCTGCGACGCCGGCCTCGCGCAGGGCCGCTGCTACCTCGGTCGTGGCTGCCGCTACCTCAGTCGTGCTCACGGTCCGCAAGCCTAGTCCTTCCGCAGAAGTTCGGCCGGGCCCGGACTGTGCGCACCGTCGCCAAACGGCGGGCCGAACTGATTGGATGTCTGTACCGTCGACCTGAATCGACGATCACGGCGACGGAGGACAGCAGTGGCGGACGTGACGATTCCAGTGCGCGGCGGCGTGCCCGCGTATCTCGCGGTGCCGGAGGGCGACGGCCCGTGGCCGGGCGTGGTGGTCATCCACGACGTCCTGGGCCTGACCCAGGACCTGCGCAACCAGGCCGACTGGCTCGCGTCCGAGGGATTCGTGGCCGTGGCGCCCGACTTCTTCCACGACCGCGGCACGGTGCGGTGCATGATCTCGATCATGCGCGGAGCCCGTGAGCGGCGCGGCGGCGTGTTCGCCGACGTTGAGGCGACCCGGGCCTGGCTGAAGGGCCGGACCACGGGGAAGACCGGCATCATCGGCTTCTGCATGGGCGGCGGCCTCGCCCTGCTGATGGCGCCGGATCGCGGATTCGACGCCTCCAGCGTCAACTACGGCTCGACCGGGAAGTGGTTCTACTCTCCGGAGGTCCTGCGCGGCGCGTGCCCGGTGGTCGGCAGCTTCGGCGGCAAGGACAAGACGCTGAAAGGCGCGGCGGCCCGGCTCGAAGGGGCCCTGACGGCGGCGGACGTGCCGCACGACGTGAAGGAGTACCCGCAGGCGTCGCACGGCTTCATCAACGACCACGGCGCGGACGACAAGATCCCGCCCGTGTTCGCCGTCATGTCGAAGTTCGCCGGCATGGGCTACCACGAGGAATCCGCCCGGGATGCCCGGCGTCGCATCGCTGCCTTCTTCACCGAACACCTGCAATCCTCAGGCACGGCCAGCTGAGCCGGAAGCGGGCGGACCGCGCGATATAAGGCCAGTTTCGTTTTGCCTCACGGATACCCGGCTTGGCACTCCCATTACTCTCTGGTAACTTACCGTTCATTTTGTGGCATCTTCCAACGAATTGTTGGCAATGATATAAGAAATGTGCGCGCGCATGTTGCATCCATCCGACACTGGAGTGACCAATGCGTTCACCCCGCATTTTCGCTATCGGCGTTGCCGCGGTCGCGGCCGCGCTCGCCGCCGGGATCACCGGATCCGGCACACCTGCCAATGCAGCCTCATCCGTCCATTACGTAGCCCTCGGCGATTCCTACTCTTCCGGGGTCGGCGCGGGCAGCGAGAGCGGATCCTGCGACCAGAGCCCTAACGCCTACGGACCCCTGTGGGCGGCGGCGAATGACCCGGCATCGTTCGCTTTCGAGGCGTGCTCGGGCGCCACGACGACGACTACGATCAGCGGCCAGCTTTCGGCGCTCAACTCGTCGACGACGCTGGTCAGCGTTACCGACGGCGGTAACGACGCGGGCTTTTCCTCGATTATGGAAACCTGCGTCCTGGATTCCACCAGCTCGTGTGAAAGTGCTGTTGCCTCGGCGGAGACATACGCCAACGACACGCTCCCAGGCAAACTCGACACGCTCTTCACCGACATTAAGGCCGACGCCCCGAACGCCAAGGTCGTCGTCCTCGACTACCCGGATTTCTACGATCTCAGCGTCCCGGTCTGCGTCGGCCTGAGCTCGGCCGACCACGAGGCGATCGACAACGGCATCAACGACCTGGACGGCGTCCTGCAGACCGCGGCTGACGACTACGGCTTCTACTTCGCCGACGTCCGCTCACAGTTCTCCGGCCACGAACTGTGCGACGACGCGGGCTGGCTGAACTCCGTCGACATCTTCAACATCGACGAGTCTTACCACCCGACCGCGACCGGCCAGGCCGACGGTTTCTACCCGGTCTTCAGCGCCGCCGCGAAGGCGGTCGGCCAGTAAGCGGGCCCACCGGGTAAAACGACCGCCAGGTAAACACGGCGGGTTAGCGCAGCGGCCCGCGGGTCCCGGCGGACCCGCGGGCCGTCCGCGTTCGCGTTCTAGCGGTCAGGGGTTAGCCTGCGAGTTCGGGGATTGCCGCGCCGAGGAGGTCGGTGATCCTCGACGGCTCGGTGATGTCCTTCGCGAACACGTAGGTGGCGCTGAAGCCGAGGTCGCGCAGCGGCGCCACCGCGCGGACCAGTCCGTCTGCGGTAGCGGACGGGTCGATGGAGACCATGGCGGTCTTCTCGATCTCCTCGTAGTCGCGGCCGACGGCGTCGCAGTGCTGCCTGAGGACGTCGAGCTTGCGGGCGGCTTCCGGACCGCCGGAGATGTTGCACGCGTCCGCGTACTGGGCGACGAGCCGCAGGGTCTTCTTCTCTCCGCCGCCGCCGATCATGAGGTAAGGGCGTGGCTGCCGGAGATTCTGCGGGGAGTTGAGCGTGCGGGCGAGATGGTAATGCTTCCCGTCGTAGGGTGCCTCGGAGCCCGACCACATCTGCAGGCAGACCTGGATCGCCTCTTCCAGTCGCTCGAAGCGCTCCGCGACCGGCGGGAACGGCAAGCCCAGGCCCGCGGATTCCTCGGCGTTCCATGCCGCGCCAATGCCGAGGCCGGCACGCCCGCCGGACAGCACGTCGAGGGTGGAGATCTGCTTGGCGAGCAGGCCAGGCTCGCGGTAGACGACGCCGGTCACAAGCGTGTGCAGCCGAACCGTCGAGGTGTGCGCGGCCAGGAACCCGAGTGTCGTATAGGCTTCGAGCATTTCGTGCTCGACCGGGCCGACGGGACCGATCTGCCAGACGTGGTCCATGACTGTGACGCGGGTGATGCCCGCCGCCTCGGCGTTCCTGGCGTGCTGGGCCAGTTGCGGTCCGAGCCTGGCGGCACCGCCGTTCCAGGTGAAGTCCGCGATGTGCAGCCCCAGTTCCATACGGCAATTCCTCCATCGATGTAATCCTGCTTGCAATGTAATTATCGCGCAGGGATCTCAGGGCTTGACGCGGATGGAACCAGGAGGTTGCGGGCGGGATGATCCGGCAACGCGGCCTCAATATTTTTATTGCCAAGTGGAAAAAATAGGTCTAGTGTCCACACGTGATGGAACGACGTCGCGCTGCCGAGATCCCGCTGGACACGCCGGCGGATGCCCTCGTGTGCGGAACGATCCTCACCCAGGGGCCGATCCTCCGCGGTGACGTGAGCCGCCTGACCGGCCTCTCGTCGGCCGCGGTGACCAGGGCCACCCGGACCCTGCTGGAGGCCGGTTACGTGGTCGAACTGGGGCCGACGGGCGCCAGGGCCGGGAGCGGACGGCCGGCGAGCCTGCTGGACATGCGCGCTGACCGGGAGTTCTTCGCCGGCGTCACGGTAGCTACGCAAGAGCTAGTCGGGGTCGTGATCGACCTCAAGGCCGGGGTGCGCGTCGCCCGGCACCGCCCGCTCTCGTCCCGGGGAGTGGCGAGCGTCGTCAGCGAGA
The DNA here is from genome assembly GCA_035948445.1 of Trebonia sp. Taxonomy (GTDB): domain Bacteria; phylum Actinomycetota; class Actinomycetes; order Streptosporangiales; family Streptosporangiaceae; genus Trebonia. The sequence continues at coordinate 9,295 of DASZJE010000044.1, read as the reverse complement.
TAGCTGACCTTGTCGCCGAGATGAGCGGGGAATTCCCGCGCTCATCCGGGTCGATGCACCGCCTGGGCGTGACTGTGTCCGGTGACGTGGACCGGAGTCTCGGCGTGGCCCAGTACTCGCCGTTCCTGCAGTGGCGAAACGTTCCGCTCGCCCATCTGCTGGAAAACGAGACCGGTCTCATCACGGTGCTCGAGAACAACGTCCGCGGACTCACGATCGCCGAGCAATGGTTCGGCGCGGGCGTGGGAGTGTCCTCGTTCGCGCTCGTCACGATCGGTGCGGGCATCGGTTCCGGCCTGGTCGTGAACGGCAGCGTGCTGACCGGGGCGCACGGCGTCGCCGGGGAGATCGGGCACATATCCATCGATCCGCTCGGCCCCCAGTGCCGGTGCGGATGCCGGGGATGCGTCGAGGCCATCGCCTCCGACCAGGCCATCATCGATCAGATCAGGTCGGAGACCGGGATCTCCGGCCTGACCGGGGCGGATGCCATCGCCCTCGCCAAATCGGGAGACATAGCGGCGCGATCCGTATTCTCCCGTGCCGGGCGGGCTATCGGACTTGCCCTCGCGGCCCTGGCCAATCTCGTTGGCCCGGAGCGGATCGTGATCTCAGGAGAGGGCCTGGCGGCGCTCGACCTTTTCGAGGAGGAAGTCCGCCAGTCGTTCGCGGCCCAGGCCTTCGCGACGGCGGCCCAATGTGAAATCGTCATCCGCCCGTTGTCATTCGAGCACTGGGCCCGCGGCGCGGCCATAGTCGCCATCCACGACCTTATTACACCGGAAACGAAAAACCGCAGGATTATTTAATCCGCACGACTTAGTCCACACGTTTTAATCCGCATGCAGAAAACTCAACATCCAAAGAAGGATGGAGGGAATGCCCAATGCGTCTATTCGGCATTTCGAGACAGGGTCGTCGGCGCGCTCGCACCGCGGGAATTCTCGGCGCGTGCGCAATGGCAGTCATCGGGCTGGCGGCGTGCGGCGCGGTCAGCAGCACGACGTCGTCAGGCAGCAGTGGCGGCAAGGGCGTGACAACCGTCGTTTACTGGAACATGTGGTCCGGCGTCTACGCCAATCTAATACAGAAGCTAGTGAACCAGTTCAACGCCGCCCACCCGACGATTCAGGTGCAAATGCTCACCGTGCCGAGCGCGGACGGCGACGCCAAGCTGCTCAGCGCTATTGCCGCCGGTGACCCGCCGGACGTGTTCACGGAGTGGAACCCGGAGATCGGGACCTACGCGTCAACGGGTGCGATCCAGTCGCTCAGCAAGTACGAGACCGGTCAGTATAAGGGTCTCACTTCATGGATGTACCCGATCGCCGCCCAGTGGGGAACCTATAACGGCCAGCTCTACGGCTTGCCGATGTCGATGAGCAACAAAGAACTGTATTACAACAAGACGATCCTGAAGTCGATCGGCGTGACGACGCCGCCCACGACGTTCGCCCAGCTCATGTCCGATCAGGCCAAGGCCTGGAAAGTGAGCGGCAGTCGCGTGGAGCAAGTCGGTCTCTACCCGCCGAATGACTCGTGGGACGCGTTCACCTGCGCGTACAATTCTAATTCCTACACAAATGGTAAATACACGCTGAGCAGCAGTCCAGGCGCCAAGGCCGAGATGGACTGGATGGCGGAGTTCAAGCAGTACTCCTATAGCGCGGTGAGCGGGCTCGAGTCCGCTTACGGCAGCGTCCAGGGCGGCTCGGAGAACCCCTTCGACATGGGAAAGCAGGCCTTCGACGTCAACGGTCCGTGGATCGGAGCCGATGACATCCCGCAGGACAACCCTGGCATGCAATTCGGCGTGGTTCCCCTGCCGGCCTCTCCCGGCGCCGGGCAATCGGGCTGCAGCGACATCTGGGGCAACTACAACGTCATCCCGAAGGGGGCCAGGAACCCGGCCGCGGCTTGGACGTTCATGACCTGGATGGCCGGTTACGACAACGCCGCGTGGGCGGCCAAGACGATGGCGCTCGGCGCGTGGCTGCCGGCATCGCCGCAGATCGCCGCGCAGCCCGCGTTCAAGAGCTGGATAGCGGCCAACCCGTACCTGAAGGTCTTCTCCGACGGGATGTCCAATTCCGGCAACGACATCGTTCCCGTGTCGCCGCACGAGGTGGCCTACGAGAATGCCCTGACCACTGCTGTTCAGGACGTCGAGACCGGCGCGATGAGTCCATCTCAGGCGCTGACGTACATCGATAACCAGGGCAACAGCGGCTCGTAATGCACATGGGAACGACAAGCCATGACTAGGCACAAGACCAGGCGGTTCGACGCGCGGACGCGACGTCGGCTGCGGACAGGGCTGCTCTTCGTGAGCCCCTGGGTCGTCGGTTTCCTCGCCTTCACGCTGTACCCGTTCCTGGCGACGCTGTTCTACAGCTTCACCAACTACGACATCGTGAGCGATGCCCGCTGGGTAGGGCTCGCCAACTACCAGAACCTCATGCACGACAGCCTCTTCTGGACGGCGCTGTGGAACACCGCGTTCTACACGATCCTCGAGGTGCCGTTGTCGACGGTGGTCGCCATCGGGCTGGCCATGCTCCTGAACATGAAGGTCAAGGGACTGGCCATCTACCGGACGGTCTTCTACCTCCCGACCGTGGTGCCCATCGTCGCCAGCTCCATTCTGTGGCTCTGGCTGTTCAACCCTTCCTTCGGGATCGTGAACGATTTCCTGTCTGACGTACACGTGAGCGGTCCCGGATGGATGTTCTCGACGCTCTGGGCCAAGCCAACTTTCGTCCTGCTCGGCATCTGGGGGTCGGGCGCGCCAATGGTGGTCTATCTCGCCGCTCTTCAGGGAGTTCCGAAAGAGATGTACGAGGTGGCGTACATCGAAGGGGCGAACGCGTGGCAGCGAATACGGTACGTCATGCTGCCGATGATCAGCCCGGCCATCCTCTTCAACGTGATCCTGGCGCTTGTCGCCTGCCTGCAGTACTTCACTCAGGCGTATGTCATGACCCAGGGCGGGCCAGATAACTCAACCTTGTTCTATAGCCTATATCTCTATCAGCAGGCCTTCCAGGACCTTCACCTCGGATATGCGTCTGCCATGGCATGGATATTGTTCGTTATCGTACTTGTCATTACCCTGCTGCTGTTCCGGTCTTCCTCACGCTGGGTGTACTACGCAGGGCGGGATTAAGCGAAATGGCCGGCATGCAGAAAAACGCCGACACGCTGGGCACGGTGCACCTGGACCGCCTCGCCAGGCCAGTCGCGGTCGCTGCCGCGCGGAAAAATCCCGGCAGGCGGCGCAGGACCCTGGGGAGCATCGGTAAGCACGCGGTGCTGATCGCGCTCGGCGTGACCTTCATATTCCCCCTCCTCTGGATGATCCTGACGTCCGTCAAGCCACTGCCGCAGGCCGTGACTTTCCCGCCGGTCTGGATTCCTCATCCGCTGGATGTGCCGAACTATCCCCAGGCGCTTTCCGCGGAGCCGTTCGCTAGCTACTTTTTCCATACGCTGTATTACTGCGTCACCACGGTGGTGGGCGTACTGGTGTCCGGCAGCCTCGTGGCGTACGGTTTCTCGCGAATCAAGTGGCCGGGCCGGGACACGCTGTTCTACGTGATGGTGGCGACGATGCTGCTGCCATTCATCGTGACGTTGATACCGCTGTTCGTCCTCTACAAGGAGATCGGGTGGGTCGGATCCTATAATCCGCTCATCATTCCGACGTTCTTCGGCAGCTCGGTGTTCAGTACCTTCCTGCTGCGACAGTTCTTCATGACTATTCCGGAAACTCTGTCGGATGCGGCGAGAATCGACGGCGCTAATGAATTCGTGATCTTCACGAGAATTATACTGCCGCTGGCCAAGCCTGCGCTCGCCACGATCGCACTATTTCAGTTCATCTACGCCTGGAATGATTTCCTCGGTCCCCTGATCTACCTGGATAAATCTTCTCTCTATCCGATTTCTATCGGGCTGAGTGAATTCCTCGGGCAGTACACGACGAACTGGCCATGGCTGATGGCGGCATCAACGGTTGCCACGCTCCCGATGATCGCGCTGTTTTTCCTGACGCAGAAGACGTTCATTCAGGGAATTACGCTAACGGGGACGAAGGGATAGGACCACCCCGCCTGCCTTTATGTACGGAAACCGAGTTAAGGCGACACAAGGAGCAACCATGTCTCAGGTGATGTATGACGAGCAGGCGAGGACCTGGCTGCTGCGCACTCCGCATTCCGCTTACGGCCTCGGTGTGAGCGCCGATGGATCATCGGTGCGCCACCTGCACTGGGGAGGTCCGATCGACCAGGAGGACTTGCGGGCCCTGGTCGCAACGCCTGCCGACGGCGCGGCTGAGCGGGTGTCCTGGGGGGAGGAGGATCCGGTTGAATTCGTTGCCTGGGGTGGCCTGCGTTTCGACGAGCCGTCGTTGAAAGTCGATTTCGCGGACGGGACGAGAGCAATTGAGTGGCGATACAGCGATTACCGGATCACCGAGGAAGACGGCTGCCACACCCTGGTGGTCGAAATGCGTGACCATTCCTACCCGCTGGCCGTCGAGTTCTGCTACCGGATTTTCGACGACAATGACGTTATCGAGCGCTGGGCGCTCCTGCGGCACGGCGGAGACCGTGGATTGATCGTCGTTCGGCAGGCATACTCCGCCAATTGGTGCCTGCCCCGCGACCACGGGTGGCGGTTGCGTTATCTTCAGGGTGGCCACCTGGTTGAGACGCGGCTAACAGAGGCAACGTTGCATCCGGGCAAGTTTGTGCTGGAAAGCCGGCGGGGCACCACCAGCCATCAGGCCAACCCCTGGTTCGCCCTCGACCGCGGGGGGCTCGCCACCGAGGAACACGGGGAGGTGTGGAGCGGGGCGCTGGCGTGGAGCGGATCATGGAAACTCGTGGTCGAGGTGACGCCCGGCGGTCAGCTGCACGTCACGGGCGGCTACAACGAATTCGATAGCCCCTTCGAGATGGCGCCCGGCACGGAGCTGGTACTCCCCGTCTTCGCCGGCGTCTACGGCCACCATGGCATGGGCGGCATCAGCCGGAAGTGGCACTCCTACCAGCTGCGCCATGTACTCAGCCGCCGGGGTCGCGCCGGTGGCAGCCCGTCGTTCCCCGCCCTCGGCGGGCACAGCGAGTCCGCCTCGGCTGCCCCGCCCGTGCGACCCGTCCTGTACAACTCCTGGGAGGCGACGGAGTTCAAGGTGGACGAGCCCAGCCAGGCCAGGCTGGCCGAGGTCGCCGCCGAGATGGGCGTGGAGCTGTTTGTCGTCGACGACGGATGGTTCACCGGCCGGGTCAACGACCGGGCGGGGCTCGGCGACTGGATCACGGACCCGGCCAAGTTTCCGCATGGCCTAGACCCGCTGATCGAGCGGGTGGAGAAGCTCGGGATGCGTTTCGGACTGTGGGTAGAGCCGGAAATGGTCAACGCGGACAGCATGCTGTACCGGGAGCATCCCGACTGGGTGTTCCACTTCCCTAACCGGCGGCGCTCGGAGAAGCGCAATCAGCTCGTGCTGAACCTCGGCAGGCGCGATGTCGCCGATTGGGTTCACGCCAGCATCGACCGGCTGGTCAGCGAGCATTCAATCTCGTTCCTCAAATGGGACATGAACCGGCACTTCTCTGAGCCCGGCTGGCCAGCGGAGACCGGCCGCAATCCGGAGCGGGCGTGGATCGACCACACCCGCAACCTGTATGAGATCCTCGACCGGCTCCGCGCCGACCATCCGGGCCTGGAGATCGAGTCATGTTCCGGCGGGGGCGGACGGGTTGATCTCGGCATCCTGTCGCGCACCGACCAGGTATGGCCCTCGGACAACACAGACGCGTCCGACCGGATCACCATCCAGGACGGCTTTACCCACGCGTACGCGCCGATGACGATGATGTGCTGGGTTACGGACAGCCCGAACCCCATCACCGGACGGCGGCTGCCCCTGTCGTACCGGTTTCACGTTGCCATGGCCGGCTCCCTCGGCATCGGCGGTGACCTGCTGGCCTGGCCGGAGGAGGAACAGGCGGAGGCAGCGGACCTTGTCGCGGCGTACAAGGCCATCCGGCCGCTGGTGCAGTACGGCAGGCTCTATCGCCTGGCCAGATCGTGGCAGGAGACGGTGACAGCCTCGCAGTACCTGGCCGAGGACGGTGCCGAACTTGCGGTACTCGCCTGGTGGCGGCCGCGTTCGTTCGGGGTGTGGGGGACCCGGCTGCGCCTGGCCGCCCTCGACGCCGGCGCCCGGTACCGGGACGCGGCGACCGGTGAGGTGTACGGAGGCGGAATGCTGATGCACAGCGGCCTGCCGTTGCCGGCGAGCCTGGAGTACGGGAGCATGCTTGTGCACCTGATCCGGATCTGACGGGTAACTCTGGAACCGGTAACCCCCCGGAACCCCGTCACTCCTCGAAGAGGCCGAGGTGCTGCGCTCCCCAGGTGGCGATCCGCTGCCAGGACCAGAGCAGCAGCACCGGGACGGCCACCACGGCGAGCGCGGGAACCGCCAGTCCCGCCGCCACGGCGCAGCAGGTGGCCAGCGCGAAGACGGGAGTGGTCGCCGCCACGGTCCGGCCGGTCGCGATGAACGCCGCCCGCCACAGGTCCCGGTAGCCGGCGTCCGCTGTGGCCAGGAACAGGCACAGATAGGCGACGACGCTGACCGCGATGGCCGACGTGGTGATCCCGATCAAGGCGCACACGAGGGCGACGAACCCGCGGTAGTGCGTGAAGTAGGCGCTTTCGCAGCCGCCCAGGATGGCTGCGAGCACGGCCGGGCCAACGACCAGTGTCTTCGCCAGGGGGCGGCGCCGGAGCGCGAAGGCGAAGTTCCGCAGCACCTGATCGTCATCCAGCGTCCGCCACCGGTAGAGGGTCTCGAAGGCGGCGGAGATCGCCAGCGGCACGGTGACCACGGCGAGCGACACGACCACGAGGATGACGTTGAGCGCCAGGACATTGAAGACCGCGGCCAGCGCCGCGCTCACCGATCCTGGGCGAGCGCGGCGGACAGAGGGGTCTTTGATCATCGCTGCCTAGGAACCGACCGCGGTAGGGGCCGGGGCGGGACTGACGGAGAGCCCGGCGAAGTTGGGGTCGTAGCTCCCGAACGTGCTGGACCCCGCTTGCGGCTGCGAGGTGATCGTGATGGTGTTATCCCCTTGCCGGAGACCGACCCTGATCGTGTAGGACTCCATGGTGTCCCAGCCCCCGGTGAGCGGGAAGTCCCCGATCACCTCATCGGGCGAGCCGTTCACGTCGATGTAGGCGGACCGGCCGTCGTTGTCGGAGGCGTAGGAGAACGTGACGAGGTACGTCCCGGTGACGGCGGCCTGAACGTCGTTGAACGAGATGGCGCCCCCCTGGTACAGGTTGCCGGCCATCTCCCCGCCGGTGCATCCGGAGCAGGACGTCAGGCTGGCGTTGCCGCTCAGGGTGTTGCTCGGGGAATCCGCCGGATAGTAGGTGCTCGGCGGGGCGGGCGGCGTGGCCGGGCAGTTGCCTGAGCCATCCGGCTTGACCAGGAGCAGCCGGGATCCGTCGGAGGGCACGGTTGCCTCGAAGCCGTTCTGGTACTGGCCCAGGGACGCGTCGGCCCAGACATCGTTGACACTGGCGGAGCCGCAGAACCCGAGGTCGTTCCAGGACGCGGTGACGGGTTCGGGCTGGCCGCCGAGGTTGAACAGGGCCACGGCCCATTCGCCGCCGGGCATAGGGGCATACCAGACCTGCTGGTCGGTGTCCGAGGCGACCGGCCTGCCGCCGGCGAGGCCTGCCTGGTCCACGGCGATGACTCCGCTGTTGGTGAGCAGCGATAGCCCGTAAGGCGTAAGAGTGGACAGATCGTCTCCGGTGTACAGCGGGGACCTGGTAATCGCCCACAAGGTCATGGCCGTCTGGCTCTGGGTGTCGGTCAGGCCGTCCAAGGTCGCGTTCCCGATGTCCAGGGAGTCGAGGTCGGTCCAGCCGCCGGGGCCTGTGTAGCTGCTCCAGGCCGGCGCGTCGAAGAACCGGGCCAGGACGGTGTCGGGAACGTAGCCGGTGGGATTGGACCACGCGGTGAGCCCGGTGCAGGTGCCGGTGGCATAGCAGTCGATGTCGTCGTCGGCTCGCCAGCCGTTGGCGTAGGTTTTCCAGAAGCTGGCATCGGATGGGTCGATATTCCAGGAGATTTCCAGCCAGATCTTGCGGCCTGTCTGGTCGAGAGCCTCGCTCCAGGCCTTCACGTCCGCCATCGTGTTGTAGGAAGTCGTGTCCGACCCCGGGGAGACGGCATCCAGCTTGACGAAGTCCACTCCCTGGGACGCTAGCCAGTCTGCCCAGTCGTCGATGAACTGCTGGGCGCCGGGCTTGGAATAGTCGATCTGGTAGGTGTTATCGAAAGCGTTCCCGTAGGCACCGGTCCCGTCGATAATGTCTTGCGCGTGGTACGGAGTGCCCGGGATCGGGGTGTTCTGCTGGACGGCCGGGATCGGGATGCCCGGATTCACGTATACCCCCAGCTTCAGCCCTAGGCTATGGACGTAGCTGGAGACCGGCTCGAGCCCCTGGGGAAACGTGGACGGGTTGTAGATCTTGTACCCGTCGCTATTGATGTAATTATCGCAGTCCGAGTCGATGTTGACGTAGTCGTAGCCGAATTGCTGCAGCTTCTGGTGCATCAGCAGAGCCTGCTGTTCCACGGTTGCCGCGCTGACATTGCATCGAAGGCTGTCCCACGATGTCCAGCCCATGTAGGGCGTGGTCGCGAATTGCGCCGCGGCGGTGTCTGCCGTTCGCGGGACAGAGTCCTGGGCGTGCCGCGCGGGCGTGGTCGTGGCGGCTGAGACCGCGCTAGCTGGCGAGACCGCGCCCGCCAGGAGGGCGGCGAGCAGAGCCGGCAGAATCCTCAGGATGAGCATTCTTCGGCCGGCCCGGTGGAATCCATGCATGAGGGTTCCCTTCAGGAGATCCTGGTGCACCCGCCTCTTAGCCCTATTTTTTCCTTACGAAAATCAATTTATCCTAGCTGTGCTGATACCGCCCGACAAGACCCAACATGAACATCCACGTGTTGATAACCCCTGTCAGTTCTCAGCTGACCTGTCGGTTCGCGGCCAGAGTGTCGGCGCAGGTGGCGGATTCTCACTGAGCGTGCAGGTGACCTGGCGAGTCTCAGTAGACCTGGCGAGCGACCTCGGCGCCAGGTAGCTGATGGAGGCCGGGGAACGGCTCCCGCTCGGAAAGGGCGTTCGTGAAGCACACAACTACGACAGCTTCGCCGAGGCGTACTCGGCCGAGAATGAGGCAAGCCTCTTCAACGCCT
>DASZJE010000043.1:0-28458 GCA_035948445.1 Trebonia sp. | reverse complement strand
AGGCATCCCCTGGTCGCGCTGCCTGATGGCCAGGCTCACAGCTAGATTGCCGCCGACCGAGTGGCCGCAGCTGGCGATCTTCTCAGGCCGGTACCCCTGGGCGAGCAGCCACCGGTATGCCGTCTCCACGTCGTCCTGCTGGGCGGGGAACTTGTTCTCCGGCGAATGCCGGAAATCCAGGACGAGAGCACGGATACCCGCCGCCTTGGCCAGATGACCCGCGGTCTTGCGGTCGGAGTGCATCGAGAACACGACGGTGCCGCCGGCGTGACACCACATCATGACGGTATCGCCATCGCAGCCCGCCGGGATACACCACATCGCGGGCACGCCGCCGGCGTCCACTTCGGCGTAGGTAACCGCTTCGGGTTCGCTGCTGCACAGATGCATCCGTTCCAGGATGTCGCGGCGCGTTACCACGTCCAGGTCCGGCTTCGTCCGCTTCCCGACGGCCGCAAAGAATTCGGCCAGCTGATCTGCCTGTACGGTAGCCACGGCTACTCCTCCTTCACTATTGGGATGGTCAGACTGTTCGGCTGACCGGCAGTCTGCCCGTCAAGGGACGTTTCTCCTACCCTGTTCCGAACGAGATCGCCTCGCATCTAGGAATCCCCTAGTCTGAGCGGCTTGATCACCGCATGATCCGACCGCGCCCGTGGTGCCTGTCCGGCTATGCGCGCTCCCGCGAGGGTCGCGGGACGAGCAGCGCGATGACCGCGCCCGCGGCGAGGAATGCCGCGCCAACCGGGAGCGCGGCGGTCAGCCCCGCCGCGAACGACGACGGCGTCGCGTAGGAGCCGTGCGCGCTGAACACCGAAGCGAGGATGGCGATGCCGAGGACGCCGCCGAACTCCCTGATGGCGTTCGTGGCGCCGGACGCCTGGCCGGCCTCGGCGGGAGCGACCGAGGCGAGGACCGCGTTGGACGCGGGCGCGAAGACCATGGCCATGCCCGTCCCGGCCAGCACGAACGGGACCACGAGCAGCGTGTAGGACACGCCGGGCGAGAGGATCACCGCGAGCCATGCGATGGCCGTGGCCTGCAGCGCCAGTCCTGCGGCCAGCAGCGGGCGGCTGCCGGTCCGGTCGCTGAGCATGCCAGCGAACGGCGCGACGATGATCGGCATCGCGGTCCACGGCAACGTGCGCAGGCCGGCGGCGAGCGGCGAATAGCCCTGTGCGGTCTGGAGGAACTGGGCCAGCAGGAAGATCGACCCGAACACCCCGAAGTACATCGCCAGGGAGACCGCGTTGGCCGCCGAGAACGCGCGGGACCTGAAGAAGCGCATCGGCAGCATCGGCGCGCCGCTCTTCGCCTCCCACCAGGCGAATGCCGCGAGACCCGCGATCCCGGCGGCCATCGGCGCCAGGATCCCGGCGGACGTCCAGCCGAGTTCCTGGCCGCGGATCACGGCGTAGGTGACGCCGAGCAGCCCCGCGCCGGCCATTGCCAGGCCGGGGATGTCGAGCCGCCGGGACGGTCCGCGGGACTCGGCGAGCCGCTTGCGGGCCAGCGGCAGCAGCGTGACGCCCACCGGGACGTTGATCCAGAAGATCCAGTGCCAGTCTAGGCCCTGCACGACGGCGCCGCCCGCGAGCGGGCCTATCGCGACGCCAAGCCCGCTGACGCCGCTCCAGATGCCCAGCGCCATGCCGCGCCGCTGTGGCGGCGTCGCCTCGGACAGCAGCGTCAGCGTCAGCGGCAGGACGATCGCCGCGCCCGCGCCTTGCACCGCGCGGGCCGCGATGAGCATGCCGGTGTCGGGGGACAGAGCCGCGGCGGCGCTCGCCGCGGTGAAGACCGCCAGCCCGATGACGAACATCCGGCGGCGTCCGAGGCGGTCGCCGAGCGCGGCCCCGGTGAGGAGCAGCACCGCGAACGTGAGCGTGTAGGCGTTGACTGTCCACTCGAGCGACTGGACGGACGCGTGCAGGCTGTGCCGGATCGCGGGCAGCGCCATCGTGACGACGAGGTTGTCCAGGGTCGCCATGAACAGAGCCAGGGACGTGATGGCCAGGGCCCAGCGGGTGTTCCGGGGAGACGGGAGATGCCGGCCGGCTATCGGGTCGGCGGTCGTCATGGTCATCGGTCTCGCATCCTCTCATGATGTGTGACCAGTCACTCACCTAGAGTGTGACTAGTCACTCACTTTAGGTCAGGCTGGTTGCGGTCGGGTTTTCCGGGTTCGGGTCTTGGCCGGGGTGCCCGGGGCCAGGATTCAGGCGGTGCTGTTTTCCGCGTCGGCGTACGCGAGCACCCGGGCCCAGTGCTCGTCAAGTCCGTAGATCTGCATCGCCGCGCTCACGTTGCAGAGCATCCCGCGGGCGAAGAACCGCTGGAGTTCCCGCGGGGAAGCCCCCGACACCCGCTCCACCATGTCCAGCAGGCCGGCGAAACCGCGGCGCAGGGCGTCCCGCACCTCGGGTTCGCTCGCCGCGGCCTGCGCCTGAAGCTGGACGGGCAGGATCCCCGGGTCCTCGAGCAGCGCGTTGTACGCCTCGGCCATGGCCGGGAGCACCGGCTCGCCGGCGGCCCGCGCCGCCCGTCCGGCCCGCTCGAGGCTGTCGTGGACCTGCTGGAAACTACGCTCCACCACCGCCAGGAACAGGCTGAGTTTCGTCGGGAACAGCCGGAACACGTACGCCTGCGAGATGCCCGCCGCGTGCGCTATGTCCAGGGTGGGCGTGCCGTACAGGCCGCGGGTGCCCATCACCTTCATGGCGGCACGCAGCACCTCCTCGCGCCGCTCGTCAGCGGTGGAAAGGATGCGCGGGCTCAGGCGCTCCCGCGGTACTGGTGCTGGTGTCATATCTGTGAGTGTGCGCTCAATCATTCTTTTCGTCAAGCGAGCAGGCTGGCTAGGTGCTCCGGTTGGCGCCGGAACCTCAGGTACAGGGTCGGGCTGTACTCGCCGCGCTCCATGTCGCTAGACCTGGCCCGCGCGTCTTGCGGGAGGGAATTAGGGCGGCCTGCGGTTGTCACCTTTGTGTAGTCGTTTGTAATACAGTGGATGGGTGGACGGTGAGCTGTTCGATCCGGGTCTGCTCGATGAGGAGGATCCGTTCGAGGTGGATTCCCAGGTCGCGCACTTGTTCAAGCATCCGTACCTGGGGATCGACGACATCGATGACGTGTGGGCCAGCGACCCGCTGTTCTACCCGGCTAAGCCGCCGGCGCACTGGCTGATGGTCGCGGAGGTTGCCGGCCGGGTGCTGATGGTGCCGCTGGCCCCGGCGCAGCGGCGACCCGCGCCGGTGTCGGCCAATCGGCTGCTACGAAGCCTCGCAAGCGCTTGCCGCCCAGTACAGGAAGGACCGCAGATGAACACGCCGATGACACCAGACGAGGAATACGCCTTTTACGCGCGGCCGGAGAACCAGGAACCGCAGGGGCCGGCACGCCGCCGCGATGGAAGCCGGCTCAGTGCCCCCGTTCCGGTCCGTTTCCCGCCGGAGTTGCTGGATCAGGCCCGACGGGCGGCGGACGCGGTTGACCGTTCGCTGTCGTCGTGGATTCGGCTGGCCGTGGAGCACGAACTGCGCCGCGACGCCCGGCCTGTATAGAGCGGCAGTTTCCCGCCTTGATCGAGGATCCGTCAATCTGGTCAGGTCAGGCGGGACGGCTGATGCGCCAGGTGCAGAATCCGCTCAGCGCCACCGCGATGGCGAGCTCTACCTGACCCGGCCTACGCGGGCAGAGGGGACTCCGCCGGCGCAGGTGAGGCTGGCGGTCGCATCCGGTCGGTGCGGCGTGAAGACATATCACCAGGCAGCCTTGTTAGTTGATACAATCCATGGTACAAGATTGCCATGGCGCTGCTGGTTCTTGACCCGAAGTCATCGATGCCGCCTTATGATCAGGTCAGGTCGCAGCTTGCCGCCGCGATCGAGAGCGGCAGGATGCTCCCGGCCACCCGGTTGCCCACCGTCCGGCGCCTTGCCGGTGACCTGGGGCTCGCGGTAAACACGGTCGCGCGCGCCTACCGAGAGCTCGAACTCGCCGGCCTGGTCGAGACGCGGGGGCGGCAGGGCACGTTCGTGGCGGGACCCCCGTCGCGAACGCGGGAACTGGCCGTCCAGTCGGCGCGGGAGTACCTGCAACGGATGCGTGACCTGGGCTTCGACGATGCGGAGGCCGTGGCCATCGTCCGCCACGAGGCAGAGACCGCCGCCGAGCCAGGGCCGGCGCTGTAGCCAGCGTGACCGACAGGGGGCCAGCGGCTCGCCCTGCCTCAGCTGTCGGCCAGGGCCCCGACGACCTGCATTCGCGCGTCGTAGCCGGTCTGCGGGTTCACGATCCGGCCGTGTACCCACCAGTTCTCGCGGGCTGTCTCGATGACCATGATCATGATGTCCTCGATCGGAACGCCCGCCTCTGTGCCCAGGTGCCGCACGATCGAGTCGTAGAGCGCCTGCTTGGCCTCCGGCGTCCGCTCGTTCAACGCGAGCTGGATGAACATGCAGCGGGGAGTGCGCTCGATGCCGAACGAGACCGGCTCTTGAAGCATGTCCTCCGGCCGCTTCTCGTGGAAGACGTGGAAGCGGTCGTCCTCGGGGATGGCGAGCGCCTCGATCATCGCGTGGTGGATAGCGCCGGAGACTGCCTTCTTGTACTCGGCGCTGGTGCCCTCGCGCAGGGTGATGTTCACGGATGGCATGGTGATTCTCCTATCGGTCTGTGGTGACGACTGGCCGGTTACTGCCGAGGGTCTGGTCGCTGCGGGGGCGTGGGGCGGCGGTGAGCTCCTTCGGGCGCAGCAGCGTGAGCCGCCCGCCGAGGCCGTCGGCCCCCAAGCCAGCCGTGTCGCTGCCCGCGGCCGGCCACCTCGACGCTATGCCGCCCCGTCTCATGCGTCCAACGAGAATTGCTCATGCTATGTATGCTCAAGTCGCATGGGCTCAGGCATGGAACCCGACCGCATGGACCCGGCGTGGATGTGACTCTGAGCGGGCTGCGGGTGTTGCGCGAGATCGCCGAGCGCGGCACCTTCACCGCCGCCGCCGGGGCTCTGGGCTATACCCAGTCGGCGGTCTCGCGTCAGGTGGCGGCGCTCGAGCGGGGCGCGGGATCGACGTTGTTCGAGCGGCGCCCGGGGGGTATCAGGCTCACTCCCGCGGGCCAGTCGCTACTTCGGCACGCCGCGGTCGTGCTCGATGAGATGGACGCGGCAGAGCGGGAGTTGCTCGGGCGCGCGCCGGAGGCAGGAGCCGTGCGCCTCGGCATGTTCCCCATTGCGGGACTCATCGTGGCCAGGTCGCTCGCGGCGCTGCGGCATGCGCATCCGGGTATCGAGGTGACGACGCGTGAGGGAAGCACGCCCGCGCTCGCCCGCGCGCTGCGGGCCGGGGTGCTGGACCTGGCTGTCCTGTCCTCCCGGCCCCCGTACCACCCGCCCGACGAGGAGCTTCCGGCCCTGCACGTAGTGACCCTGGCCGAAGGTACCCTGCTGATCGCGGTCCCGGCCGGAAGCCGCCTGGCCGCTCAGGACGCCGTCGAGGCCGAAGAGCTGGCCGACCAGCCCTGGATCGCCAGCCCGTCCGGCCGGGGCGAGCCTGCTCTCGGCGTGTGGCCGGGCCTGCCCGGGCGGCCCAGGATCGCGCACACCGCCAAGGACTGGCTGACCAAGCTGCAGCTGGTCGCGGCCGGTTGCGGCATCACGACCGTGCCGTCCAATCTCGCCGCCGTCATGCCCGCTGGCATCCGGATGATCGCAGTCGCCGGCCTCCCAGCCGAATCGCGCCGGACGCTCCTGGCACGACTGCCCGGACCGCATTCGTCGTCTGTGGCGCTGCTCGCCCGGGCACTGCGGGAGGAGGCCGGCCACCTGCCCGGCAGCTGAGCAGTGGTCACGCGAGCCATCCGGGGCGCACCAGGCCGGTCTCGTAGCCGAGCACGACCAGTTGGGCGCGGTCTCTCGCTCCGAGCTTAGTCATGATCCGGCTGACGTGCGTGCGGGCGGTTGCCGGGCTCATATAGAGCCGTGCTGCGATCTCGTCGTTGTTCTGCCCTCCGGCCACGAGCTGGAGGACTTCTCGCTCTCGGGTGGTGAGCACGGCCAGTTCATTCGCCGAGCGAGATGGTTTGGCCTTGGTGGCGAACTCCTCGATGAGGCGCCGGGTCATGCTGGGCGAGATGAGGGAGTCGCCGGCTGCCACCACCCGCACGGCGCTCACCAGGTCGGCGGGCTCGGTGTCTTTGACGAGGAACCCGCTTGCTCCGTAGCGCAGGGCGTCGAAGAGGTACTCATCGAGGGCGAACGTGGTGAGGATCATGACCCGCACCCCAACGAGCCCGGGGTCGGCGGCGATCAGGCGGGTGGCTTCCAGGCCGTCCACCTCGGGCATTCGGATGTCCATCAGGACAACGTCGGGGGTGAGCCGTTTGGCCAGCGCGACGGCTTCGCCGCCGTCGGCCGCTTCGCCGACGACCTCGATGTCGTCCCGGGCGTCAAGGAGCGAACGGAAGCCGCCACGGACGAGGGCCTGGTCGTCGGCCAGGACGACGCGGATCATAGTGTGCCTCCGAGCGGGAGATGAGCGGACACGGTGAATCCCCCGCGGGCGCACGGTCCGGCGGAAAACTGTCCGCCGAGCGCTAGCGCGCGTTCGCGCATGCCGGCGATGCCGCTGCCGGTCCCGGGCAGACCGCTCCCGTTGCCCATCGCGGCCTGTCCGTCGTCGCTGACCTCGACATCGAGCCCGTCGACCCCGTAGGCGAGGCGCACCGTCGCGGTGGCTGAGCAGGCGTGGCGGGCGACGTTCGTGAGCGACTCCTGCACGATGCGGTAGGCGGCAAGATCGACGGCCGCCGGCAGCGCCCGGGGCTCGCCGATGGTGTGGAGCACGACCGAGATGCCCGCGGCCCGGGTGAGCTCCACTAGCTCGTCCAGCCGGTCGAGACCGGGCGTGGGAGCGCGGGGGGCGTCCTCCTCCGCGTTACGGAGGGCGGCGAGCATGGCCCGCAGCTCGCCGAGGGCCTCCTTCGACACCGTCTTGATGGCGCCGAGCGCAGCCCGGGCCGCTTCGGGCTGGGTGTCCATGAGGTCCAGGCCGACCCCGGCCTGGACGTTGATGAGCGAGATGTTGTGGCCGATCACATCGTGCAGGTCCCGGGCCATCTGGAGCCGCTCCTCGCTCGCGCGGCGCCGGGCATCGACGGCCCGGGCGGAACGCGCGTCGGCCGCGCGCTCACGGCGGAGCCGGACGACCTCTGCGGTGATCACAAGGACGGCCAGCCAGCCGCCGAGCGCCAAGGCGAACGTGAGCGAGACCCTTTGGTTCCCGAAGGCGAGCGGAGCAAGCCAGACCGAGGAAAGGTAACCGACGGCGATCACGACCCAGGCGGCGTAGCGATGGCCGGAGGTGGCGGCGAGGAAGAACGCCACGATCAGGCTGAGGTTGGCAGGCCACGCCCCAGACGCGGTGAGCGTGGCCGCGAACGCGACCCACAATACGGCGACGGGCCAGCGCCGCCAGAACAACAGCGACAGGGGGCCTACGACCAGGAGCAGCCAGTCGGCGGCTCCGAGGTGCCCGGCCGGGCTGTTGTGACCGGCGACGGTCGCTACGGCCCCGGCGAGTTGCAGTACCAGCAGTACCACCGGCAGTGCCAGGTCATGGCGCCAGTCGAGCCCTTTGAGCCAGCGCACGAGCTGTCCGCCGGGCCGGGCCGTGCCGTCGCATCGGTGGTTCATGTGGTCCATCCTGCTCAACGTACCGGGGGGCGTCCCCCGCCGCATCGGCTCCGAAGCGGCTTGCGGGTTGCGCTGTCGGACGTAGCCGTGAGCTTGCCGGTACGCCCGTCGACGTAGTTCACGAGTCGCTCGCCGTCGGACGACGTGGGCCGCCCTGGCCGTCACGATCGTGGTCATGGACCAGCACACACCAACCGGCGACATTCCAGGGGGCCTGCGATGGCCGTGATCGAGGTCGACCACCTCACCAAGCGATTTACCGGGGTGACGGCCGTCGATGATGTCACCTTCGCCGTCGAGCAAGCCAGCGTGGTCGGCTTCCTCGGCCCCAACGGGGCCGGCAAGACCACCACGCTGCGCATGCTTCTCGGCCTGGTCACGCCCACCTCGGGGACGGCGAGGATCAACGGGCACGCCTATGCCGACATCGACGAGCCCCTCCATGTCGTCGGCGCCGCTCTGGAATCGTCCCTGGCCTACCCGGGGCGCAGCGCCCGCAACCACCTCCGCATAGCCGCCCTTGCCGGTGGCGCTCGGCCAGGACGGGTCGACGAGGTGCTCGACCTCGTCGACCTCACCGAAGCCGCGAACCGCCGTGTCGGAGGGTTCTCCCTCGGGATGCGCCAGCGACTCGCCCTCGCCACCGCCCTGCTGTGCGACCCCGAGATCCTCATACTCGACGAACCTGCGAACGGCCTCGACCCTGAGGGCGTGCACTGGCTCCGGACCCTGTTGCGGAACCTCGCCAGCGACGGACGGACCGTCCTCGTCTCCAGCCACATCCTCTCCGAGGTCGCCCAGACCGTCGACAGCGTCGTCATCTTGGACAGCGGCCGCCTCGTCACCCAGGCCACCCTCGCCGAACTCACCGCCGGAGGAACTCAACTCCTCCGGATCCGCACCCCGCGGGCGGTCGACCTCGCCGGCCTCGTCAACGCTCGTGATGGCGCCGCCCGGGTTGTCGCCGGCGACCGCATCGAGGTCTCCGGCGCCACCAGCGAACAGGTCGGCCTCATGGCCGCCAAGCACGGTATCCCCATCTTCGAGACCACCACCGAGGCCGCCGACCTCGAAGACATCTTCCTCCGCCTCACCGCAGGCCAGGAGCAAAACGAGGTGACCCGATGACCCGACTCATCCGCACCGAACTGCTCAAGCTCGCTACGATGCGCCTCACCTACGGGCTGCTCGCCGTGGCTGCCGCGCTCAGCGCTCTGTTCTCTCTCCTTGAGAACAACATGGCCGGCACAGGCGGCAGCGGTGTCCCAGCGATCTCGACGGCCGACGGGTTGCGCACTGTGACCACCGTTACCGGCTTCGCCATGCTCTTCGCCGCCATGCTCGGATCGATCGTCGCCAACGGCGAGTTCCGCCACTCCACGGCCACCCTCACCTACCTCGCCACCCCAAAGCGGACACGCGTGCTCCTCGCCAAGGTGATCGCCTCGTCCTGCGCCGGGTCGTTCTTCGGACTGGTCGCAGGGATCATTGCCACCGGCGTGGGGCTCGCCTTCGTCGCCGGCCACGGCGACCACGTAGCCCTATCCGCGGGCACCCTCGTGGGCCACATCGCCGGCGCCGTCGTCGGCGCCGCCCTGCTCGCCGCGCTCGGCGCCGCCATCGGTTCCCTGGTCCGCTCCCAACTGGTCACCGTCATCGGTCTCCTCGTCTGGGCGATCATCATCGAGTCCTTGATCGGCGGCCTCTACACCGCGACCCGTCCGTACCTCCCCTACACCGCTGCCACCACCTTGGCCGGAACCAAGCTCGGCAGCGCTGCCTTCGGCCCGGCGCACGGGCTCAGTGGCGGCGGTCCTCTGCCTTTTGTCGCCGGCGCCGCGCTCATCGCCGCCTTCGCCGCTGCCGCCGCGCTCATCGCCGCCCGCACCACGGTCCGGCGTGACATCTCCTAACCGTGACCTGCCCGACCGGGCCTGCCGAGCGTGGGCGCCCAACCCGTCAGGAGAACCCATGCATCACCAACTGCTCATTGCCGCCACCCTGCTCTCCGCCACTGCCACTGCCACCGCCAAGAGCACCAGTACCTTCCACATCGGCCCGTGGATCATCGTCCCGATCCTCATCCTCATTGCCATCATCGGCACCCCGATCTATGTCGTCAGGGACCGACGCAAGCGTCGCTCCGAGCAGCGGACACGGTGAGTGACCGCGATGATCCTCATGCCCGCCGCCCGCCTGGGCGAACTGCCGCGCCGTCGCGCGGCCGATCCCGCTGCCCGCCCCGGTCACCAGTCCCGCCTTCCGGGAAACGCCGCTCATGCCAGCGGTTCGTGGTTCGCCCAGGCGACCCGGTACGGGTGGCGCGATTGCCAGTGCTCGATGACCTCGCCGGGGATGGGGATGTGCCGCCGGGTCGCCGCCGACTGCACCAGACCGGTGTCGAGCATGGCCTGTTCGATGTCCGCGAGGTACTGGTCGAGCTCGGTGCCTGACAGTGGCTGATCGAAGGAAACGATCATCGTGTGGTTGATCACGGTGCGGATGTCCGACCTGGAGAGAGAGACGCTGCCCCGCGGCAAAGGGATCCCCGCAGGCGACGGCACCGGGCCCGAGGTCACCGACGTGGTCCAGATGGCCCACATGATCGCGCTCGGCCGGATGATCGCGGTGCTGCCTCGCTCGCTGGTCGAACCGGTCCCGGCCGGCCTGGCCTGCGTCCCGGTGACCGACGCGCCGCCCAGCCGCCTCGTGCTCGCCTGGAACTCCCGCGACCGCCGCCCGCTGGTCGCGTCGTTCGTCGCCGCGGCGCTAGCCAGCAGCCGGAGATACGGCCCGAAGGAAATGACAGATCGCCGCGAAAGATCAGAGGTCACCGCGGGTCCCTTAGGCCCCGCGGTGACTCCCTTCGGGCGGTTTAGCTCTGCAGGGCGATGTAAGTGGGCTCGGTGAATTCGCCTCCGTTGTCGCTGGTGCTGTAGTCGTTGTTCTCGTCGATGGCCGCGGCCGGTATCTCGCCGCCGCCGGTGGCCTGCAGTTGCGTTTCCGCGCTCAGCGGCGCGTCGGGCGCCACCGCGACCTGGACGGTGATCTGGGCGGATGCGCCCGCGGCCAGGCTGACCCCGCTCCCGGTGGTGCACGCGGTCAGCGTGCACGACCAGCCATAAGGGGCGCGTAGCGCCTCCGGGGTGAGACCGGACGGCAGGTCGACGCTGAACCTGACCGGTCCGCTGGTCGGCCCGTACCCGTCGTTCGCCACAGTGACCACGTACGCGTTGTCAGCCGCAGCGGAGCTGAATGGCGCGTAGATGATCCCGCCGGACACCGGGTAGCTGGACACGGCTAGCGCCGGGAGTTGGCCGACTGCCGTCGTATCGGGTGCGCTGACAGTCGGCGCGCCGCCGTCGGCGACCGCGGCCGTGTTGGTGACCGAGGGCCGTGCGTTATCGGCGACCGCCACCCTCAGCGTGATCGGCGGGTAAGCCGATCCTGGCGCCAGCGTGTCGAGGCGATAGCACGTCGGCGCGGCCGGCAAGGCGTTCGGCACCGCGATGCTGTTGGATGTCGACCGTGGCGATAGCGCCGGCGGGGCTAGCGAGCAGGTCCAGCCGTCGCCCGACATCTCGGTCGGGGTCAGGCCCGCGGGCAGCGAGTCGGTGATGGTCACTATCCCCGTCGTCGGCCCGGCGCCAGCCGAGTCCGAAACCTTCAGCGTGTAGGCGCTGTCGTTGCCACCCTGGCCGAACGACCCGGTGTGGGCGCTGGTCACGGTCAAGGCCGGCGCTGGGCTGGCCGAGGGCGGAGTCCCGGTCGGCCCGGTCTGGGTGATCGTGGTGGCATCGGTGCCGGTCTGGCCGCCGGCGGCCGTGGAGGATCCGGTCCCGTAGGTCATGCCGCCGCCGGATACCGTCACCGAGTTGGTCGCCGAAGCCGGCGCGTTGCCCGCCACGGAGACCGCCAGCGTGACCGGCGGGTAGGACGACCCCGCCGCGAGCGAGTCCTCGCGGTAACAGGTCACCGCCGAAACATCGCAGGTCCAGCCGCTGCCGGACATCGCGGTCGCGGTCAGGCCCCACGGCAGGGCGTCGGACAGGGACACCAGGCCGTAGGAGGCCCCGCCGGTCTTGGCGGAGTTCGGGCCGTGGACGTCGGACACTGTGAGCGTGTAGGTCCCGGTCCCGCCCTGAGTGAACGAGCCCGAGTGGGTGCTGGCGACGTTCAGGTCCGCGGACTGCCGGATCGTTGTCGGGGCGCCCACCGAGGCCGGACCGCCCACGCCGCCGCCGCCGCCGACCTTGACGGTTTCCGTGCCGCTCGCGGCGGCGTTGTCCGCGATCGTGACGACCGCCGTGATCGGCGGTTCCTCGCCGTTCTCGCCCGCCAGCACGTCACTGCGGTAGCACGTATCGGCCGGCTCGGCCGCCGTAGCCGCCACGTCGCAGGTCCAGCCGCTGCCGTACAGCGCCCGCATGGTCACGCCGGCTGGCAGCTTGGTGATCGTGGCCGTGATCGGCGTCGAACTGCTGCCGTTCGTCGGCGCGCCCCCGGCGTTGATCACCGTGATCTCGTACCTGCCGGTGCCGTCCTGAGCGAACGCGCCATCCATCGCGTTGTCAGCGGTCAGGCCGGGCACGCCGACGATGGGCGTCGGCGACGCGATCGACGCGGTCGGCTGGGACGGCGCGCCGCCGGATACCGAGACCGCGTTGGTGACGTGCAATCCGCCGGTCGAGCCCTGGTCACCGAACCCGGTGCCGAGCGGCACCTGCACCGTCACGGTGATCGGCGGGTATGACTGGCCCGGCTGGAGAACCACCGGCGTGCCGCCTGTGCCTCCCGTGTCGCCTGTCTCAGTGCAGGTGATCGTGGGGTTGTTGGAGGAGTCGCAGGTCCAGCCGGACCCGGTGACGGAGACGAAGCTGACGCTCGGATCGAGGATGTCCGTGACAGTGACAGGTGTGGTGCCGTCGGTCGGGGCGGTCCCGTCATTGGTCACTGTCAGCGTGTAGGTGTCGGCCTTGTCGCCCTGCGTGAAGCTGGTCGACGGGGTGGTGTCCGGCGAGTCCGCGGTCGACGTGACCTGCCAGGCCGGAGCCGGAGCCGGAGCCGACGAGGCCGACGAGGCCTTCGGTGACGAGGACACCGCCGCGTCCATCGCGCGGAACGTCACCGCCGCGCCGGCGCCCGGTGTGGCCGAGCCCCTGGTCAGCGGCGTCCCGTCCGCCAGCCCGAAGTGCTGCACGCCGGCCGCCGTCTGCGCCGCGCTTTCCGCCGTCGCGGCAGCGGCCGACGTGGGCGCGGCGAACACGGCGTTCGGCACGTTCCAGCCGTAGAGGCTCACGACGGGCGAGGCGCCCTTCAGCAGCGACGCCTTGTAGGTGCCGGTGAGCGTCTCCGACTGCCCTGGCCATAGCGTGATGTCGTTGTCGCTCCAGGTGATCGGCAGCACCTCGTTGTTCCCGGACAGGGCGGTACCGGACGCGGTGCCGCGGCGGACGTCCGCGCGCAGGAAGAAGGCCACGGCCTTGTTCGACGACGGGTTGGTGATCGTCACGCTGGTGGTGTCGTTGCCACCGGAGCCCGAAGTCGTCGACGCCACCACCGATACGGACTGCGAAGGCAGCGACTGCAGCGCCGTCATGTCCGCGTACTGGCTCAGCGGCGCGCCGTTGTCCGCCTGCGGGTTGCCCTCGGTGGTCGTCCAGTTGATCTCATCCTGCTGGGTGGACATCCAGTACACGTTCCGGTCCACGACCGTGCCGTTCTGGCGCAGGATCAGCTCCACGAAGTAGGTCTGCGCCTTCGCCGGCGGCGTGGTCGTCGCGGGCACCTGCGGGGTGAGCACGCCGTTCTTGACTTGCTGCGGCGCGAGCGCGAGGGAGCTCTTCGTGGTCTGGTCGGAGAGGACCGTGCCGTCGATGTTGTAGACGCGGGATTCGACCGACAGTCCGGCCTGGTCGACCCCGGTCAGGTTGTCGACAGTGACGCCGCCGGTGTCGTAGGCGTAGAGCACGTGCAGGTCCTCGTTGGCCTCCTGCGCGCCGAAGTAGCTGCCTGCCTCGTCGTAGTCGTAGTTGTACAGGTCCCACAGCAGCGTGGGCCAGCCCTTGTTCATCATCCAGTAGTCGGTGCCCGTGGACGGCGTCGGGTAGTTGTCCCAGTGGTCGATGTAGGCCTCGAACTGAGCCCGCACGTCCTCGTAGTTCTGGACCTGGGCCTCCTCGACGTACTGCGACAGGCTGTCCCACTTCCCGTAGCGGTTCTGGATCGCGGTGTCCAGGTTGTCCAGCGTGCCGAAGGCGTACCCGGAGTGCGAGCCGTCGGTGGACTCATAGTTCGTGTGGAACTGGTGCGCGTCCGGGTCCTGCCAGAGCTGCGCCTGCTCGGACGGTGACATGAACCGCTTGATCGAGTCCATGGTCGGCACCGTGTCGCCAGAACCCTGCTCGCTGTCGAACCCCCAGGAGCCGCCGACGTTGGTCAGCGTCGAGTCGTCGTCGTTGGCATTGTTGCTGGAGTGCGTGGTGTCGTACCAGTACTCCGGCGGCACCCAGTCGTAAGGGCCTTCCTTCTCGCCGGCCGGCCCGAGGATGCCGCTGGAGTTGTACTCGGCGGAGGAGACGATCGGGTCCTGGAAACCGGACTGGCTGAAGCCCGTGAGCGACGCGACCTCCTGCTCGTTGATCGGCTGGTTGTCGCTCCAGCTGAAGTCCATCACGCTCGGGTGGTCCCGCAGTTGCTCGCCGATGGTCAGCGACGACTCGTACATGACGTGGTAGTCCTGCGAGGTCACGCCGCTGCCGTTCGATGACGGCGCCCACGAGTCGCAGCACTGGAACCCGGCGTCGATCAGGATGCCGGCCCGGTCGAGCTGGTCATAGAAGTTCTGCGGCATCTCCTTGCCCTCGGTCCTGATGCCGTTGACCCCCATCGACTTCATGAGCTGGATCTGGTTGGCCAGGTCGCTGGCGCTGTAGTGCAGGAAGAGGTTCTCCGACCAGCCGCCCGCCCGGAAGTCGAACGGCACGCCGTTGACCTCGAAGACCCGCACGCCCTCGGGCGCCATCGTCGACGGCTTGGTCAGGTACGTGGTGACCGACCGGATGCCGAAGTCCGCGGCCGGCGCCGCGTCGGACACGCCGCTCGCGTCGGACACCGAAGCGCTGAGGGTATACAGGGGCTGGCCGCCCATCTGATAAGGCCACCACAGCTGCGGGTGAGAAATTCTCAGTTCCCCGAACGAACCGGGGTTGAACGTAACGGTCCGGCTTGCTCCCTTTGCCAGGCTGACCGGCTGCGAGAGGCTGATCGTGCCGCCGCCGGGCTCCGCGATCGAGGTGTTCACCGTGCCCGTTTGCGGCTCGTCCGTGTTGTTGGTGACGTCGGCGTGCACGGTCAGGGCGGCGCTGGACATGTCCGGTGTGTCGTTCTGCGTCACGTACGTGTTCGAGATCCCGAGCGCGTCGGAGACGTGCAACTGCACCGGGAACTGGACACCGGTGTTGTTGTCCGGCGGTATCTGGGTCCAGTCCACGTTGTCCAGCGTGAACATCGTCGCCGGGTTGTTCGGGTACAGCTCGAGCGCGAGAGTGTTCGTGCCGCTGCGCAGCAGGTTCGTGACGTCGAATGTGTAGCTGGTGTAGTCGCCCTCGACCGTGGCCTGGGTCGCGACCTCGGTCCCGTTCACCCAGACGTCGGCCTGTCCCACGACGCCGTTGATGACCAGCTTGGCGTCCTGGCCTGCCGTGACGTCGGGGGAGAAATCGGTGCGGAACCACCACGGCACGTCGAACAGCCGGTTGGTGTCCGTGGCCGGGTTCGTCATAGCGGCGCCGAAGCAGCGTGTCAGGTTGCTGGCGTAGAAGATGCTGTGGGCGCCGGCGGTGCCCTGGTTGATGGGCTGCAGCGCCTTGTCGTCCGGGCAGACGCCGTTCTGCAGCAGCGCCTCGACCTCCGTGCCGACCGCGCCCGCGTCGTCGGCGGTGACTGGCAGCCAGCCGGTCGTGTCGAAGCCCGGCTCGGAAATCTGCGGGCCGGCCTGCGTGGCGCCGGACCCGGTGGTCCAGTCGGTCGTCGCCGCGCTGGACTGCACTTGCCAGCTCTTGCCGCCCACGGTGATCACATGCGTCGCGCTAGGCGGGGAAGCCTGCTGCTTCGCAGCGGCGAGCGTCGCCGTGTGCCCGGCCGACCCCGCGGTCGGCTGGCTGGCAGCGCTAGCGTGTCCGGCGGCCAGTGTGAGCGCGCACAAACTCGCCACACTGAGCACGATGCCGGCCACGCGCGGTCTGGGAATCATTCACATGCCTCCTCGCCAGCCGTCTCAGGCCGCCCCCGCATTCCTTTCAGCCTGAAAATAAATGCCTTGGCTGAACAGTAACCGCGCGATAATGTCGCGACAAGACCCGAAATATCAGATCTTGTTGCTAGCTTGCTCCGCTGCGGTCGCGACTGCGGGGGTGTCCAGTTCCGCGACGATGGCCAGCGCCCGGGCGATCGCACCGAGCACGGTCGCGTTCCGGCCGAGCCCGGAGATCACGATGTCCGGCGGCCGGAACACGCTCGCCGCTACCGACGCGCGCAGGTCATCGAGCCATGGCTTGAGGGCCCTGCCGATGCTGCCGTCGAGGATGATCCGCTCGGGGTCGATCAGCGCGGTGATCCCGATGATCGCGGCGGCAGTCTGCGCGATCAGTTCGCTGACTACCTGCCGGCCGACCGGATCGCCTTCTCCTCCGGCGGCGAAGATGTCGGCCACGCTGTAGTCGCGATCGCTGAGCGCGCCCGCGGAGTTCTGGCGGATGAGTTCCGCGGCGCGCGCCAGCAGCGCGGGTCCCGATGCCACCTCCTCGAAGCCTGCGGTTGCGCCCGACGATGAGCGCGGCACCGGGAAGTAGGCGGCCTCGCCCGCCGCGTTGTGTCTCCCCCGGATCAGGTGCCCGTCGACTACCACGCCGCCGCCGATGCCGGTTCCGAGCGACAGCAGGACGAAGGAGTGCGCGCCGCGCCCGTCCCCGCGCCACGCTTGCCCGAGCGCGCCGAGGTTGGTGTCGTTGTCGACCTCGAATGGCCATGCGAGGTTGTCGCGGAGCATCCCCAGCAGACCCAGGCCTTGCCAGTGCACGTTGGGGCCAGCCGTGGCCAGGCCAGTTTCCGGGTCGATCAGGGCAGGGATCCCGACGACCACCGCGCGCACCGGCATCGTGAGCGTCGCCGCCCGTGCGTTCAGCGCGGCGATGCACTCAAGCAACGCGCTCACCGCGGCGCTTCCCTCGCCCGTCGGGCGGAAGTCTTCCGCGACGACGCTCCCCGCCAGGTCCGCGAGCGCGCCATGACAGCGGGTTCCGCCCAGATCAACGGCGATGACGCCGCCAGGAGGCGCGACGAACCGCAGGATCGCCGGCGTCCTGCCGCGGGCCGCGCCCGCCCCCGGCTCCTCCGCGATAAGCCTGGCCATGAGGAGCCGCTTGACGATGCGGCTGACCGAGGCTGCGGACAGTCCGAGGTCGGTGCCGAGCTCTCGCCTGGTAGCCCGTCCCCGCGACCTGATGGCGTCGAGCACCAGGAACGTGTTCAGCTCGGCGATGTTGCCGATGTCCATGCCAGCAGTTTCCCCGCGATTCAACGACACTAGGAGCGAGCGGGCACAGTGTAATAACGGGCACAGTGTAATAACCAGACGAGTGCGCTAGCGGTGCCGTGCGGACGGTCGAACGGACCTTGACCGACCAAGAGCGCCGCCCGGCATCTGCCGGACGGCGCTCGTTCCGGGTTTGGTGGCCGGGAGCTCTACGAATTACTGGATGTCCCGAAGAAGCTGTTCAGTGCTTGCTGGTCGGTCTGCGCCTGCTTCCACGCCGCAAGCGCGCTGGAGAAGCCGCCCTGCCCGGAGGAGGACGAGCCCGCTGCCGCAACCGGCGAAGGGCTAGCGTCCCCTATGGCCGTGACGGTGCCCGCGTTCGTGGGTGCTGAGACGGCCGCCCGCCGGGTTTGGTTGAGCGTGATGTTGAGTTTTTTCGCCGAAGTTGATCTGGGGCTGAGCTGGCGCATGAGCTCAGGCAAATGAATCGGCAAAAACGGCACCCCGCCAGACATATCCGGTGGGGTGCCGTTCTCGTGGAGCGCTCTAACGGGTTAGAGCGTGGCGATGTCGATGACGAACCGGTAGCGGACGTCGCTGTTGATGACCCGCTCGTACGCCTCGTTGATCTGGTCGGCACGGATCACCTCGATCTCGGCACCGAAGCCATGCTCAGCGCAGAAGTTGAGCATCTCCTGGGTCTCGGCGATGCTGCCGATCAGCGATCCGGCGAGGCTCTTGCGCCCGCCGATCAGCGAGAACAGGTTCACCGAGACCGGCGTTTCGGGGGCGCCCACGTTCGCCAGCGTGCCGTCCGTCGTCAGCAGGGACAGGTACGCGTCGAACTCCAGCGGTTCCGACACCGTGGAGATGATCAGGTCGAACGTGCCGGCCAGTTCCTCGAAGGTCTTCGGGTCGCTGGTCGCGTAGTAGTGGTCGGCGCCGAGGCGCAGCCCGTCGTCCTTCTTGCGCAGCGACTGGCTGAGGACGGTGACCTCGGCGCCGAGCGCGTGCGCGATCTTCACGGCCATGTGGCCGAGGCCGCCCATGCCGACGACGGCTACCTTCTTGCCAGGGCCCGCGTTCCAGTGCCGGAGCGGCGAGTACGTGGTGATGCCCGCGCACAGCAGGGGCGCGGCGACGTCGAGGCCGATTCCCTCCGGGATACGCACGGCGTAGTTCTCGTCGACCACGACGTGCGTGGAGTAGCCGCCGTAGGTCGGCTCACCGTTCTTATCGAGGGAGTTGTACGTCCCGGTCATTCCGGCGGCGCAGTACTGCTCCAGGCCTTGCTTGCAGTAATCACACTCGCGGCACGAGTCGACGAAGCACCCGACGCCCACCCGGTCGCCCACCGCGTACCGGGTAACGCCCGGGCCCACCTCCGCGACGATGCCGGCGATCTCGTGGCCGGGCACCATCGGGAAGATCGCCTCGCCCCAGCCCTCGCGGACCTGGTGGATGTCCGAGTGGCAGATGCCGGCGTACTTGATCTCGATCAGCACGTCGAATTCGCCGACGGGGCGGCGCTCGATTGTGGTGCGCTCCAGCGGAGCCTTGGAGGCTGGCGCGGCGTAAGCGACGACGGTGCTCACAGGCAAATTTCTCCTCGTGGGTGGGTGACGTGCTTGGGGTCTGTACACCAGGCACCAGATGAGTATCGCCAGACATCGCTGGGGCAGCCAGACCACCGTTCTACCTACGACTAGTGTTCGTACCACCGGCGTGATCAGGATGAACTATCCGTCACCTGGCATACTGAATGAATGAAAGATCAGCCTGGCCAGCCCCCGGGTGAGTTTCACGCGGGGACGCACCTTGACCGGCGCGCCGGTCTCAGCGAGTTCCTGCGGACCCGCCGCGCCCGCCTCAAGCCCGAGGACGTCGGGCTGCCCGACTACGGCCGCTACCGCCGGGTCGAAGGCCTGCGGCGCGAGGAACTGGCGCAGCTGGCCGGGATGTCCGCCGCGTACTACACCCGGCTGGAGCAGGGCAACGGGCACAACGTATCGGTGGAGGTGCTAGACGCGATCGCGCGGGCGCTGCGGCTGACCGATGCCGAGCACGCGCACCTGCTCCACCTCGCCCAGCCCAGGCAGCACAAAAAGAAGATCTCGTCGCGACCGCAGCCGGTCCGGGGCGCCCTGTGGCGGATGCTGGAGGCAATGGACGGTGTTCCGGCCTACGTCACGGGACGCCGCGCGGACATCCTGGCCTGGAACCAGATGGCCCTGGCGATGTTCGGCGACTGGTCACAGCTGCCGGCCCAGCAGCGTAACTGGGCACGGCTGGTTTTCCTGTCTCCCGCATACCGTGACCTGTTCGCGGAATGGGAATCGAAGGCTTCGGACATCGTTGGCTTCCTGCGGATGGACGCCGGCTGCCACTCAGACGACCCGCGGCTGTCCGCCCTGGTAGGTGAGCTTTCCGTGAAAAGCGCGGACTTCCGGAGGCTGTGGGCCAGACACGACGTTACGGAACGCAGCCACGGCGTCAAGCACTTCACCCACCCGCTCGTGGGTGAGCTCACCCTCTCCTTCGAGGTCTTCAAGATCCCTGACGACCAGGACATGGCGCTGTACCTCTACGACGCCGAACCCGGATCCCGCTCCGCGGAGGCGCTGCACCTGCTGGCCAACTGGGGAGCCGACGCCATCCGCGCCGGGACTCCCGCCAGCAACCCTGGGCGGGCGGTGCTTCCCTAACCGCGGTTGGCCCCAGCCCTGCGGTGATTGTTCGCCAGTTCCGGTACGAACATCCGGCGCCCTCACGCCCCTGCGTTTCCTGTGGATGCCTGATGCTGGCGGACGGATGCTAGGCTGCGGCTCTGGGTCACATGGACCTCCCTGACGCGAAAGGTGACCATGGCCCAGCTCAAGGACTACTATCGCGACCGCGCGGCGGAATACGACGCCATCTACGCCAAGCCCGAACGACAGGCCGATCTCGCCGCACTCGCCACCCTGCTGCCGGAACTCATGGCGGGCCGGCAGGTGCTGGAAATCGCGGCGGGCACCGGCTACTGGACGCGGATCTTGTCCGGGACCGCCTGCGGGATCACCGCTACTGACATCAACGACGAAACTCTCGAGGTAGCACGGAAGCGGGAGTATGGGCAGGCGCGGGTGACCTTCCAGGTCGCGGACGCGTATGCCCTGGACGAGGTACCCGGAGAGTTCGACGCGGCGTTCGCGGGCTTTTTCTGGTCGCACATCCGCCGCGGTGACATCCCGCATTTCCTCGACGGACTCCATGCAAGGCTTGGGTCAGGCGCCAGGGTGACCGTCCTGGACAACCGGTACGTACCCGGCAGCAGCACGCCGATCAGCCGCACCGCCCCGGAAGGGGACACCTACCAGCGCAGGACGCTGAACGACGGCCGCTGCTACGAGATCGTCAAGAACTTCCCGTCCCGCGATCAGTTCACGGCCGACATCGCGGCCTTTTCCGGGGGTCTGGAGTGGACGGAACTGCCCTACTACTGGCTGTCCACTTTCACCCTGCGCTAGTCGGGAGTTCGGGAAGGGACGCGGGGGCAGTCGCACCCCTTCAAGTTCTAGGGCGCGTGATGCGCTATCCACCATTCTCGCGAAGGGGGCGGTGACGCCATCGCCCACCGTCGTGGGCGGCCGCGGTGGCGTGCCGGACATGCGAGGCGCTCCCGCCGATGGACACATCAAGGGCCGAAGTACCGTAGACTGTTCAGGTCGCGAGCGCTCGTAGCTCAACGGATAGAGCATCTGACTACGGATCAGAAGGTTGGGGGTTCGAGTCCCTCCGAGCGCGCTCCAGATTCCGCAGGTCAGGGCCACTTTCTCAGCAGTGAGAGGGTGGCCTTCACGGTTGTGAGGGGCCTGTTCTCTCACAAGAGCTAGACGATACGGTGGATCTTGGCCAGCGCCTGGCCATCAGGCTATGGTCGTGTGCCTTGAGTCGTGCAGGCGGATCTTGGGCAGGCCGGCGGGCTTGAGCAAGCGCGTGAACTCGTCGGAGTACCACTCCGGGTGAACCGGAACGCCTAGTTCGTTGGTGAGACGTATTCGTCTCCTTCGGCGTACGAGCCGAGACCAGCCAGGCCCGCGCGGTAGGCGGGTCCGGCGCTCGCGCTTTCCTGTGCCTGGCGCTTGCGCAGGTCGACCAGCGCCGCCACCAGGTCCTCATCAAGGCGGCGACGCTGCGCGGCGGGGGGCACGATGCTCTAACCAAGTAGCCAGTCGTCCGGAGCAGCAACCGCTCGGTCACGAGCATCACGCCGACGACGCCCAGGGAGTGAACCAGCAGGCCAGCGAGACGCGACGGGACGACGGAGACGCGGAAGACGGGAGTCGTTCGGCTCATAACCCAGCGAATCCCGGATCGGGTTCGGTTCTCTGTTGGCTCAGGTAAGGGGCGGGGGCGTCCTCAAGCTCGTCGCCCCGGGCCGTGGCTGGCGGTAACCCCTTTAAGGGGCCCTATATGCAACAACGAAAACGGGCGTCCGGTGCAGCGTTAAGGCCGGATCCGGACGCCCGGGTTTGTCGTGGGAGCAGGTGGTTACGCGGTCACGTCCCGGCGGGCGAAGGTGATCGACGCCGCTGCGATCGCCACCACGATGTAGATCACGGCGACGACCAGCCCATGGCCGTAGGTGATGTTGAAGTCCGCGTTGCCGCCGCCCGCGATCGTCGACAGCGAGATCCCCGGCAGCCATGGCGCGGCGCTGGGCACGATGCGCGTCAGGATGAACTGCT
This sequence comes from Trebonia sp., assembly GCA_035948445.1. GTDB lineage: Bacteria > Actinomycetota > Actinomycetes > Streptosporangiales > Streptosporangiaceae > Trebonia. The sequence continues at coordinate 6,500 of DASZJE010000043.1, read as the reverse complement.
CGATAACGAGGAGCCACGCGAAGCCCACGATGACAGCGGTCACCGCCGAGCGCAGGAACTGCCCGATCACGAGGCCTAGGATGCTGTAGCCGATCACGGCCAACTCGATGTTGCCCAGCGCATTGAGCAGGTCGCGGAACCCGGTGCCGGTGAACCACGCGCTGGTCGAGACGCCGCGCGACTGCGCCAGGACGTTGGCGACGAGGAACGCGACGACCGCAGCGAACGCCGTGGCGAGCACCATGAACGTGACGACGGCGAGCATCTTGCCGGTCAGCAGCGTGACGCGGCGCGGCTGGCGGACCAGGACCTGACGCAGCGTGCCGAGGCTGTACTCGCTGGCCGTCTGCGCGGCGGCGAGGCCGAACGCGACCACGCCCAGCAGGAATGTCGCGCGGGTGAGGCCGAAGATCAGGCCGTTCGGCCGGGCGAGCTGCTGCAGCGAGGGCAGGCCGCCACCGGTGCCATGCGCCGGCGCGTTGCTGAAGATCAGCACCACGAACAGGGATGACGCGGCGGCAAGGCCGAGGAAGGTGGATAGCAGCAGGGTCTTGCGCTTTAGCTTGACCCACTCGCTGAGGAATGACGCCAGGATCACTTGATCGCTCCCATTTCTTGGCCGGGGCTCATGGACGCGCCGGTTCCGGTCAGATGGAAGAACACATCCTCAAGGCTGTGGGTGCGCTCGGAGATCTGCCGCAGGGTGATGCCGCCGCGCGCGGCGAGCCGGTTCAGGTCGGCGGCGCTGACGCCCGAGGCCGAAACGACGGCCGTGCCGTCGGCCGGGCCAGCCGCCACCGAGAGGCCGGAGGCCTCAAGGATCCTCGCGAGATGCCCGAGGTCGGCGGCGTGCTCAGGCGCCACCACGATGTCAGGGCGCCGCCCGGCCGCGAGCCCAGCTACCGGTCCCTGGTGCACCAGCCGACCGCCGCGGATCATGACGATGTGGTCGCAGACCTGCTCAATCTCCGAGATCAGGTGACTCGATACCAGGACCGTGATCCCGTCGTCGGCGAACGACCTGATCAGGCCGCGCATCTCGACGATGCCCCCCGGGTCCAAGCCGTTGGTCGGCTCGTCAAGGATCAGCAACTCGGGACTCGGCAGCAGGGCCGCCGCGATGCCCAGCCGCTGCTTCATGCCCAGCGAGTACGAGCGGTACTTGTCGCCCGCGCGGGCCGTCATCCCCGTCCGCTCTAGCGCCGGCTCAATCGCGGAGGACGGGATCTGCCCGAGGCGCGTCAGCGCCTTCAGGTTGTCCCGCCCGCTCAGCTGCGGGTAGAACGCCGGCGATTCAATAAGCGCGCCGACCTTATGCAGGTAGCTGGCGGGATCCGTCAGGCTGCCGCCCAGGATCGAGCCGCCTCCTGAGGTCGGGCGAATGAGGCCAAGGAGCATCCTGATGGTCGTCGTCTTGCCGGCCCCATTCGGACCCACGAACCCGCAGACCGAGCCCCTCGGGATGGCGAGGTTGACGCCATCCACCACGGTGCGGTCACCAAAACGCTTCGTAAGCCCGGCGGTCGATACGGCAAGCGACGAGTTCGGCGGCTCTCCTGTCCGTCGCGTCACCTGATTCATCGTCATGCTGGAACGCTACTGGCCAGATCCCGCCGTAGCTCCTCACTGAAGCTAATCTTCACCTACGTGAGAAAGCTCTCAGGCAGTACGCCAAAAGGACCACGATCACGGCCCTCTGCTCATGCAGTGCCCAAGTCCGGCACCGAATGCTCGTCTAGATCGGTTCGCTACACACATCACATATAGGACGAAATCAGCTCAGTGTGCCCGTCCTAGATGCACTCGGCGCTGCCTGCGGCCCGGCGGAGGAGTCCCCCTTCCGCTGTGTGTTCGCCCTGGTCAGCGCCGATGTGCTCGACCAGCTCCTCGACGTGGCTGTGGACGAGGGCGGTGCGGGCCGACCGGCCGGCTGGTGATCGCGATCGACGGCAGGACCGTCCGCGGCGCGAAGGGCAAGGACCGGAAGGCGCCGCACCTGGTCGCGGCGCTGCGCACGGGATCGGTGCGGTCCTCGGCCAGGTCGCCGCAGACGAGAAGAGCAACGAGATCCCCGCGGTCCGGGAACTGCTGAAAACGTTCGCCGACCTGGCCGGCACCGTCATCACGATCGACGCTCTACATACGCAGAGTGACACCGCACAGGGCATCCTGGACCGGGGCATACCCGAGGGCGCCTCCGAGCCAGTGCCGACACAAAGTACGGCATCCACCCCAACCCGCTGACTACGCCATAGCCGGGGCTGGCTTCGGGACGAAGAGGTCACCAAGCAGCCGGGGCACACCGAGGGCACATGAGCACCGAAGAAGACGCGAAATGACGAGAAGCGCCGAGATGTAAACCAGCAGCCCAGGTTAGCGCCCGTTCCCGAACAAGGAAACGGGCGCTTTTTGCTGCGTACCGCAACCGCATAACGAGAAACCCCAGGCCGGAAGCGGTTTTCCGGACCTGGGGTTTCGTTGTCTGGCGGCCGGGACGGGCCGCTAGACCTTTAGGGTCAGGATGTGGCCCAGATCTGGCTGGTGCCGCCGGTGTTGGTCCAGATTTGCCTGCTGGGTGCCGTTGCCGCCGTGCCCGGTGTCGTCGAGCACCTTGCTCACCGCTGCGTTGACCGCTGCGGGGTTGTCGTAGTGGATCCGCCAGTTCCTGGTGTCCCACTTCTGGTTGGCGGCACCGGTGCAGGACCGCTCCCCTTTAGGATCTTCAGGACCCGCCCTTGCGCGCGGAGCCTCTACCGCCCCAGCGGGCCTGACGGCGAGGGTCAGGCCGGAGGCCAGACCCGAAGCGCACGCGGCGAACCTCCGTGTCTCCTCGCCTGCCGGACTTCCTGCTGGCTGATCTCGCACAGTGTGACGCCCGGCCGCCTTCACGGCAGGCCGGGCGTCTTTGCGTTTCCTGGAGGATCCCGCCTGTCCCCGATCCGTGGGGAAGCCCCTGTCTAAGGGATTGGCGGGGGCCGGGCGGGAGTTCAGGGGGTTACGGCAGTGACCACTGCTGGTTCTTGGCACTGGGATTCTCTGTCCAGGCGGCGACCTTGTTACCGTTGGCGGTACCGGCTGCCCAGTCGGTCATGACCAGGGTGGGGCTGATTCCGGGGAAGGTGTAGTACCCGCCCACCTTCTTCATGTCCTGGCTGGCGCCGACCTGACTTGGGCCCTCGCAGCTTTGGAGGGTGAGCTGCGTACCAGCGCTGGCCGCGGTCACGCAGTACACCTGCTGGTCATAGGTGTCGATGGCCTGCAGTTCAGCAGTGCCGTCGGAGAAGCTCACGATCTTGAAGTGCTGGTCGGCCCCGGCGATGCCGTTGTATGACGCGCCGCAGGTCCACTGCTGGAGCAAGCCGCCATCGGTGTAGTCGTTGTTCCGGACGTCCAGGCACTTGCCGCTGTAGGCGTTGCGGATCTCGCCCGTGGCCGTGCCGCTGCTGGTTGGCATGGTTATCGTCTGGCCGTCGTAGGTGATGTCCGTCAGCGTGTCCTGGGTGTCGGCGGGCTGGTCGCCGTCCGCGATGATGAACGCGTCGTTGACGGTTGTGCTGCTGGCTCCGGCATTGGTGTACGCCGTCTGGTAATCGGTGTAGGGGGCACCATTACCGACTCCCCAGGCCATGTCAGTGCCGTTCAGGCCGGACTTGGCGGGGTAACCCACCAGCGACTTCCCGTTGTTCAGTTCGATGACCCAGCGCGGCGAGCCCGCGGTGTAGTTGTCGGTGGTGAACGTCGGCTCGCTCGTGGGCACGGCGGCGGGCGGGTTGTTGATGTCCATCTCCGCATAGATGGAGCTGGTCTGGCTGCCCAATGCGAACACGAGCCCGCCTGGGTACCCGACGTTCCAGAAGGCCGAAGCCTCAGGTGCCGAGGCCTTGAGCGTGACGGTGAGCGGTGTGGTGGCCGTCGCGGCCAGCGCGGGGATCGTTCCCCCTGCCACAATCGTGCCCGCCGCCCCGATGGCGGCCATAGTCATCGCGGATCGTTTGAGAATTCCCACGTCAAACCCTTCTGGTCGGCTGGGGATCGTGGTGAAAATCGCCCGTTATCCCCCGGCATCCACTGCCAGTTCGAAACTAGACGGGCACCTTGCCGTGGGAATCGCGGCGCTGTCGCAGATCTGCGACAGCGGGCGCAGTTCCGGCACGGCCCGGCACCGGAAGCCGGATGCTGACCACCGTGCCCTGACCATCCCGGCTGCGAATCGCGACCTGCCCTCCGTGTGACAGGTGGTCATAATGCGGACCAAGGCGAGCCCGATACCCGTACCGGGAAGGCGGCGCGGCGGATGGTGGTTGATTATGCCAATCTTGGTGGAATCGTATCGCCTTTGATCGGCATCTGCTCCGCCACGCCGGGGTCAGTATCCACCCGTCGACGACATCGTTGGCCTGTACCCGGATATCTACCCAAGACGCATCGGGCCGCGCTTCGACGAGTGAGACACGGTGAGACGAGCTAGCGGCCCGCCGCAGGTAAACAAGGGTGCGATGCCATTCGTGGACCTGCTCAGACGCCGCGCGGACTTCTCGTAACCCAGAGATCTGCGAGGCTTCCGCCAGCCAGCGCCGTCGACGGCCCGCAGCTCGTCGAGGTCCTGGCGCTCGGGGGGATGGAAAGTTCGAGTCCCTCCGAGCGCGCCACACACCCTGCATGACCTGTGCAAACACTATCAAGGCCCGCGCCATCCGCGCGGGCCCTTCGCTTGCTCAGAAATCAGATGGTTGAGGTATCTGCCGCGCAACAGATCGACGCCCGCTGAGCCATCCCTTGTAGGCATCAGGTCTCATGTCTGTTCACCGTGCGTCGCGCAACCGCGGAGCCTACGCGACGTCGGGCCGCGTCATGAGCGGTGATCGCAGGTGCAATACCAGATCTGGGCTGGTCAGGGGAACGGTGCTCCACGTCGTGACCGCTGTCCTCGCGTCGGCGTCGACCGCAAGCCGGACGTGGTGCGGGGTGGTAATGATGTATAGATCGGCGACGAACGTGCTGCCCTGCCAGGCGCCGCTTGCGCACACAGGGCGGCCGAGCGGCGAGCTTTCCCGCCATTCGCCGAGACCAACCTCGACTTCAAAGAGCGATTCGAATCGTACGAGCCATCCACCGTCGTTGGGCCTGACAATCACCGTGGTGCCGACGGGCAGGGCCGAACCGTCGGCGGAGGCGTCGAGCGTCGCGGTGACGGAACGCTCCGGGCCGGCCGAGCCTGGCATCACCGCGAGAGACAGGCCTCGCAGCCGGGTGGAGAGGATCTCGTCGTCGCGCGTGCTTCCCGGGTGCTCGATGTCGGGGAGCAAGCACTCCCAGATGGCGTCGAGCACGTCCTGAGCCTGCTGAACCTCTTGCTGGGCAGAGGTGAGGATGACCACGAGATCGTGTGACGGGACGACCACGCAGTGCTGGCCGAAGGCGCCGCTACCGTGAAACCCGTGGCGTGACAACCAGAACTGGTAGCCGTAACCGCAGAGGAAGTCGGCCCCGTCCGCCCCTTCTGCGTAATGTCGGCTATCGATGTGCCGTCCGGTCGCAAGTTCCACCCACTCGCGCGGGACCAGTTGCTTGCCGCCCCAGAGGCCGCCCCGCAGCAGCAGCTCGCCGAAGGCGGCGACAGCCTCGGTCCTGAGGTGCAGTCCGTGGAACCCGAAGGCGGCACCGCTGCCCACTCGGTCCCACTCGGCGTGGTCGATGCCCATCGGGGTGAAAAGCCGCTCGTCGAGGAACTCCGGAAGATCGCGGCCGACGACCCGTTCCACCATGCGGGCAAGGATAAATGTGGTCGAATTGTCGTAGGTGTGTCGCGTTCCCTCGGCCGTGTCGAAAGGCAGGCGCAGGAAGCCCTTCACCAGGTCGCCCGGTTCCAGCTGCCAGGCTTCGGCGAGAGTGTCCGTGCGGTGTCCGGCTGTCATGGACAGCAGATGGTGAACGGTGATGCGGCGGCCCTGCTCAGAGATGTCGGTCGGAACGTGGTCGGGCAGCACGTCGACCACGCGATCACCGAGCGAAAGCAGCCCGTCGGCGATCGCCAGCCCTACGGCGACCGAGGTGAACGATTTGGTCAGCGAGTAGAGAAGGTGCGGGCGATCGGCCGAATAAGGCGCCCACCAGCCTTCTGCGACAACGTGTCCATGACGCACCACCATGAGCGAGTGGCATTCGATGGACTTCTCGTCGAGCCTGCCCAGCAGTGCACTGATCGCGCGCGACGACGCCCCCGAGGGGGATGGCGCTGCGCGTGGCATTAGGGCGCGTTGAGGCATCCAGAAATCTTAACGGGCCGCACGCAGGACCATCCTGAGTCGGGATCCAGTTCTGGAGGAGCAACCACGACGCCGACGACTAGATGCCCTCATCGCCTGTTACCGGGCCATCTCGAAGATCTGGTAGGCGATGGCGCCTACTCCCACGATCACGGCGAGGCCACAGAGCATCGTCCCGCGGCCGCTGAGGGAATCGATCGCCACGATTCGGGGATCACCGGGGTTGTAAATCAC
>DASZJE010000042.1:0-7525 GCA_035948445.1 Trebonia sp. | reverse complement strand
GTTCCTGTTGATGGCGAGGAAGTACGTGGAGACGCCATCGTCGGTGACCGGAGGCATCCAGGAGCGGGTGTCGTCACCGGCCGGGCTCTCCACCTTGATCACGTCCGCGCCCAGGTCGGCAAGCAGCATCGTGCAGTACGGGCCGGCCAGCACGCGGGAGAAGTCGGCGATGAGCAGCCCGGACAGCGGACCCGGGCGCCCGGCACGGTCAGGATCGGTCATGCAGTGCCCCTCTGTCTGGCCCTGTTGTGGAGATGTGTCCGCATAACGGACAAATGTCCGTCTGCCGAGTATGGTTATTCCCTCTGACGGCTGTCAAGACACGCTGCCCGCCACCGTGACCTGCGGAACACCCTGGCAGGCGGCCCAGTCGGCGCTGATCGCACCCGCCGTCTGCAGCAGCAGCGGTAGGTGCTGACCGGTGAGGACCTCGAGCGGGGTTTCCGCCGCGTGCGAGTTGACGTTGAGCGCGGCGATCACCCGGCCGTCGCCGTCCCGCAGCGGCACGGCGACCGACCTGATCCCGGGCGCCAACTGCTCGTCGGTGAGCGCCCAGCCGCGCGCCCGCACCTCGCGCAGCGCGGCGGCGCGTTCACCGGCGTCCGGCTGCCAGCGCGGCACGACGCCCGACCGGCTTGGCTCGGCGAGCACCCGGTCCACCTCGGCGGGCGGCAGGGCGGCGAGCAGCACCTTCCCGAGCGAAGTCTGCATCGCGGGGAACCTGGTGCCGATCGTCACCGCGAGGGTCACGATCTTCGGCACCGCGACGCGTGCGACGTAGACGATGTCGGAGCCGTCGAGCTGAGCGATCGACGACGACTCCCTGGTGCGCGCGACTAGCGCCTCCATATGCGGCCTGGCTACCTCCCACAGGCCGCGGGAAAGCACATAAGACATCCCCAAATCGAGTACCCGCGGGGTGAGCTCGTAACCGCCCTCCACCGGCCTGACGTAGCCGAGTTCCTCGAGGGTCTTCAGGATCCTGCGGGCCGTCGGGCGCGGCAGGTGGCTCGCGTTCGCCACCGCGGCCAGGGACATCATGGGCTGTCCGGGACCGAAGGCGCGGATCACGTCGAGGCCGCGGGCGATCGCCTCGATGAAGTCTGGACTGCTGTCCCGACGAGCCACGTCGCCTCCCGGCGCTGGTACCTGTTTCGCACGTCCACCGCACTGTAGCGCCTATGTCCGCATGGCGGACAGGTCAGCGGTCGTGCGCGCCTGGTGCGGCAGTTCAGCACCCTTGACACAATGACCGTTAAGGGACAGTGTTCCGATCAGGCTTCTGGCGACCGACTATCGGACGTTCGTCCGCACAATTACCTCACAGTGGAGGTTTCCTCATGACCACAGCGGGACCGCAGCCGGGTCAGCCGGTGGTGTTCCGGAACGCGACCGTGCTCACCATGGACGACTCGCGCACAGTCCTGACCGGCGCGGATGTGCTGACCGACGGCGAGCGCATCGCCGCGGTCGGCCCGAACCTCGAGGTGCCCGAGGGCACCGCGGAGATCGACGCGACCGGCGGGATCGTCATGCCCGGCATGATCGACACCCACCGGCATATGTGGCAGACGGCCATGCGCGGATACGGGGCCGACTGGACGCTCACCCAGTACTTCGTCTACTACTACCTGACCTGGGGCAAGAAGTTCCGCCCGCAGGACTACTACGCGGGCAACCTGCTGTCGGCCATCGAGGCCATCGACGCCGGCGTGACCACCAGCGTGGACTGGTCGCACGGGCTGCAGACGACCGAGTACGCGGACGCCGCGGTGGATGCCCTGGAAGCGGTGCCTGGCCGGTTCGTGCTCGCCTACGGCAACATCCACCAGGGCGCCTGGGAGTGGGCCACCACGCCGGAGTTCCGCGACTTCTACAACCGCCGGATCGACGGCAAGGGCGACATGCTCGGCTTCCAGATCGCCTTCGACCTGCCCGGCGTCGAGGGCTTCCCCGAGAAGGCCGCCTTCGACGTGGCCCGCGATCTCGGCGTCGCGGTGACCACCCACGCAGGCGTCTTCAACGTCACCAGCGACGTCGGCATCAATCAGATGTACGACGGCGGGTACATGGTCCCCGGCACGATCTACGTGCACGCGGCCACGCTGTCCCCGGACAGCTACTACAAGATCGCCGCCACCGGCGGGTTCGCCTCGATCTCCACCGAGAGCGAGTGCAACGCCGGCCAGGGTTACTCGCCGACCTGGAAGCTGCGCAGGTACGGCATCCCGGTCTCGCTGTCAATGGACACCAGCGTCTGGTGGAGCGGTGACATCTTCAGCGCCATGCGGGCCACGCTCAACGCGGACCGCGCCATGGAGCACTACGAGGCGCACGCCAGCGGCGCCGGCGTCACCAACCACATCCTGCGGGCCGAGGACGTCGTCGACTACGCGACCCGCGGCGGGGCGAAGGCGCTTGGCCTCGACTCGGTGGTGGGCAGCGTCGAGGCAGGCAAGAAAGCCGACCTGGTGCTGATCAAGAACGACAACTCCCCGGTCAGCTTCCCCGTGCTGCACCCGTACGGCCACGTGGTGTTCCAGGCGGGGCGCGGCGACGTGCACACCGTGCTGGTGAACGGCAAGGTCGTGAAGCACGACCACAAGCTCGTCGGCGTGGACCTGGACCACGCCAAATCGGCCATCGAGTCCACGATCGAGTACCTCAAGGCCGAGCACGGCCCGGAGGAATGGGACAAGGGCATGCATCCCGAGATCCCCGAGCACGAGACGCTGGCCAACCCGTACACGTACCGGGAAGACGTCTCGGCCTGGAAAGAGTCCGAGTAGCCGTTCTTCGTGAAACACTGCGCCGGGCCAGCGGGGTTCGCTGGCCCGGCGCAGTTCTGGATAGTGCTTTTTATTCTCCCCAGACTTCGGCGGCCACCTCGACGATCAGGCGGAGCTTGTCCCACTGCTCGGCCGGGGTGAGGTCGTTGCCTTCCTTGGTGGAGGAGAAGCCGCACTGCGCGGACAGGCAGAGCTGGTCGAGGTCGGCGTACTTGGCGGCTTCGTCGATGCGACGCTTGACGAAGTCGCGGGACTCGAGCTCGCCGCGCTTGCTCGTGACGACGCCGAGCACGACCTTCTTGCCCTTGGGGAGGTAGCGCAGCGGCTCGAATCCGCCGGAGCGCTCGTCGTCCCACTCGCAGAAGAAGCCGTCGACGTCGAGCTTGTTGAACAGCGTGTCGGCGACGAAGTCGTAGCCGCCTTCGGCCGCCCACATGGACTGGTTGTTGCCGCGGCACATGTGCGTGGTGATCGCCATGTCTTTCGGCCTGTTGGCGATGGCCTTGTTGATGGTCGCGATGTAGGTCTCGTGCTGGTGCAGCGGGTCACCGCCGATCTCCTGAACGTGCTCCCGCTGTTTCGGGTCGTTCACATAGGCGAGGCTCGTGTCGTCGAGCTGGAGGTAACGGCAGCCGAGGTCGTACAGGCCCTGGACCTGCTTCGCGTAGGCGGCGGCGAGGTCGTCCCAGAACTGCGCGAGGTCCGGGTACACCGTCTGGTCGATCGCCGAACGACCGCCCCGGAAGTGCACCATGCTCGGCGACGGGACAGTGATCTTGGCCGTCTGCGCCGGGCTGACGTTGTCCTTCAGGAACGTGAAGGCGTCCGCGAAGATCGTCTCGGGCAGGGTGATCTTCTCCGTGATGTGGGCGGACGGCGGGGCCCACTCGAAGTTCTTGTCCTTGTTGTGGAAGGCGACCCTGATGGTGTCGTCCTGCACCTTGGACACGCCGCCGAGTGAGTAGATGAAGTCCATGTGCCAGGACTCACGGCGGAACTCGCCGTCGGTCGCCGACTTCAGGCCGGCCTCGCCCTGCTTGCGTATTGCCTCGCGGATCGCGGCGTCCTCGGTCTCCTTGAGCTGCTCCGCGGTGATCTCGCCCTTGGCTGCCTGGTCGCGTGCCTGGAGCACCGCGGCCGGGCGCAGCAGGCTGCCCACGTGATCGGCCCGGAACGGCGGGCGCTTGATGTCGTCGGCCATTGAGTCGGCTCCCTCTTTTAGTCGTTTCCGGTGCATCTTAGACAACAAGTGCGAGACTTCGCGAAGGGCAACGGCCGCCTGCCCTGGTCACCGCCCCACTGGCGCGCATTGCGGGCTACGGGCCAGGGCGTTACAGCTTTGACTCCGCTCCGGGTTCGAGGGTGAGTTCTTCGTCGTCGCTGTCGTAGTCGTACAACTCGGCGTAGCGGCCCCAGTCGATAGCGGTGTCGAGCTGGTTGCGGGCCTCTTGCGGCGAGAAGCCGCGGTGCAGCACGTCCAGGAAGAAACCTTCGCGGAGCGTGTGGTCGGCGGTGGCGGCGAGGGCGTGGGTGATCGTCCGGACGAGCGGCGCGTGGCGGGCGGCCTGCTGGGCGAAAAGCTGCTTGCTGGTGAGGATGTCGGCGGCCACGAGTTCCTTGCCCTCCGGCGTCAGCTCGATGTCCGAGCCCTCGATCCTGGCGAGTTGCAGCAGGACGGCGGCGTCGGTCAGGGGCAGCAGGTCGTCGATCTCGAAACTCAGGTCGTCGGCGATCTCCGCGAGACCGTCCTTGCCGCCGCGCGCGGCCAGGATTTCCAGCAGGCCGCTGAGACCGCCGGGACTGACGTCGGGCAGCGGCGTATTAGCGGGAGTCGCCAAGGCGGCTTGCCCGGTGCCCGCCTGCCGGACGACTTCGGTGTTCTGTGCGCCGATGGCCTTGAGGGCGGCCTGCTCACGTCCGGTGAGAATGTCGTAGATCGTATCGACCAGGCTCTCGAAGCGGGCGCTGTGCCGATCGCGGGGACGGGGCAGGTCGACGGTCAGCTCGGCCTGAATGCGGCCCGGATTAGAGGACAGGACGAGGACCCGGTCGGCGAGCAGCACCGCTTCCTCGATGTTGTGCGTGACGATCAGGATGGACTTGACCGGCGCCCCGCGGCCCTCCCACAGTTTCACGAGCTCGTTGCGGAGGTTCTCGGCCGTCAGCACGTCGAGGGCGGAGAACGGCTCGTCCATCAGGAGCGCGTCGGGCTCGGTGACGATGGCCCGCGCGAACCCGACGCGCTGGCGCATGCCGCCGGACAGTTCCTTCGGGTAGGCGGACTCGAACCCGTCGAGACCGATCAGGTCAATGGCGTTGAGGGCGCGCTCCGCTCTCTCCTTTTCCGGAACGCCCCGTGCTTCCAGCCCCAGTTCCACGTTCTGCTGGACGGTGAGCCACGGCAGCAGGGCGAACGTCTGGAACACCATGGCGACACCGGGGTTCGCGCCGGTGAGCGGCTTGCCGCGGTAGGAGACCACGCCGCCGGACGGGGCGATCAGGCCGGCGACGCAGCGCAGCAACGTGGATTTGCCTGACCCAGACTTGCCGAGCAGGGCGACGATCTCCCCTTCTGCCAGGGTGAAGCTCACCTCGTCCAGCACCGGCAGCGCGCCCCCGTCGGGCGTGGCGAACGTCTTGGTCACCGAATCGGCCTGCACGATAACGGTTCCGGTCAGGGTTTCAACCGCATTCAAAGCGAATACCGCCTTTCGGCCAGCTTGTAGAGACGTCGCCAGATCAGCCGGTTGGCGGCGACCACATAGACGCTCATTACCGCGATTCCCACGAGAATCTTCGGGAAATTACCGGTGGCGGTCGCCTGGGCGATATAGGCGCCGAGGCCGGTCGCGGTCAGGTGGTTGTTACCGTAGCTGACGACCTCGGCGACGATCGAGGCGTTCCATGCGCCGCCGGCGGCGGTGATCCCCCCGGTCACGTAGGAGGCGAAGATCGCGGGGAGGATGAACGTCCGCCACCGCAGCCAGCCGCGCACGCCAAGGCTGGTCATCGCCTCGCGCAGGTCAGACGGGATCGCCGAGGCGCCGGCGATGACGTTGAACAGGATGTACCACTGCGCGCCCAGCGCCATGAGGAGTATCGCGCCGAAGTTCAGCGGGATGTGCCAGGCGACGAAGATGACGGTGGCGAACGGGAACAGGAAGTTCGCCGGGAAACTGGCCAGGATCTGGACCACTGGCTGGGCAAGGCGGGTGACCTTCGGATTCATGCCGATCCAGACGCCTATCGGCACCCAGACCACGGTCGCCACCACCGTGAGGCAGATCACCCGGGCAAACGTGGCCGCGCCCAGCGCGAAGGCGTACCCGAACTCGCCGAGCCCGGTGGTCGCGCGCACGTAGCCGAACGCTTCCCATGCCCCGTAGGCCACCACGACCGTGACCACCCCGGCGAAGAACACATCCGCCGTGCGCTGCTTCACCTTCGAGGTGGCGAGCGGGTACTCGGCCAGGCCGAAGGGCCTCGTAGCCTTGTCGAGAGCCCGGCCGACGGGCTTGAGGGGGCGGGAGATCTGCTCGGGCAACTGGGAGCGGCGCAGGAAGTCGAGGACGAGACTGCGGGGTTTTTCGGCTGATTCGGACTCCTCGACCCTGAAGCGCTCGGCCCACGCGGTGACCGGGCGCCAGAAGAAGAAGTTCACCCCGACGACCATGACGATCATGACGGCGATCGCGATGCCTACCTCGCCCAGGTTCCCCTGCTCGATCGCCGCGGCGGCGTACGAACCGATGCCCGGAAGGGCGTAATGGTGATTCAGCACGCTGATCGACTCCGACGCGGCCAGGAAGAACCATGCCCCGCCGAAGCTCATCATCCCGTTCCAGACGAGCGGGATCATCCCGGACGGCACGTCGAGACGCCAGAACCGCTGCCACTTGGTCAGCCGCAGTATCCGGCTGGCCTCGTCGAGGTCTCGCGGCTGGGAGATCAGGGAGTGATAGAACGCGAACGTCATGTTCCACGCCATGGACGTGAAGATCGCGAATATGGAGGCGCACTCGAGCCCCAGTTCGGAACCCGGGAACAGGTTGATGAACGCGGTGACCGTCACCGAGAGGAAGCCGAGCACCGGGACGGACTGGAGGATGTCCAGGATCGGCAGCAGCACCTTCTCCGCGCGTTTCAGGCGGGCCGCGGCCGTCGCGTAGACGAAGGTGAAGATGATCGACAAGATCAGCGCGGCGAACATCCGGACCAGGCTGCGCACCGCGTAGTACGGCAGGTCCGCCGGATCGGTCGAGATCGCGCTGGGCGCCGTCTTCGGCAGGAACGGCGCGTTGAGCGCCGGCGCCAGCCTGATCAGGCCGTATACAAGGCCGATGAGCGCCGCCCCGACCGCTATGTCGACCCAGCGCAACCCTGGCCGCCGCCACAGTCCGCGTGAGGGGAACGAACCAGAATCCGTCACCCTGCCTCCTCCCCTCACGCCTCAAGCGCGGTCAGCAGAAACTTGACCTGCCAAGGTAAACGAAGACTGGCTTCCCTGCGACGCGTTCTATAACAATGCCTGATGTGTAGGGTCATCACAGGACGTTCACACCGGAAGGTACGCAAGTGGGTGACGACGGCTTCGAGCTGGCACGGGACATCAACGCGCGGTGCCGACTCCACGGGACGTTCACGCTGCGATCCGGCCAGGTCAGCGACGAGTACTTCGACAAATACCTGTTCGAGTCCGACCCCGGTCTGCTGCGGCGAGTGGTCGAGGCGATGGT
>DASZJE010000041.1:0-1873 GCA_035948445.1 Trebonia sp. | reverse complement strand
CCCGGCGGCCCAGATCGTCGTGCACCAGCGGGGCGCGCGGCACCTGGCCGACCCCAGCAGGCTGATGGCCAGCGCCCGGATGGTCTACGGCGACGCGCTCGACCGGCTGTTCGGGGTGCTTGCTCCCGTTCCCGCCGGACGCATCGTGGCGCTTGACGATATCGGAACCGTCGATCTCGGTGGCGGCCGACGCCTGGACAGCCACTACTCCCCCGGCCACGCCAAGCACCACGTCGGCCTCGCCGACTCCGACACCGGCGACCTGTACGTCGGCGATGCGGCGGGTGTGTACCTCCCCGAGACGGGGGACGTCAGGCCCGCGACGCCGCCACCCGACTTCGACCTGGAAACCGCGCTCGCTTCGCTGCGCAAGTTCGCCGCGCTGCGGCCCGCGCGGCTGCTGTTCAGCCACTACGGTCCCGTCACCGAAGTCAGCCAGACGCTGGACCGATCGGCGGAGGAGATCACCGTCTGGGTGGAGGAAACACGCCAGGCGCGCGCGGCGGGTCTGGATCTCGACCATGCCGTCGCCATGGTACGGGAACGCACCAAAGACCGCTACGCGGCGTGCAGCCCCGAGGCCGATCCGGCCCTCGCGGACAAGTTCGATCGGGTCAGCAGCACCGTCGGCAACGTCGAGGGCATCATGCACTGGCTCGACAAGATCGGGGCCTAGGCCAGAGTACGGGGCAGCCCGAAGGGCGGCAGCGCGCTGTTGTCGAAACGGGTGATCCCGCAGATCCGCTCTCCGGCCAGGGTCAGGACGAGCAGCCCGTTAGCGTGGAAGACCGGGCTGTGCAGGTCGGCGACGTACACCCCGAACGCGGGTTGCCGGTTCGCCCGGGTGGCGATCAGGCGGATGGTGCGACCCGGCCGGAAGGCCACCACGGCGAAGAACTGTCTCGCGAGGTCGCGCCCGGAGTATTCGAGCGGGACCGGCGGCATGCGCAGCCACACGTCGTCACTGAGCAGGGCGATGAGGCCGTCGAGGTCGTGGTCCTGGTACGCCTGGACCAGTCGTTCGACGAGCCGCTGCTCGTCCGGTGAGCCCGGTCGCGGCGGCGCCTCCTCGTCGGCTGGCCTGCGCTCGAGGGCAGCCCGGGCGCGCTTGAGCGCGCTGGTGACCGACTCTTCCGTGGTGTCGAGGATGCGGGCCGCCTCGCTGGCGCGAAATCCCAGGACGTCGCGGAGGATGAGGACGGCGCGCTGCCGCGGCGGGAGCACCTGGAGCGCCGTCACGAACGCCAGGGAGATCGCTTCGCGGGTCTCGTACCGTGCCTCGGGGCCTGGGGTGGCGTCGGGGAGGCCCTCCATGAGCACGTCCGGGTAGGGCTCGAGCCAGACCACCTCGCAGGTCCTGGTCGGCTCCGGCGCGCCCAAACTGGCGAACGGCGGATCCTTCGGCACGCGTCGACTGGTCGTCCGGCGCGCGTTCAGGGATCGGCTGGTCGCGATGCGGTACAGCCAAGTTCGGATCGAGGCGCGGCCCTCGAAGCCACTCAGGCCCTGCCAGGCAGCGAACATAGTCTCCTGCATGGCGTCCTCGGCGTCGTGAAGCGAGCCGAGGATCCGGTAGCAGTGCACTCGAAGCTCGCCCCGGTAGGGCTCGGTGAGCTGCGCGAACGCCTCTTCGTCTCCGGCTCTGGCCCGGTCGAGCAACTCGGTCGTCACAAGACGGCCTCCCGGCACGCTGACTTCCACCATGGTGATGTCGCTCATCCTTCTCGCTATCTCCGCGGGCGGCCAGTCGGCACGCCTCTATGTGCTGACACCGCAGAGGCACCGAACTGGGCGCCAGATCCCGCCCAGATAGCCGGCCGGGCCGGTGTCTATTCACCAACCGATAAGCGCCGGCATGCCGCCGGCCGGAAAC
>DASZJE010000040.1:0-2032 GCA_035948445.1 Trebonia sp. | reverse complement strand
GTCGGCCGTCCCGATGCGCCGGGCGGGATTGGTCGCGGACCGGGCTTTGAACAGCGCGGCCTTCCGTTCGTCGCCGAGAGCGTCGTATGCCCCGGTGTCGATGGTTCCGGGGGCGATGGCATTGACCCGGATCGGGGCCAGTTCGACCGCCAGTCCGGCGGTGATGGCGTCGACGGCGGCATTGGTGGCGGCGACGGCAAGCACGCCGGGAGCGGGCTTCAGCGCGGTGGCTCCCGACATGAATAGGAACGACCCGTCTGGCGGGAGGTTTCCGGCGAAGTGCTTGGCGAGCAGCAGGGCCCCGGTCACCTTGGTGCTGAACGAGGCCGCGACGAGGCCCGCGGTCAGGTCCGCGTAGCCGCCTCGGGCGCGGGCGGACGCGGTGGATACCACGTGGTCGAGCTTTGCAATCCGGCCCGCCAGCGCGGCGACAGAGGACTCGTCCGTGACGTCGACCTGCTCAATGCTGATATCCGTGCCGCGATAGGCGTCGGCCAGGTCGCCCGGCTGAAGCCCAGCGGCGATAACCCCGCCTCCGTCTTGGCTGACGGCCAGGGCGATGGACCGGGCGATCCCGCTGCCACGGCCTATGATCAGCACGGTTTTGTCTTTCAGTGCAGGCATCTTTTCCTCCTCCGGAGTGCCTATTGAAACGCCCTGAACTCCCGTCAGGTCATCGCGCCGTTTGCGTGATGGTTCCCTGAGTTACCTGCCAGGCATCGAAATAGCGAATTAATATTCCTGCTTACTATGGTCGCGGCGGCTGTTAAGCTCACCGCCGCCGCCTGGGTCGGCAAGCCCTGCGCCACGATGGTGACCAGACACTCAAGCGACCGCATCGAAACCATCTCGGCGTTCCTGCCCTCGCGTCGGCGATCCTGTCCCTTGTACATTGGCTCGTCTTCGTTCCTCATCGCTGCCAAGTCTCATCCCCGGCGGGATGATCCCGCCTCGTACGATCCGGAGGATTTACGGAGAGCCTCGAACCCAATCGAGGCTTACTGGCTGACCCATGCAGCACCGGACCCGTGACTCCCGGGCCGCCGGGCCCAGGGTTCCATCGGGTCGGCCCGATCATGCGGCGGCAGTACCCGGCCGCGCCGGTTTGGCACTGTTTAGACTGGTTTGGGAGTTCTTGGGGATTTGCTGGATGGGTGCCTTGGGCCAGCGGCCCGGCAGATCCGCTGGGTCGGCGCCGGCCGGATGCCTTCCTTCGTCGGCGACACCGATGGTCAGCGCGTCAGCGCGGCGGCAAGCGGCGGACTTCGAGCAGTTCGAGCCCGAGGGCCTCGATCTCGGCGAGCACGCCGTACAGCGCAGCCTGGTCCGGCAGCGCTCCGGTCAGCGCGGTGTCCTCTCCGCGCGGCTGAGCCCGCAGGCCGGGGAACGCGAAGCGCATCGTCTCGCCCAGGTGCCCGCGCACGCGGATCTCGTACTGCCGCGACCGCGACCCGCTAGCTGCGCCGGTCACGCCGTCATCAGACATAGGACTCGCCAGCAGCGGGCGGCTGTGCCTTAACCACGAGCCTCACAGCGGAAACTCCTCCCACTCCGGCCAGCACACGTGGCCAGCCCGGACGCCGTCAGGATGAGCCTGGACGCCGTCGGGCTGAGCGGCCAACGTACGATCTGCGCGGCCTGGCCGCACTCGACCCCCGCCGGGGCGTCCTGACCTGAAGACTTTGCCCCGGTTGGCACGCCGTTCCATGCCGATACCTACTGGGCGAGGAACTGGCCGATCGCGGTGGCGATCTCGTCGACGTGGGTCTCAAGAGCGAAGTGACCGGTGTCGAGGAAACGCACGTCGGCGCCGGGGATATCGCGCTTGAATGCTTCGGCTCCGGCCGGCAGGAAGAACGGGTCGTTCTTGCCCCACACTGCGAGCAGAGGTGGCCTGCTCTGACGGAAGTACTCGTGGAACGTCGGGTAAAGCGCCACGTTGCTCGCGTAGTCGAGGAACAGGTCGAGCTGGATCTCATCGGCGCCGCTGCGGGCGAGGTAGTAGTTGTCGAGCCCGTAGCCGTCCGGGCTG
>DASZJE010000039.1:0-25354 GCA_035948445.1 Trebonia sp. | reverse complement strand
ACGTGCGTTATTCTTCACTCCGGAAGTGCCTTTGGCTCGGGACGGACAGGACTCTAGACAAGCCCAATTATCCCAGGTCAAAGGCACTTTTTTCATGCAAACAAACGGCTCCGGGTAATCCCAGGCGAAAGCCCGAGGCTAGGGCTTCCTCTGTTTCGGCTCTTACCGGCGCACGGTACTGTCTGGCTTCCGTCGCGAAGACCGCGTCCCTGCAGGACGCAGACAGCGCAAAGGCGACAAGCGGTCGCGAACTCTTGCGGGCCCTGCCGTCCGCCATCCCGCCGGATCGCGTGCCCCTCACCGAGGGGGAGTCCGACGAGGAACTGTGCGCCGGGATCGTTGTCGGCGCGGCGCGACTCCGCGCGGCCGCGTTCGCCGCTTCTCGCCTGCGCGGTGAATCTCCGGCGCTGACAGGTCCTTCATGGAAGCGGGCCGCGACCGCCGCTGCCATCATCAGCGACATTAGTGACCAGATGACCGCACTGCTTGCCGAACGCTCAGTGGCACTGCGACAGCCGCCGGGCGCCGCGGAGAGCCTGCATCATGCGCAGAGCGCCTTTGCGGACGCGTCCGTCTCCTGGCTGCGATCCGCGCGGATCTGGGGCGCTATCTCGACCGACTCCCAGCACGCGTCGTCACCGTGCGCGGCAGAAGCATCCGGCCTGGCGCTCCGACTGGGGCGGCTGCTCTACTGTGATCCGGCCTGGGTGCCGGGACGGCGTCAGGCGGCGCCTCGAGACTTGGGCCGCCTCGCGCCCGGCCCGACCGCCTGGGGAAGAGTCCTAGGGGCAGTCCATGAGGCAGCCGATGCGCTCGCGCGTATGGCCAAAGCCGATGCCGGCGGCATTCGCGCTGTCAGGCAGCAGGATCGGCTGTATATCGACAGCCAGTTCCTTACAGATGACAACGCACTACGCCGATTCCAGCGTGCCCCGGGAGACCGAGTACATCTGCTGAACAACGCCTACTATCTCTGCGGCGACGCCAGTCTCCGTGCCGCTACCGCGCTTTACAAATTGGCGATGGACATAGGGACTGCGAGCAGGGGACTGGCTTTCAGGCGTACAGGGCTGAGCGCTAGCGAGGCCATACCGGCTGAGACCGGATACGAGCTCGCAAATGCCGCCTTTGCCGCGCGCATGGAGTACTTCGCCCGCCCTAAGAACAATCCGCTGCGTCCACGCAGCGAAGTCGACGCCGACGCCATCATTCACGCCTACGAAGTAGAGAAGCTGACCACCCAGGACATAGCAGACCGGTTCACTATGTCGCTGACCTCGGTGCGGCAACTGTTCGAGGAGAACGGCGGGACGGCCCGCCAGCGACGGCGGACGGCGGCCCAGTTGGCTGCTGTGGACAGGCCGTGTAACGGGCCGCAGGTAATCAACCCGATCGTAGGACCATCCGGTCAGCAGGCATCGTCACGACAGGGACAAGGTGCTCAGCCGGGCCACGCCCAACAGCTCGGGTGACGTGTCATAGGGCGTTCAAGACACACCATGAAGCCCGGCCCCAGAACCTGCCAGGGAAGGTTAATTCTTGGTGACAGATGTCGACGGCCATCGGGCAGTTTCTGCGGCCATCCTGCGGGCCATCGATCCTGAAAAACAAGGAGGGTCAGTTCGAAAACTGACCCTCACCTGCAATTTCTCGGGTGGAGCTGAGGGGATTTGAACCCCTGACCCCCTCGATGCGAACGAGGTGCGCTACCGGACTGCGCTACAGCCCCAAGAACACCGTTAGCCTAGCAAACTCCGCGGCGTGCTCGCGCCAGCGCCGCCGTTGCCTCGGAATATGATGACCCGCGCAGCCCGGCGAGGCTAGTCGCCGACGGCGCGTGGGTAGTCCGAGCGGTCGGCGATGTCCTCCGCGTTGGACGTCGTGTATTTGCCGGCCAAGCCGGGCGCGAAGTCGCGGGCGCGGCCGAGGTCTTCGTAATCTTCGGGCTGGGGCGAGCTGCTCGGCTGCGGGGAAGCGCTCGCCGGAGCGTCGGTCGTGTCGTGAGTCCGGGACCGTCCGCGTGCATGCGCCCGGGGGCGCGCACTTGCTCGCGCGTCCTCGGTTTCGGCTTCGCGCTGTGCCTTTTCCCGGTCGGCCTTCGACGCCTCGCGCAGCAGCAGCAGGTAGCCGGCCAACATGATCGAGGGCGGGATCACTACCCATAGCGCTGCCAGCCCGAGCGCGGGCAGCGCGCAGGCTGCGGTTTCGAGCGTCACCAGCAAGATGAGCAGGCGTCGCCGGGCCGCGAGCATCCGGCGACGGGATTCCTCGCGCGTGAGAGGCGCCCGCTGGGGCCGTTTGTCATCAGCCCTTTCAGGAACCTCGGCCCTCTCGGGAACCTCGCTCCGCTGAGGGACCTCGCTCCCCTCGGGAACCTCGGAGCCTCCGGGATCTCTGCCAGCCGACGAACGAGCCTGCGCCTGTGCCGGAGAATGCTCCGCTGCCGGAGAATGCTCCGCCGAAGATCCGGGGGATTCGTCCTGGTCGGTGACCGCTTCCGCTGGCTCAGGGGCGGAAACCGATGGGCTGCGGCGCAGCCAGCGGGGGATGAGCACGCAGGCCCAGATTGCGACGATCGCCACATACAGGATCGCGCTGCTCATCCGGCCCCCCCTCGGTCGCCTCGCCCGCAAGGGCTGCTAATGCTGCTGACTGGACTCATAACCTGTGACGCAGCGTAAATGCAGTGACCGCGGATAACGAGCATCCGCGCGGCGTGTCGCCAAAGATCAATGTGTCGCCAAAGATTAATTACGCTCCGGACCGGGACGAGGCCAGCGAACTGCGCCAGCGGGGCAGCATACCGGTCGGCACCTCTTCGGCTGTGATCGCGTAGCAGATGTGGTCGCGCCACTGGCCGTTGATGTGCAACTGCCGGACCCGGATCCCTTCGTCGCGGAAGCCCAGCTTTTCGACCACGCGCCGGGAAGCGGCGTTCTCCGGCCTGATCGAGGCCTCAAGCCGGTGCAGGCCCACGATGCGGAAGCAGTGATCCACCGCCATCGCCAGCGCGGTGGGGGTGATGCCACGGCCGGCGTACGCCTCGTCGATCCAGTAGCCGATCGTCCCTGACCGGGATGAACCCCAAACGATCGAGCCGACGGTGAGCTGCCCGGCGAACGCGCCGCCGTACGTCACAACCCAGGGGAGTGCCTGACCCAGACGTGCCTCTCGGCGCATGGTGCGGACCATCGACACGTAAGGGCCGAGCGAGGACCGATGCAGCGGCGTCTCCGGGTTGGTTGGTTCCCACGGGCGCAGCCAGGCCGCGTTCCGGACGCGGATCTCGCGCCACGTGCGTGCGTCGGAAACGCGTACTGGCCGCAGCGAGACCGGCGCGTTGAGCAGATCCGGCTCGGTAAGGGTGGCCGGCCACCCGCGGATGCGTCCCACGGTGCTAATCATTCTCCTGCGCTACGGCTTATGTCACGTCATCTACCCGGATGCTATTGGCGTCACGCGACAACCGATAACGTTACGCGATCACGGATTGCGCAACGCGATACCCGTTGACGTTAAGCGATCTCCGCGGAGTCATCGGCCTGGTTCACGGAGTCGCCCTCCGCCGAGCCCGCCGAGCCTCCCGAAGCCGCCGGTCCTCCCGAAGCAACCGAAACCCCCGCCGGTCCTCCCGAAGCCGCCGAAACCCCCGCCGAAGCCCCCGAAACCGTCGCCGAAGCCGCCTCCGTGCCGGACACGGCGGGCCGCGGATGGTCGCCACCGCGGATCTGGTCGACCGCGTGCACGAGGATCTGCCGCAGCACGTTCATGCCGTCCCGTACACCGCCGCTCGACCCGGGCAGGTTCACGATCAACGTCCGCGACGCGACGCCGGCTAGCCCCCGGGACAGGATTGCCGAAGGAACTCCCGCCGCCGCGCCGGCTGATCGCAGCGCCTCCCCGATGCCGGGGATCTCCCTGTCGAGGACCCTTCGCGTCATCTCGGGCGTCTGGTCCATGGGCGTCAAGCCCGTCCCGCCAGTCGTCACGGCCACGTCATACGACGCCGACACGGAGTCCCTGAGAACCTGCTCGACAGCTTCGCCGTCCGGGATCACCAGGGGGCCGTCCACGACGTCGCAGCCCGCCTGCCGCAGCAGTTCCACGAGCACGGGCCCCGAACGATCCTCGTAAACGCCCGCCGCCGCCCTGTTGCTCACCGTTATCGCGAGCGCCCGGATCATTCATGCTCCTCAGAAGACAGCCGCTGTTCAGAAGTAAGCCGCCCTTCAGAAGACACCCGCCCGTCGGAGGACACCCGCCCGTCGGGATGCCGCCGCCACGACCCGGACTTGCCGCCTTCCTTGGCGTCGATCCGCACGTCGGTGATCACCGCCGCCTTGTCCACCGACTTGATCATGTCGATCAACGTCAGCGCGGCCACGCTCACGCTCGTGAGCGCCTCCATCTCCACGCCGGTGCGGTCGGCCGTCTTGACCGTGGCCGTGATGGTCACACCGGAATCCGTCACGGAAAGGTCCACCGAAACGCCATGCAGCCCGAGCGGATGACACAGCGGGATGAGGTCGGGCGTGCGCTTCGCGCCCTGGATGCCGGCGATCCGGGCGACCGCGAGCGCGTCGCCCTTCGGGACTGTGCCGTCGCGCAGGGCGGCGACCGCCTCGGCCGACAACAGGACGGAGCCGGAAGCACTGGCAGTGCGGACCGTCACGTCCTTCGCGGAAACGTCGACCATGCGGGCCTGGCCCGCCTCGTCCAGGTGCGTCAGCCGCGGCGCGATCGCGGGAGCAGGTTCCCTCATGAGATGAAGCCTAACGCTCAGCCCACACTCACCATTGCTTACGGCAGCACCACGACGTCCACTGTGTCGCCCGCCGGAAGCCGGGTCTCCCGTTCGGGGACGATGATCAGGGCGTTGGCCTTGCCCAGGGAGGCAACCTGGTGCGACTGCTGGCCGGACAGCGGCTCCGCCTTGCCCTCGGTCAACACCCCCCGCAGGTATGACCGTCGTCCCGCCGACGACCGCACGTCGGACGTCAAGGTCGCCCGCACCACCGGCAACCGGAGATCGTCGAGGCCTTGCAAGAACCCCAGAGCAGGCCGTACGAACAGCTGGAACGACACGTAGGCGCTGACCGGGTTCCCCGGCAGGGTAAAGATCGGCACGCTGTCAGCACCGACGGCCCCGAAGCCCTGCGGCATCCCGGGCTGCATCGCCACCTTCCGGAAGGTGACGGTGCCCAGTTCCGCCAGCGCGGCCTTCACCACGTCGTGCGATCCGCCCATGCTCACGCCGCCCGTGGTGATTACCAAGTCGGCGTGGATCAACTGCTCGGAGATCGCGGGCAGCACGCCGGAGACGTTGTCGGGCACGACCGCGCGCCTGTAGGCCACCGCGCCGGCCTCCCGCGCGGCCGCCGCGATCATGTAGCTGTTGGAGTCCCAGATCTGCCCCGGCACCAGGGGAGTACCCGGCTCGGAAAGCTCGTCACCAGTCGACAGCACCACCACGCGCGGGCGTGGCCGCACGGACACGGCACGGCGGCCCGCCGAGGCCGCCACCGCGATCTGCATCGGCTTCATCCGCACGGCCCCCGACAGCAGCACGTCCCCGGCGCGTGCGTCCCCGCCCGCGTACCGGATCGCGTTTCCGGCGTCGGCGGGACGGGAGATAGTCACGCGGGCGTCACCGCCGTCCGTCCACTCGACGGGCACGATCGCGTCCGCCCCGGCCGGCAGCCGGGCCCCGGTCATGATCTTGACGGCCGTTCCCGGAAGCAGCCGGTAGGCACCTACGTCCCCCGCCGCGATTTCGGCGGTGACAGGAAGAGTCACCGGAGATCGCTGCGAAGCATGAAGAGTGTCGGCGGCGAGAACGGCATAACCGTCCATGCTCGAGTTGTCGAAGGGCGGCAGCGACACGGCCGCGGTCACGTCTTCCGCCAGCACGCGGTCCTCGGCGTCCGCTAGCTCCAGGACAGAAGGCGCCAGCGGACGGATCGCGGAGCGGATGACCTCCAGGTAGTCCTCGACCGGTGTCAGCGACCCGTCGGCGTGATGATGGCTCACGACTGCTCTTCGAGGAACTTCCGCAGCCACGGGATGAACTCAGGCGCCAGGTCCGGGCGCTTGGCGGCGAACTCCACCATCGTGCGCAGGTACTCCTGTTTGTTGCCCGTGTCGTAACGCCGCCCGCGGAACAGCAGGCCGCGTACCTCGCCCTTGGCGGCCAGGACCTTGAGCGCGTCGGTGAGCTGGATCTCCCCGCCGCGTCCCGGCGGCGTCTCGCGCAGCACGTCGAAGATCTCGGCGTCGCACACGTATCGCCCGATGATCGCCCACCGGCTGGGCGCCTGCTCGGGAAGCGGCTTCTCCACCAGGTCGGTTACGAGCGCGACGTCTTCGGTGTCGGTCAGGGTGATCGCGGCGCAGCCGTAGAGAGAGACCTCTTCGGGGGCGACTTCCATGAGGGCGACCACGCTGCCGCCGTACAGTTTGCGGACCTCGAGCATGCGGGCGAGGAGCGGGGAACCCGGATCGATGATGTCGTCGCCGAGCAGCACCGCGAACGGCTCGCTTCCCACGTGCTCGGCGGCGCACAGGACGGCGTGCCCAAGGCCCTTCGGGTCGCCCTGGCGGACGTAGTGCATCGTGGCGAGTTCGCTGGACGCGCGGACCTGCTCGAGCTTTTCCCAGTCCTGTTTCACCGACAGGGCTTCCTCAAGCTCGTACGCCCGGTCGAAGTGGTCCTCGATCGACCTCTTGCTGCGGCCCGTGACCATCAGGACGTCGTCGAGGCCGGCGCCGACGGCCTCCTCCACTACATACTGGATAGCGGGCTTGTCGACGACAGGCAGCATTTCCTTGGGCGTTGCCTTGGTCGCGGGCAGGAACCTGGTTCCGAGACCCGCGGCCGGCACGACGGCTTTGGTGACTGCCGACGTCCCGCCCTCGCATTTACCAACCATGCGTCAAGACTAATGAATCGCGGGAGTGACGTGCACGAGACACCGCCGGCGACCGTCGCCGCAGAGAAGACAGCATTGCGAAAGCGACTGATCACAATCCGTTCGCAAATGCCCGATATTTTCCGGAACGACGCTGGCCGTCTCATCCGGGATGACCTTCTCTCGCTTCCCGAGCTAGGCGCTGCCGGGACGGTGGCTGCCTATTACTCGCTGGGCTCGGAACCGCCTACCGGATCGCTGATCTACGCTCTGTGGAAGCGCGGGAGTTACGTGATCCTGCCGGTCCTGCTGCCGGACGGGGACCTGGACTGGGCCTCCTATGAGGGCCCGGACTCCCTGGTGCCGGGACGACTCGGATTGCTCGAGCCGGCCGAAGCGCGGCGCGGCGTGGACACCGTGTCCCGGGCCGACGTAGTGCTCGTGCCCGCGCTGGCCGTCTCTGTCGCCGGCCAGCGGCTCGGGCGCGGGGGCGGATCGTATGACAGGGCGCTGGCGCGGGTCGGGCCACAGGTGCCGACGATAGCGCTGCTATACGACGACGAACTCCTGCCGTCGGTGCCGGTGGCGGAGCATGACCGGCCGGTTCGCGCGGTAGCGCGGCCTTCGCATGGAATCACCTGGCTGCCCGCGAGGTTATCCTTAGCAGTCGGATAGAGAGAGTGCTAATCTACCGGCGGTGCTCTCCGGAAACTTGAATCCGGTCCATGCTGGAGGGAAGCTGTGCCCACATATCAGTACGTTTGCACGGAATGCGGTGGCCAGATGGAGGCGGTGCAGAAGTTCACTGATGACCCGCTGACCGTCCACGACGACTGCGGCGGCAAGCTTCGCAAGGTCTTCTCGCCGGTGGGCATCGTCTTCAAGGGTTCCGGCTTCTACCGGACGGACAGCCGCAACGGCTCGTCGTCTTCGGCCGCGCCGTCCTCGTCCTCGTCCTCTTCGGACTCGTCCTCTTCGTCTTCGTCGGCCTCGGATACTTCCTCTTCCTCTTCGTCGTCTTCGGCGAGCCCGTCGTCCGGGTCGTCCTCGTCGGACTCCTCGAGCTCGTCGTCTTCGAAGAGCTCGTCTTCGTCCTCCTCTGGGTCGAAGGCGTCGTCCTCGTCCGCTGGCGAGAAGGTCGCTTAACCGCCATGGCTCCGGTCGCGGTGCCACCCGGGGGGACGACCTCCCCGCAGCCCGTCCCCGAGGGGCATTCCCCGGACCCCCGGCCCTCCGGCGCGAGGGCGGATATAGGCGTCATCGGAGGCTCCGGCTTCTACGAGTTCTTCACCGACTACGACGAGGTGAAGGTCGAGACGCCGTTCGGTGAGCCGAGCGAGGCCGTGCTGATAGGCGAGGTCGCCGGGCGCAGGGTCGCCTTCCTGCCCCGCCACGGCCGCGACCATCGTTACCCCGCGCACAAGATCCCGTACCGCGCCAACATGTGGGCGCTCCGGTCGGTCGGCGTGCGGCGCGTCCTCGCCCCCAGCGCGGTCGGATCCTTGACCGTGTCCTACGGGCCGGGCACGCTGATCATCCCGGACCAGCTGGTCGACCGGACCCGCGGCCGCGTGCAGACGTACTACGACCGCAGCGCGGTGCACGTCTCCTTCGCGGACCCCTACTGCCCGAACGGCCGTGTCCGTGCGATCGCCGCGGCGCGCCAGTCCGGCTGGGTGCCGGCCGGATCCGGCACGCTCGTCGTCATCGACGGCCCGCGATTCTCCACGCGAGCCGAGTCGCAGTGGTATGCGGACCAGGGGTGGACGCTGATCGGCATGACCGGCCACCCGGAGGCCGTGCTGGCCCGCGAGCTGGCGATGTGTTACACGACCCTCGCGCTAGTCACCGACCTGGACGCCGGCATCGAGGAAGGTGACGGGGTGACGCAGGCGGAAGTGTTCGAGGTCTTCGGCAAGAACATGACTCGTCTCCGCGACCTGGTCGCCAAGATCATCGCCTCCTTCCCCGAAGAACGCGAAGACGATCTCTGCGCCCACTCCCTCGACGACATCACCCTCCCCATCGACCTCCCCTAGCGTCGCCGCCCTCCCCGCGCACACGATTTTTTGGTGCGTTTGCGCCAACGCATCCTTCTTATTGGCTCAGATGCGCAACCGGCTTCATGTATCGCCCGCGGGCCGGCCCTGGATGGCGAGCCACACGTTCGCCGGCGTCAGCGGCATGTCGGCATGCGTGACCCCGAACGGCGCCAGCGCGTCCACCACCGAGTTGACCACCGCGGCCGGCGAGCCGACGGTGGCCGACTCGCCTATGCCCTTCGCGCCGATCGGGTGATGCGGTGACGGCGTCACGGTCGCGCCGAGTTCCGGCGAGGGACACTCCAGGGCAGTCGGCAGCAGGTAGTCCATGAACGAGCCGCTCAGGCAGTTGCCGGACGAGTCGAACGTGATGGCCTGCATCAGTGCGATCCCTATCCCGTCCGCCAGGCCGCGGTGTATCTGCCCCTCGACGATCATCGGGTTGATCCGCACCCCGCAGTCGTCGACCGCGATAAGGCGCCGCACGCGGACCTCCCCGGTAAGAACATCGACATCGCTCACGCAGATGTACGCCCCGAAGGGGAACGTCAGGTTCGGCGGGTTGTACACCGCCGACGCGTCCAGATGCCCGTCAACTCCCGGCGGAAGCTCCAGCGAGGAATGCGCGGCCCGTGCCAGCGAAGCGATCCCGACGCCGGAGTCGGGATCCCCCCGCACCTGCCATTTGCCGTCGGCCCACTCCAGGTCATCCGAGGACACCTCGAGCAACGCGGCAGCCACCAGCCGCGCACGCTCCCGCACTCGCCGCGCGGCGACGGCGGCCGCCGCCCCCGACACAGGCGTGGACCGTGACCCGTAGGTCCCCAGCCCGAACGGCGTCCGGTCAGTGTCCCCGTGCACCACCTCCACGTCGTCGACGGAAAGCCCGAGCTCCGAGGCGACGATCTGCGCGAACGTCGTCTCGTGCCCCTGCCCCTGGGTCTGCACGGAAATCGACAGCACCGCCTTACCTGACGGATGTATCCGCAGGTCGGCGCCGTCCGCCATGCCGAGCCCCATGATGTCCATGTGCGCACGGGGCCCGGCCCCGACCGCCTCGGTGAAGAAGCTGATCCCGATCCCCATGTACTCCCCGCGCGTTCGCCGCTCGGCCTGCTCGCGGCGGAGATCGGCATACCCCGCGAGAGACAGCGCCATCGACAGCGCCCGCGGGTAGTCCCCCGAGTCGTACTCCCACCCGGTCGGGGACACGTGCGGGAACTGCGACGGCCGCAGCAGGTTCTGCATCCGCAGCGATGCCGGATCCATCGATAGGCGCCGGGCCAGCATGTCGGTCAGCCGTTCGACCAGGTACACGGCCTCGGTGATCCGGAACGAGCACGAGTACGCCACCCCGCCCGGCGCCTTGTTCGTGTGGACGCCCGTCACCTCGCAGTACGCGGCGGCGATGTCGTATGACCCGGTGAAGATGCTGAAGAATCCCGCCGGGTACTTCGACGGCTGCGCCGCCGCGTTGAACGCCCCGTGGTCCGCCAGCACGCGCGCCCGGAGGGCGAGGATTCTCCCGGAAGACGTCGCCGCGATCTCGCCGTGCATGTGGTAGTCCCGCGCGAACGTCGTGGACATCAGGCTTTCGGACCGGTCTTCCACCCACTTCACCGGCCGCCCGGTCGCCATCGAGGCGGCGATCGCGCACACGTACCCCGGGTAGACGGGCACCTTCGCGCCGAAGCCCCCGCCCAGGTCCGGCGACACCACCCGTATCTTGTGCTCGGGTATCCCGGTCAGCCCCGCGTAGATCACCCGGTGCGCGTGCGGCGCCTGGCTGGTCGCCCACACGGTCAGCCGCCCGGTCGTCGGATCGAACGACGCGAGAGCCCCGCAGGTCTCCAGCGGCGCCGGATGCGACCGCGGGTAGCTCATGTCGCACGACACCACCACGTCAGCCGCCGCGAACGCGGCGTCCGTAGCCGCGGCGTCCCCGGCGCTCCAGTCGAAGATGCGGTTAGTCCGCAGGTTCCGCGGGGGTTCGGGGGGGTCGTCCCCCCAGGAGACACCGTCCCGAACGACACTGGTTCCTGCGTCAAGCGCCTTTCTCGCGTCCATGACCGGAGGCAGCGGCTCGTACTCGACGTCGATCAACTCGAGCGCGTCACGCGCGGCGTACCGGTCGGTCGCGACGACGAACGCGACCTCCTGCCCCTGGAACACGACCTTGTCGGTGGCCAGCACCGCCTGTGTGTCCCCGAACAGGGTCGGCATCCACGCCATGCCCCGCTGCCGGAGATCGGCGCCGGTGAACACGGCGGCGACCTTCGGGTGCGCGCTGGCGGCGAGGGTGTCGACCGACTCGATCCGCGCGTGGGCGAGGGGGCTGCGCAGGACCGCGCCGTGCAGCATGCCGGGGAGCGTGATGTCGTCGATGTAGGTGCCCTGGCCGCGGATGAACCGGGCGTCCTCTTTGCGGGGGTGCGAGCCATAGGCCATTAGGAGCCACCGGGGATCGTTCGGGATGATGCTCTGAGAATTGATTTGACGATGTTCTCGTAGCCGGTGCAGCGGCAGACCTGCCCGGAGATGGCCTCGCGGACCTCGGCCTCGGTGGGCGCGGGGTTGTTGTCGAGCAGCCAGCGGGCGGTCATCATCATGCCGGGGGTGCAGAAACCGCACTGGAGGCCGTGGCATTCGGCGAATGCTTCCTGGACGGGGTCGAGGACGTCGGCACCGTATGGGCTGGCACCGTGTTGGCTGGCACCGTGTTGGCTGGCACCGTCTTGGCTGGCACCGTGTTGGCTGGCACTGTCTTGGCTGCCGCTGGCCAGGCCCTCGACGGTCGTGACCCGGTGTCCGTCGGCCATGACGGCGAGGACGGTGCAGGATTTGACCGGTGTCTCGTCGAGCCACACGACGCAGGCGCCGCAGTTGGACGTGTCGCAGCCCCAGTGCGAGCCGGTCAGGCCGAGCTCGTCGCGCAGGAAGTGGATGAGCAAAAGGCGGGGCTCGACGTCGCGGGTGTGGTCGACGGCGTTGACTGTGACGGTGATCTTCATGGTGGCGCCCCTTGCGTGCGCTCGTGTGCCCGGGTCTGTCGCGCGCGGGCGATGGCGGCGCGCAAGACCCTGATCGTGAGTTCACGCGCGAGATGGCGCTTGTAGTCGACGGGGCCTCGCTGGTCGGAGACCGGGTGAGCGTGCTCGGCGGCTATCTCGCCGGCCCGGGCGAGGATGTCGTCGTCCGTGGACTTGCCGAGCAGGAACTCCTCGGCTTCGGCGGCGACGAAGTGGGTGGCGCCGAGGGCGGTCAGGCCGATGCCGGCGTCCGCGAAACGGCCATTGTCCAGGAGGACGGCCGCGCCGGCCGCGCCGACCGGCCAGTCGCCGGCCCGGCGCGACACCTTGAGATACGCGCTGCCGCTCCCGGGCTGGACGGGGAGCCGGATCTCGGTGAGCATCTCGCCGGGGCCGACGACCGTCTCGTATGGTCCGGTGTGGAACTCCCTGGCCGAGACCTCACGGGTTTCTCCGCGCCCTTGGATGATCATGGAGCCTTTCAGCGCCGCGAACGCGGCGGACAGGTCCTCGGACGGGTCGGCCTGGCACAGCGAGCCGCCGACCGTGCCCCAGTTGCGGACGACGGGGTCGGCGATGACACGCTCGGCGTCGTGCAGGATCGTGAAATGCCGGCCCGTTTCGCGTGCGGCGAGGAGATCGGCGTGCCTGGCGAGGGCGCCGATCCTGAGCGTGCCCCCTGCCAGTTCTACGTAGCGGAGGCTGGTAATGGGGTTGATGTCGATGAGAACTTCGGGGTGGACGAGGCGGAGTTTCATCATCGGGATCAGGCTGTGGCCGCCTGCCAGGATCCTTGCGGCAGGGCCGTATCTCGCGAGCAAGTCGAGCGCCTGCTCGACGCTCCTGGCCCTCTCGTACTCGACCTGCGCGGGGACTTGCACCCGTCCTCCCTATGGCGCTCGGGGTTCGCCTGGTTTACCGTGTGCGCTTAAGTGCCGCACCGGGAGTCGCGATGACACTGACGCAACTGAACGCCTTCGTCCTCGTGGCACGCCTGGGGTCCGTCAGGGCCGCCGCGACGGCGCTGGGCGTCAGCGAGTCGGCGGTGTCGCAGGCGCTGACGGCGCTCCGGCAAGACCTGGGCGACCAGCTGATCACGCGCAGCCAGGCCGGCATGGTCCTGACGCCCGGCGGGGCTCGGCTGCTCGGCACCGCGTCCCAGATCGTGGTGCTCGGCGCGGAGGCGCACGCGGCCGTCCGCGCCGCGCAGGGCGCGGCGGAACAGCTTCGCGTCGTCGCGACGTCCGCGTTCGCTGAATTCGTGGCCGGGCCCCTGATGGAGGCGTTCACCCGGCGGTTTCCCGGGCCCGTCGAAGTGTCGACAGGCGTGGCGGCCTCCGACGAGCAGGCCGTGCTGATCGCCAACCGTCTCGCCGACGTGGCGATCGGGCCCGCCGTTCGCCGGGAAGACGCGCTTCCGGTCGTCAGCGAGCCGGTCTTCAAGTACCGGCTGGCGGTGGTCGGCGCCAAGGACTTCCGGCCGCGCGGCCCCGTCAGGCAGATGCGCTGGCTCGTGGACCCGTCCGGGACCGACCCCGGCAGCGATACCGCGGCCATGCTTCGCCGGCTCGGCGTGCCCGAAGGCAACATCCGCGTGTTCCCGAGCCAGACCGCGGCCTGGGGTGCCGCGGCCGACGGGCAGGGCCTGGCGCCGGCGATCGAGCACTTGGTCTCCCACCAGGTGCGGCGGGGTGATCTCTCCCTCGTCGCCATGCCGGGCGTGCCGGCGGAGGAGTGCTGGTACGTCACCCTGCTCCCACGCGAGCGGCGCGGAACTGCCGCCGGGGCACTGCGCCGTTTCCTCGGTACGCCAGAAGCGATGCAGCTGATGCGCTCGCCCGCCGCCGGCGTCCCCCCTTCCCGCTTCAAGCCCCCGGTCTACGTCACGATCTGGAGCTGACACCCCAGCCGCCCCCGCCGCCCCAGCCGCGCCCGCCGCGCCCGCCCCCGCCGCGCCCGCCCCCGCCGCGCCCGCCGCGCTCAGCCGGCTCAAATGCGCATTCGAGCCGGTCATGGCGTGCTCAAATGCGCATTCGGGTCGGTATGTGAGCGTGCCCAAATGCGTAAACGGGCACCCTCGAGCGGCATGCTCCATGTCCTCCTCCACGGGCCAATTAAGCAACACCTTATTTCGCTGTTGCGGCTGTGTTAAGGCGGGGGGAACATACGGGTGAAATTGCACTGGCACCGGTGTCATCGCAGGTGGCACCGCAGATGACAGGTGGAGATAGCGCATGCGGGTCGAGTCCGATGGACATAGCAGGGGCAATCCGCGCTTGTACGAGCTGATCGAGCACGCGCCCAAGACCGGCAAGAGCCCGACCGTGTGGGCTTGGCCGCAGCTTGTCGACTACCTCAAGGTCGCGGGGCAGCCTGTCGCCGGGCCGTGGCCGCCGCACCAGGAACCCCGGCCTGACCCCGACTACGAGTCGGGTCCGGTGGCGGTCGCCGATCCCGAGTCGGTCGCGAGTGCCCGGCCGGCCGGACCGGTCGCGAGTGCCCGGCCAGCCGAGTCGGTCGCGAGTGCCCGGCCGGCCGACCCCGAACCGGTTCCGGCGCCCCGGCCGGCCGTCGATCCCGAGCCCGCCTCCGCCGTCCAGTCGACCGCGGAACGGAGCGAGTGAATGTATCCGGGCCGGTTCCGTTACGAAGCGCCCCGCTCCCTGGACGAGGCGATCACCCTGCTGCGCGACGGCGGCGACGAGGCCAAGGTCCTCGCCGGGGGACAGAGCCTCGTGCCGATGATGAAGCTGCGCTTCGCGTCCCCGGAACTGCTCGTCGACATCAACGGCCTGCCTGGCCTGGATTATCACACGACCCAGGCGGACGGCAGCCTGCACGTCGGCGCGCTCTGCCGGCACGCGGACCTGGAGTGGTCCGCGCTACTGAAGAGTTCCCAGCCGACGATGGCGGCCGCGGCCCCCGTGATCGCCGACCCGCTCGTCCGGAACCGCGGCACGCTCGTCGGATCGCTGTGCCACGCCGATCCCCAGGGCGACTGGGCAGCGGTGATGCTGGCGCTCGGTGGTTACGTGGTGGCCCAAGGGCCGTCCGGGAAGCGAGTGATCGCGCTGACGGACTTCGTGACCGGCCCGTTCACGAACACGCTGGCCCGCGACGAGATCGTGGTCGAGGCCGTCGTTCCCCCCGCGCGCGGTATAAGGTCCGGCGGCTACCTGAAGCTGGAGCGGCGGGTCGGCGACTTCGCGACCTGCGGCGTCGCGGTGGCGATCGAGACCGACCCCGCGAGCGGGGCCGTGACCCGAGCGGGCATCGCCCTCTGCGGCGTCGGCGGTTCCACCATCAACGCGCCCGGGGCGGCCGCGGCCCTGGCCGGCGAGCCGCTGTCGGAAGAGTCCATCGCCGCGGCCGCGGACCTCGCGGCCAGCGCGGCGCAGCCGAAGACCGACCATCGCGGCAGCGCCGAGTACAAGCGTCACATGGTGGCCACGTTCGTCATCCGGATCGCCGGCGGCGCCGCGGCCGACCCGAACACGCTGGCAGCAGGAAAGGCGGCTTGACCCATGACCGTCGTTTACGACGACCTCGGCGACGAAGCGGCCGAAAGCGACGTCCCCGTACGCCGCATCAAGTTTTCGATCAACGGCGCGAAGAAGGTCGCCGAGATCGAACCGCGGCTGCTCCTGGCGCACCTGATCAGGCGCGGCGTCGGTCTGACCGGCACCCACATGGGCTGCGACACCACGAACTGCGGCGCCTGCACGGTGCTGGTCGACGGCACGCCGATCAAGTCCTGCACGATGCTCGCGGTGCAGGTGGACGGTCACGAGGTCACTACCGTCGAGGGCCTTGCGAGCCTGAGCGAACTGCACCCGCTCCAGGAAGGGTTCAAGCAAGAGCACGGACTGCAGTGCGGGTTCTGCACGCCGGGCATGATGATGGCCGCCAAGGGCCTGCTCGACCGCAACCCCGATCCCACCGAGGAAGACGTCCGATGGGCGCTTTCCGGCAACCTGTGCCGCTGCACCGGCTACCAGAACATCGTGAAGTCGGTCCTCTGGGCCGCCGAGAAGCTCCGGGCAGAGGGGTAGCACGCCATGACGGAAACGGCAGCGCGGCCAGCGGCGCTGGACGAGATCAAGATCGGCGGCATCGGCGCGAGCCGCAAGCGCGTCGAGGACGACCGGTTCATCCGCGGCAAGGGCAACTACACCGACGACATCACCCTGCCCGGCATGCTGCACATGGAGATCCTGCGCAGCCCGCTGCCGCACGCGCGGATCAGGTCGATCGACGCGTCCAAGGCGTGGGACATCCCCGGCGTCCATCTCGTCCTCACCGGCGAAATGCTGGCGACGCGCAACCTCGCCTGGATGCCGACCCTCTCCTACGATACGCAAGCGGTGCTGGCCACCGACAAGGTGCGGTTCCAGGGGCAGGAGGTGGCGGCGGTCATCGCCGACGACCCGTACATCGCGAAGGACGCGTGCGAGGCGATCGACGTCGACTACGAGCCGCTCCCGCCCATCGTGAATCCGGAACAGGCCCAGGCCCACGACGCTCCGGTAATACGAGACGACAAGGTAGGCCAGGCGAACAACGTCATCTACGACTGGGAAGTCGGCGACGCGCAAGGGACCGACAGGGCCTTCAGCCAAGCCGACGTGATAAGCAGGCTCGAGCTTCACTACCCGCGCAGCCACCCGTCGCCGATCGAGTGCTGCGGGTCGGTCGCCGACTTCAACCGGGCCACCGGCAAGCTCACCGTCTACATGACGACCCAGGCGCCGCACATCATCCGCGCCGCCGTCGCCATGGTCGCCGAACTTCCCGAACAGATGATCCGGATCGTCTCGCCTGACATCGGCGGGGGCTTCGGCAATAAGGTGCCGATCTACCCCGGATACGTGGTGTCGATCCTCGCCTCGATCCTCCTCGAACGTCCGGTGAAGTGGATCGAGGACAAGTCCGGCAACCTGATCTCCACCGGCTTCGCCCGCGACATCTACCTCAAGGGCGAGATGGCGCTGCGCGCGGACGGCAAGATCCTCGGCGTCCGGATGCACACCGACGCGGACCACGGCGCGTTCTTCTCCGACGCGCAGCCGAGCAAGTTCAAGATCGGCCTGATGCACTCGACGTTCGCCGCTTATGACATCAAATACGCGCACCTGACGGCGCGCGGCCTGTACACGAACAAGGCGCCGGGCGGGGTGGCGTACCGGTGCTCGTTCCGCGTCACGGAGGCGATGTTCTTCCAGGAGCGGATGATCCAGGCCGCGGCCGACGACCTGGGCATGGACCAGGCGGAGTTCAGGAGGATGAACTTCGTCGCGGACGACGACTTCCCGCACCGCACGCCGTTCGGGTTCCTTACCGACTCCGGCCAGTATGCCAAATGCCTAGATATCGGGCTGAAAGCCATCGATTACCAAAATTTCCGGAAAGAGCAGGCGGAGGCCCGTCAACGAGGAAGGCTGCTCGGTCTCGGCATTTCCACCATGACGGAGCCGCTCGGCGCCGGCAACAGCCGCGAGTACGACATCCTCGGCATCAAGATGTTCGACTCCGCCGACCTCAAGGTCCACATGACCGGCAAGGCCATCCTCCGCACCGGGGCACGGGGTCAGGGCCAGGGCCACGAGACGACCTGGGCGCAGATCGTCGCCCACGAACTCGGCATCCCCGCCGAAGACGTCACGGTGGAAGAGGGCGACACCGACACAGCGCCGTTCGGCATGGGCACCTACGCCTCGCGCTCGACCCCCGTCGCGGGCGCGGCCGTGGCAATGGTGGCCCGCAAGATAAGGGCCAAGGCCCGCAAGCTCGCCGCCCACCTCCTCGAAGTCTCCGAAGAGGACGTCGAGTGGGAACTCGGCCGTTTCTACGTCGCGAGCGCCCCCGAACGCGGCGTCACCATCACCGAATGTGCGATGGCCGCCTATAGCAACATGCCGGACGGCATGGAGCCTGGCCTGGAGAACACCGCCTACTACGACCCGCCGAACCTCACCTGGCCCTTCGCCGTCTACATCGTCACCGTCGAGGTCGACCCGGAGACCGGGGTCTGGGACGTGCTGAAGACGGTCGCGGTCGACGACTGCGGCGTCCGCATCAACCCGATGATCGTCGAGGGCCAGATCATGGGCGGCCTGACCGAGGCATACGCGATGGCGAGCATGCAGTTCATCACGTTCGACGCCGACGGCAACTGCGTCGGCTCGAACTATATGGATTACATGCTGCCGTCCGCGTGGGAGACCCCGGGCTTCGAACTCCACAGCGAGGTCGTCACCCCGTGCCCGCACCACCCCATCGGCGCGAAGGGCATCGGCGAGTGCGCCGCGGTCGGCGGCCCGGCGGCCTTCGTCAACGCCGTCATGGACGCCCTGTCCGGGACGGGGGTCCGCAACATCGACATGCCTCTGCTGCCGGACCGCGTGTGGGAGGCGCTGCGGACCGGTCGCGACGTCTCGGGTGCGCCGCCGGTAAGGACCGACTCGTGAAGGTGCTCGAGCAAGCCGCGGAAAAGCTCAGGCGGGGCGAGCCGTTCGCGCTGGCGACGGTCGTCTGGCGGCAGGGCCCGTCGTCCGGCAAGCAGGGCTCGCAGGCGATCATCACCGCCGACGGCGAGCTGTGCGGCTGGATCGGCGGCGCCTGCGCGGAGCCGGTGGTGGTCCGCGAGGCGCGGCAGTCCATCGCGGACGGCGTCGCCCGGCTGCTGCTGCTCGGCACGCCGGAGCAGTTCGGGTCGACGGTCGCGGAGGGGATGACCGTCGTCCCGATCTCCTGCCAGAGCGAAGGAGCACTCGAGGTGTACATCGAGCCGGTGCTTCCGGCGCCGCGACTGGTGATCGTGGGCACGTCCCCGATGACGCGCACGCTCGCCGAGCTGGCGCAGGCGCTGGACTGGTCCGTCGACGTGGTGCCGGGAACGGATTTCACTACCGCGCACGCGAATGACACCGCCATGGTCGTCATCGCCACGCAGGGCCACGACGACGAGGCGGCGGTCGAGCGCGCGGTCGCCGCCCGCCCCGCCTACCTGGGCCTGGTCGCGTCCCGCCGCCGCGCCGAGGCCGTCCTCGGCTACCTCGCCGAACGCGGTGTCCCCGCCGGCCAGCTCGCCCGGGTGCACGCGCCGGCGGGCCTGGATCTCGGCGAGACGACCCACGAGGAAATAGCCGTGGCGATCCTGGCGGAACTCGTCAAGCTGCGGGCCCGCGGTGCTGTCGTCCCTCATCCCGAACGGGCACTGGTCCCTCCCGAAGCCCCCGTGACTGCCATCGACCCCGTATGCGGCATGGCGGTGACCGCCGGCCAGGCGGCGCATCCGCTCACCCGCGAAGGCGTCACCTATTACTTCTGCTGCGCCGGCTGCCGCCGGGCATTCGCGGCGAGCAAAGGCGACGAGAGCCTTGCCGGAGGTGGAACCCATTGATCATCAATAACGACTTCGAGGTCGCGCAGCCGCTCGATGCGGTCTGGAAGTTCTTCGACGACATCCCTCAGGTGGCCACCTGCCTGCCCGGTGCCCAGCTCACCGAGGATCTCGGCGACGGCAAGTACAAGGGCCGGGTCGCGATCAGGATGGGCCCGGTCAGGCTCCAGTTCGCCGGCACCGCCGACATCGTCTCCCGCGACGATGCCGCGAAAAAGATCGTGGTCAACGCGGCCGGCGCCGACGAGAAGGGCCGGGGCAACGCGGCGATGGTGGTGAGCGCGGCCCTGTCGGCGAAAGGCAAGGCCACCAAGGTGGCCGTGACCCAGGATCTGCAGCTTTCGGGTGCGGCTGCCCAGTACGGCCGCGGGATGATCGCGGACTTCTCCGCCATCATGATGCGCGACTTCTCAGCGAACATGCGGGACCGGATCGAGCGCCTGCAACGCGGCGAAACGGCGGACCAGGTCAACGCGGCGGCAGCCGCCTCGTCCGTCGGGGGCTTCTCGCTGGCGATGCGGGCGGCCCGTCTGGCCCTGGCCCGGGTGTTCCGCCGCTTCTTCCTGCCCTACCAGCCAGCGACATGACCAGCCCCCACTCCGCCGCCCGCCCGAACCGGAGGCACAAATCATGACATTGTGGTGGATCGGCAACGCCATCCTGCTCGTCGTGGTGCTGCCCGTCGTCATCTACCTGCTCAATCGCGTCCTCGCCGCCCTGGAGCGCATCCGGGCCGCGAGCGACGACATCCTCGCCGGCGGCGTCGCCCTGGTGGGTGAACTCCAGAACGTGCCCGAGGGACTGGCGACGACGGACAAGACCATCGAGGCCGTCAAGGTCGGCGCGGTCCGTTACGCGGGTTCCGTCGCGAAGCTTCTCGGATAAGGAGAACGCGCTATGCCAGCAGCAGCCTGGATGACGATCGCGGTCGCGGGCCTGATCATCGTGTTCATCGCGGTGGGCCTGATCCGTGTCGCCGGGCACCTCATTGCCATCCGTAAGACACTGCGCGCCGTCACCGGCGGCGTCCAAGCCGTCGACCAGCTCACGTCCACGGTGCCCGCCCGCCTGACCTCGGTGAACGCGAACCTGAAGCCAGTGCGCGACTTCTGCGAAACGGTGTGAGCATGGACACCGACTGGACCATCGGTTACGTGATCGGCGGCGTGATCCTGGTCGCCGTCGTCGCCCTCGTGGTAACAATCCTGACGCTCGCGAGGCAGATCGGCGACGAGGCCCCGAAGATCAACGCGTCACTCGAAGGCGCCGTCCGCAACACGGCCCCGCTGGCAGCGCTGCGCACGACGATCGAGCACGCGACCATCATCATCGCCGGCCTGCAGCGCGGGCGCGCGCGACTGGGAGGCTGACCATGAACCCCACAGAGCACGCCTTCTGGCTCTCGGCCATCATCGTCGGCTTCGTTGTCGTCGTCGCGGTCGCGGCCCTCCTGAGCCTGCTGATCTACCTCATCAAGCGGATCGACAGCCGGGTCGACGTGATCGGGACCACCCTGACGGCCGCGAAGGCGAACACCGCCGACACGGCGCTGATCCCGCAGGTCGCCGCGGGCGTTGACGCGGTCCTGGCCGAAGGCCTAGAACACCACCTCTTCCTCGGTCGCGTACTGGACAAGGTGCGATCATGACACTCTTTGTCGTCCTGACCGTCGTCGCCATAGTCCTGCTCATCGCGGGCCTGGCCTTCTACCTGTACTGGGCGGGCACCCTGCTCGACCGCATCGGCGCGAAACTCGAAGGCGCCGCGGAACTCGTCCGCGGCATCAAGGCCGACGCCGAACTGATCGAGCCAGGCGTCGATCACATCAACCAGACCGGCGGCGTAGTCGCCGGCGCCCTCCCTCTCCTGTACACCATGGCCGAAGGCATCGTAAAAGGCGTCTCGGTCCCGGCCCCGCGCCCCGCGACGCCGGAGCCGGCCCGGCCGGCATCAGGCATCCGCCCTTCCCGCCTGCTCTCAGCCGTCGGCTACCGCTCCACCACCCCGTACGGCTCCACCACCCCGTACGGCTCCACCACCCCGGGCTGATCGTAATTTCGGTGGCTAGAACCACCGAAATTACGATCAAGCCAAATAGGCGCGAGAAGGGGATGCGCATGATTCGCCTAGGGTCGCTAGCCGGCTACCCCTTTGATGGTCCCCGCCTCCTCGCCGGCTGGCCCCCGCCGAAATCAGCCGCAGTCTACGCGATAACCTACAAACCAGACCCGGCGAAAGACCAGCACGCGGTCATCTATGTTGCCCATTCTGACGACCTTTCGGTGGAACGCCTCCCCTTCAAGCACCCGATGGCCTCGTCCTGGGTTAAACGCGCCGGCTCGAGATGGAAGCTCTACATATGCACCTACGAAATCCCAGGTGACACCCCTTTGCACAGGGAGCAAATCACACGCGAACTGATATCCATCTATCATCCCGGATGCAACATTCAGCAGTACGACCCCACGTGGAAGCCCGAGTGGATCGCTGGCTCCGACTCGGTTTGATCAAGTGCCGCAGCACATACGAGCGGCCCCGTCAAGTGCCATTCTCCAGTTGTGGGAGAATTCCTAATTTTCCACAGCCCACGCCAATTGATGCTTACGGCGCCGGGGGACACTGGGCATGGTGGCTTCATGAAGTCTCTGCGCACATGCCCTCCTGTGCTGGAGGACTTGCTCAATGAGCAGGATGAAGTGCTCGATACGCAGGCGGCGCTGAAGTACATTTCACGGGAGACTCTGCGCTGGCGGATTAAGTCGGGACGCTGGCAGCAGCCTTGCCGGGGCATCGTGGTCGCGCATTCCGGACCGCTGACCGAGCGGCAAAAGCTTTGGGTGGCAGCCTTCTGGGGCGGTTCCGGCGCTGCGCTCGCAGGCCTTACTGCTGCCCGACTTGGTGGGCTGCACGGCTTCGACTGGGATACGGAGAAAATCCACTTGCTCCGCCCCGTTTCACGCAAAGTGCGCGCCGACACACCGCAACTGGATCTGGTCGTGCACTATTCGCGCAAGCTTGGCGAGGCAGACGTGCACCCTGTCCTGCGGCCAGTGCGTACGAGGATGATCCGGTCGCTCGTAGACGCGGCGGCATGGATGGCCACTGACCGGGGGGCCCAAGCCCTCCTGGCAGCAGGCGTCCAGCAGCGTTTGGTGCGCGTCAGCGACCTCACGCGCCTCGTGGAAGACAATGAGAGACTGCCCAGGCACACGCTGATGAAAGTGACATTGGGTGACATAGAGGGCGGGTCGCAGGCGCTCTCCGAACTTGACTTCATGGCGAATGTA
Organism: Trebonia sp.; assembly: GCA_035948445.1. Lineage (GTDB taxonomy): Bacteria > Actinomycetota > Actinomycetes > Streptosporangiales > Streptosporangiaceae > Trebonia. The sequence continues at coordinate 2,686 of DASZJE010000039.1, read as the reverse complement.
GTGCGGGGGTGCCACGTGCCCGTGCCAACAAGGCAAGTGCCGCGTCGCGATTCGCAGGGGAAGCGGAGGTGGCTAGACGTCCTCTACGAAGATGTCCACCTGGCCATTGAGATTGACGGAGCGGGGCATCTCGACATCCTGCGGTACTGGGACGACATGAACCGCGACAACGAACTGAAGCTCGCGGGTTACACCGTCCTTCGGTTCCCTGCCTACATCGTCCGGTACTACCCCGAACTGGTCGCGGCAAAGATACGGCAGGCATTCCTCGACGCCGGCATCCGCATTTGATCGTAATTTCGGTGGCTATAGTGCCCGGCGGTACATCTGCAAACGTGTTAGGGCTGGCAGCGGGCCTGCTGGTGGCGGGTCCGCTGCTGGCCGGCGGCGTGGCTGGCGGGGTGGCGCCGGTGTCGCTGTCGGTGCGGGGGTCGTTGAGGATTGCGGTGATGATGCCGGGTGTGGTGTCGGTGATGGTCAGGCATACGGTTGCCTGTTTCATGTCGGGTCGGTAGACGCATTGCAGGTCGAATGCTGCGGCGAGTTTTTCGCGGAGGTCGTCGGGGGCGCGGGCGAGGAGTCCGGGGGCGTAGGGGAGTTCGTCGAGCAGTGACAGGTCGTCGGCGGGGAGGTCGGCGGTGTCCTCGATGGCCTGCAGTTCTGTTTCTGCGCGGGTTTTCTCGTCGTGGCGTTCGGCGAACTGGGCGGTGAGGCGGTCGCGTATGGCGGTGGTCATTGGGTCGTCTTTGCCGGCTAGCCTGCCCATTTCGGCGGCGATGCCGTTCAGTGATGTGCCGGCCTGCTTGATCTGGGTGCGGAGTGCTGCGGCGCGGGCGTCGTTGATGTCGTCTTGCTGGGCCTGGGTGGCGGGGATGAGGCGGGCTAGCCGGGCGGCGCGGTCGTGGCCGAGTGCGCGGGTATCGATGAATTCTGACAAGGCGGCGGTGAGCACGTCTTCGCGGACGGATGCGCGGATGTGGCCGGGGTAGCGCTGCTTGTCGTCGGGCTTGTGCATCATGGTGGGGCAGAGGTAGTAGGCGTAGGTGCGGGTGGCGGTGCGGTCGTCGCGGGCGATGCCGTGCATGCGGCGGTGGCACTGGTTGCAGTGGATCCGGGCGCGGTAGGGGTAGAGGCGGCCGGCGTTGCTGCGGCGGGTGCCGGTGTCGGGGGTGTTGCCGCGCTGCTGCCCGATGGCCTGGGCGGCTTCCCAGGTGCCGGCGTCGGTGAGGGCTTCGTGGGCGTGGGCTTCGTCGGCCCAGGTCCAGTATTCGCGGGGCAGGGTGACGTCGTGGCGTTCGCCTTTGCGGGAGCTGGGGCCGGTGTTGGTGGTGCGGCCCAGGACGACGCGGCCGGTGTACTTGGGGTTGCGGAGTATCCAGTTGACCGTGCCGGGGTTCCATGCCTTGCCGCCGCTGGGGTTGGGGACTCCGAGTTCGGTGAGGCGGCGGGCGATGCCGGGGACGGACAGTTTTTCGGTGACGCGCCACTGGAACATGCGGGTGACCCACTGGGCGTGTTCGGGGTGGGGGATGAGGCGGGCGCGGGTGGCTCCCATGCTGGCTTTCATGGGGTTGGGGTGGGGGGTGCGCTCCTCGGCGTATCCGTAGGGGCAGGGGCCGGTGTTGTGGCCTCCGATGGCGTACTGCCTGAGTCCTTCCCACATGCTGGTTTTCAGGTTGTAGCGGAAGTACTCGGCTTCGGCCATGTGCATGCGGCGCATGAGGATGGTGGAGGACTGGGGGGCCTGCAGGTCGATGGGCTCGCTGGTGGCCAGGATCATCACGCCGGCCTTCTTGAGCTCGCGTTCCAGGGTGAGGCTGTCGAGCATGTCCCGGCTGACGCGGCTGGTGCTCTCGCAGATGACGGCGGCGGGCCGCTGCCCGGCGGCGATGGCCGCGCGGAATTCGGCCATTCCGCCGTCACGGGGGATGCCGGCGTCGGTGAACTTCCGCCACGTGCTTGTCTGGCTGCGGGCGTCGAGCTCGGTTCCGCCGGATTCGATGTCCCAGTAGCAGCGGGAGATGTAGAGCCCTTCGGGGAGGCGTTCGCCGGCCTGCCGGTACTGGCGCAGCAGGGATTCCACGGGGTCCTGCATGGTGCTGGTGGAGGTGCGGCCCAGGAACACTACCCCGATGGGGGCTGATCCTGCCCGCCACGCGGCGTGTCCTTTGGCTCGGAATTCTGGGATTGCCGGTGTTGCCTGACCCATTTCAGGTACTCCTTTATCGCGTCGGCCTGCTGCCGGTCTGCGGCGGCGGCCGCTTTCCCGGCGATGATCCTTATCTTGAACCTTATCTTGACTCCGCCCGGTCTTTCTTCCTCATTAAGATTATAGCTGATAATGCGCGCCCCGCTATCGTACGGCGGCCATTTCTTTCGGTGTTTCCGCTGTTCAGGCGGCGTCCGGCTTTCCTCTCCGGTCATTTTCAGGTAGTCCCGTTTCCTGTCGTTAATGGTTTCACGTGAAACTCTCCGGCCTGTTTCCCGCGTCATTCCCGGTGTAATTCCGCTGCGTGCGCGGGCCTGCGTGACGGGGGTTTCCGGTTTTCCGGGGCGCGCAGCGCATGCTCCGTGGGAGGGGGTCGCATCCCGTCGCCGTCGGCCGCCCCGGAGGGGGCCGGGCAGGTTCCGGGAGTGCAAGCGCCATGGTTGCGGCGCTTGCGCGGACGGGTTCTGCCTGGCAGGC
>DASZJE010000038.1:0-2905 GCA_035948445.1 Trebonia sp. | reverse complement strand
GGGCGGGGTTCCGCATGGCGCCGGTGACGACGAGCGGCTGCGCTCCGGCGTGCCAGAGGTCAAGCAGGTACGCAGTCTCCTCGATCGTGTCCGTGCCCTGGGTGACGACGACGCCATCGGCGCCGGCCGCGTAGGCGTTCTGGGCCGTGCCGTACAGCTCGCGGACATCATCAACGGTCAGTGAGGCACCGGGGAGCCGTCGTACGTCGATGACCTCGAGGTCCGCGCGGACCTCCGGCAGGCCAGGGACGGCGGCGACAAGTTCGGCGGCGGACAGGGCCGGTGCTACCCCGCCGGCGGGGGTTCGGGTCATGGCGATCGTTCCGCCCAGTCCGAGCACGGCCACCTTGGCGATGCCTTGATTCGTGGACAACGGCAGCCTTCCGGTCGTCTCTAACCCCGGTGTCAGCGGGGCCGGAATCCCCGGCTACCGGGAGTGGCCCGCTCCCTCTGCCGCGAGCTTACGGCACCGGTCAGCAGCCGTCTGGACTTGCTGGCCCCTGACTCAGGCGGCCGACGGCGGTAGAGTCTCCGCCTCGGCGCGGGCATCGCCGGCTGACTGGCCGGCCGATCGGGCCCGATCCCTGAGCGCGTCGGATACCACGGCGCGGGCGACGGCCACCGCCGCGTACCGGTCTGGCGCATGTACCGTGACGATGCTGATGATCCTGTCGTCCATGTGCGCGCTGACGATGCTGGCGGATCTGCGCCATGCCGCCTCGTCGGCCGCCACCGCGAACGCGGCCGGGTCGGGAAGCTGGCCGTCCTGGTCGCGTGAAACCGTGACGGTGACGTTGTACCGGCTGGGTGGTTCGTACATGCCTGGAACCATAAGTCTGATAGCTGACATTTCGGCCTGAGTTTCCTCCCAGGAAGCTCCACGACCAGGCGGTGTATGGATGGGTTCAGCTTCCGCGCAGCTGGCGGATGTCGAGGCGGGCTTCGGCGAGGTTCCATCCCGCGGTCAGGATGAGCCGCCAGGGACGAGGAAACTCGAGGTCGTCACGCGGCACGACGCCGGCCTGCCCGGCATCTGCGGGTAGATCCGGCCGCGGACGTGTCTGCGGGGTCATGTCTGGTGCTCCCTTCTCGCTTCTCGCTTCTCGCTTCTCGCGGGCCACGCCCCGCGAGAGGATACGGTGCGGTCGCTCCTCTCGCGGGGCCGCTCTCAGCGAGCCGTGGCAGCGGAGGGGTCGTCCGGCCGTCCCGCGCGCAGCGTCGTCATGCGCTGCCAGAACTCGTCCTCGTCGATCTCGCCGCGGGCGAACCGCTCGGCGAGGATCTGCTCGGCCGTGACCGGGGGCGGGCCGGGGAGCGGGCCGGGCTGGTCGTAAGGTCCCGGCGTCCCGTAACCCTGATACGGGTGCGGCCGCCGGCCATCCGGGCCGGACCAGCGCATCACCGTGAAGACGGCCATCATCAAGAGCACCCAGAACACCAGGGAGCTCAGTCCGTACACGAACATCTTCTGCCTTCTTCCTGCGGGCCTAGACCGGGCCGGGCCCGGTCCGGTCCCGCAGCTGCCAGTTCATCGCGCGACCCTGAACACCTGCTGCAAACGCGCGGTAAACGGGCTCTGCGCCCCGCGGGCTGGCCCGACGGCGGATCTCGGCTCGACGTTTCGGGGAGTCGTCACAGCGGCTGGGAGAAGTCGAGGACCAGGCGTCCGCGGATTCCTCCGGCAGCCAGCCGCCGCTGAGCCTGGGCGGCCATGGCCGCCGGCAGGACATCAGCGACCCGGAGGGTCAGGACGCCGTTCTGGGCCTGGCTCCGGAGCCGGTCGAACAGGGCGGTGTTGGTGGCGGAGCCGAAGGATGCGACGGGGTGAATCACGATGTCCCGTTCGCTTGGCCCGGTCCAGCCCTTGAGCGTGACGAGTCCTCCGCCGTCGCGACGGCAGGCAGGGCCAGGGCATCAAGTGCGGCAGTGTCGATTAGCCCGGGCGCTCCGTCGGGCAGCTGGCTGCGAACCGACGCGGCGACGTCTCCGCGCCTGTCCACGACCACGTCGGCGCCGAGGGAGCGGACGAGCTTGTCGTCCGAGGGAGCGACGTCGGCGAGCACGGTGAGTCCGTCCGCCTTCGCGAGCTGGATCGCGTAGCCGCCGACGGCGCCTGCGCCGCCCACGACGGCCACGGTCGCGGCGGGTGGCAGCGCGAGGGCGTCCAGGGACAGCCGGGCTGTGGTCGCGTTGAGCAGGAGTGTCGAGGCCTCGGGGAAGGAAGCACCGGCCGGAGCCGGCACCACCGAAGCTGCTGCGACCACGACCTTCTCGGCGTAGCTACCGCCGTTCGGCCCGAACGGGATGACGTAGGCGATGACGCGATCCCCGACGGCGAGCCTTCCGTCGCTGTCTTCGCCCAGCTTGTCCACCACGCCTGCTGCGTCCATGCCGGGGATGTAAGGGGCAGGACGGTCTGCCAGCTGCGCTGCCCGCCCTCCTGAACGAAAGGTGATATCCGCGGGGTTGACCGCCACCGCATGCACCCGGATACGCACCTCGCCGGGACCGGGCTCGGGTTCGGGCACATCGATGACCTTGAGAACTTCCGGGCCGCCGAACTCGGTAAGTCCGATCGCTCTCATCGTCGTACCGCCTCTCTGGTGGGAATTTCGAGCGTAACTATGTCGGGCTCGCGAGCATCTACCGCAGCCGGGAGTCCGCGCGGTTTGGTGTCCGGCTGCCCGCTCGTGGCAGGGTGCCCGTACCGCCTGGCGCAGCCGGCCGCGCGACAATGGGCACATGGCCGAACGACTCGAAGTACAGCGGGCTGTGGCTGCCTCGGCGGGCGAGATCTTCGCCGTGCTCAGCGATCCCCGGGGACACGTTGCCATCGACAGCTCCGGCATGCTGATGGAGGCCAGCGGGGACATTGTTGCCAAGACCGGAGACACCTTCGTCGTGC
>DASZJE010000037.1:0-10669 GCA_035948445.1 Trebonia sp. | reverse complement strand
GCCGCCTTGACCGCGGACTTGAGTGCTTCCCGGCCGCTCTCGTCGCACACCAGGTCGGCGAGTGAGGCGGGGTCCGCACGGGGGGCAGGCGAGGGGGGAGCGGTGCCCAGGGCGGCGTAGACCTGGTCGGGCGTCAGGCCCGCCCTGGCAACGATCTTGGCTGCCACGCCCAGCGGCTCCAGGAGGGAAGCTGACCCAAGGTGCGCCGCACTGACGTCCGATTCGCCGGCGAGCAGCCTGGCCGCGGCCATGGTGTTGCGGGCGCGGTCGGTGAAGCGAGAGAAGTCGCCGTACTTGCCGGGGACGAAGCGTTTCTGCGCGGCCTGCTTGGTTACGCCCATCGCCTCGCCGATCTGGTTCCAGGTCGCGCCCGACCTGCGGGCCTGGTCTACGAAGTGGCCGAGCAGCGCGTCGGATTCTTCGCTCAGGGCGGCGGAGATGTTGAACGCGTCCGAGACGCGGTCAAGCGGGCTGCCGTCCGGGTGCAGTGCCTGCACGTACTTGATGAGGTTGTCCAGGGGGACAGGAAAATCAGCCATAGGTCAACCTTAAGTTGACGCCAACCAAGAAGTCAACCTCAAGTTGACTCGAACGGGCGCCGATGGTCCGGGCGCTTAGTTCTGGGCCGTCGCGTACGCCGTTGGGGTGACGTAAGCGTGATCCACGGACCAGGCGGGGGCGGTTTGGAGGCGTTCGGCCAGGGTGTGGATGCCGAGTTCGGCGCGTTCGGCGTAGGGGAGCCAGTCAAGGGCAAGGCGGCGGGCGATGTAGTCGGCGATGGACGCCGTCGTGGGGATGTCCGGGTCGTCGGTGCGTCCCGCCGGGGAGAAGCGCAAGTTAAGGCCGTGCCGCAGGAGGGACGCGAGCGGAACTCTGTACGCGAGTCCCAGCGACAGGGCTGTGGCGTAGCCGTCGATGAGTCCCGCCGCCGTGGAGCCGTGCTTGTTCCATCGGATGAAGACCTCGCCAAGTGCCCCGCCGCTGTCGGCACTGGCCGTGATGTGGAACTGCTCGCCGCCGATGGTCACCGCTGTGGTGCGCCCCGCGCGGCGGCCGGGCATGTCCTGCTGAAAGCGTGAACGCTGGGCGGGCACGATGTGGGCTCCTTAACGAAAAAGTAAACGAAAAACTTTTGTTAGCAGCAGCTAGTGTGCTAATCGTGGGTTCAGCAGAGAGCATAGCCTCATCCGTTCGAGGGCGCAGGCAGACGCGCCGGCGGCGAAGCCGGTCGGGCAGTGGGCTCGCTAGCTGAAGAGGGCGCGGATGTCGTCGGCGGTCAGCGAGGAGCTGAAGGCCCCGTCGCTGTCCATCACGCTGGTGAACAGTTCGGCCTTGCGCGCCGCGAGGGCGGCCACTTTCTCCTCGATCGTGCCGCCGGAGATCAGCCGGTACACCATGACGTGCCGGGTCTGCCCGATGCGGTGCGTCCGGTCCACCGCCTGTGCCTCGGTGGCGGGGTTCCACCAGGGGTCGAGGAGGAAGCAGTAGTCGGCCTCGGTAAGGTTCAGGCCGAAGCCGCCGGCCTTCAGGGAAATCAGGAACACCGGCGCCGTCCCTTCCTTGAACGACGCGATCACGGCCGCCCGGTTGGTCGTCGACCCGTCCAGGTAGCAGCATTCGACGCCGGCGGCCTCAAGAGAGGATCGCACCAGTTTCAGGAACCGCGTGAACTGACTGAAGACCAGCGCCCGGTGCCCCCCGCCCGCCACGTCCGCGATCTGCTCGAGCAGCGCCTCGACCTTCGCCGAGGGCACGTCACCGTAGGACTCGTCCACCAGAGCCGCGTGCAGCGACAACTGGCGCAGCAGCGTCAGCGATCGCAGGATCGTGAACCGGTTGCCGTTGATGTCGCCGAGCAGGCCCAGGACCTTCTGCCGCTCCCGCTGCAGGTGTGTCTGGTAGATCTTGCGGTGGCGTGTCCCGAGTTCCACTTCGAGGACCTGCTCTTGCTTCTCCGGCAGGTCGGCCGCAACCTGTTCCTTCGTCCGCCGCTTGATCAGCGGCCGGATACGCTGCCTCAGCTGAGCCAGCAACTCGGAGCCGCCGCCCTTCTCGATCGGCTTGGCGTAGTATTCCTTGAACCGGTCCGGGTTCGGGAACAACCCTGGCGCCGTGATCGACAGCAGTGACCACAGCTCCATGAGGTTGTTCTCCATCGGCGTACCAGTGATCGCGACCTTGAACGGAGCCGGAAAGCGGCGCGCGCACTGGTAGGCCTTGGACTGGTAGTTCTTCACGTACTGCGCCTCGTCGAGGAACAGTCCTGACCATGTCATCTCGCCATACGACGCGAAGTCCAGCCGCAGCAGCGTGTACGACGTCACCACCGCGTCCGCTCCCCTGACGCGCGACGCCAGCGACGACCCGCGCTTGCCGAGCGTGTCGCTCAGCACGACGACCTTGAGGTCAGGGGTGAACCGGGCCGCCTCCGACGCCCAGTTCGCCAGCACGGACGTCGGCGCGACAATGACGAATGGCGGCGAGTCCGGGGCGGTGCGGGCCCGCGCGTGCGCGAGCAGGGCCAGCGTCTGGAGCGTCTTGCCGAGGCCCATGTCGTCGGCGAGGATGCCGCCAAGCTGGTGCTCCCACAAGAACGCCAGCCATCCGAAGCCCTCGAGCTGGTATGGCCGAAGCCGCGCGCACAGCCCGTCCGGCGGCGCCGCCGGCCGCACCGACGACACTGTCAGCAGCCCGTCCATCGCCCGCTGCCAGGACCGCGCCTGGCTGCCGACCACGCCGAGCCGGACCAGTTCCTCCCACAGCCCGGCCTGGAACCGGCTGATCCGCAAGGACCCGTCGCCTTGATCCTGGAGCGCCCGAGCCTCCTCGATGAGCCGCCGCAACGTGGCGAGTTCGGGCTTGTCGAGCGCGAAATACGCCCCGTCCGGCATCAGCATGTGCGACCCGCCGCTGGCCAGCGCCCTGAACAACTCGCCGAACGGTACCTGGTGACCCTCCACGGTCACGCTGATGCCCAGGTCGAACCAGTCACGGCTACCGGGGCGCTCGGCCGTGGACAGCCCGATCTCCAGGGAGTCACCGACTTCCCGGTAGTCAGGGACATCGCCGGTGACCTCGACGCGGACGTCGTCACGCGCGGACAGCAGCGGGAGCATCTCGGTCGTGAACCGCATGGTCTCGAGGCCGCGGAGGTGCGATGGAGTCACCAGGGATCGTTCGGGAGAAAGACGGAAGGGGGCTGGGAGCTCGAGTGCGGTCAGGATCCGCCGCTCGGCCCCGGCGTCGCGGAAGCCGCCCGGTGCCGCGTCAAGCGGCGCGCGCAACTCGGCGTCGCCGACGCCGTAGACCCACTCCCACGTGATGTCCACGTCGTGCTCGCCTGAGTAGGAGGCGCGCAGCACGAGCCGGGGAGCGGAGATCACCGGGGGAGTGAACGAACCGTCGGACGAGATCACCGCCGCCATGCGGCGCAGCCTTGGGTAGTAGCGGGCCAGGAAAGCCGCCTGTCCCGACGCCGGCACCTCCAGCTGCTCGCCGGACATGATCATGGCCTGCAGTCGCGGGTGGGCTGGCGTGGTGAGCCGGGCGAGGCGGAACCGCTCCGTGCCCGCGCCGCGGCCAGCGTAGACGACGCCATGGCCCTCACTGCCGATGAAGCGGAGCGGGACCAGGTCGCTGCCGCCGGTGCCGCTGCCGCCTGTGCCGTCGTCGTCGTCGCTGGTCACTTCGCGGAGCAAGGGCGTGACCCGGAGGGACGTGCCCGCGGCCGTGACGTCCAGGCACAGCTCCGCGACGGCAGGCGGCGGAACCGCGCCAAGCGCGCGCGGGTAGACGAACGGCAGGCCGAGTTCGCGCGCCTGGTCCAGGATCGGCCACAGATTACGGGACTCGCAGGCCGAGAGGTCCAGCGTCTTCTGCTCGCCGTAGCCGTATCCGTTGGCGTAGTAAGGGTTACGGGTAGTGCTCGTGGCCCGGTACAGGGCATGCAGTTCGTGCAGCAGCCGGACGTGGGCGGCCGGATACTCGTCGCGGACCAGCAGGTAGTCGAGCCGGGACCAGGACAGGTTGCCCGCGATCCACGTCCCGCTCTTGCCGTGCTGAACGAGCCGCCCCTGGAGTTTGGCCCTGGGCCCGTCCGGCGTCAGGGAGAGCTCGACCGCCAGCGGAGTCACGTCCGGAGCGAATCCGGCAGCCTCGCCGCTTCCGTCTTCCGCGAGTGTCGCGCGAAGCTCGTCGCCGGCCTCGAGTAGTGAATCGAGCGACTGCTCCCACGGCAGCACAGACGGCTTCGCCACGGACTTCTGGACGGGGGCGGCGGAGTCGTCCGTAGCCGCCACGAACAGCGCCGCGACGTGCACGCAGTTGACGCCAGTGGCACAGCTGCAATAGCCGACGCGAAACCGCAGCCGGAACCCCGAAGACGCCCGGAACGACACGGAGACCGTCCGGATTTCGCCGCCTTCGTCGCGGACCGTCCCGCTCAGCTGCTGCTGGGACGCCTCCCACGCCGTCTGGATGACGGCGCTGCGGGAGGCAGCCGCGAGGCCCTCGGCGTAGCGGTCGGGGCCGACGGTACCGATGAATGAATCTCGGTCCACGTCCCGCAACACGACTCGCTGCATCTATCGAGCCTAACCGTTGCCGCAGCCTGCCGTGGCCCGCTCCGCTCGGCCTAGACTACAGGCGTGGCCAGCGAGACGCCCGGCGATGTACCCGCGAGGGCCGGATTCGAACTCGGTTCGGACGGGCCGACAGCGATTCTCGTCGGCATGGACGACACGGTGACGGCGAACCGTGCCTTCGCCTACGCGGCGGGGCTGGCCCGTCGGCAGCGCGCGCGGCTGATCGTGGTTTTCGTGATCCCGGGGCCATCCATCGGCGCCGCGACCCCTGTCGGGGCGAGCGTAGTCGTGGCGGAGGAGGAGACCTACGCGCAGATGGCCGGTGATCTGCGCGGCAGGGTGAAACGCGCCTCCGGCGAATTGGGGGTGGACGCGGCCTTCATCGTCGCGCACGGGGATCCGCATAGCGAGATCAAGCGACTGGCGAACGAGACGCGCGCGGACGCGATCGTGGTCGGCGCTTCCGCTAAGGCCGGTCACCGGCTCGTCGGCTCCCTCGCCGTCCGCCTGGTCCGTGCAGGCCGCTGGCCGGTGACCGTCGTGCCGTAAGCCTGTCCCCGCGGCCTTCAATCGCATTACGCGGACCCGGATTGCCGGTACGGAACGCCGTGGGCGTGGCACGCTGAAAGAGTGGACACCGAATACGCCCACCGTCTTGTCCTGCTTCGTCATGCTAAGTCTGATTGGCCGGACGTCGCGGACCATGACCGGCCGCTAGCCAAGCGAGGCAGGCGCGACGCGCCCGTGGCGGGACACTGGCTTGGCGCCCGCGGGTACGCGCCGGACTCCGTCGTGTGCTCGACCGCGCGCCGGGCCAGGGAAACCTGGGATCTGGCTGCCGCGGGCCTGGTGAAAGCGGTTCCCGGTGCCGCGCCGCCGGTCCGTTACGACTCGCGGGTATACGAGGCGACAGTGCTCGGCCTGCTCATGCTGGTCCGCGAATTTCCCGAATCATCGCGGACTGTGCTGGTCATCGGCCACAACCCGGGCATCGGCGAACTCGCCGTCGGCCTGACCGGCCCGCCTTCACCCCCGGCCGGCTTCCCGACGGCGTCGGTCGCCGTCCTCGGCCTGCCCGGGATGTGGGCGGAAGCGGCGCCCGCGCACGCGCGCCTGCTCGACTTCGCTGTCCCGGCGACCATGCACGACCAGGGGCACGATCAGGGGCATGACCAGGAGCATGAGCACAGGCGCGACCACGGGCACGGGCACGGGCACGGGCACGGGCACGACTAGGTTCGGGGCCGCGGTCGGCCGAGGACGGAGCGGACCTCGGCGGCGATCTGCTTGTCCTCGCGGGCGGCGATGACCAGCACTCGTATGCCGGATTTATCGGTATCTATCGGGTAATCTTCGGCATTGTCGGGATTGGTATTGTGCCGCTCGTCGACGCAGACGCCCAGGAATGACAGGCCGTCGGCGGCGCGGGCGCGGATCTCCGGGGAGTTCTCGCCGACGCCGCCGGTGAAGACGAGCGCGTCAAGGCCGTCCATCGCCGCCGCCATGGCGGCGATCGACGCGCGCAGCCTGTGCAGGTATACCTCTCTCCCCAGGAGCGCCCGCGAGTCGCCCGCGGCGGCGCGGGACAGCACTTCGCGCATGTCCGCGGTGCCCGCCAGCCCGGCGAGTCCGGAACGGTATTCCAGCGTGGCGGCGAGTTCCGCGGGCGGCATGTGGGCGTGCTCTTCCAGCCACAGCACGAGGCCCGGGTCGACCGAACCGGACCGGGTCGCCATGACCAGGCCGTCCAGCGGCGTGAACCCCATCGTCGTGTCCACGGACACCCCGTCGCGGACGGCGGCCAGGGACGCCCCGGCGCCTAGGTGACAGGTGACGACGCGCAGCCCGCCTGATGATTCGCCTGATGCGTCGCCGGATAGGGGGCCCGGCGGTGACCCGCCAGGCGACGCGGCACCCAGCAGTTCCGCTGCCCGGCGGGACGCGTAGGCGTGGGAAAGGCCGTGGAAGCCGTAGCGGCGCAGCGTCCATCGGGCGCGCCATTCCGCGGGGAGCGCGAACGTCGCCGCCGCCTCCGGGATCGTCGCGTGGAACGCCGTGTCGAAGCACGCCACCGCGGGCACGTCCGGGAGGATCTTCCCGACCGCGTCGAGCGCGGCGAGGGACCTGGGCTGGTGCAACGGCGCCAGGTCGGTGAGCGATTCGAGGCGCCGTCGCACGTCGTCGGTGACCAGTACCGGCTGGGAGTACAGTGTGCCTCCGTGCACGATGCGGTGCCCAACCGCGTCGACCTGGCCCAGCGGAGCGATCGCTTCGCCGAGCGCCGCCTCGTTCCCCGCACCGCGCGGCGCGGGGAGGTCAGCGGTCGCCACGACGTCGTCGCCGTCGTCGAGCACCCGCAGCTTGAGGCTGCTCGACCCGGCGTTGACGACGAGGACGCGGGTCACCGCGGCGTCCACTTCCAGTCCCGGATCTCCGGTGCGTCCTCGCCGAATTCCCGCGTGTAGGCGCGGCACGTGATCCGCTTGTCCGCCATGAGCTGACGGACGTGCCCCGCCGAGCTCGCCAGTCCCGGCACGCGGTCGATCACGTCAATCACCAGGTGGAACCTGTCCAGGTCGTTGAGCATCACCATGTCGAACGGCGTGGTGGTCGTGCCCTCCTCCTTGTACCCGCGCACGTGGAAGTTCGCGTGCCCGCGTCGCCGGTAGATCAGCCGGTGGATGAGCGACGGGTACCCGTGGTAGGCGAAGATCACCGGCTGGTCAGTCGTGAACAAGGCGTCGAACTCGGCGTCCGGCATCCCGTGCGGATGTTCCGACTCGGGCTCGAGCCGCATCAGGTCCACTACGTTCACGACCCGTACCTTCAGCTCGGGCAGGTGCTCCCGGATCAGCGAGACGGCGGCGAGCGTCTCCAGCGTGGGAGTGTCCCCGCAGCACGCCAGGACGACGTCGGGGATGATGCCGGGGCTGTTGTCCGAGCACGCCCACTCCCAGATGCCCGCGCCGCGCGTGCAGTGGATGACCGCCTGCTCCATGGTGAGCCACTGGGCCTGCGGCTGCTTGCCCGCCACGATCACGTTCACGTAGTTCCGGGACCGAAGGCAGTGATCCGCCACCGACAATAGCGTGTTCGCGTCCGGCGGCAGGTAGACCCGGATGACCTCCGCCTTCTTGTTGACGACGTGGTCGATGAACCCGGGATCCTGGTGGGAGAAGCCATTCTGGTCTTGCCGCCATACCAGCGAGGAGAGCAGGTAGTTCAGCGACGCCACGGGCCGCCGCCACGGGATTGTGCGCGTGGTCTTCAGCCACTTGGCGTGCTGGTTGAACATGGAGTCGACGATGTGGATGAACGCCTCGTAGCAGTTGAAGAGTCCGTGCCGCCCTGTCAGCAGGTAGCCCTCGAGCCAGCCTTGGCACAGATGCTCGGAGAGAACCTCCATCACCCGGCCCTCGGGCGCGAGATCGTTATCGCCAGGGATGATCTCCCCGTCGAAGGCGCGGCCGGTTACCTCGAACACCGCGTCCAGCCGGTTGGACGCCGTCTCGTCAGGACCGAACAGCCGGAAGGTCCGCGGGTTACCCATGATGGTGTCCCGCAGCCAGCCGCCGAGCACGCGGGTGTTCTCCGCGTCCACGCTCCCCGGCGACGGCACCGGAATCCCGTACTGCTTGAAGTCCGGCAGGTTCAGGTCGCGGAGCAGCAGGCCGCCGTTGGCGTGCGGGTTGTCGCTCATCCGCCGGTAGTCGCGCGGGGCCAGCTGGGCGAGCTCCGGGATCAGCGTGCCGTCCTCGTCGAACAGCTCGTGCGGGGCGTAGGAGCGCATCCACTCTTCGAGCTGCCTGAGGTGATCGGGGTTGTTCCGCGCCTCAGAGATCGGTACCTGGTGGGCCCGCCATGTTCCCTCGACCGGCAGCCCGTCGACGAACTTGGGGCAGGTCCAGCCCTTCGGCGTCTTGAGGACGAGCACGGGCCAGCGCGGACGCTCCACGACGCCCTGCTCCCGCGCCCGGCGCTGAATGGCCTGGATCTCCACGACGATCGAGTCGAGCGTGTCGGCGAGCTGCTGGTGGACGAACTTGGGGTCGTCGCCGGCGACCGTCCAGACGTGGTAGCCGTACCCGGTCAGCAGCGATTCGAGCTCCTCGTCGGGGATACGAGCCGGGATGGTCGGGTTCGCGATCTTGTACCCGTTGAGGTGGAGGACCGGCAGCACGGCCCCGTCGGTCAGCGGGTTGAGGAACTTGTTGGAGTGCCAGGAGCCGGCCAGGGGACCGGTCTCCGACTCGCCGTCACCGATGACGCACGCCACGATCAGGTCCGGGTTGTCGAAGACCGCCCCGTAGGCATGCGCAAGGGAGTAGCCGAGTTCTCCGCCCTCGTGGATGGAGCCGGGAGTCTGCGGGGAGGCATGCGACGGGATCCCGCCGGGGAAGGAGAACTGCCGGAACAAGCGCCGCAAGCCGTCCGCGTCCTGGGTGATAGACGGGTACCGCTCGGTGTAGGTGCCCTCAAGATAGGTGTTGGCGACCAGGCCGGGCCCGCCGTGGCCAGGGCCGGCGACGTAGATGACATTGAGGTCCCAGTTCCTGATGACGCGGTTCAGGTGGGCGTAGAGCAGGTTCAGCCCGGGCGTGGTGCCCCAGTGGCCGAGGAGGCGGGGCTTGACATGCTCGGGACGTAGCGGCTCGGTCAGGAGCGGGTTGTCGAGCAGGTAGATCTGCCCGACGGACAGGTAGTTGGCGGCGCGCCACCAGGCGTCGAGCGCGTCAAGGTCGGCGGCCGAGAGGGGAGCGGGGCTAGAAGCCGTGCGGGGTCCGGGCACGGATGAGATGAGAGAGCCGGGTTCTGTCGTCACTGACGCTTCCCTTCGTAACTAGATAACTACATAGTGTAATCTAAGCCGCCGGAGGAAGGGGTCCTGGGGTGCCTGCGGCATGATCCTGACCCGCGCGCCCGCCACGACGACCCCGTCCGGGCCTGCGATGACGGGGGCGAGGTCGAGTTCGGTGATCTCCGGCAGATCGTCGGACATCCGCGAAACGCGCATCAGCAGGTCGCGAAGGACGGTGAGGTCCGCCGCCGGCGCGCCGCGGTAGCCGCGAAGCAAGGCGGCGGACCGGATCGAGCCGAGCATCGAGTCGGCGTCGGCTTCCGTCAGCGGCGCGAGCCTGGCCACACGGTCCTGCGGGACCTGCGTGGCGACGCCGCCGAGGCCGAACACCACCAGCGGGCCGAACATCTGATCGTCTTCGAGCCGGACGATCACTTCCGTCCCGACGGCGGCCAGGCGCCGCGCCGCCTCATCGCTGTCGCCCAGGTGGATGCCATACCAGCGCAGTACCGACGCGGCCTCCCCGGGGGAAAGCCAGCCTCCGTCCGGGGAAATGGCGAGAAAGCCGCGGACGAACTCGCGGGCCGCGGCCTGGTCGGCGTCGGGGAAGGCCAGCACGTCACCCGGTTGCCCGGCGCGCCACTGGCCGTAGGTCGCGGCGCGGGCGAGGGCCGCGGCGGCGGCCTCGGGGTAGCCGTAGGCGGGTACCTTGCCAGACCGGACGGTCAGCAGCCGGACCGCCTCTGGCTGGTTGATCACGACGGCGGCCATCGGTACCGACACGATGGCGTCCCGGATCGCGCCGACCAGGTCGCCGGTCGCGCCGGTCTGCAGGACGAGCGCGATGATCGCGTCCACCTCCCCGTCGGCGGACATCAGTTCCAGCACCTTCCGGAAATCCTCGCTGGTCACGGTGGCCGTGGTGTCGACCGGACCGGCGACCGAGCCGCCTTCGGGAGCGAGCTCACGGATGCGGTGCCTGGTCTCGCTGCCCGGATGATGCACGGTCAGGCCGAGGTCGGTGCACGCGTCGGCGGTGAGCACGCCCGCGCCGCCGACGTTGGAGACGATGGCGACGGTCCGCCCGGCCGGCGGCTGCTGAGTCGCCAGGAACGCCGTCGCCTCGAGGAGTTCGCCGAAGCCGGGCGTGGTGATGACGCCGGCCTGCTCGAACAGCGCCTCGCGGCTGACCAGCGGCGTCGCCGCCGCCGCGGTGTGCGAGGCCGCCGCCCGCTGGCCGGCCTCGCTGCGTCCGGCGAGCACGGTGAGCACCGGCATCCGCTGACCC
>DASZJE010000036.1:0-13256 GCA_035948445.1 Trebonia sp. | reverse complement strand
CACCCGGCTGGATCGTGTTCGCCCATGACGGCAGCGGCGAGATGACGGCCGTCGACCTGACGCCGGGCCCGGGCGGGCACGTCGGGCAGGTCATCGAAATCCCCCATGAGCAGGATCTCGGGGCCCGGCTGGTCTGCGACTCGGTGACGGACCTCATCCTCCACCAGCAGCCAGAACAGCAGGACGAGCCCCCGGCGCCCGCCTCGCCGGCCGTGACCGAGGTCAGCGACGGGAACCGCGGGCACGGGGGATATGCCGTCCCCGCCGTCCAGGCCGCCGCAGACCCGGCCCTTGAGGTGCTCACCATCTGCGGGGGCGGCGACGCCCCGGCGATGCCGCAGGGATAGAGCTGGGCTCCTCCTGCGCCGAGCGAATCGCAGTGAACACGGGAACCGTCCCGGCCTGCCCGGCCGCGCGCTGCCGGCGCGCGGGTCCGGGCTGGGCAAGATGCGCCGGCGAATGGCGGTGCCCAGGATCCGGTCCGCGGGCTGTGGTCACGGGTAGCGGGGATGCAGGCCAAGCTTCACCGTTGGGCGGCGGCCGATCCCGGCCGTCGGTTCGATCACCTTTTCATTCAAACGCCGGCAAAATCGGGGCCATTCACCGGTGGATCCAGGCTGAGTAAGGAGTTGCGGCGCGCTGGGGGCGCGCTATCCTCCAGCAGGCCGAAGCCGGCGAATTACAAGTCTTCTGGCCGCCCGGACGGCGTGGCCTGTTTCGCAAAATGGACTTCTGTCGTTCGATTACTGGCTTTCGCGCCTGTAATTACGGCCATATGTTTCGATCATCCGGCCCGCACTCCGAGGGCGGAACCTGGGAATAGAGGGATGCTATGAGCGTTGAAGGCAGCACCGAGGGTCCGCGGGGTTCTGGCGGTTGCCCGTGACGTCACGCCGGCAGCCCATCATTGAGGTACCCCCCGGGTGAGTGCCAGAAGCCTAGCGTGTACCGTGAGTAATAACCTACTGATCCAGGTATGACGAAGGCGCGCGGTGCCGAAGCTCTAGGTGCCTGACGGCGAGGCGATCCCTGAGGGGCAGGCAATGGGGATTGGTTGCGCGCGCTGGACTCGAGCCTGCGCATAAGGTCGCACGTCGACGGAGGAGTCGGCCGTGCTATTCCCTCCCTGGAACCCCGGGTCACGAGTTGGCTGCGAACGTCATACTCGTTGCAGTTTAGCGGCTTCCGCGCCAAGGTCAAATTCTCTATTGAGCGTGCTCGCATCGCGTACTTGTTGACCCTCGGTTACCCAGTACATGCCCGAGGAGAAAAGAAATCGATGAATTTCAAGAACAGGCGCCTCAGACATACCGCTGCGGCGCTGACCGGAATCGTGGCGACCACGGTGATGCTATGCGTCGGCGTGTTGCCCGCGAGTGCGGCTTCGACGCCGGTTACCGAGATCACTATAGGGAGCTCCCTGACGCAGGTCTGTCAGCTGCAGCCCGCACCCGACGGGTCCCTGTGGTTCGTCGAATCCCAGACCCGGCGGCTCGGCCGTCTTGATCTGAAGACCGGGGTTATCCAGAAGTTCGACCTGCCGCCGGTGACCGTCACGCCAGTCCTCCCTGCTGGTATACAGCTGCCCGGCGCCGTCCCGATCGGTCCCTGTGACGCGACGATTCCAGGTGACGGCAACCTCTGGTTCACTGACCAGTACAACAACGCCGTCGGCTACATCTCGCTGACCCCGCCCTATGCCATGAAGGAGATCGCACTGCCGACTCCGGACTCGGTTCCGATGAGCCTCGCGACTGGCGCCAACGGTGATATTTACGTCACGCAGACCGGCTCGAACCAGATCGCGGAGGTCAACGTCTCAACACACGCGGTGACCGAGTACAACGTTCCCACGCCCCTTTCCGGAATAATCGGCGGAATCGCGGGCCAGGACGGCGCCCAGTGGTTCGACGAGCTAACGGCAGGCAAGCTGCTGCGGTTCGACTACGCGACCAAGCAGATGACCGAATACCCGATCCCCACGCCGGGGGCCCTGCCGTTCATCATCCGCTCGTACAGCGGGCAGATCTGGTTCACCGAGAGCGGAGCGGACGCCATCGGCCACTACGATCCGACAACCGGTACGTTCACTTCGGTGACCCTCCCGACCCCGGCCTCGGTCCCGATCGGACTGACCCAGGGCGTTGACGGAAACCTCTACACCGATGAGAGCGTCGGCAACAAATTCGCGGAGATCGATCCCGCCACGTCGACCGTCGTGGGAGAGTACGCGATCCCAACGGCAGCCTCAGTCCCGATTGAGATTAAGACCGGTCCGGACGGAGCTATCTGGTCTCCAGAGTTCGCGGCAGGAAAGATTGCCAGGCTGTGGCTCCCTCAGTTCGGCACGGATCCCGGCGTGCCGCAGGACGGCGGCTCCGTTACCGGCGCCACGACTTATGCGCAGGACTCGCAGCGTCTCCTCGGTCTCGGCCCGTGACCAGGCTGCTGGTCTAGGTCCTGCTCGGCGACTGGACAGGGCGCGCCGCCTCGCCAGGCGGCGCGCCCTGGCGCGACGGCTGCGCTAGCAGGACCGCGCCGGCAACCATGATCAGGATCCGGACGCTCTTGCGGTGCATCCAGCGTGACGGCCACACACCCTCATTGTGACTCATCATCGGAAATTGCCGCATTAATGCGGAAACCGGTCTCGTGACCCACGCGGCGGCAGCCGGCTTTGGTTACCGGCTGGCGTCCCGAAGATGATCAGGAAGGCGCGTACCCGGCCTTGCTCAGCATCCGGCGCAGATCCACGACCATTTGCGCGTCGACGGACTTGCCGGCCGGCGGATCGAGGAATTCCAGCTCGGGTCCGAGCTTGACGGCCACCTTCCCGTCATGGCGCACCGTGACCGTGCCGACGGCTTCCAGCAGCGACAGCACGGCGTGCCACTCGATGTTGTGGCTCACCGGGTGTGCGAAGATCTGGCGAAGCGTGTCCCGGTGACGGTGGTCGAGGTGTTCTGGTTCGAGTCCAGAGGCCATGACGGCTCCTCCTAACGCCTTGCTCTCATTAAAACGCACGGCCGATTCGGGGCGAACGGCCGATGCCCGCTGCGGCCCCTGTCCGCGGATTGATCGCAGAATCGGTGGTGCTAGCCCCCCAAATTACGCTCAACCCCGGGACGGCCCGCAAAGACGAGACGATCCCAGTCGTACAGTAAGGCCAGTCGTCAGGATGGGCAGGTTAACGTCATGACAGGTCTGACAGGCGCCGGGATCCTCGTGCACCAGCTTCCGTACGTCCCGCAAGTCGCCGGAGGAGAAACGCAATGACGCGTCTCGCGCAGCCGGTCAACTTCGCCCGGTGGATCGAGGAGAACAGGCATCTTCTCAAGCCGCCCGTGGGCAACAAGACCCTGACCGTCGGCAACGACTTCATCGTGATGATCGTGGGCGGCCCCAACGCCAGGACGGACTTCCACGTCGACCCGTACGAGGAGTGGTTCTACCAGCTCAAGGGCAACATGCACGTCAACGTCGTCGTGGACGGGGCGGTGGAGCCGGTGCACATCCGCGAGGGGGAGACATGGCTGCTGCCCGGAAATACGCCGCATTCGCCGCAGCGTCCGGAGGAAGGCTCGATCGGCCTGGTGATCGAGCGGATCCGCGAGGAGGGCACGCTGGAGAAGTTCCAGTGGTACTGCCCGAACTGCTCGGCGCTCGTACATGAGGTCGAACTCCAGGTCCGCGACATCGTCGTCGACCTCCCGCCCGTCTTCAGCGCCTTCTACGACGACGAGAAGGCGCGCACCTGCCCGCGGTGCGGCGCCCTGCACCCAGGCAAGGGCTGAGCCGACGTGGCTGATAACAGCAACATGGCTGATAACAGCAACATGCGGGCAAAGGCGATCGACGTCCACACCCACTACGTGCCGAAGGGCTGGCCCGACCTCGGCCCCGGCACCCCCACCCTGCGCATCGAGACCGAGAAGGACGCGGTCATCATGCTCGGCGACAGGGAATTCCGCCGCATCCAGGCCGACAGCTGGGACGCGGATATCCGGCGTGCCGACATGGACGCGGACGGCGTCGCCGCCCAGGTCGTCTCCCCGACACCGGTGTTCTTCTCCTACGCGGCGGATCCCGCGCAGGCGGCCCGCATCGCGCGGATCATGAACGACCTCGCGCTGGAGATCTGCGCGCCCCTGCCCGGCCGGCTGCTGCCGATGTGCCAGGTGCCGCTGCAGAACCCGGACGCCGCGTGCGCGGAACTCACCCGCTGCATGGGCAGCGGGCACGTGGGCGTCGAGATCGGCAACCATGTCGGCGATCTCGACCTCGACGCGGCGGGAATCGTGACGTTCCTGCAGCACGCCGCCTCCCTCGGCGCGCCCGTCTTCGTCCACCCCTGGGACATGCCGGCCTCGCCCCGGCTCGGCCGCTGGATGGCGCAGTGGCTGGTGGGCATGCCGGCCGAGACGCACCTGTCCGTCCTGGCGATGATCCTCGGCGGAGTCTTCGACCGCGTGCCGGACACGCTGAAGATCTGTTTCGCTCACGGCGGCGGGTCGTTCGCCTTCTGGCTCGGCCGGATGGAGAACGCGTGGCGGGAGCGCCACGACGTCGTCGGCGCCTCGCGATACCCGCCGGGCCACTACCTCGGCCGGTTCTGGGTCGATTCGGTGGTATTCGACGAGCGCGCCCTGCGGCTGCTCGTCGAGACCATGGGCCCGGACAGGATCGTCGTCGGCAGCGACTATCCCTACCCGCTGGGCGAGCGGCCGGCCGGGGCAGTCGTCCGCAAGGCCGGTTTTCTCGACGAGGAGACTCGCGAGAAGATCCTTTTCCGGAACGGACAGTTGTTCCTCCGCCTGGACGCCCCATGACGGCCCTGGCTGCCGAAGAACGCCGCGCCCTCGGCCTGGACGCCGCCGACCCGTTCCCGACGCGGCGGGCGGAGTTCTGTGTCCCGCCGTATCCAGGGGACCGCTCGGGGCAGGCCGCCTACTTCGCGGGCAACTCCCTCGGCCTGCAGCCGCGCGCGCTGCGGGCGCGCCTGGGCGAGTTCCTCGACGACTGGGCGCGCCTCGGCGTCGAGGGCCACCTCGAGGCCAGACGGCCCTGGCTGTCCTACCACGAACTCCTGCGCGGCCCCGCGGCCCGCCTGGTCGGCGCGCTGCCGGAGGAGGTGGTCGTCATGAACTCGCTGACGGTCAACCTGCACCTGCTGATGGCCAGCTTCTACCGCCCGACGCCGCGCCGGCACGCGATCGTCATCGAGGACAGCGCGTTCCCGTCCGACAGCTACGCGGTGCGCAGCCAGGCGGCCCTCCACGGCTACGACCCGGACGAGACGGTCATCCGGCTGCGGCCCCGCCGCGGCGA
The DNA here is from genome assembly GCA_035948445.1 of Trebonia sp. GTDB lineage: Bacteria > Actinomycetota > Actinomycetes > Streptosporangiales > Streptosporangiaceae > Trebonia. The sequence goes on along the minus strand of DASZJE010000036.1, from coordinate 7,928 downwards.
GGCGACGCTGCGGACAGCGGACGTGGTCGCCTTCTTGCGTGATAACAGCAACAAGCTGGCCCTCGTGCTGCTCGGCGCGGTGAACTACTACACCGGCGAGTTCTTCGACATGGAAGCGATTACCCGGGCCGGGCGCGAGGCGGGCGCGGTCGTCGGCTGGGACCTGGCGCACGCGGCCGGGAACGTTCCGCTGAATCTGCACGACCTCGGCGCCGACTGGGCCGCCTGGTGCTCCTACAAGTACCTCAACAGCGGCGCGGGCTCCCTGTCCGGGGTATTCGTCCACTCGCGTCACCTCGCGGACCGCGGCCTGCCCAAGCTCGCCGGCTGGTGGTCGACACGGGAGTCGGCCCGGTTCGAGATGGCGCCGGTGCTCACCCCCGTCGACACGGCCGACTCTTGGCAGATCTCCAACCCGCCGATCCTGTCGATGGCCGCCGTGCTGCTGTCCCTGGAGATGTTCGACCAGTCCGGCATGCGGGCGCTGCGCGCCAAGAGCGTGCGGCTGACCGGCTACCTTGAGGAATGCCTCGACGACATCTGCGCGGGACGACCATACGTGAGCGTGATCACCCCGCGTGACCCGTCGCGGCGCGGCGCTCAGCTGTCGCTCCGCATCGACGGCCGGGACGCCGGCCCGCTCACGTCACGGTTGCGGCAGGAGCACGGCGTCTATGCCGACGCGCGCCGCCCCGACGTGATCCGCCTCGCGCCGACGCCGATGTACAACACGTTCCGTGACTGCTGGCGCGCCGCGGCAGCGCTGCGGGAGGTGCTCGATGACTGACGGGAGGGACCCGGCGGCCATGCGCGCCGTCGTCGTCGGCGCCGGCCTCGCGGGCTGCCTGCTCGCCACGCTGCTCGCCCGCCGCGGCATCCCGGTCACGGTCTACGAGCGCCGCCCCGATCCGCGCGTCACCGGCCCGGAGCGCGGCCGCTCCATCAACCTCGCGATCTCGGCTCGCGGCCTGGCGGCGCTGGACCAGGTCGGGCTGCGTGAGCAGGCGCTCGGACGGGCGCTGCCGATGCACGGCCGCATGGTCCATTCGGTCGCCGGCGAGCAGAGTTTCCGCCCCTACAGCGCGGACGGCACCCACGCGATCAACTCCATCAGCCGCGCCGAGCTCAACATGGCACTTCTCGACTGCGCCGAACGGTCCCCGGGAGTCCGCATCCAGTTCTCCGCACGCCTGCGTGACCTGGACCTGGCCACGGGGACCCTCGCCTTCGAGACGGACTCGGGAGATGCCTGCGAAACGGGCGGGATGCAAGAGGCCAAGGCCGACATCGTGCTCGCGTCGGACGGCGCCTACAGCGTGGCGCGCCGGTCGGTGATGTTCCGCGAGGGTTTCACGTTCAGCCAGGATTACCTTGAGCACGGGTACAAGGAACTCACGATCCCGCCGCGCGCCGGGGACTACGCCCTGGATCCGGACGCCCTGCACATCTGGCCGCGCGGCTCGTCGATGATGATCGCGCTCCCGAACCTGGACAGGTCGTTCACGTGCACGCTGTTCTGGACAGCCGCGGAATTCGCGGCGCTCATGCCTCCGCACGCCCCCGGGTCCGCCCCTGCCCCCGCCCTCGGGTCCACACCGGAAATATCACGATATTTCTGGCGACTTTACGCTGACGTCGTCGATCTGATCCCTGACCTGGCCGACGACTACGCGAACAATCCGGTCGGCTCGCTCGCCACGATCCGCTGCTGGCCGTGGGTGCACCACGGCGGTGGCGCGACCCTCGCCCTCGTCGGGGACGCGGCGCACGCGATCGTCCCGTTCTTCGGCCAGGGCGCGAACTGCGCGCTCGAGGACTGCGTGGAGATCGACCGCTGCCTGACCGAGGCCGGAAGGTCGTGGGCCGACGCGCTGGCCCTGTACCAGGAGCGCCGCAAGACGAACTGCGACGCGATCGCCGAGATGGCCCTCGACAACTTCGTCGAGATGCGCGACCGCGTGAACTCCAGGGTGTTCCAGGCACAGACCGCGGCACGGCACTTCCTGGAACGGCGACTGCCCGGCCGGTACGTGTCCCGGTACGAACTGGTGTCGTTCAGCACGATCCCGTACGCCGAGATCCCGGGCCGCATGAAACGCCAGGACCGGGCGACGGCCCTGACCCTGCTCGCCGCCGGCGGCGCCGGCGCGGCGGGCGTGCTGGCGGCGGGGGCGCGCGGCCTGCTGCGGCGGAGGCCGCGATGAGCCGGGCCGATGACCTCAGCTACAGCTCTTACCTGCGGCTGGACGACTTGCTGTCCTGCCAGCGGACGCGGACCGAGTCGCACGACGAACTGCTGTTCGTCATCATCCACCAGGTCTACGAACTGTGGTTCAAGCAGATCCTGCACGAGACCGAACTGCTGCAGGAACGCCTGGAGGCCGGGAACGGGGCGGGCGCCCTCGCGACCGCGCGCCGGATCGCGAAGATCTTCAAGACCGTCGTCGGCCAGATGGACATCCTGGAGACGATGACGCCCCGGCAGTTCGCCAGCTTCCGCCCCGAACTCGGCAGCTCCAGCGGATTCCAGTCGATCCAGTTCCGCTACCTGGAGGCGGCCTACGGCCGCCGCGACTTTCCCGCGGCCGTCGTGGACACCGAACTCGCAGCGATCTTGTCGCGCCGCCCTGTCTTCGCGTCACTGCTGTGCTACCTGCGGCTGTCCGGTCGGGCGGTCCCGGACGAGATCCTCAACCGCGACCCGAAGCAGCCGTGGGAAGGCGGCGACGTGACCGAGTCGCTGCTCGCTGACGTCTACGCGGACGCGTCGTCCACCGCGGCGGAAGTCTGCGAGGCCCTGGTCGACATCGACGAGGGCCTCCAGGAATGGCGCTACCGTCACGTGAAAATGGTCGAACGCATCATCGGCGCCAAATCCGGCACCGGCGGCTCCGCCGGCGCGACCTACCTGCGAGCCACGCTGTTCCGCCCGGTCTTCCCGGACCTCTGGTCCATCCGCTCCCGCCCCTGACCCGCCCCGCGCCGCCGCGTCCGCCCCCGCGCCGCCGCGCCGCCGCGTCCGCCCCGCGCCTCCGCGTTTGCCGGCCCAATTACGCATTCGAGCACGCCATAGTCGACTCGAATGCGCATTTGAGCATGCTCTGTGACGGGCTCAATTGCGCAGTCGATGCCGTTCGTCGTGCGCCCTAGAACGATAGGGTGGTGCGGGTGCAGCCTGTTGTCTACCGCTACGGCTCTGACCCTTCGCAATACGGTGAGCTGTGGCTGCCCGACGGGGGCCCGGCCGCCGGGATCGCCGTGATTCTCCACGGCGGATTCTGGCGGGCCCGGCACGACCTATCGCTCGGGCGGCCGCTCGCCGCTGACCTGGTCGCGCGGGGGTACGCGGCTTGGAACCTGGAGTACCGGCGCTCGTTCGCGGGAGGCGGGTGGCCTGGGACGTTCGAGGACGTCGCCGCGGGGATCGACCTGCTCGCTGACCTGCCGGTGGACTCGTCCCGCGTGGTCGCGATCGGGCACAGCGCAGGCGGGCACCTGGCCGTCTGGGCGGCCGGACGGGAAAAGCTGCCGGCGGACGCGCCGGGCGCGTTCGGCCCAGCCGTTGCCGGCGTATCCGGTGCCGGGCCCGGGGTGACGCTGCGCGGTGTGATTTCGCAAGCGGGGGTGCTGGCACTGGCTGACTGCGCGCGCGAGGGCGTGGGTGACACCGCCGCTCTTGACCTGATGGGCGGCGGCCCCGATGAGCTGCCGTCGGAATACCGGCTCGCCGATCCGATCGGCATGGTGCCTATCGGCGCGGCCGTGCTGTGCCTGCACTCGCGGGGCGATGACCGCGTGCCCTTCAGCTACAGCGAGCGATACGTGGCAGCCGCGGTCGCGGCGGGCGCGGACGCGCGGCTGCACGAAACGCACGGCGACCATTTCACGCTCATCGATCCCGCGACGGAAGACTGGGCAGTTGCGGTCGATTCCCTCCCGCGCCTTCTCGCCCAGGTTTAAGCCGCCGCCTGCGGCCGGTCCTGAATGCTCAATTACGCAGTCGGTGTCGTCCCTGCGCGCCCGGCTGCGCAATCGAGCAGCCTCGGACGGTGCCGCCCGGGACTAAGGTCCGGTTCGGGCCGTGACCACAGTCCCGCGGGGTTAGATGCTTTCGGCCCGGCCAGGTTAGAAGCTAGCCGGGATGCGAGCGCCGCGGCCGGGCGTCACACTGTGCGTATGCCGATACAGTGCATCATCGTCGACGACTACCAGCCATTCATAACGGTGGCCCGGGCCCAGCTTGAGCTGCAGGGCCTGGCCGTGGTCGGCGCTGCCACCAACGGCACCGAGGCGCTGCGCCAGGCACGCGAACTCGGCCCCGACGTGGCCCTGGTCGACATCTCCCTCGGTTCGGAGAGCGGTTTCGACGTCGCACGGCAGATCAATCCCTTCGTCGGCAGCGTGATCCTGATCTCCTCCGACGATCGCGATAAGGACGACGACTATGCCGAGCTCTTCGCGAGCAGTCCCGCGGTGGGGTTCTTGAGCAAGACCCTGCTGTCAGCGGAAACGATCGGCCGGCTCGTCCCCTAGGCCGTGGCCGGCAGTCCCGCAAGCGCGTCGCGGGCCTCGTCCGCAATGGGCGGGAACAGGTCGTCCAGGGCCAGCACGTGGCGGAGCGCCCGGGCGTAGGCGACGTCGCGGGCTTCGGCTTCCGGCACCGCGACATCCGGCACCACGCCGGTGCCTTGCCAGTTCGTGCCGGTGATCGGGCTGATCGACCGGGCGAACGGAATGCCGATGTGCACGGCGGGGCTGATGGGAAACCCGCGGGTCGGATGGGCGCCGCCGCCGGTGGTCTCGCCGATCAGCTCGGCGCGGCCCAGGGCCTGCAAGGTGTAGCAGAAGTCCTCGCCGCCGGAGAAGGTGCGGCTGCTGGTCAGCACGAAGACCGGACGGTCGGTGTAGCGGGTCCCTGGCACGTACGGCAGGGCCCAGAACTGCCTGGTCTCGCCGGTATCGGCACGGAAAATGTCGTTGAGGTGGGTCGGCTGTTCGGTAACTAGGTAGCTGCACCAGAACACCACGCCCTCCGGAGAGCCGCCGCCGTTGTGCCGCAGGTCGATGATGAGCGCGTAGGTCCCGGCCACCAGCTCCATCGCCGCGGAGATGGCCGGTCCAGCGTTGGCGGGGTCCGCTACCCGGCGCACGTCGAGATAGCCGATGTTGCCGTCCAGCCGCTCGACCCGGTGGATTCCGAAGTTGTCTAGCTGCCCCGCCTGGCCCCTGACCGGGCGCCTGGCGTCACGGTCCCTGGGTTCCGTCCCGTCGGGCCCGGGTCGGGGGCCGGGACCGCCGCGGCCAGGTCCGGGGCCGCCGCCGAGCCGCATTCTCAGATGCTTGTCCCCGGTGATTTCCTGGAGGTGGCCGGTCACCAGTTCGGTTAGCGTGATCTCGTCCAGGTCGTCGTAGCCGCCGGCCGTGAGCCTCGCCTCGACCGCGGTGGCGGCCTGCTCGGCCAGTTCGGGGAACACATAGTTCGCCCGCAGCAGGGAAACGGCCTTCGTCACGATCTCGCGGCCGGACATCTGCTCGGCGGCCAGCGATCCGTCGTCCGGCATCATGACCCGCGGCGTCGCGTCGCCCGCATCATCGAAGGTGAACTCGAGCAGTCGTGCCGCGGGCAGCCGGAGCGAGAGCTCGCGCCTGAGTTCTTCCATCCCCGCCCGGTGGGTGTCCTGCCAGGCGGCGAGGGCCTGCTCGTAGTCCTCTGGCCGGCCCGGCGCCGGGATGACCACCCGTACCATCAGCTGCCCCGGACCGACCGCCGGGTCATCGCCGTGCTGCAGCAGGACGCCCCGCTGGACGGCACCTGCGGGGAAGCGTTCCCTCAGCTCGCGGTTGATGACCCGCTCGACCTGATCTACATCCGCCGGATTCATGGCACCTCCCATCCATGTCACTGTCTCAGCGTTCCCGCTCCCTCAGCGTTCCCGCTCCCTCAACGTTCCCGCTCCCTCAACGTCCCGCCCCGCGCGGTACGGCAGGTGCCGAACCAGAACAGCACGATAACCGGCGGCACCGCCAGACCCATCGCTTTGCATCGGACGTGGGAGGATCCGTATATGCCTGTACGCAGACCTGCCGACGTGCCCATCCGCGATGAGTCAATCCGTCTGGGGCAGTTCTTGAAGCTCGCCGACCTTGTGGAGTTCGGCTCTGACGCCAAGGAATTGATTTCCGACGGCGAGGTCTCCGTCAACGGCGAGCCGGAGATCAGGCGCGGGCGGCAATTGCGTGTTGGCGATGTCGTGGAGTTGGACGGCCGGTCGGCCCGCGTTGCCCGCCGGCCAGGATCGGCTGCTGTTTAACGCCTCGTGAACGCCGTCATTCGCGGCGGTGAGGGGGAGGTCCGCCCGCAGGCTGGTTCCCGCTCCGGGCGGGCTGTGCAGGACGATGCGGCCGCCGAGCGCTTCCACCCGGTCCTTGAGCCCGAGCAGGCCGGTGCCGCGGGCGAGGGCGGCGCCGCCGACGCCGTCGTCGTGCACTGCGACGCGCAGGATTTCGCCGGCGACCTCGACCTCGACGCTGACGGCCGAGGCGCGTGAGTGCTTGGCTACGTTGGTCAGCGCTTCGGCGACGACGTAGTAGGCGCTGACCTCGACTGGCTCGGGCAGCCGTTCGATGACGGGGAACCGCAGGCTGACGGGGACGGGTGAGCGGCGGGCGAGTGTCTTGAGGGCGGGGCGGAGGCCGCCGTCGGCCAGGATGCCGGGGTGGATGCCGCGTACGGTCTCGCGCAGTTCGTCGAGCGCTTTGGTGGCTTCGGCGGCGGCCTCTTCGAGTTGCCCGCCGAGGCCGGGCGGCGCGGTCGCCTGCGCGGCGCGCAGTTTCAGTGCCAGGGTGACCAGCCGCTGCTGGGCGCCGTCGTGCAGGTCGCGCTCGATCCGCCGGTGTGCCTGGTCGGCGGCGGCGATGATCCGGGCGCGGGAGGCGGTTACCTCGGCCTGCGCCTCGGCGTTGGCGATCGCGGTGGCGATCAGCTCGGTGAATCCGGCCAGCCGCGACTCGGAGTCCGCCGGCAGAGACTCCCCGCCGGCCAACGCCACGGCGATGGCGCCCCACAGCTCCCCTTCGACGCTGACTGGCACGCCTGCCGCGGAGCGGACCCTCCAGTTGCGGCTGGCGACCTGGCCGAGCACGCCGGAGAAGGCGTCGTCGTAGTCGGTCCGGGCCGGCCGGGCCGTCTGGTGCACCAGCGTGGTGACGTTCCGCCCGCCGAGCGGCAGCCGGTTGCCGACCGGGGTCGGCGCTGGCGCGCCGGTGCTGGTCCACGCGCCGACGACCTCCAGCGTGTCCGACGGGTCGTAGCGGACCAGGATCGCGAGGTCGGCCGTCAGCAGCCGGCCGACTTCCTCGGCGACGGCGGTGAACACCTCCTGCGGCGGCGCGGCCCGTGCCACCAGCGTGGCGACCCGCCGCAGCGCCGCCTGCTCATCGGCGATCCGCCGGTACCCGGCGTATAGCCGGGCGTTGTCCAGGGAGACGGCGAGCTGGGCGGCGATGAGGGTGACCGCTTCGAGCCGCCCGGTCGTGAACGCGGCGCGGATCAGCCGGTTTTCCAGCAGCAGCACCGCCCGCAGGTCGCCGCGGCTGAGGATGGGCACGGCCAGCAGCGAGCAGCACGCGAGGTCGGCGAAGTAGGGGTCGCGGGCGAACCGGTCGTCACGGCTGGCGTCGTCGGCGATCAGCGGTTCGCTCGTCCGCTGCACGTAGCGCAGCACTGACATGGGTGCCGCGCCTTCCTGGCCGGTGCCGTCTTCCTGGCCGGTGCCGTCGGCTGGGCTGGCGTCGCCGGCCCGCGCGGCGGCGCCGCCGGGTGCGGGCGGCAGCCAGTCCTGCCGGCCGGCGTCCCACAGCAGCAGGCGGACGCCGGTGGCGCCGGTCATCGCGCTGAGCACCTGGACCACGCTGGCGTGCAGGCGGTC
>DASZJE010000035.1:0-2440 GCA_035948445.1 Trebonia sp. | reverse complement strand
TGGAGGTGGCATGGGAGGCGTTGGAAGACGCCGGGCAGGTGCCGGAGCGGCTATCCGGCAGCCGCACCGGCGTATTCATCGGCGTCTCCACCTATGACTACGGACATCTCCAGCTTGGCCAGCCTGACCGCATCGATGCCTACACCGGCACTGGGAGCGCGCTGAGCATCGCCGCCAACCGGCTCTCGTACTTTTACGATTTTCGCGGGCCGAGCATGGCGATCGACACCGCCTGTTCGTCGTCGTTGGTCGCCATCCACCTGGCATGCCGCAGCCTGCGCGAGGGCGAGTGCACGCTTGCCCTCGTCGGTGGCGCGAACGTCATCCTGTCGCCGGCGCTCGGTTTGAACTTTAGCCAGGCCGGAGTGATGGCAGCGGACGGCCGCTGCAAGACTTTCGACGCCCGGGCGGACGGATACGTACGGGGCGAAGGCGCCGGAATCGTCGTCCTCAAGCCGTTGGGTCAGGCGTTGGCCGATGGTGACCCGATCTACGCGGTGATCCGTGGCAGCGCTACCAACCAAGACGGTCGGACCAACGGGTTGATGGCACCCGGCCGACTGTCGCAGGAAGCCGTGTTGGCCGAGGCCTACCGCCGCGCGGATCTGTTGCCAGGTGTGGTGCAGTACGTCGAAGCGCACGGCTCGGGCACGTCTCTGGGCGATGCGATCGAAGCGAAGGCCCTGGGCACGATCCTGGCGCAGGGCCGCGAGCCGGGCAACCGGTGCCTGGTCGGGTCGGTCAAGACCAACATTGGCCACCTGGAGGCGGCGGCCGGGGTGGCCGGGCTCATCAAAGTAGCGCTGGCGCTGCGCCACCGGGCGATCCCGTCGAGCCTGCACTTCGCGGAGCCCAACCCGCTTATCCCCTTCGACAGGCTGCCATTGCGGGTCGCGCAGACCCTCACGCCATGGCCGGAGAACGGCGGCCGAGCAGTCGCCGGAGTCAGCTCGTTCGGCTTCGGCGGCGCCAACGCGCACGTCGTCCTGACTGAGGGCCCGCAGGTTCGGGTCACGCAACCGGCGGACGACACGGCTGGGGATCGCGTCGAGCTCCTGCCGCTGTCCGCCCAGTCCCACGAGGCACTGGCCGCACTGGCGGGCCGGTATGAGCTCGCCCTCGCGACCGAGGTGCCGCTTGCCGACCTTTGCTACACGGCCGGCGCGCGTCGCGGCCACCACGACCATCGGTTGGCCGTGGTTGGGGACTCGCCCGCGGAGCTGTCTGAGGGTCTCGCCGCGTACCGACAGGGAGTACCCCGCCCCGGACTGTTCGCCGGACGTCGCCGTCCGGGTCAGCAACTGGGCGTGGTCTTCCTCTTTTCCGGTCAGGGGTCGCAGTGGTACGGGATGGGACAGCGGTTACACGCGGAGGAGCCGGTGTTCCGGGACGCGTTGACCATGTGCGATCGCGCTATGCGCCCGCACCTGGACGGATCCGTAGTCGCGGAATTTCTCGCCGACCACAACCATTCCCGGCTGAGCGACATCGGCGTGGTCCAGCCCACCATCTTCGCTGTCCAGGTCGCGCTGGCCGCGCTGTGGCGGTCGTGGGGGGTAGAGCCCGAGGTCGTGGTAGGGCACAGCTTGGGTGAGGTAGCGGCGGCACACGTCGCGGGCGCCCTCAGCCTGGACGACGCCGCACGGGTGATCTGTGGGCGGTCCCGGCTGCTCCGGCGGGCGGGTCGCCGCGGCGCAATGGTAGCCGCGGAGCTCTCCTACACAGAGGCGCAGGAGCTTATCGCCGACCGGGGGAGCCGGGTCGCGGTCGCCGCCTGCAACAGCCATCGGTCGACTGTGCTCTCCGGTGATCCAGCGGTGTTAACCGATCTCGTCACCGCGCTGCAGCAGCGCGGCCGATTCTGCCGTTGGGTGGAGGTCGATGTGGCCTCCCACAGCCCACAGATGGACGCGTTGCGCGCCGATCTGACCGACGTGCTCGCCGGGCTGCGGCCGGCTGCGGCAACGATACCCATGTACTCCACAGTGACGGGCGACCTGCTGGGCGAGGGTGCCCTCGACGAAGCCTACTGGGTAGAGAACCTCTGCTCGCCGGTGCGCTTCTCGGCGGCTGTACGGCGGCTGCTCAACCTCGGCCATGATGCGTTTCTGGAGGTCAGCCCGCATCCGATCCTGTTGAGCGCGGTGCGCGAGGATGCGGAGGACCTGGGTCGCGCGTGCACCCTGCTGCCGTCCATGTGCCGTGACAACGGGGGACGCGCCACGCTGCTCGCGTCACTCGGCACCCTCTATACCCGCGGGCAGCCGGTTACCTGGGAGCAGCTGCATCCCTGGGGTGGGCGATGCGTGGCGGCGCCCACCTACCCGTGGCAACGCGATCGGTTCTGGCTGGATCCCACCGCCACGGGCAACGCGCCGGCTCGCCCCGCCGGCTCCGACCAGCTGGCGTGGCGCGGGCCGCTTCGCTCGTCGGTGCACCC
>DASZJE010000034.1:0-2301 GCA_035948445.1 Trebonia sp. | reverse complement strand
GACGGGCTTGAAGGGCACGCCGCGCTCGACGACCAGTCCGCCTTCATCGCCAGCCTGGGCAGCAGCCGGTCGCCCCGGATGCGAGACGTGCTCGGCACCATCGCGGCCGACCAGGACGCCATCATCCGCGCGGGATCCCGGGGTGCTCTCGTCGTCGACGGCGGTCCGGGTACGGGCAAGACCGTCGTCGCCCTGCACCGGTCCGCCTACCTCCTGTACTCCGATCCTCGCCTCGGTCACCGCCGGGGCGGCGTGCTGTTCGTCGGTCCGCACCAGCCCTACCTGGCCTACGTCTCCGACGTCCTGCCCAGCCTCGGCGAGGAGGGCGTGCAGACCTGCACCCTGCGGGACCTCGTCGCCGAGGGAGCCGCGGCAGCGATCGAGGCCGACCCGGACGTGGCCCGCCTGAAGTCGTCCGCGGATCTGGTGAAGGCGATCGAGACGGCCGTCAGGTTCTACGAGAACCAGCCCACCCAGGGGATGACGGTCGAGACCCAATGGTCCAACATCTGGCTGAGCCCCGCCGATTGGGCCGAGGCGTTCGAAGCACCAGAACCCGGTACTCCGCACAACGAGGCGCGCGACCAGATCTGGGAGGAACTGCTCACGATCTTGATGGACTCCCGCGCCGACGACGTCCCGGCTGACCCGCTCCGCAAGTCGCTGCTGCAGAACCGGGACCTGCGCGCGGCCCTCAACCGCGCGTGGCCGCTGATCGAACCGACTGACCTCGTCGCAGACCTATGGTCGGTACCCGCCTACCTGCGGCTGTGCGCTCCCTGGCTCAGCCCCGACGAGGTTCAGAAGCTGCAGCGCCAGGACGCTCAGGCCTGGACGGTGTCCGACCTGCCGCTCCTGGACGCGGCCCGGCAGCGGCTCGGCGACCCGGAGGCGCCACGACGTAAGCGCCGGCATGACGCCGCGGTCGCCGCGGAACGCGAGCAGATGGCCCGGGTGCTCGACAACCTGATCGAGGTCGCCGACGACGAATACGGCACGGGGCTGGTGACGATGCTGCGCGGCGAGGACTTCCAGGACGTCCTGGTCAATGAGGCCGCACTGCCCGGTACCGATCCGGACCTGCTCGCCGGCCCGTTCGCGCACGTCGTCGTGGACGAGGCGCAGGAACTGACCGACGCGGAGTGGCAGATGCTGCTGCTGCGCTGCCCGTCCCGGAGCTTCACGATCGTCGGGGACCGGGCCCAGGCCAGGCACGGGTTCACGGAGTCATGGCCGGAACGGCTCGAGCGGATCGGGTTCGACCGGATCAACCTGGCTTCCCTGAGCATCAACTACCGAACGCCGGAAGAGGTCATGGCCGAGGCCGAGCCGGTCATCCGGGCCGTGCTCCCGGACGCCAACGTGCCGGTCTCCATCCGCAGCACCGGCGTCCCCGTCGCGGGAGGATCCGCGTCGGATCTGGACTCGATCCTCGACGCCTGGCTCGCCGCGCATGCCGACGGGATCGCCGCCGTCATCGGCGACCCCGCGCTCTTGGAAAACACTGCCCGGGCCACGTCCCGCGTTCGGTCGCTGACCCCGGAGCTGGCCAAGGGGCTCGAGTTCGACCTGGTCATCCTCGTCGACCCTGAGGGGTTCGGCACGGGCATCGAAGGAGCGGTCGACCGCTACGTCGCGATGACCCGGGCGACCCAGCAACTCGTCATCCTCACGAGCTCCTGACGCCGGGCACGTCCAGGGGCTGCAGCAGCGGGTGGGGTCACGCAGGGCGAGCGCGCCATCCAGATCCTGCGCCCGAACGGCCGGCTGTAGCGAGACCTAAGTCAGGCCGCGGACCGCCTGCACCAGGCTGTAGACGCCCAGCAGGGTCAAGGTCACCGTGCCACCCAGGCGAATCCAGCGTCCCGGGACGCGGGCCAGCAGCTTGGCCCCGCCGAACACGGCGAGCCCGGACACCGCCCACAGCGCCAGCAGCGCGGCCGGGCCGATGACCAGCGGGCGGTGGTAGTGGGCGACGAAGGTGGCGGTCGTGATCTGGGTGACGTCTCCCCACTCGCCGACGAACACCACCGCGAAGCTGGTGAAAAAGACCCGGCGCAGCGTCGGGGCCGGCGCGCCGAGCCTCGCCGCGTCCGGACCCGGCTCCTCCTCCTCGTGAGCCCCGGACCACACCATCCAGGCCGCGCCGCCAAGAAACAACGCCGCGCTGACGAAATCGACCACGTAACGGGGCGCCAGCGTGAGCAGGCCACCGACGGTAACCGCCAGGCCGACGTGCACCGCGAAAGCAGCGGCGACGCCCAGCCACACGTGAACCGGACGGTAACGCGTGCCGAGCAC
>DASZJE010000033.1:0-30990 GCA_035948445.1 Trebonia sp. | reverse complement strand
GATGATCCTGACGATAACTACGAGGCGGTCGATGTCGGCGTCTATCACGGTGGCGACACCCTCGCCGCCGCTAACGCCGTTGTCCTGTCGCAGCTGAAGCACAGCACCCGGCATCCCGATAAGGCATGGACCGCTGCCCGTCTTGCCGAGCGCCGGACTCGCCGCGGCCGCGACGGCAATGTGATATCCACAAGGTCGGTGATCGCTGACCTCGCAGGAACCTACGCGAAGCTCCTCCGCGACGGCCGGTCCCGCGAGGAACTGCTAGGCAAGGTGCGGATCAGCCTTGTCAGTAACCAGCCGGGTGGTGCCGAACTGCTCGCCGCCGTTGAGGCAGGCGCGGCATGGGCGCGGACGCGCCCGGACGGGACGGGCAAGGCCCAGCTCTTCAAGGCTCTTGCGCCGAGCACGAGGCGGTTCTCCGGACACTTGCGAAGGCTGTCGGTGATCAACTGCTTCACAGCGGTGAGTTTTGCGACTTCCTGGCCATCCTGGACTTGTCGCAGACGGGCACGCTCAGCAGGGCCGCGCTGGCACGCGGCGTCGTAGCGCAGACGGCGAAGCTCGCGTACGGGCGCGGCCCGGACTCCGCCCGTCGGATCTTCGATCTCGTCCGGAACGAGGCGCTGCCGGAGTCGGATCGTGCCGGGATCCGTGCCTCAGACGTCCTAGCCGCCCTTGGCGTCGGAGACCTGGCAGACCTGTATCCCGCGCCGGCCCAGCTGCCTGTAGTAGTTGATCCGCTGCCCGCACCCGGCGCCTTGTCGGTGGCGGACGCTGTCCGCGCTCATCCGGGCGCGGTGGTCGTGGCGCGCGGCCCGAAGGGAACAGGCAAAACAACCGCGCTGTGCCAGCTCGGCCGGCACTTGCCGTCCGGGTCGATTGTCGTGCTGTTCGACTGCTTCGGGGGCGGCGGATACCTCAACTCCGGCGAGGAGCGGCACACGCCCCACCGATTCGTCACCCAGGTGGTCAATGAACTGGCCCAGCAGTGCGGGACACCGCTTCTCATCTCCCCGCCCGCCCATGAAGACGACCTGTGGCGGCTGCTCAGCCGGACGCTAGAGGGAGCCGCAGGCATGCTCGACCCGGGAGGTGCGCTGGTGTTGGCAGTCGATGCTGCGGACAACGCGGTGTTCGCGGCATCCGAGCGCGGAGACCGCGGATTCGTCTCCGGGCTTGCTGGTCTCCGGCTGCCGCCACGTGTCACCGTTGTGCTCACGGCCCGCAGCCACCGGGTGGCCCCTCTTGGCATTCCCGGCGCGGCGACCGTAGAGATCCAGCCGTTCGACGCCGCCACTTCGGCCACCCACCTGCGCCGGTACCGGGCGGACGCGTCCGACGCCGATGCCGCGGAGTTCCACGCACGGACAGACGGCAACCCGCGTGCTCAGTACTACGCCCTTACGCGCGCAGCCGAGGACGGCCTGGACATGCGGGCGCTGCTGGAGATCTCCGCCCGCACCCCCGATGCGATCTTCCATGACCTGGTTGCCTCTGGACTGCAAGTCAGCGGGGCCGGAGCGGGCGGGCGACGATGGCTCGCGCTGATGCTCGCGCTCGCGCGCCCTGTAAGCACCCGCGCCCTGGCAACCGCTCTCGGCGTGACCCCGGCCGCCGTCATCGCGTTCGCCCAGGGACTGACACCTGGCATCGCCCTGGCAGACCAGTCGATCAAGTTCCGTGACGAGGACTTCGAGGCATACGTACGCGGCCAGGTTCAGGCGTCAGACGTGGCCGAGGCGCACAACCGGCTCGCGGACATGTTCCTGGCCATGCGCGAGAGTGACGCGGATGCGGCGGCGCACGTCGCCGACCACCTTTTCGCCGCGGGCCGTCTGAACGAGGTGCTGCAACTCGTCATTGACGAGGACTCGCCCGCGGCCATTCCGGACGGGTTCCAGCGGGAGCAGGCGCAGAGTCGGCGACTCGACCTGGCCGCGCGCGCTGCCGCCGAGACCGGAGACGCTCCGTCGGCTGTGCTCGTAGCGGTCCGCGCATGCGACAGCGTGTCGAGACTCGATACCCTGTCCTCCCTGGTTGAGTCCCGACTAGGCCTCGTGGCGCGATATACGGACGTGGACCTGCTGCGCGGTCATGCGCTGCGCCAGTCCGCGCGCAACGAGTGGCTTGCACCCGCTCACATGCGCCTGGCAGCTGCCCTCTCCCGCGACCCTGCGCTGAGCGCGGCTGCACGTGCCGAACTGGAGCACGCCGAGGCATGGCTCCGGCGGGCGATGACCAGTCCCCGGGAAGAGACCCGCGGCTGGAGCCTGGACCCGGATGATGCGGCGTGCGCCGCAGAGGCGCGATACCGTCTCGACGGGCTGGACGCGGCCATCTCCGACCTGCTGGACAGGTGGCGTCCCTCGGCGTTCGCGTCTGGTGTCGCGGCGGCGCTTGCCGCCCGCATTGCCGCGGAAGCGGGGCTGGGGCCGGTCAGGGAGGCGCTTCGCGCCCGCGATGTGCCGCTGACGGAACAGGCGCCCTTCCTCGCGCACGCGGCGTCGGCAGATGCCGCACCCGATCCTGGCTGGGTTGACGAGGTAGTTGCCGCGCTGCTCGTCGCCGATCCAGGCCATTACCGGCCGTGGCACAGTCGGCTGATTGATGTCGCCGTGCGGTACGGCGATCGGGGTTCGGCGGCAGCGCTCGCGCAGCGCTGGGCCCGACCGCTGCCTTCGCACCATTGGGAGTTCCGAAGCGGAGACTCGGAGGGAATCGCAGCCCTTCGTGCCTGCGCAGTTGCCGCAGTCCTCAACGGGACAGACCTGGACATCGACGCGCTTGTCCCGCCGTCCCTGCGTCCAGGGCAAACGGCCGACGGCCGCTCGACGGCGGAGGAAACCCGCGGCCACGAGCGGCGCGAGTGGCTCGACACGGTCGGCCCGCTGCTGAACGCCGCACTTCTCGCGGCCAGGGCGCTGGTCGGCGAGGCGGACGTAGGGGAGGTGACCGCGTTCGCGGCCGACGCTATCGCCAAGCGGGTGGAGCAGGCTGCGCATCGGTGGTTTACCTTCGACCACTCCTACCGGGCATGGGCCGCGCTGGTCGCCGACGCCGCCATCGACGTCGGCGTCGGCCCGGCGGGTCATCGGCCAGTTGGCAGGGGCGGCAGCCGCCCTACTGCGCGATGGCGTACCATCCCTCCTGCTGGAACTAGCAGCTGCGCTTGCCCGCTGGGGCATTGCGGCGGATCAGGCCGCCGACTTCTGCATCCAGGCCGCAGTTGGCGCCCACGGCACCGCGTTCACGGCCTCTGACCGGCTCGACCTGCTCGCCCGCGCCGCCGAGATCGCGGGGGATATCGACCCTGACCTGGGCAGGCAGCTGTTCGATCAGGCCATTGACGCTGCGACCGGGATAAACGACGATGCCGCCCGGCTCTTCACTGTCTTCGCCGACTTGGCTAGGCGGTCCTCGCTCGCCCCCGCTGACCGGCCAGGGATCGCGGCCCGGCTCATCCGGGCCGTCGAGATGATGGCACCATACGTCACGGATGGCGACATTATCCCGTACGAGGAGATCGTCGGCGCGGCTGCGGCGCTCGATCCCGGATCGGGTCTCGCGGCCGTCTGCCGCTGGGATGACCAGGACCGGATCAAGCTCGCGCATACACTGCCAGCCGGACTGCTCGGAGCCATCGACGGAGGCGCCGTTCCCGCCCGGCACGCGCTACTGCTCGATCACCTCATCGACGACGACTCGCGGAGACTGCAATACCTGCTGGCAGCCACCGACCGCATTCGGAAGGCATCCAGCGACCCGAGCGCGGCGCGACTGGCTCTCAGCCGGACCGCCAGCTGGATACGCCGCGACGTCCCCGCCCGTGCGCAGCCGAGACTCGCCACCCGCCTGCTCGCATGGGCAGCCGAGCGCGGACTCGACGGCCATATCAGGGGGGCAATGGAACCGGTCGTCCGGCTCGCCCTCGAGGAGACGGACCGCTGGCAGTCGGCCGATCCTCCCGCTGAGGCGCTGACGCTTCTCGACGACCCGGCGGGGCGTAACTGGACGACGCTCGCCGCCGACGCGACCCTACTCGCTGACGCGCTGGTAAGCGGTAAGCAGGTCCGTGCGTTTATCTCGGCAGTGGCGAGCGCCGCTCCCTCCCGGCAGCGTGTTGCTGTGCTGACCGTGATCGCCGGGTTCCCCGAACGTATCGGAGCGGACGTAACCCTGCCGGTGCTGGCCGGATGTGTCACGCAGTGGCGTGATTGGCCTGGTATCACGGAATGGGCTGCGGCCGCTCTCCCGAAGCTCGTGACCAGGCACTTGACCGGCCTCTTCTGGTGGCAGGATACTGGCCAGCTCGCCGGGCATCTGCGGGCATTCGGCGACGACAACACCATCCGGCGCGCAGTCCTTACCGCGCTGCCCGAAGTAAGGTCAGCCCTGACAGCACGCGACTGGCAGAGCATCGCCTTGCTTCTCGGCCGACTCTGCGACCCGCGCGAGTCGGCCGCCGCGCTCACCGCACTTCTCGACGGCAAGGCTCACGGCGTCCCTGATGTGCCCGAAGCAGACATCAGCAGCAGCAGCCAGGCCGGCCCAGTGCCCCTGCTGCTGTGGAGTGCGTTCGGCCACCCCCGCCGGGAGGTCCGGTGGCGGGCCGCCCACTCCGCCCGCGAACTGCTATCGCAAGCTGACCAGCTGTCCGCTACCAGGCTCACGAGTACATTGATCGGTTTTCTCGACCAGCCCGACCCCGGCCCTTACCGTGATTCTGGCCTGTACTTCTACCAGTTGTCTGCTGCCGCCGCGATGCTCAGCGCGCTGGCACGGGTGGCTACTGACAGGCCAGAGGTGCTAGCCGGGCAGATATCTGCCCTGGTCCGGCATGCGACAAGCAGGGAACTGCCGCACGCCCAGATCCGCGAGCTTGCCCGCCAGGCTGCCATTGCCGCAGCCAGCCCGGGTATGAGCCTGCCCGAGGGTCTCGGCCTTGCGAACCAGCCCGTCGCTTGCCTAGCCAGCCGCAAGCGCCGCCACCACCGTGACGCTCGCGCTTTCTCTGAGGAACACCGGTACCAGTTCGACCAGATGGATACCATCCCCTACTGGTACGCGCCGCTCGCCCGCGTTTTCGACGTGCCTGTCGAAACTGTCGCCGAACTTGCCGAGGGGTGGATCCTCGACAAGTGGGGCCTGTCCCAGGACGACTGGTGGAAAGACACCCGCGAATTGCGCGACCAGCGGTCATGGACCCGGACAAGCCACCGGCACGGGTCGATCCCGCCCGAGGAGAGCCTGCGCCTCTACCTGGAATTCCATGCCATGATGGCTGCGGCAGGCGAACTCGCCGACAAGGGCCAGGCCATGTTCATCGATAGCTGGGACGATGCTGCACATGGCCCGTGGCGCGAATGGCTTCAGCGGTACCTGCCCCTGTCGGCAGGCACCTGGATCACCAGCCTCCGCGGCCCCGTGCCCGCCGAGCCCAGGCTATTCGGCCACCTCTCGCCGCTGGAGGAATGGCTAACCCTGTCGGCTGCCGATTACAACCGCGCACTCAGCCTGGCCGACGGGTCCCTGCCGGACCCCGTTCTCGTCGCAGACCGTACCAGCGTGCAGCGGCCTCGCGCTTACAGCGAGACCAGCATCATGTCGGCCCTCGTTGCCCCCGCTCACGCAGCCCACCTCCAGCGGGCACTCGCAGCCTCCGTCGAGCCCATGGACTGGAGGCTGCCCGCTGAAGGCGATGACGAATTCGAGGTCGACCATGACCCGTACGTCCTTCGTGGTTGGCTTGCCGAGACGCTAGAATCCGGAAGTTCCCTTGACGAACACGACCCGTATGCCCAGGGAATCCGTCCCAGTGCCGTCCTCCTGCCCGGCCAGGGCTTCCGCCGTGTCGTTCGAGCCTCCCTTGACAGCACCGGGACACGCCTGCTCGGCGCCGAGGGCGCCGTGCTGGCCAGGGCTGAGCAGTGGGCAGACCAGGAGACGCGGGACACCAGCGCGGTCACGTCCGCGGGCAGCCGGGTGTATGTCGGACGAGACCAGTTGCTGCGCTACCTTGCCGGAACTGGCATGAGCCTCATAGTGGAGGTCCGGATTGGACGACATCAACGCGACGCGGGTATCGACGGAACCGAGTCCGGACGCAGCCGCATCTACCTCATCGACTCCTCAGGAACAGTCACCGCCAAGTGACCAGCTCGCCGACCTCGGTGAACGCATCCTCGCGGAGCTGGACGCTGCCCGCACAATCAGCATGCTTGCCCGGTGGCTTGCGCACCATGTCGCCGCGCTTATCCAGGCGGCAGACGAGGCCCGGGCCACCTCCGCCCCCGATGCCGACGCCCGCGCGGCTGAGGCGCGCGTCGCGATCCTCCAGCTCTGGCAACACCGCTCGGACTGGCCTGCCGGCTGGCCGCCGCCACGCGCAGCGCACATGGCGCGCATCCTGGAGAAACTCCCCGATTCCAGCATTCCGCCGTGGCAGCCAGCCACCCCGCTCACCCGCATCCACGAACGCCACCACGATCTCCTCGCCCTGCTCGTGGCCATCGTCACCTCAGACGGCGACGATGTAGAGCAAGGCTGGCTCAAGGCATTTGGCGGCCTGCTTACCCCCGACGAGACGGCGATGCTCACCCTCGCTGCCACCGCGGAACAACGTATGAGCCGCCACTTCAACTGGCAGGAACCCGCCGGACACGAACCCGGTACCGAGGGCGACGTCGACGACACAGAGCCTGCCCGTGAACGGACCCCGCAACAGGTGCTTGGAGAAATGGCCGATGCCTACCGCCAGGCTGTATTCGACCTGCTCGCCGACTCGAACAGGCGCAGCGATGGCTCAGGCCCAGGTCCCGACTTGTCTCACCGCGCAGATGCTGCTCAGGGTCCAGCGGAGCTTGATGCTGAGGATGCCTCTCAGTAGCTTGCACGGGGCTACATCAGGACCAGGCTCCAGCTATCGGTGGGCCGCCCAGGTGTCGTCCGGCGCCGCAGGTCCTGCGGACGGGCCAGCAAGTGAAGCAGGAACGTTCAGGTCTGGTATTGCGCCAGGATAGTAGTTCCGGCGTTCGCTTCGCTTGGCGATGTGTGCGATTATCGCATCATGGCTGAGGAGGATGAGTGGAGGGCGATCGGGGAGCGGTTGCGCCGTACCCGGTTGATCGCGGGCATGTCCCAGGCGGAGTTGGGGGTGCCTGCTGGCCTTGACCGCACGATGGTCGCCAAGATCGAGGGGGGCACCCGGCGGATCAGCGCGCTGGAGCTTACCCAGCTTTCTGCCGCGCTGGGTGTTCCCATCGGCTACCTGCTGGAGCCCATTCCCGAAGTCGTGTCGCGACGCGGTAGCGCCGTGGACGAGGACTTCGACTCGGAGGTAGCCCAAGAGTCGGGGCGGCTAGAGATCGTCCTGGCGACTTGGCTCAGCGACCTGCGACAACTCATCGAACTGGGCGCGCTGCACCCGCGCCCCGTGCTTGCCGGCAAGCGGTCGGCGGACTCCCCGGCCGCGGCGCGAGAGATCGCGCTGTGGGCGCGCGAAGCCCTCGGATGCCAGCTTGATCCGGTTGGCTCAATGGTAGAGGTGTGCGAGCGGGCGGGCCAGTTCGTTCTCGTCACAGAGGTTCCAGGAGAGGGCGCCTCGGCGATCGACGGGGATGTCGCCGCTGCGGTGGTTAGTCTGAATGGTGATCCGGGACGCAGGCGGGCCACCGCGGCGCATGAGCTAGGGCACCTTGTCCTCGGCGACGAGTACTCCAATGACCTAGGCGTGCACGCGTCGCGTCCGGACCGGGAGAACGTCATCGACGAGTTCGCCGCCGAGTTCCTGCTGCCCTCGCCTGTGCTGGCCGGCATCGGCGCGGGCGGGGTCTCCCGGGGCCAGTTGGTCGAGGTGGCGGCCCGCTACCGCGTCTCGTGGTCACTCGCGTTGCGCCAGGCTGTTCGCTCCGGTGTGCTGGACGCGGAATCACAGCGTGCGATGGCTAGGAGCAGGCCGACGCGCAGCGAGTTCTTGGACGCGCTCGGCTGGTCGCCCCAGCCGGACCTAGAGTCAGTGCGCGTTCCTCCCCGGTACGCGCACGCGGTGCTGGAAGCGCTCCGTATGGCAGCGATCACTCCGTCGAGGGCTGTTGAGCTCCTGCACGGCCAGGCCGGCCTCGCTGACCTGCCAGCCGACGATGAGGCAGATGATGAGCCGTGACCGAGGTCGGCGCTGATGCCTTCCCTCTAGTGCTCGACGCGACCTGCCTGAGCCACTTTGCGCGGGCGGACCGGCTCGATGTCCTGCGGGACCTGCTGGTCGGCAGGAGATGCTGGACGACCGAGATCGTGCTCGCGGAGCTGAACCGGGGCCTCGTCGACTACCCGATGCTGCGCAACGTCTCCGAGCAGGAGTGGCTGCTCATCGCCGGCCTGGACTCAATCGCGGAGATCCGTCTGTACGACACCTGGCGCAAGCGTGTGGGCTCGACAGAACGCGACCAGGGAGAGGCCAGCGTCTTCGCCGCAGCCGAGCAACAGGCAGCAACGGCGATTACCGACGATCGTAGAGCAGCCCAGGTCGGCAGGTTCCATGGGCTGGATGTCCATGGCACCGTCTGGCTGCTCGCCGGAGCGTGCAGGCAAGGGAAGCTCACCCTGGGAGGGACAGGCGCCCTTATTGACGCGCTGCGCGCTACCGGTCACCGGCTGCCCTGCACGGGCGCTGGCTTCGCCAGCTACGCACGTCAGCACGGACTTCTGTAGGAGTTCCTTCGGCGCTAGCCCATAGCGCGATGTCACCGATCTGTGATCGGGTGACCGGAGAATACTGCACCTTCGAATAAGTGCTCCCCCCAGTATTCCAGGCCCTAATATTCGATGATTTCCCAGCTCATGATGGGTGCCTTCCATGGACGGCGCCCATCATGAGTGCTAAATGAAATGCCGCTTGATGCGTTCGGGCCAGCCGGTGGCCTGGTCACTGCTCCTGAAAAATCGACCGGTTAAACGTGTCCATTCATCCCTGAAGACATCCCAGGAGCGGGCCGGTGTCAAGCGGGCGGTTTGACCTGTTTAGTGCTTGATGCCGCCGTTTGCAGGGCGTGCTGAACTGATCCCGCGTGCCCCCGTTTCCGCGCAGGTGCCGATCCCGTGCGAGCGGGTCGGCCGGGTCAAGGACCGGGCAGAGCCCGGCCGGCGGAGCCGGCGCCGCAAGGCGTTCTTGAGGCGGATGACTGCGAGCCCGATAATCGGTGCCGCGGAAAAGGGAACCGTCCGGGGGTTTCGTGTGCAAGTTGTCGCGCCCCACGGCCGGCCTGCGGCCGGGGCAGCCCGGTGGCTGCATTCATCCCTTCGTTTGTCCCCGGCTGGCTGCCGGGGGGCATGGGGCGGGTTCGCGCCGGGGCCGGGCGGGGTCAATCACACAGGGGCGCCCGGGCCGCCGGCCGGTGACGGCACGGCGGGGGGCAGAATGGACGGCGGCCTCGCGCCCGGCCGCGGGTTCCCGGCAGGTCACGCGGCCCGCCGGGGCTGGGCGGCGCGGCGGACGCGGCCGTCGCGCATCGCGTAGAACACCTCGCACAGCAGCTCGCGGGCGGCGGCGACCTTGGCGATGTTCTTCGCCTCCTTGCCGCGGCGGGCGATGACGGCGTCCTTGAGCTGGCGGGGCCGGGTGCCGGCGGGCTGCCGCCAGATAGCCTCGGTGACCGCCCAGCGCAGCATCCGCGAGCCCTGCTTGGTTACGTGCCCGCGGGTCACCTTGACGTCGGACTCACGGTGCCGGGGTGTCAGGCCGGCCCAGGAGGCCAGCTGCCCGGGGCCGGGGAACCGGCGGATATCGCCGATCTCGGCCACGATGACCGCGGCCAGTACCGGGCCGATGCCTGCCAGGTCCCGGATCGCGCGGTAGCCATCGTGGCCGTCCAGCAGGTCGCCGGTCACCTGCTCCAGCAAGGTGATCTCGCCGGTCAGCGTCCCGGCGACCTGCCGCAGCGAGGCGACCTTGCCCGCGTACGGCTGGGGAAGCTCCAGCCCGTCCAGCCACGCCTGCCCGTGCACGCCGAAGATGTCGGAGTAGGTGACCGGGATGCCCAGCTTGGCCAGCACCCCGTGCACCTGGTCCTTGACCGAGGTGCGCATCTTGACGAGCTTGTGCCTGTAGCGGGTGATTTCCCGTAGTTCGCGGATCTCCGGCGGGGCGATCCACGCCTCCGGCAGCCTGCCCATCCGCAGCAGGTCCGCCAGGTCGGCGGCGTCCCGCTCGTCGTTCTTCACCCGCCGGTAGCTGAACGCCTTGACCCCCAGCGGATGCGCCAGGTGCACCTCCGCCCCGGCCTCTTCCAGGACGTCGGGTGCCCAGTACCAGCCGTACGCGGCTTCGACCACCACCTCCGGGCGCTGGCCAGCCTTGGCGATCTCCCGCCGCAGCGCCTGCGGGCTGTTGGCGATCCGGACGATCTCCAGCTTGCGGCCATCCCCGGTCATCCGCACGATCACGGTGCGGCGCCGGTGCAGGTCGATCCCGACGACCTGGCGGCCGTCATACGATGCATCCATCAGTGGGCCTCCCTTGCCTGGTGGAGACGGATGCTTGCACCTTCCAGCATCCGCCAGGAGCGGAGGCCCGCTCCTTCATCGCATCACGGGGGCTGAGCGCGACACGCCGACGCGGGTCGGTGGTTGAACTTTTGGTTCAGGTTGTGCATGCTTGCGGCTCGTGTCCGATGAGCCCGCGATGGCCGGCGAGCAGCCGCTGGTGCCGCGGCTGCGGGCTGTCATCGCAGCGAAGGACGAGCAGATCGCTGCGCTGCAGGCGAGCCTGGAGACGGCGCTTCACGCGCTGGGCGGCGAGCGGGAGCTGAGGCGGCGGCTGGAGCTGCGGGTCGCGGAGCTGGAGCGCCGGCTGTCGATGGACAGCTCGGACTCGGGCACGCCGTCCTCGAAGGAGCGGATCGGGGCGAAAGAGGCCCGGAAAGCGCGGCAGCAGTCCGAGCGGGAGCGCCGCAAGGACCGCAAGAGGGGCGGTCAGCCCGGTCATCAGGGGAAAGGCCTGGAGCGGGATCCGGATCCGGGCGAGACGAAGACCGCGGAGCCGCCGGCGGAGTGCCGGAACTGCCGCGCGGCCCTGGACGGCGCGGAGGCCGTGGAGCCGCGGTGGGCGCAGGTCATCGACGTGGAGATCCTCCGGAAGGTGACCGAGTACCTGCTGCCCGGCCTCGCGTGCGGCTGCTGCGGGACGGTCACGTTCGCCGGGCCGCCGCCGGGCCTGCACGCGGGCGCCGTGTCCTACGGGCCGGTGCTGAACGCGGCCGCCGTGCTGCTGTCCGCGTACGGGAACGTGCCGGCGGAGCGGTCCGCGCGGCTCATCGGCATGCTGCTCGGCACGGAGGTGTCCGCGGGCTGGGCAGATAAGGCCGTGGCCCGGGTAAGCGCGCAGCTCGGGAAGGCCGGGTTCGACGAGGCCATGATCGCCGCGCTGGCCGCCGAGGACGTGCTGGCCGCGGACGAGACCCCGGTGAACGTGCTGGACAAGACCCCGCCGCCCGCCCCGGAACCGGACGGGAAAGACGAGAAGGACCCGGGGGAGAAGGACGGGAAGGCGGCGGCCGGAGCGCCGCACGTGCTGATCGTCCGGACCCCGGACGGACGGCTGACGTTCCTGCGGGCCATCGGGTCCCGCCGTAAGGGCAGCGTCGGCGGCGGCATCCCCGCAGGGTTCGCCGGGTACCTGATCACCGACGGGTACACCGGCTACCAGCACCTCCTGTCCCGGGTCGCGGGCATCCAGCAGTGCGCCCAGCACGTTATCCGCCGCGCCCGCGCCGTGCAGAAACTCGGCCCCGGCGGCGTCCAGAACTGGGCCGGGGACATCATCGCGATCCTGGGCGAGGCACACCGGGCCGTCGAGGACGCCCGCGCCCGCGGCAGCACCGAACTCGCCCCGCAGGTCCTCGATGACCTGCGCGAACGCTACGACCAGGCCGTGAAGTCCGGGAACATCCACAACCGGCTCCGGGACTGGGATACCGGGAACCACCCCGGGTACGCCCTCGCCTGCTGGCTGCGCGACTACAAGGAACAGGTCTTCCTGTTCACCCGCGACTTCGCCGTGAGCTGGACTAATAACGTGTCCGAGCGCGGCGCGAAAGCCGCGAAACGCCATCAGGCCGTGTCATGCTACTGGCACTCCCTCGCCACCCTCGCCCGCTGGTGCACCGTCCGGAGCTACCTGGACTCAGCCGCCGCCCACGGCACCACCGCACTCGACGCCATCCGCAGCGCCATCGAGGGAAAGCCCTGGCTACCGCCAATCCCCGCACTCACCTGACGCAAGCTCACGGGACCCCGTGAATGGACACGGTTAAACGTACCAACCAGTGCATCGATTGGGTTGTTTGTTAGGTTCGTTGCCGCGATTCCAATCATTCGGCAGGTCGCCCACGAAGCTGGTGGCAGATTGCCCACTGATAGATCGGCAGATCGCCCACGGAGGTATCGGCAGGTCGCCCACGGAGGTATCGGCACATCGCCCATTACTCCGGGGTCTCCGGCGGTATCGTTGCTTCATGGGAGCTGAAGCGGGTCTCTTCTAGCGGCATGCCGAGCGGATGGCAGCCGAGGCGCTGGCGGATACCCGCGTCGTGGTGGTCAACGGTGCCAGGCAAGTCGGAAAGAGCACTCTGGCGGAACTGATCGTCGCCAGATCCGTCGGCGCGCGTGAGCTATACCTAGACGACCAGGCAGTCCGCGCCGCTGCAGAAGCAGACCCTAGTGTTCCGAGTCTTAAATACCCTTGCAGGTTGTAGGCTTGGCTGGTGCCGAGCCCGAAGCTTGTCCCGCTGGTCTTGTCCGACGCCGAGCGCGCGTCGCTGGAGGCGCTGGCCCGCAAGCGGACGGCGTCGCAGGCCCTTGCCGAGCGGGCGCGGATCGTCCTGGCCTGCGCGGAGGAGTCCGGGGTTGCCCCGCTGACGTGGGTCGCGGCGCGGACCGGGGTGTCGCGGGAGACAGTCCGCAAGTGGCGGGTGCGGTTCGTGGCGGGCCGGATGGGCGCACTTGGTGACGCGCCGAGGCCCGGGGCGCCGCGAAAGATCACCGACGAGCAGGTAGAAGTGCTGGTCACCCGCACGCTCACGGAGAAGGGGCCCGGGCAGGACACGCACTGGTCAACGCGGACGATGGCAGCCGAGACCGGGCTGTCGCAGTCATCGGTCTCCCGGATCTGGCGGGCATTCGGACTGAAGCCGCACCTGGTGGAGACCTGGAAGCTGTCCACGGACCCGGAGTTCATTGCGAAGGTCCGCGACGTGGTGGGCCTGTACATGTCCCCGCCGGAGCATGCCCTGGTCCTGGCCGTGGACGAGAAGTCGCAGATCCAGGCCCTGGATCGTACGGCCCCCTGCCTGCCGATCCTGCCGACGACCCCGGCGCGGCGGACCCATGACTACGTCCGCAATGGCACCACGAGCCTGTTCGCCGCCTACGACCTGGCCAGCGGCTCGGTGATCGCCCAGCACTACCGCCGGCACCGGCATCAGGAGTTCCTCCGCTTCCTCAAGCTCATCGACTCCGCAGTGCCGAAGGACCTGGACCTGCACCTGGTCCTGGACAACTACGCCACCCACAAGACCCCGGCGATCAGGGACTGGCTGATCAGGCACCCGCGCTTCCACCTGCACTTCACCCCGACCAGCTCGTCGTGGCTCAACCTGGTCGAGCGCTGGTTCGCCGAGCTGACCAGCCGCAAGCTCCGCCGCTCAGCGCACCGCAGCGTCACCGAGCTGGAAGCCGACATCCGCAAGTGGATCAACGAGTGGAACAAGGACCCCAGGCCGTTCACCTGGACCAAGACCGCCGACGACATCCTGGAGACGCTCGCGGACTACTGCGAGCGAATCGTCAGCTCAGGGACCAAGAGCGATCGCCCGCAAAACCGCGTGGCGGGCAGGCCCGCGTCGGCGGGATCATGCGATGGTGATGATGCGCGCAGTGGCTGAGCCGGACACTGAGCTTTCGTGGCTCACCGCCCGGGCAGACCCTGAAGACGTCACCGGCTACGACGCCGGGGGCTGGGAGGCTTCGACGTGGGTCCTGCATGCGATGTATGAGAACCCGGGCCTGCCGCAGGACGTGACGCACGATGAGCTTCACCTGTCCCGTCTTGCGCGAGGCCTGGTCCAGCCTCTGATCATCGGAGGCCTCAACCTTGACGACGCGACCACCGTCACCGGCATTCCGCTCGGATTCGTCCCCCGGCCTGGATCACCGTGGCGGCGGCTCCGGTGGTCGGACTACGCCGCGCGGGCCGGCCGCGTTATCGGCGCCGGTCAGCCGGGACCTCCCGGCCAGCACTGGTTTCCTTCCGGCAGCTGGCCGGCCAGCATTTATCCCCCGCCCGAGGGGTCACTCGATGAGGTGAGCCTGGACACGCTCCTGCACGTCCTCGCCGACCACTCCGCCGACGGAGCGGACACAGCCTGCTATGCGTTCTACGCGCCGGTGGCCACAAGCGATTTCAACCACCCCACCCTGCTGACCGGGCCTTTGCGAGCGGTCCGCGACCTCGTCGAGGGCGAACGCCCGCCCTGGCTGCGCGTCCAGTCGACACCGAGTAACTTCTGGCCGCACGACCGGTCTTGGTTTGCCTGGACGGACTGGGACCTCTGGGGAACGAAAATTAGCGGCTCCACAGGGATAATCGACGCGATCCAGGCAGCCCCCGAACTAGAGACGGTCCTCTGGGCGCGCTAGCCCGCCACAGCCTCGGGGCAGCTCCCAACGCCGCCAAGGATCCAATCCGTTTCACACAGCCGAGGAGTTCGGGCAGCGTCCCGGAGGCGCCAGCACGCTGCCAACGAATCATCGACTCGGGACACTAGCGCCCTCGTCCGGCATGACGGATTGCTGATGATCGATGAGATCCAGCGGGTGCCGGAACTGTTGCTGGCCATAAGCGTGAGGTGGACCGCGATCCGCGTCCGGGCAGGTTCCTGCTCACGGGTTCGGCCCGCCTCCTGGGTCTGCGGGACCTGCCTGACGCTCTGCCGGGACGCGCCGAGACCATTGAGTTGTGGCCGCTTTCGCAGGGGGAGATTGACTCTGCCCCGGATGGGTTCGTGGACGCGGTCTTCCGGATCGGCGGGGATAGCAGTTTGCCACGGTGTTCGCTGACCAAGCGCGACTACGCGGCCTGCCGAAATGCGCCGCCTGCTGAGCGTTGTGGCAGCTCGGATGGGAACCCTGGTGGTTCTCCAGTCGATAGCGAACAACATCGCACTGCCGCGGCAGACTCTCTCGCGCTACCTGGACCTGCTTGAGCTGATCTTCGTCATCAAGCGCATCCCGGCGTGGTCGTCGAACCTGACCAAGCGCGCAATATCCACGCCGAAGCTGATCGTCACTGACTCCGGACTCGGCGGCGGCTCATCGGCATGTCGGAGGAACGCGCCAAAGATTCAACTGCCCTTGTGGGGCCACTGCTGGAGAACTTCGCGATCGGTGAGGTCGCGCGGCAGCTCACCTGGGCCGAGGAGCCCGTACAGCTCTTCCACTACCGCGACCGCGATCAGGTTGAGGTAGACATGGTGCTGGAGCACGCCGACGGCACGGTAGTCGGCATCGAGGTTAAGGCCGCCGAGACCGTCCGCGGCGAAGACTTCCGCGGCCTGCGCCACCTAGCCAATCGGCTCGGCGACCGCTTCCGGACGGGGATCGTGCTCTACGCCGGGGAGCAGCAGCTCTCATTCGGCGATCGGCTAACCGCCCTCCCTATGGCTGCCTTGTGGATGCTCAACGGCTCAGCTTCCTGAGGGGCTTCGGAGCGTAACGAGGCATCGATGGCTGGCGGGAAATAGTGCACGCTCCGAATAAGTGCACTGCGCCAATATTCCCGGGGGAGCTCCTGGGGGCTCTTCTCAACGCGGTGTCGGTTGCCCTCAGCGTCCATAACGCCCGGTTAGCGATTCCGTCGATAGGTGACCTCCACGGTCCCGTTCTTGAACGGGATCGCCGACATGAGCTCGAGCCGAGGCGGCTCGGTGATGTCGCCGAACAAGCGCGTGCCTGTGCCAGCCAAATAGGGAAAGACCGTGATGCGGTACTCGTCGATGAGGTCGCGCTCGATGAGTGACTTCCAGAAGCTGACGCCGCCGTGGGCGACGATGGTGCCGTCCCCGTCCGCCCTGAGCGCGTCCATCTCCGTGCCCAGTTCGCCGCTCGCGACAGTCGAGTTGGCCCAGTCGGCGCTGGTCAGTGTGCGGCTGAAGACGACCTTACGCGCCGCGTTCATGAGGTCGGCGTAGGGATGATCGGTGCCGACGGGAAGTACCCTGCCTCGCCCAGGTAGGCCACGCGACCCATGATGTGCAGGTCAGCGCCCGCATACAGCGCCTGGTTGCGGTCTTCCAGCGCCGGGTCGTCGGGCAGTTCGCGGCAGAAGTCGAAGAAGGGGGTTTCCTCTGTCGCGATCACCCCGTCAATGGAGTAGTCGAAGATCCGCGCGATCACAGTACGCATGCGATTTGCTCCTTAACGATGGTCGGCGAACAGTCGCCGGCGGCGTGCGTGCCGGTGATGCCTAGGCCAGGTACTTGGCGAGGCCGTCGAGCATCTCGCTGGTGCCCTCTTGGCGCAGTCGCGGTGCGTCCGCCCCGTCGAAGCCATCAAGGTACGCGCCCTGCTCGGTCCAGGTCAGCGTGGTGCCGTCATCCGATTCGACGAGCTCGATCGTGGCGACGGAAACCGAGATGCGCACGCCGTCGGCATACATCTCGTAGCCGTAGACGAGTCGGTGCTCGGGCACGATGTCGTAGTAGAAAGCGTCGTACGTATAGCCGACGCCCTGGTAGACCATCCCGAACCGCTCGTGCCCGCCGACCCGGAAGTCGAACTCGGCCTCGCCGGCGGCCGGCTCGGTCCCTGCTATGTCTCCAGTGTCGCCCCAGGCGTTCTTGGCTTCCTTCGATGCGAACGCCGCGAACACGCGCGATGGGCTGGCCGGGTAGGTCCGCTCGATCACGAACGTGTCGTGGATGACGGAACGCTCTGTCATGGGTTTTCCTCCTTGTTTCGGGTCGGAGCACGCGGTGCGGCCGGGCCGGTGTCCCCGCTGGGCGGCTGGTCGGCGGTATCGGCCAGGTACTCTCCGAGGCGGTCGAGTCGCCGCTCAACGAATGTGCGACGCTCGGAGATCCAGTGCTCGGCCGACCGCAGCGTCCCGGTGTTGAGGCTGCAGGTTCGCGTGCGGCCGGATTTCCTCGACTGCACGAGGCCGCTCGCTTCAAGGACCTGCACGTGCTGCAGTACGGCGGCGAGCGACATGGCCAATGGCTTCCCGAGTTCGCTGACCGACGCGGGACCCTGGCTGAGCCGCTCGAGCATGCGCCGACGGCCAGGGTCGGCGAGTGCGTGAAATACCCGGTCCAGGTCCAGCTCCGGATCCAGCACATTGTTAAGCACATGCTTGAGTATGATGCTCCGTCAGAGAATAGTCAAGCGATCACTTGAGTATGACCTGCCATGCCATGCCCTGTCAGCGTTACCGGACCCGCCGTCATGGCCTGCCGTCAGGACGGCGCGGCAGCCGAGGGTGCTGCTAATATGCTTTTATGCGCAGCACCGTCGACATGCCCCCCGCCCTGATGCGAGCGGCGAAGGCGCGTGCCGCCGAGCGCGGTGAGAGCCTCAAGGATCTCGTCAACCGGGCTGTAGCGCATGAGGTAGGCCTTCCCGTCACCCCCAAGGGGAAGGCGGGGCGCGTGACGCTACCGCTCATCGCGCGAGACGCCACGCCGACGGTCCTCGTCACCAATGAGGACATCGCGGACGCGTTCGATGCCGAGGACGTCGAGAGGTACGGCGTCGAGTGAAACTCGTAGACGTTGGTGTCTGGCTGGCCGCTGTCTGGGGGCGGCACGTCCACCACCCGGTTGCCGCGGACTGGTTCGGCAAGGAGGCGGATGACATCGTCTTCTGCCGGGTCACGCAGACGGGGCTGCTCCGCCTGCTGTCCAACCCTGTCATCATGGGCGATGATGCCATCGACCGCAGCCAGGCATGGCAAACCTACGATCAGCTCTGGGCTGACGAGCGTGTCCTGTGGGCAGACGAGCCAGCGGAACTGGATGCGGTCTGGCGCGCGATCTCCGCGCGTGCTGACAAGAGCCACAAGCTGTGGACCGATGACTACCTGGCAGCCTTTGCCCAGGCCAGTGCCGCCACACTGACAACCTTTGACCGCAAGATGCCCGCCCGCTACCCCTCGGTTCGGGTCGAACTGCTACTTCCCTGACCTCTGGCGTTAGCTCCTACCTCAGGAGAGGCTCCGGAAGGACACGTCGCAGCCGGGCCGCAAGTCGCAGCCGGGCCGATGACCCGGCAGCAGGTCTTGTGGCGGAGCACGGGGACGACACACCGGGTCCGGCCATAATGAGCACAACATGTGGCGCGCGACTGAGCGGTCATCCGGCCATGCTCCGCGCATGGGCAGAGGGCTAAATCGAACGAGCGGACTGGCGGGCCTTGGCTTGCTGGTGTGCGCGTTCCTCTGCGGGCTGGGGTTGCTGGCAGCCCTCGTGCCGGTCGGCCATGGGTTCGCGCCGAAGGGCGGCGGCTGGTTCACCCCGGCGGTCGCCGGCGGCGCGTTCACATGGCATCCGCTGCCTATCGCGGTGCCGTCGGCGACGTGCTTCGTGCTTGGCCTGGTCGACTGGCGTCGCCCGTGGCGTGTCGAGCACCTGGACCTGCTGGCGCTCGCTGGCTTCTTCGCAGTGGCGATGCTGCTCAGTGACGATCTTTCCCCGGCCGGCCTGTGGCTGGCGGCCGGCTGCCTTGGCTGGCTGCTGGTCCGTCTGGCCGGAGCGTGGCTCGGCACCTGGCGGATGCCGGAACTGCGCCCTTCGGTCAGCTCCCGATGGCTGGGCCCGGCGATACTGATCCTGCTGCTCGCCCGGATCGGCAGCGTTGCCGGGGGCAACATCCTGGATGTCGGGCAGGCGAGTTCGCTCGGCGCGTGGCGTCTGCTGCACGGTCTGCACCTCTACGGAGAGGTGTCCTGGCAGGGACCCGGCGGGCTCTGGCTCTACCGCCCCGGCACTTACGGCCCGTTCGCCTACTACGCGTACCTGCCATTCGCGGCGGTCTTCCCGCCGGCGGCGTTGCGGGGGTGGGCGCACCCGTTGAGCGCGGTGCCGGCGACGCTGCTGCCGGCGGTGTGCTTCGACGTGCTCACGCTCGCTGGACTGTACGTCCTCGGCCGGCGCCTGGGCGGCCGGCCGCTCGCGCGAGCGTTCGTGTTCGCGTACCTGCTCTACCCGTTCCCCGACCTCTCCTTGATGGCGGAAACCAACGACGCGCTGATCGCGGCCCTCTGCGTATGGACAATCGTCGTGGCAACGGAGCGTCCTGTCGCTCGCGGCCTGCTCGTGGCGGCCGCTGCCCTGACCAAATTCGTCCCGGCACTGCTCGCACTGCAATTCCTGGGCGAGAAGCGGGGGCGCTGGCGCTACGCGCTGGCGCTCGTCGCCTCGCTCGCCGGGATGCTCGCCTGGCCGCTCATCAACTCCGGCCCCGCGAACTTTCTGGACTCGACATTCGGCTATCAGCTCACGCAGCGCGGCGGCGGCACCCAGTTCAGCATCTGGACCTACGTGCCGCCGCATACGGCGATCGTGGCAAGGCTGATAGTCGCCGCCGCGCTCCTGCTGCTCGCGCTCTCGCCCCTGGTGCGTCCCCCCGTGCGGGACGCGCGGCGCCACGCCGCCCTCGCCGCCGCGCTCCTCATCGGGGGGCAACTGGTTCTGGGCTACTGGTTCTACAACTACCTCACCTGGTGTTACCCGCTCGTCGTCATCGCGGTCATTCAAGCTCCGGGCCGCGCGCCGGCGGCGTTCTCAACGGGCTGCGGCTCACTCCTCGGTAAGCACGATCCACTGCCTTCCGTCGATTAGCTCCCTGACCGCGTCTAGCTGGCCCGCGTGGGTGGCGGTCTCGGTGATCACGTGCAGCATGGTCCCCCTGAGCGGGCGAGCCGGAGAGTCGGCGAAGAAATCGGGCCACCACTTCGGCATCGCGTCGATCGGCGTCGCTTCGATGATCGCGTTCGCCGCGGCGATTTCGTCGCGGTACAGGCCGATGACGGCGGCGTCCGGCATCCCGGGCGGGATCTGCCACGCTTCCGCGCCGCTGCAAAGCTCCACCGTCTCGCCCGCGACGACGGCGCGGAACCAGAAGCGTTCGACGTCCATGGCCAGGTGACGCACCAGGCCGAGGGGCGTCCAGCCCGATGGCAGCACCGGCCGGCGCAGGTCATCGGAGGAGAGTCCGTCCAGAGCGCCGATAATGTGCCCGCGCTGGCTCTCCAGCGCCGTCAGGAGCGCCTCGGTTTCGTCAGTCACCACGCAATGGTGACGCGTAAGGTCCCTGAAAACAAGCGGACTCAGGGCGTCAGCACGAGTCGGCCGAGCACGGCGCGGTCTTGCCCCGAAGCGATAGCGGCACCCCTGCGCACGATGGTCCGGGCGCTGCTGGATGCCCCCGGGCGGGGCTCCGCCAGCCTGTAGGGGGCCGCCACCTGCGTAAAATGGTCCGATGCTGCGGGACGTGCTTGTCAGGCCAGTCCATGACGGTGACCGGCCCATGGTCGAGTGGCTGACCGCCGAACTGTGGGGCGCTCCCGAGGTGGTCGTGCACGACGGCACCTTCTACCCGGCGCTGCTCCCCGGCTTTATCGCCGAACGGGGCGGGCGGATCGTCGGTCTGGTCACCTTCGACGTCCGCCCGGGCGTCCTGGAGATCGTCACCATCAACGCCCTGGACCGCTATTCCGGCATCGGGACCATGCTGGTGGAGGCGAGCCGCGCCGAGGCCAAGCGCTGCGGCTGCCGCGAGGTCATGCTCACGACCACCAACGACAACGTCGACGCGCTCCGCTTCTACCAGCGGCGCGGGTTCCGGCTGGCGGCCCTGCGGCGCGGCGCGGTCGACCGGTCACGGCGGGTCAAGCCAGAGATCCCGCGCTCCGGTGACTACGGCATCCCGCTGCACGACGAGATCGACCTGTACTGCCCCGTATAAGGCACCCTTCACCTGCCGGCCTTCCCGCCACACGCCGGTGACCGAGGACGGCGACGCCAGCACGGTAATGTCCGCGACCGGATCCGCCGACAGGGTGATCACGTCCGCGTCGTACCCGGCGCGCAACTGCCCGGACAGCGGCGCCTGCGCCCCCAGGGTCGACGGCCCGCCGGCGGTCGCCGCCTCGATCGCCTCCAGCGGCGACATCCCCAGGCTCACGAGGTGGTCAAGTTCCTCGCCGTTCGTTCCCCAGGACACCGGTGCTCCGGCCCGGCTCACGCCGATGTCGGTGCCCATCGCGATCGTCACGCCGCGCTCGTGCGCTCGGGTGATCGCCTCCGCCTGCAGGCCGGCCATGGCCTCCAGCTTGGCAAGCGCGTACGCCGGCACCGAGTCCTTGTGCGCCAGGATGTTCGCGACGATGGTCCGGGTCGGGACCAGGATCGCGCCCGTCTCCCGCATGGCGTCGCAGCACTCGTCGTCGAGGTAGGTGCCGTGCTCGATTGTGCGCACGCCGGCTCGCAGCGCCGCCATGATCCCGGGCTTGCCGTGACAGTGAGCCGCCACTGAACGTTCCGCGAGTGCGGCCACCTCGACGATGACCCGCAGTTCGGCGTCCGTGAACTGCTGATGGACCGGATGGTCGACCTCCGACAGGACGCCGCCCGACGCGCAAACCTTGATGATCCTCGCGTTGACGCGAAGCTGCTCGCGGACCGCCTTCGCGCACTCGTCGGGGCCGTCGCAGAGCCGCCCCATACCCGTCAGCCCGTGTCCGCCGACCCAGTCGAGCGGGTAGGAGTGCAAGTCGCCGTGCCCGCCGGTGGTCGACAGTATCTGCCCGGCGCCGTAGACCGCCGGGCCTTCAAGCGTGCCCTCGGCCACGGCCCGGGCCAGGTAAACACCGAGCCCGCCGACCTCCCGCACCGAGGTGATGCCCGCGTCGAGCGCGGCTCGCAAGTCACGCGCGCAGCGCGCCGCCCGCAGCGCGAGCGGTTCCAGCGGCTGCCGCTCCAGGTCGAGGGTCAGCCCGCCCATGAAGTGCCCGTGACACTCCCACATCCCGGGCATAACGACCGGGACCCGGTGGACTTTCGCGCCCGGCGTCTCGGGTGCCCCCGCCGCGGGCCCGGCGTAGCTGATCACCGACCCGTCCAGCACTACCACCCCGTCGCCCGCCGGCTTCCCCCGCCCCGGAATCAGCAGGTCCGCCTCGATCCGCTCCACCATCCAGACCCCTTTTACATCGCCCGAACGACATTGGTGACTCCGTAGCCCTCACCGCAACTTATCGCGTTCGGGGGAGCATGCTGTCGTGATCTCGCGCAATACGCTATACAAGGACTTACGACCGTCTGAGGGAGCGCGATGCTGCCAAACGATAGGGTCCAGTCCACGGCTCGGGGAAATCTCACCCTTGTTGATCGCGTCCAGCGCGCCTTGGAACGGATCCGAATGCCGAGCAGGATCGTCCCGATTGTCGGGGCGGTCGTCTTTCTGTGCCCGCTGCTCGCACCGGCGGCAGTCTTGAGCAAGTCCCGGAGCAAGATGGCCTCCGCCTACGTGGCGATGCTGGCCCTGTGGATCATCTACCTGACCGCGCTGTACAGCTCGAGCACGGCGCAGGCGCCGTCGGCGGGCGCGCGCTGGTCGCTGATCGCCCTGCCCTGGGTGGTCGTGGTATGCGCGCACCTCGGCCCGCTGCGCAGGGCCTACGTGCCGTGCCGGACGGTCGCGGTGACGCTGGTGTGGCCGGTGATCCTCGTCGCCGGGCTGATGCGGGAGTTCGCGCCGGGCAGCACGGCCTCGTCCGTGGTCGTCATCGGCGCGTGGCTGCTGGCCGCCGTCGCGCTCGGCTGGCGGATGGCCAAGCGGATGCAGGATCCGCACCTGTACCAGGGCAGGCCCGGTGAGGTTCCCGGACCCCCGGCGCAGCCCCCGGCGGGTGCCGCGGGTCCGGTCGCGGGCGGTGCCGGTCCGGCGGCCGGCGGCGCCGGATCCGCAGGGTACGCCGCGCTGGACGGGAACCGCCCCGATGGCGCCGCCGCCGGCAACGGGCATCCGCTCGTGCAGCACGGCGCGCGGGCGCAGGGCGTCGCCCAGGTGCACGCCGACCGGGCCGTGCGCCAGTCCGCTGCCGCGGCGCCCGCGACGCGCCCGCAGATCTCCGTCGACGACGCGATGGCCGAACTCGACGCGATGGTCGGCCTCGCACCGGTCAAGGAGCAAGTGCGGTCGATCGCCGCGTCAATCGAGGCGGCCCGCCGCCGCGCCATGGCCGGGTTCAGTAACGACAAGCCCATGCGGCACTTCGTGTTCCTCGGCCCGCCCGGCACCGGCAAGACCACGGTGGCCCGCGTGATCGGGAAGATCTTCTACGCGTTCGGGCTGCTGGAAGTGCCCGACGTCGTTGAGGCGCAGCGCAGCGACCTGGTAGGGGAGTACCTGGGCGCGACCGCGATCAAGACCAACGAGCTGATCGACCGCGCGCTCGGCCGCGTGCTGTTCATCGACGAGGCCTACAGCCTGGTCAACGAGGGTGACGGGCAGTCCGACCGGTTCGGCATCGAAGCGGTGCAGACGCTCCTCAAGCGCGCCGAGGATGACCGCGAGAACCTCATTATCATCCTCGCCGGATACGAGAAGCAGACCGAGGCGTTCCTGGCCACCAATCCCGGGCTCGCGTCCCGGTTCGCGACGCGGATCCGGTTCCCCACGTATTCGCCGGAAGAGATGATGGCGCTCGCCGACCTGCAACTGCGCGGCAAGGGCGAGGCGCTCGGGCCGGATGCCCGCCCGGTGCTCTGGCAGATGTTCGAGGGTACCGGGCGGCGGCGGATCACCGACGAGCTCGGCAACGGCCGGTTCGTCCGCACGCTGCTGGAGAAGGCCGGGCAGGCGCGGGATGTGCGGGTGATGGGGACCTTCGGGGATCCCAGGGCCGAGGACCTGATCACGATCGGCGGCCCGGACCTGGAGAAGGGGTTCGCGGAGCTGACGTCTCGGCTGCGCGGCTACGAGGACACGCCGACGCTGGAAAGCGCGATCGCCGAGCTCGACGAGCTCATCGGGCTGGACCCGGTCAAACAGCAGGTTCGCGCGATCGCGGCACAGCTGCGCGTGGCGAAGCTCCGCGACCGGCAGGGACTGCACAGCCAGCCGCCCGCCAGGCATTTCGTGTTCACCGGTCCGCCGGGCACGGGCAAGACGACGGTGGCCCGCATCCTCGGGCGGATCTTCGCGGCGCTCGGGCTGCTCGTCAGGCCCGAGGTCATCGAGGCGCACCGTGCCGACCTGATCGGCGAGCACCTGGGGTCCACCGCGATAAAGACGAACAAGCTGGTCGACTCCGCGCTCGGCGGCGTGCTGTTCATCGACGAGGCGTACTCGCTGCACAACGAGGGCTACTCGGGCGGCGACCCGTACGGCGCCGAGGCGGTCGCGACGCTCCTGAAGCGTGCGGAGGACGACAGGGACCGCCTCGTGATCGTGCTGGCGGGCTACCCGGCGGACATGGACCGGTTTCTCCGGTCCAACCAGGGCCTGGGGTCACGGTTCAGCACGCGCGTGGCGTTCCCGAGCTACACCGCGCAGGACCTGTCACGGATCGCGGTGCTGCACGCCGAGCAGTCGGGCGACACATTCGACTCCGCGGCGGAGCTCGCGCTCGGCGAGACCTTCGCCGCCGCCGAAGCTGCCGGGCGCATCGACGACCTCGGCAACGGCCGCTTCGCCCGCTCCCTGTTCGAGCGGGCCTGCGCCTGCCGGGACGTGCGTGTCGTGCGGCTCGGGGAGTCCGCGACCGCCGAGGATCTCACCACCCTCACCGCCGCGGACGTGCGGTGTGCCTGTGCGGAACTCGCCTGAGTCCCGCTAATCCTCCCCCGCTCGCCTCCGGGCCGCTTTCGCCGCGCCCTTTGGCTCGCGGGGCCCCTATGGCTCGAAGCCGTCGAGTTCGTTGTCGTCGAGGCCGTTCGCCAGCGCGCGGAGGGTAGCCTCGAATTCCTTCTCGTCGTCCCCGGCGGCCTCGAGCGCCTCCATGAGCGCGTGCAGCACCAGGTGACGGTCCTCGCCGGTGTCGAGCAGTTGCTGCGCCGCCTGCCAGAGCACGGGCGGCACGCCGCGCCAGAGCCGGTCCGCGATCGCGAGGTGCTGGTCGATGTGCCGGCCGACGCCCGCGGCACTCGGACTGCCGGTGCGGGTGTCGTGGTCGGCGGCCAGCAGCAGCCTGCGGTCGTTGGGATCCTCGGGGTCGAGCTTGGACAGGTCGACGCCGCCGTGCCTGCCTTCGAGGATCGGGAAAGCGAACGCGCGGCGCGGTAGCGCCTCGAGATCGGAATCCGGGAGCAGCCGCACCACTAGGTCGTAATCAAGCCCGAATTCGGAGAAGTCGCGATAAATCAGGGCAAATTCCGCTATCGAGTTGAAAACGGCATCCTGTGTCTCGCGGATGTCCGCCTCGGCGAGCCCGCGGCGGCGCCCCGCCCAGCGGATCCAGGCAACGAGCACGTGCGGCAGCGCCTCGCGGTCGGCCGACGACAGCATCACGCGCCGGGGAACCCAGTCCAGCAGGAATTTCTTCACCTTCTGCGGGCTCATCCGCTCGGGCTGCCCGGAGTCACGGTCGCAGCCGAAGTCGATGATGCGGTCCGCGCACCGGC
Source organism: Trebonia sp. (assembly GCA_035948445.1). Classification (GTDB taxonomy): domain Bacteria; phylum Actinomycetota; class Actinomycetes; order Streptosporangiales; family Streptosporangiaceae; genus Trebonia. Next base: position 5,317 of record DASZJE010000033.1, on the reverse strand, counting down.
TGGCCGCGCGCCGGTCCGACAGGTCCTCCGCCTCGTCGGAGGCGAGGAACTCGGCGGCGATCAGCGCGCGCCGCTCCCTGGTCCAGGGGCGCTTGTGGGCGCGCGAGGCGCGCTTCGGCATCGGCGGCAGGATGCGGATGCGCGCCCGGACGAAGGCGTGGTAGGAGGCGAAGGACTCGCTGACCGGCGGGTCCTCGGCGGAGTCCGTGGCGTTGAGCGCGGCCTGGAGCAGCTGCCTGGCCTGCGGCGGGTCGATCGGCCTGAAGGCGGCGTCGCCGCTGCGGTCGGTGCTCGCCTGGCGGCAGTGGTCGAGCAGCTTATCGACGCGGGAGGTCACCCACCCGTCGCGCAGCATGCCGTCGGCGTCCCAGTCGATGACGCAGACGAGGGCGTGTGGTTCCTCGCCGTCGTAGCTGAACACGCAGATGATTTCGTCCTGGTCGCCCCATTTATCGGGGTTGATGTAGCACTCGGCGGGGGCCACGGCGCCGAGGTAGCCCGACCACGCGGGTGCCCGCACGCCGGCGTCCAGCATGTCGATGGCGGCCTGCTCGGCGGAGGCGGCCTGCCGTGCCGTGCCCAGGCAGGCGATCCCGGACAACAGGGCGAGAGCGGCAGGGGAGCGCTGCCCCGCCGCGTAGGCGACGAGTCCGTCACCGATGAGCTGCTCGACGCCCGCTTCGCTGCCGCCGAGTCGCCGCTGGCTCCACCACGTGCCGAGCAGTTCGCTGACCATGAGCTCGGCGTCCAGCGGGCTGCGGACCGCGAGCAGCTCGCGCGACGCGTGCAGCAGCTCGCGAAACAGCGCGTCAGGCGGTTCCTGGCCGCCGGACTGCCTGCGACGTGGGCTTTGCGGGCTCACCCTGATAGCCTCTCCGAATCTGAACATGTTGACGCTACGTTCTGCGCCCGGCTGCCGTCGTCGTGGCGGTCAGCGGGTGAGCACGTTATCCGCTGTAGGAGAATCTACCCATGCTGGCACGATTGTGCCGCCGTGATGGCCGTGATCGGAGGATGTGTCGCATGGAGTCAGCCGTCGGCCAGAAATGAAAGGGGTTAACTGCCGTTAGGTGGCACCATATATACCCGGTTTGTGGCACCCTTAATCTGGGTGTTGGCAGGAAGGAGCCGCCGGTGGCAGGCGCCCGCGCGGTAGGTTGGTACTCGGTATGAGCGCCGACACGTCCGCGCCCGAGCAGCGGGAGGGCTGGTTGGAAGCATCCGGTTCCTGGCTCCCGCGCGCGATGCTGCGCGATTCACCCGCCGGGATGGCTTATTTCGGCACTGACATGCGGTTCGTCTGGGTCAACCCCTCGCTCGCCCGGATGTACGGCCGCGATGAGGCCGCGTTTCCCGGGCAAGCGCCCGCGGCGGTATGGCCCGCGGTCGACGCCGCGCGCGCCGAGGAGGCGCTGCGCAGGGTGATCAGCGAGGACAGGCCCGCCACCGAGATGTTCTCCTCCGGCGCGGGATCGAACGCGAGCTCGCCCGGCAGTGGTTCTCCCGAGAGTCGTTCCCCCGGCAGTGATTCCCCCGGCAGTGATTCCCCCGGCAGTGGTTCCCCTGGCAGTGATTCCCCCGACAGTGGTTCCCCTGGCAGTGGTTCCCTCGACACGGGTTCGCCCGGTACAGGTTCGCCCGGCACGGGTTCGCCGGAAGAGGGAGAGTCCCTCGCGGACGGCGCCCTGCGCGGCCCGTGGGTGTTCAACTGGTACCCCGTCCACGGTCCGGACGGCGGCGTGTGCGGCGCCGGGCTCTCCATCGTGGTAGGCGGGCCGCTGCGCGCCGCCGAGGAGGCGCTGCGGCGCAGCGAGGAGCGTTACCGGGCGCTCGTCCAGGGCGGCGCCCAGGTCGTGTGGGTCGCCTCGCCCGCGGGGCGGATGACCGAGGACTCCGCCGAATGGCGCTGGATCACCGGGCAGTCCGAGGAGGAGTTCCTCCGTGACGGATGGCTGGAGTCGACGCACCCCGATGACCGCGAGCGCATTGAGGCATCCTGGCGGGAGTGCCTGCGCACCGGGCGCATCTTCGACGACCGGTGCCGGATGAAGACCCGCGGCGGCGCCTACCGGCACTACGACATCCGCGCCGTGCCGATCGAGCGTGACGGGCGGATCGCCGAGTGGGTGGGCGCCTGCACCGACGTGACGAGCCAGCGCGAGGCCGAGGAGATGCGGGGCAGGCTGACCGAGCAGCTGTCGGCGGCGGCGCTGCGCACCGCGCGGCTGCAGCAGGCCACCTCCATGCTCGCCGAGGCGCTGACCGTGGAGCAGGTCGTCGAGGTCATCACCGAGGTGGGGCGCACCGCGATCGGGGCGCTGCGCTCGGCCGTGGCGCTGCTGGACGCGGAGACCCTGCGGCTGCGCGTGGTCAACTCCGACGGGCTTGCCCCCGTCGGGCCGGACGCGGCCGGGGAACGGCTGACGCTGGACACCCCGAGCGTGATGACCCGGGCCATCGCGACACGTCGTCCGGTCCTGATCGCGGACCCCGACGAACTGCGGCGGCAGTTCGACGGTGACGGGAGCCCCGGCTTCGCGGACACGGGCGACGAGCGGTCCTGGGTGGGCCTGCCGCTGCTCGCGGCCGGCGCGCCGCTGGGCGCGCTGCGGTTCTCCTTCAGCCGGCCGCGCCGGATCACGGAGGAGGAGCGGGTCTTCCTCGAGGCGCTCGCCGGGCAGTGCGCGCTCGCCGTGGAACGGGCCGAGATGTATGAGCGGGAGCACACGACGGCCGAGACGCTCCAGCGCAGCCTGCTGCCCGACAAGCTGCCCGTGATTCCGGGCCTGACGCTGGAGGCGCGGTACCTGCCGGTCACGCGGAACATGGAGATCGGCGGCGACTGGTACGACGTGTTCCGGCTCCCGGACCGGCGGCTGGCCGTCACGGTCGGGGACGTCATGGGCAAGGGACTGCAGGCGGCGGCGGGGATGGGCAGGGTCCGCAACGCCCTGCGCGCGCTGGCCCTCACCGACCCGCGCCCGGCGGCGGTCCTGGCCGGGCTCGACCGGCTGTTCACCGCCACGGAACTCGAGGAGCAGGTCACCACGATCACCTACCTGGTCATTGACCCGGAGACGGGTGAGGGTCAGGCCGGGAACGCGGGTCACCTGCCGACCCTGCTGCTCACTCCCGGCGCGCCGCCGGTGCTCGACCAGGCCGAGGCGGGCACGCCCCTCGGCTGGGCCAGCCCGCGCCGCCAGCACGCCTTCCGGCTGCCGCCGGGCAGCACCGCTGTGTTTTATTCCGACGGCCTGGTGGAGAACCGCGTCCGAGGGCTCGACGCGGGTCTCGACGAGCTGACGCGGGTGGCGGCGAACGCGCCGGAGCACTTGCTCAGCGAGCCGGATCAGTTGCTTCAGTTCCTGCTAGACCATATGCTCGCCGGCCATGAGCAGGATGACGACGTGACCGTGCTGGTCATGCACGTACCAGGTGGGTCGACAGCACCGACGGCCGGACTGGCGGGTGTTGGGGACCAGTGGTGAGGCGATGCGCCGCCTGCGCGTACAAGGCACTCTCAGACGCCACTTATGGTGGTGAGAAGGAGGAGGCAGGCGGGTCGATGTCAAAGTCACCTACGAAGACGGGAAGCCTGCTTCCGCGCACGGTCCAGGCGTCAAGACCCTCGCGGGAGGGCCAGATTATCGCTATGCGTATGCAGCTCAGCCAAGCTACCCAGCGAAGGAAGAGGTGACCGTGGTGGTGACCGCTGCCAACTCTGCGGCGCGTAAGCGCGCAAGGCCGTCCGGGTCTGCGGGAGATTCGCGGGTACCCGAGCGCGGGAGCGACAGCATGCCCGAGGGGATAACGGCACAGCAGGTGCCATCCGCGGCCGTCGGCAATGGCCGCGGTCCTAAGCGAGCGGGCCGATCCGGTGGCGGGGCGGGCAGCGCCGGCGCCGCGAAGGCACGCGACGAACTGTCGGCGGTTCCCAGCCCGGCGGTTCCCCCCCAGGACGGCCCTGCCGAACTCGCGGTCGTGGCACTCGACGCCACGGGGGACCTTGACGAGGCCGTCGACCTCGAGGACTTCGACGACCTCGGCGAGGACGATGACGATCTCGGCGCGGATCTGGAGATCGTCGACTCGCCGGACCTGTCTGAGGACGCGGCCGGCGGGACCCTGTCGGACGAGACCCTGTCAGACGAGGCCCTCACCGAAGAACCCTCCGAGGAGGAGGGCGACGGCGACGAGGACAGCGAACCTAAGCCGAAGGCCGCGAGTGCCGCCGAGCAGCCCGCCGCCGCCGTCGGCGAAGGCGCTATCGGCGACGATGAGATTTTCGTCTTCGGCGACGATGACGACGACCTGCCCGCCGCGCAGGTGGCCGTGGCCGGCGCCACCGCGGACCCGGTCAAGGACTACCTGAAGCAGATCGGCAAGGTGCCGCTGCTCAACGCCGAGCAGGAGGTCGAACTCGCCAAGCGGATCGAGGCCGGCCTGTTCGCCGAGGAGAAGCTCGCCGAGGGCGCTTCCGCGCTCACGCCCGACCAGCGCATCGACCTCGAGTGGATCGCCGAGGACGGCCGCCGCGCCAAGAATCACCTGCTGGAGGCCAACCTCCGGCTGGTCGTATCCCTGGCCAAGCGGTACACCGGCCGCGGCATGCTGTTCCTGGACCTGATCCAGGAAGGCAACCTTGGCCTCATCCGTGCCGTCGAGAAGTTCGACTACACCAAGGGCTACAAGTTCTCCACGTACGCCACCTGGTGGATCCGGCAGGCGATCACCCGGGCGATGGCCGACCAGGCCCGCACGATCCGCATCCCGGTGCACATGGTCGAGGTCATCAACAAGCTGGCCCGCGTGCAGCGCCAGATGCTCCAGGACCTCGGGCGCGAGCCCACCCCGGAGGAGCTGGCCAAGGAACTCGACATGACCCCGGAGAAGGTCATCGAGGTGCAGAAGTACGGCCGCGAGCCGATCTCCCTGCACACTCCGCTCGGCGAGGACGGCGACAGCGAATTCGGTGACCTCATCGAGGACTCCGAGGCGATCCAGCCTGGCGAGGCGGTGTCGTTCACCTTGCTGCAGGAACAGCTGCACTCGGTGCTCGACACGCTGTCGGAGCGGGAAGCCGGCGTGGTCTCCATGCGGTTCGGCCTCACCGACGGCCAGCCGAAGACCCTTGACGAGATCGGCAAGGTCTACGGCGTGACCCGCGAGCGCATCCGCCAGATCGAGTCCAAGACGATGTCCAAGCTCCGTCACCCCTCCCGGTCCCAGGTCCTCCGCGACTACCTGGACTAAGGCTCCGCTAGCGCGGTCCGCGGCAGGCTCGATGCCCGCCCGGGCCGCGCTCGCATTTTTACCG
>DASZJE010000032.1:0-34181 GCA_035948445.1 Trebonia sp. | reverse complement strand
CCGACACGGTGCCAGCGTTGACGTTGGTCACGTAGGCGGTCCCGGTGGCCGGGTCGGCCGTCACCCCGCGCGGGCCGGAGCCCACGGGGATGGTGGCCTGCACGGTGTTACTGGCCGCGTTGATCACCGATACCGTGCCCGTGTTGTAGTCGGTCACGTAGACGGTCCCGGCGGCGGGGTCGGCCGCCACCCCGTACGAGTAGGGACCCACGGGGATGGTGACGATCACGGTGTTCGTGGCCACGCTGATCACCGACACCGTGCCAGCGGCGTAGTTGGTCACGTAGACGGTCCCGGCGGCGGGGTCGGTCGCCACCCCGAACGGGCCGGAGCCAACGGGGATGGTGGCCTTCACGGTGTTCGTGGCCGCGTCGATCACCGATACCGTGGCAGCGTTGACGTTGGTCACGTAGACGGTCCCGGCGGCGGGGTCGGCCGCCACCCCGAACGGGTAGGTGCCTACGGGGATGGTGGCGGTCACGGCGTAACCGCCCGCCGACCAGGCGGGCACCGCTCGGTCCGACAGCGACAGCGCGGGCACCGCTCCGGCCGACGGCGACAGCGCGACCGCGGCGACCGCGGCGGCGACCGCGGCGGCGCCGCCGCGCCAGCGGGCCCAGGCGCCGCCGCGATGACGGGCCCAGGCGCCGCCGCGATGAGCGGTGCCGGCGTGATAACCCCACAGTGCGCGCATAAGCCGTCCCCAACTGTGTCCCCGTGCCCTGGTACGGGAGTCAACCCCCGCAGCGATGGAGCCGGGCACCACAGGCCCCGTCACACCTATAGCTTAATGTAGTCGACTAATTACAATCTATATATGTCGCCCGGTATCCGCCGCTGTTCCCGCGGGCCCGGGAACCACAAAGGCCGGCTCTCCGCGCGAGGCGGTGAACCGGCCTTGAACTGGGTGGGCGATACTGGGATCGAACCAGTGACCTCTGCCGTGTGAAGGCAGCGCTCTACCGCTGAGCCAATCGCCCTCAGCTGTGAACAGCGTAGCGCATTTTGCGGCCTGCGGTGGCCGTGGTTACGCTGAGACGCCTAGAGATGCACGTGCAGTCGCACGGGAAGATGCGTATGCTCTTGCATAGGTGGGTCAACGTTGACTACTCTGAGCAATGCAATCGATAGCAGCGGATAACGATCTCATCGCGCCTAGCTCCACCGGCACGCAGCCGCAGACCTTCGATGGGTAGCGGGATGCGACCAAGGTCACACGTCATGCAATCGATACGCAGGAACACTACACCCACAACCCGCTGTTCAACAACAAACGGTATGCGAACAGGACGGATACCGTGACGGCCCCCTGCGAGCTCTCGGGCGACGAAAAACCGCAAACGGCAGCAACGGGACAATCTACTCCTTAACGCTCCGTATTGACCTTCGTCGTCTGCCGGGAGCCGTCCGCCCAACAGAGCCCGGAAAACGGGACCCAGTGAGAAGGTTGCGCACGATGAACAACAGCAGCACGGTTTCGGCCGAACTCGGACTACGGCTCGTCGTTCCCCAGCAGACGATCGTGCCGCTGGTGGCTAGCCTCTACTACTCCAAAGAGGATCCCTACGCCATCCGCATCGCGTTCCACGTCGGCTTGGACGAGCCAGTCGAGTGGATCTTCGCGCGGGACCTGCTGTCTGCGGGCATCGAGGGCGAGGAGGGCCTCGGCGACGTCAAGGTGTGGCCGTCGGCCGGATCCCAGGACGGGCTGCCGGGCATCGTGCTGAACATCGAACTTTCCTCGCCATTCGGCCAGGCACATTTCGAAGCACCAATTAAGGAAATTTCGGACTTCCTTCGTCGTACGCACCAGATCGTCCCGATCGGCGAGGAAAGCAACCACGTCGACGTCGAGGTCGAGGTCGCCAACCTGCTCCGCCAGGCATCCTGACTACTTCAGACAGCCTGGGTTAGTCCCGTCGGATCTCTCCCGGCCCGCCCCTCGCAGGGGGCCGGGATGAACCGCGCCCCGCGCCGCCGCCTGTCGTTCCGGGCGGCGGTCTTTCTTCGCTCTCCGCGTCAGGCGAGCTGCGCATGCACCCGTGGCGGCGGTTGCCGCCAACGACAGTCACTGTGACTCTCCTCGCATCGGATGCTGCTCACTCCTGCCGCGCTAGCATCAGGACCCTTTCCCCCGAACGGGACGTGGTGACTCCTCATGACCCCGCTGAACTGGATGTTTATCGACCGCGGGGACCAGGGAACGTTCGGGGGAAGGGTTGTCTTGCACGGTCTGGCCGATCCGATTTGCGCATCCGCCAGGATCGAGTAATGTTCTCCATGTCGCCAGAACGGGGAAGCCCGGGAAGGCGAAGAACCGGTCCTCGGACCGGAGTTGATCTTCGGATCGACTGTGCGGACGTGGCTCAGGGGTAGAGCATCACCTTGCCAAGGTGAGGGTCGCGGGTTCGAATCCCGTCGTCCGCTCGGAGGCGCGACTCGGCGGCAGGTTTGGTCGCGGGTTCGATCACGCTCCTTTGGCGGAGTGGCCGAGTGGCTTAGGCAAGGGCCTGCAAAGCCCTGTACACGGGTTCGATTCCCGTCTCCGCCTCTCTTATGCCTCTCTCCGTCAGTCGGCCGGAGCCGTGGATCTCCGATCCGCCGAAGCGCCCAGATCCTGATGCCCGCCCGACTGGGCCGGTTCAACGGCTGACGCAGCCCGAACTGGCGCGAAGATGCTCGTCAGATGAGGTGTTCGGGACTCCGGGGACATTGGCCCGGCATGAGCGGCGGATGCGGGGCATCCCGTTCTCGACCGGGTTCCGGCCGTTCCAGACGCACGAGGCAGCCGCCCGGCTGATCAAGACGTTCCAGCATTCGCTGGTTCCCGGCCTGTTCCAGGTCAGGGAGTACGCGCGGGCGCTGATGAAGGCGTACCCCGAGACGACCGACGATGTCGTAAAAGAGCGAGTCGAGGGCCGGATGCAGCGTCAGGCGATCCTGTCCCGTGAAGACCCTCCCCCACCGCTTTCCTAACTATGCCTGAGGAAGCGGCGCAGCAATGGAAGGAACAGATCACTTCGTGACGACGTGGCGCAAATCGACTCACAGCGGCGGCAACGGCAGTGACTGCGTTGAGGTCGGCGGCTCCGGCGAGACGATCCTGGTGCGGGACACCAAGAACTGCGCAGGCGCGGTGCTCACCTTCGGGCCCGATGAGTGGCGAGGGTTCGCTGCCCGCCGCACGTCGACCGGTCAGAGTGCGCGTACCACGATGTCCAGTGCCGTCGGGGCATCCGGGCCTGTGCCCCCGGGGCCCGGTTCGGCCGTGTAGCCCAGAGCGCGCACCACGTCGATGAACTCGTCCGGCTTGCGCGGCAGCTGTCCCGATTCGAGCAGCGCCCGGGCAAGCCGTCCCTTCGTCGCCTTGTTGAAGTGCGAAACGACGGAACGCTTGACGACGCCGCCGACTTCCCGCTCGTGCAGCACCCGCACGGTGACCGCGTTGGCTCCGGGCACCCACAGCCTGGAGTACGCGCCCGACCGCAGGTCCACCACCAGCCTGTCGCCGACGTGCGCGGCAAGGGGACAGCGCAGCCCATTCCGCCACGCGGCCGACACGGACCCTACGGCGGGCAGCTTCACCCCCGCGGAGCAACGGTAGTGCGGGATCCGGTCACTCGGCCGGAGCACTCCCCACAGCCCCGAGAAGATCAGCAGATGGTCCGTCACGATGCCTTGGCGATGCAGGCCAGGCAAGTCGAGCGCGTCGTACAGCACGCCGGTGTACACCTCGGCCGCCACGCCGGCGGGCGCTGAGCCGATTTCCCGGTTGTGAGCCAGTTCACTCGCCTGGCTCTCGCTCAGGCCCAACGCCGCCAGGGCGGTCGACTTCCGTCCGCGGGCCAGCGTGACCAGTGCCTTCAGCAGTCCGGTCCTGGTCGGCGCGAGTTCGGGCAGCACCAGGGAATCCATTTCGACCGGGGCCGTCCCGGCCGGGCAGGCCTTGGTCTCCGAGGGCGGAAGGAAGATAAGCACCGGGGAACCGTACCCCACGTAATGGGTCAGGCAGTCCGTGGTACCTGGCCCGCCGCCGCCGGGCGACGACCTCGCCGGGCGAGTAGTTCCGGCGGTGGCGGGCCGCTCCAGCGGGGAGGCTAGATTTGTCAGATGAGCGTGGCAGGCCCGGCGACGACGCCTGATCGGCTGCTGCTGCGCCGCGGCTGCGTGATCGACACCGAGCCCGGCATCGTCGTGCGGCCGGACACGGACGTGCTTGTCGAGAACGGCACAGTCGCCGCTGTCGGGCCGGATCTGCCCGCCGCGGGAGCCGCGATCCTGGATGCCACTGACCGGATCGTCCTGCCCGGATTCGTGGACACCCACCGGCACACCTGGCAAGCCGTCTTGCGCGCCGTCGCGGTCGACGCCGACCTCGGTGAGTACGCCAGCCTGGTGCTCGGCGGTTTCGCCCCGCGGTTTCGTCCCGAGGATGTGCACATCGCCAACCTGGCGGGCGCGCTGGAATGCCTCGACGCGGGCATTACCACCCTCCTGGACTTCTCCTCCATCCAGAACACGCCCGGTCACAGCGACGCCGCGGTCGCGGGCCTGCTGTCCGCCGGCATCCGCGCCGTCTTCGGCTACGGGTACGGCTTCTCGGCCGCGCCCGCGGAGGTGCGGCGAATCCGTCACCGCTACTTCGCCGGCGACGACAAGCTCGTCACGATGGCGCTCGCTCCCCCGGGACCGTCCTACTCACGCGCCGGGGACGTAAGAGCGGACTGGCGGCTCGCCCGTGAACTCGGCCTGCGCATCACGATCCACCTGGGCGCCGGGCGAGGGCCCGTGCGCTTGCTCCGCGACCAGGACCTGCTCGGCGAGGACATCCTCTTCGTGCACGGGAACACGCTCGGCGACGACGAGCTTGGCCTTATCGCCAGTTCCGGTGCGGGGATGTCTATCGCGCCCGCTGTCGAGGCCCAGATGGGACACGGCCCGCCGCTAGTCGGCCGGGTGCTCCGGTCAGGCATCGCGTGCGGCTTCGGCGTTGACGTCGTTCCCACGGTGTCCGGCGACATGTTCTCGGTGATGCGCGCGGCGCTGCTGACCGGCAGGCAGGGCGGCGCAGGCCCGGTTACGGCCGCCGATGTGCTGCGCATGGCGACGCTTGGCGGCGCGACCGCACTAGGGATGGCAGACGCCATCGGGTCGCTGCGCCCCGGCAAGCGAGCGGACATTGTCGTCGTGAGCACGGACGCCCTGAACATGGCCGGACTGCACGACCCGGTCGGCGCGGTGGTTTCGGCCGCCCATCCCGGCAACGTGGAAGCCGTCCTCGTCGACGGTCATCTGGTCAAGCGCGACGGACGGCTCGTCCGTGACGACCTGGACGCCGTGATCCGCGCGGCGCGTGACTCAGCGAGATACCTCGCGGCGGCTCGCTAGGTGACGTCGACGGCCGCGGAGCGGAACCGTGCGCTCCACCACATGCTCTGCTGGGCGAGGTCGCGGGCCGGGCCGAGCCTGATCCCTTCATACCGTCGCAAGGTCGCGGGAACATCTTCCGGGCCATCGGCGCGGGCTAGTTCCCTGGTCAGCGCCAGCACGTCGCGGAATCCGTTGACCAGGCCCGCGCCTGTCATCGGCGTTGCGACATGCGCGGCGTCGCCGACAATCACGGCCCGGTCGCTGGCCAGCCTGGCGGGCAGGTACTCGTAGATGGCGTTGGCGAAGAGCCTGCGCCGCCGCACGGTCAGTTCCATCAGCCGCGGCCACGGGAACGGCCATACGTCCGCCGCCCTGGCCACCCTGGCCGCGAGATCCGGATCGACCTCGTCCGGCAGGACCGTTCGCGGACGCCCGGACCACGGCGGAGCATCCGCCGGCGCCGGCCAGTACCAGTTCCAGCTGAGCCGACGCTGGCCCGTTCCGGTCCCGCCGTCGGAACCGGGAACGGGATAGGTCACCAGGTAACGGCCGCCCTGGGTGAACACCTGGATGCCGCGGTCGAGAGCGATGGCGACCGTGCGCCTGCCAAGGTCAGGGTCGGCGGTGATGTCACGCTCGTCCAGCACGCCTCGCCACAGCAGGTAACCGGCATACGTAGCGTCGGGCCTGGCCGGGTCAACCTGCCGCCGGACAAGCGACCGGTACCCGTCGGCGCCGATGACGGCGTCCGCGGTCATCGAGCCGCCGTCCGCGAAATCGACGACAGCGCGCTCGCGCGTCGCGGCTGTCCCGCTCACCATGACACCGTCGTGGATAGTGACTCCGCGGGTCCGTTCGGCGTGCGTGCGCAGCGTCCCGTACACATCCCGCCAGTTCGCCGACACGCGGCCCGGTTCCGCGATGACCGGCAGGTTCGGCGTTGCACGGTCGCCCAGTACCTGCCCCAGCAGTCCCCGGTCGACGCCGAGTCCGGAGCCGTGTTCTGCCAGCAGCTGCGCGGAACGCTCGACAACATCGACGCGCACGCCCGCCCGCCCCAGGGCTACTGCCGTCGCGAGTCCGACCAGCGACCCGCCTGCCACGACGACCGACAGCCGCGCCATAATGCTCCCCCTGTGCTTCACCCGCCGATATCAGTGGCGGAAGCGTGACTCCGTCCCGCTGCAACTGTTCAACAGGAAGGAAGCAGGGGCGTTTCCCTGGCTAGGCGATGATGTCGGGATTACGGCTATCCGCGCCGGAGATAACTCAGCGCGGGCCGGCGTCGATCACGGCCCGCACCGTCGCCTCGGCGGGCTGCAGGTCGAAGCGCGTGAGCGCCCAGGTCAGGCCCGCCCGCTCCCACGGCCCGAGGTCGGTGTCCGGGGGCAGTTCCGTGATCAGGTCGAACGGATCACCGGGACGGGCCTGGCGGATTTCGGCGGCAAGTTCGGCCACCGCGCCGGGGCCGGGCAGGCCGATGGGGAACAGGCCGTCCCAGCGCAGCGCCCGGCGCACCGGCCGCCGGTTGGGCCACTCCCCCGCTATCCATACCGGAGGCCTGGGACGCTGCACCGGGACCGGTTCGAACTCGCCCGCCCAGTACCCGGACAGGGCATCCAGGCCCTGGTCGAGCAGGCGGGCACGCTCACGCGGGTCGGTCACCTCCCCGAACGGCTCCAGTTCGTTGTTCCTCGTGCTGCCGAGCCCGGCCCCGAAAATGAGCCGGCCGGAGCTGAGCAGGTCCAGCGTGGCCGTCTCCCTGGCCACCTTCTGCACCCGGCGGCGGGAAAGCGGGGTGACCATCGCCCCGATCTGTACCCGGGACGTGGCGCAGGCCACCGCGGCCAGGGTCACCCACGGGTCGGCAACGGCCCGCACCGGCGCGCGGTAGGCGATGTGATCCCAGACGAAGAAGCCGTCCCAGCCCCGCTCCTCCGCCCGGGCCGCCAGGCGGGCTACCACCCGCGGATCGGCCAACTCCCCGAACGGCCCGACATCGATCGCACGCTTCATGACGGCGATCTTAGCGAGTCGCCGTGAACTCTTAACGAGCCGCCGTTAACTCCTGACGAGCCGTCGCGCGCCTGAGCCTCGATGAGTTCAGGCCCGGGGCCTCGTCACAGCTGACATGAACCTTTCATTCAAGCGCGTCGACGTCATCAACCTGTTCGCCGAGGACCTGGCCGGAACCAAGTCCTTTTACCAGAAGGTCCTCGGCCTGCCCATGGCATTCGAGGACGAGACCGTCGCGGTGTTCAAGCTCGAGAACATCATTGTCTCCCTGACCGCCGCACCCTCCGCTCCTGACCTCATCACGCCGACGCCGATCGCGGACCCCGGGGCAGGGGCACGGTTCGTGCTCGCCATGTTCGTCGACGATGTGGACGCGGCCTGCGCTGAGCTGGCTGTGCGCGGCGTGACGCTGCTCAACGGGCCCGTGGACCGGGCATGGGGGATGCGCACCGCCAGCTTCGCCGACCCCGCCGGTCATGTCTGGGAAGTCTCCCAGGACATCGGCTAGACCGTGCGGCCAGAGCGCAAGGGCGAACTTCAGCGCACGGCAGCCAGGGGCCGCCCGGGTTCGCGGCGGAGGGTCCGCGGGGTTGGTTTGGCTTAACGTTGGCCTATGACGTCCTCGTCCGCGCCCGACCTGATCGCGCTGGAGCTTCTCGACTCCATCGCGGAGCTCGGCAGCCTGGGACGGGCCGCTACCCGGCACGGCATGTCGCAGCCGGCGGTCAGCCAGCGCATGACCCAGCTGGAGCGGGTGCTGGGCATCAGGCTGCTGCGACGCTCCCGCGCGGGCACGACGCTCACGCCGGCAGGCGAACAGGTCGCGGTGATGGCGCGCCGGGTCCTGCGCGAAATGCGGGCGCTGATGGCGGGCGTGACCGCGCTGGCCGCCGAGGAGGACGCCCGGCTGCGTGTCGCCGCGTCGCTGACCGTCGCCGAATACCTGCTGCCAGGGTGGCTCAGCGCGCTCCGCCAGGAGTCGCCAGACGTGATCCTCGCCGTCGCGGTCTCCAATTCCTCGCAGGTCCTGACCCAGGTCCGCGACGGGAGCGCCGACGTCGGGTTCGTGGAAGGAAGCCAGGCACCGCAAGACGGGCTCGCCGTAGTCACCGTGCGCAGCGACCGGCTCGTGGTGGTGGTGCATCCCGGCCATCCGTGGGCGCGGCGCGCGAGCCCGGTGACCGGAGCCGAACTCGCCGCCGCTGACCTGATCGTCCGCGAGCCCGGCTCCGGCACGCGGCAAGTCCTTGACAGGGCGCTGCGCTCCTGGGGCGGCGCTCATTCATGGCTGGAGCTCGGATCCACGGCCACGATCCTGGCCGCCGCCCGGCGCGGCGAAGGACCCGCGGTCCTCAGCGCGCTCGCGGTCACCGAAGACGTGGACGCCGGGCGCCTGGTTCCCGTCCAGGCCGAGGGCATCGACTTGTCCCGCGCGCTGCGAGCCGTGTGGCCGTCGGACAGGCCCCTGGCCCCGCTGGCCAGGCGCCTGCTCAACCTCGCGTCTCATAAGGCCCCCTTATGAGATCATAGGCAGATCACGACTAGCGACAGTCAATTAGCTCAACGTAGCGTGCAAGTGTGCCAGTACCGAATGATCAGCTGCAGCGCTGGGTGAAGGTGCTCGACCAGGACCGCTGCATCGGCTGCCATGCGTGCACGACAGCCTGCAAGAGCGAGAACGAGGTGCCTCTCGGGGTGACCCGCACCTACGTGAAGTCGGTCGAGACCGGAACCTTCCCCGAAGCCCGGCGGGCGTTTCAGGTCACCCGGTGCAACCAGTGCACGGACGCGCCCTGCGTATCCGCGTGCCCGACGCGGGCGATGCACCGGCGCGAGGACGGCATCGTCGACTTCGACAAGGACATCTGCATCGGCTGCAAGGCGTGCATCGCCGCATGTCCCTACGACGCCATCTTCATCAACCCGGAAGACAACTCGGCGGAGAAGTGCAACATGTGCGCCCACCGCCTGGACGTCGGCCTGGAGCCGGCCTGCGTCACCGTCTGCCCCACGCAGGCGATCCTGGTCGGCGACCTGAACGACCCGTCCTCGAAGGTCGCCGAGATCGTCAACCGGGAGCCGGTCGCCGTACGGCGGCCGGAGAAGGGCACCAGGCCCGGGCTCTTCTACAAGGGCGCCACGCAGGCCACGCTCGACCCGCTGGCCGCCCGGCAGCCCGACGGCGGCCTGTACGCGTGGGCCACGCAGGGCGGGGACCACGATCCCGGTCATGTGGCCGCCGGCCATCCCGGCGGCGGCAACTCCAGCGCCGAGGCGCTGCTGTCCTACGACATCGGCCACCACGCGCCGTGGGGCTGGCGGGTCAGCCTGTACACCTGGACCAAGGGCCTGTCCTCCGGCGGCCTGCTCGTCCCGCTGCTGCTCATCCTGGCCGGGCGGATGTCCTGGGGCGACAACGCCGGCAGGTGGGCGGCGCCGCTGATCGCGCTGGCGTTCCTCGGGCTGACCGGCCTGCTGCTGATCTGGGACCTGAAGCACCCGTTCCGGTTCTACCTGATCTTCACCCGGCACCACTGGAGCAGCTGGCTGGTGCGCGGATCGGTCATCATCGGCGGCTACGGAGGCGCCGCCGCGCTGTACCTGATCGGCGGGCTGGCCGGGGCGGTAGCCGTCCGCCAGGTGGCCGCCGGGTTCGCGATACCGCTGGCGCTCGGCACCGCCTGCTACACCGCCTACCTGTTCGCCCAGGCGAAAGCCAGGGACCTGTGGCAGAGCCCGCTGCTGGCCCCGCACCTCGCCGTCCAGGCGGTGGTCGCCGGGGCCGCCGCCATTCTCCCGTTCGCGGACTGGCTCAGCCCGCACGCCGCGGTGACCGGCACGGAGGTGCTGCTCGCGGCGGGCGCGGTCGCCCACGTGCTGCTCGTAGCCGGCGAAATCACGGTGCCGCACCCGACCGAGCACGCCCGCCTGGCCGCCCACGCCATGACCGGCGGACGCTACGCCCGGTTCTTCTGGCCGGGGCTGGCCGCCGTGGCCGCGGCCGCCGCCCTGGCGGGTGTCGCCGCCGGGACCGCCACCCCATGGGCGGGCGTCGTCGCGATCCCGCTGAGCCTGCTCGGCCTGCTCGCGCACGAGCACGCCTATGTCCAGGCCGGCCAGTCCGTCCCGCTCGCCTAGGAGGATTCCGCATGTCATCTCCAGCCGACGATCCCGCCGTGCCCACCGCATCGCTGGAAGAGCTCGGCGCCCGGGTTTCCGCTGCCCGCGCGGCCACCGAGGCCAGGGGCGAGACGTTCTATCCCGGTTCGAGCCGGGTGCACCTGGCCGCGTTCCCCCCGAAGGAGCGCTGGGACGACTGGGTCGAGCTCTCGTCCCGCGCCTGGCCGCGGCGGGAGGAAAAGCACTACATGCTCGTGCCCACCACCTGCTTCAACTGCGAGTCGGCCTGCGGGCTGCTCGCCTACGTCGATCGCGACACCGGGCAGGTCCGCAAGTTCGAGGGGAACCCCGAGCATCCCGGATCGCGCGGCCGCAACTGCGCCAAGGGGCCCGCCACGATCAACCAGGTCACCGACCCGGACCGGATCCTGTACCCGCTGCGCCGCGCGGGCAAGCGCGGCGAGGGCAAGTGGGAGCGGATCAGCTGGGACGAGGCCCTGGACGCGCTGGCCGCCCGGATCCGCGCCGCGATCATCGAAAGCCGCCAGAACGAGATCATGGTGCACATCGGGCGTCCCGGGGAAGACGGCTTCACCGAGCGGGTGCTGGCCAGCTGGGGCGTGGACGGGCACAACTCGCACACCAACGTGTGCTCCGCCGGCGGCCGCACCGGCCTGCAGCTGTGGATGGGCATCGACCGGCCGAGCCCGGACTACGCCCACGCGAAGGTCATCTACCTGATCAGCGCGCACCTGGAGACCGGGCACTACTTCAACCCGCACGCGCAGCGGATCACCGAGGCCCGCGCAAACGGTGCCAAGCTCATCGTGCTGGACACACGGCTGTCGAACACCGCCACGCACGCGGACTACTGGCTGTCGCCGCGGCCGGGCAGCGAGGCCGCGATCAACCTCGCGGTCGCCAACTACCTGATCCAGACCCGTCGCTACAACGCCGAGTTCGTCCGGAAGTGGTGGAACTGGCAGGAGTACATGGGCGAATGCCATCCGGACAAGGACCCCACGTTCGAGGCATTCCAGGAGATCCTCGCCGGCATGTACGCCGACTTCACGTTCGAGTTCGCCGCGGCGGAATCCGGCATTGACGCCTCCACGCTGCGGGAAGTCGCGCAGACAGTGGCAGACGCCGGGGACCGTTTCGCGTGTCATTGCTGGCGATCCGCCGCGGCGGGGAACCTGGGCGGCTGGCAGGTGTCGCGAACCGTGCTGTTCATCTCCGCGCTGCTCGGCGCCATCGCGAGCGAGGGCGGGACCTTCCCCAACGCATGGAACAAGTTCGTGCCCCGGCCGATTCACGTGCCGCCGCACCCGGGCGTGTGGCAGGAGCTGTCGTGGCCGCTTGAGTACCCGCTGGCGCAGAACGAGCTGAGTTTCCTGCTGCCGCACTTCCTCAAGGACGGCCGCGGGAAGCTGGACACCTATTTCATCCGCGTCTACAACCCGGTGTGGACCAACCCGGACGGGCTGTCGTGGATGGAGGTGCTCACCGACACCGAGAAGGTCGGCTGCTTCGTTTCCCTCACCCCGACGTGGAACGAGTCCGCTTACTTCGCCGACTACGTGCTGCCGATGGGGGTGGGATCCGAGCGGCACGACACGCACTCCTACGAGCAGTACGACGGCCAGTGGGTCGGCTTCCGGCAGCCGGTGCTGCGCGCCGCCCGCGAGCGGCGCGGGGAGAAGATCACCGATACCCGCCAGGTCAACCCGGGCGAGGTGTGGGAGGAAAACGAGTTCTGGATCGACCTGTCCTGGCGGATCGACCCCGACGGGTCGCTCGGCGTCCGGCAGTACTACGAGTCGCGCGAGCGGCCGGGCACCATGCTCACGGTCGACGAGTACTACGGGTGGATGTTCGAGCACTCGGTGCCCGGCCTGCCATGGCGCGCCGCCGCCGAGGGCCTTACCCCGCTGGAGTGGATGCGCCGGTACGGCGCGTTCGAGATCACGCGCGGCCAGGGCAAGCTGCATGAGCAGGAAGTCCCCGCCGCGGAACTGTCCGGTGCGGCGACAACGGACCGGGGCCGGGTCTACACGCCCGTGCCGGCGGTGCCCGGCCCGAACATCGCCCCTGTGGGCGCGCCGGACCCGGACGACGCCGGCCGGCGGGCGGCCGGCGTCATGGTCGACGGGGTCGTGCGCCGCGGCTTTCCCACGCCGTCCGGCAAGCTGGAGTTCTGGTCCTCCACGCTGGCCGGCTGGGGATGGCCTGAGCACGCGCTGCCCGGCTACATCCGCAGCCACGTCCACCCCGCGAACATGGACCCTGACGAGATGGTGCTGCTGTCCACGTTCCGGCTGCCGACGCAGATTCACACTCGGTCGGCGAACAGCAAATGGCTGGACGAGCTGTCGCACACCAACCCGGTCTGGATCAATCCGGTGGACGCGGCTCGCCTCGGGGTGCGGAAAACCGGGGACCTGGTGCGGGTGGAGACGCGGATCGGATATTTCGTCGCGAAGGCATGGATCACCGAGGGCATCCGGCCCGGCGTCGTCGCCTGCTCCCACCACATGGGCCGCTGGAAGCTGACCGGCCACGACCAGGTCAGCCCCGGCGGCATGATGGCGACCGTCGACCTGGCACGCGGCGACGACGGCTGGGCGATGCGCGCTCGCGAGCACGTCAAGCCGTACGCGTCCGCCGACCCGGACACCGCGCGGATCTGGTGGTCCGACACCGGCGTGCACCAGAACCTGACATTCCCCGTGCATCCCGACCCGATCTCCGGCATGCACTGCTGGCACCAGGCTGTCCGCGTCCGCCCGGCGCTCGCCGGCGACACGCACGGCGACATCTCGGTCGACACGGACAAGGCCCGGGAGGTCTACCGCGAGTGGCTGGAGATGACCAGGCCCGCCGGAAGCGTCTCGCCCGACGGGACCCGGCGGCCGAAGTGGCTGATGCGGCCGCTGAAACCCTCCGCGGCCGCCTTCCGGCTGCCGGCCTCCGACCCGGGCGGCACTCCGGCGGGCGGGCCGGCCGACGGGAGGGTGTCATGAGCGGCCCTATCGGGGCGGGCCGCTGGGAGCTCATCAGGGCGCTCGGCGCGGTCGCCGGCTCGCCGGAGGCGGCACGCGCCGCGCTCCCGGCACTCGGCCTTGAGGCGGTGTCGAGCGCGGAGCACACGGACGTCTTCGTGCTGAACCTGCCGCCGTATGCCGCTGCCTACGTCGGCGCGGAAGGAGCGCTGGGCGGAGAGGCCGCCGACCGGGTCGCCGGATTCTGGCGCGTCATGGGAATCGACCCGCCGGCCGAGCCCGATCACCTGTCGTCCCTCCTCGGCCTGTACGCCAGCCTGGGAGAGGCCGTGACCGCCGCGCGGCGCCCCGCCACCATGGCCGCCTTGTCGAGGGCGCAGGGCACCTTGCTCTGGGAGCACCTTCGGTCCTGGCTGCCGCCCTATCTCGACGCGGTGCACAGCCTGCCCGTGCCGGTCCTGGCGGGGTGGGCCGGCCTGCTCCGCCTCGTCATCGACACCGAAGCGGACCGCCAGCCCGCCCTGCCGACGCTGCCGCTCGCGCTGCGCGACGCGCCGCCGTGCGATGTGCCGCGGCAGGCGGGGTCGCGGGAGATGGCGGACGCGCTGACCGTGCCGGTGCGCAGCGGCATGATCCTTACCCGCCATCGCCTCGCGGTCGGCGCGGGCCAGGCTGGCGTCGGGCTGCGCGTCGGCGAGCGCCGGTTCATCCTGCGCACCATGCTGGAGCAGGATCCGGCCGCCACCGCCGGCTGGCTCGCGGCGGAAGCCGCCCGCTGGGAAACGCTCCATCGCGGCCGCTCTCCGGCCGACGAGACGGCCCGCTGGTGGGCTGACCGCGCCGGGCGCACCGCGCGGGCCCTGCGGGCCCTCCCGCCCGGCCCGGCGGCCGCGGCATGAGGACGCCATGACCGGCGCGACGCGAGGGACGCAGGGGACGCAGGCGAGGCGGGCGACGCGGGCGACGCGGGCGACGCGGGCCGGCGAGGCTATCGAGCCCGCTCCGCTGCCGGCAGCGGCGATCCGCCTTCCCCGGGCGACCGCAGCCGGCTCAGCGAGCTGAGCCGGTCCAGCGAGCGCGTGTGCCAGCGGGCGCCGAAGGTTCCGTCCCCGAGCGAGCAGCTCAGCGACAGCCGGTGCGGGGTCTGCAGGAAGACGATGTCGACGCTGAGGGTGTCGGGACCGGTCCAGCCGCCGCTGGCCGCCACGGGCACGGGACCGTCCGTGACGTGCCATTCCCCTTCGGCCCCATCGGCCCCATCGGCCCCATCGGTCAGGCGCAGTTCCACCGACAGCGTGTCCTCGAACAGGGTGATCTTCCGGTTCTCCACCTCGATGCGGCGCACCGGCGGGAGGGCCGCGGCGGCCTGCGCGGACGGGAGCAGGACGATCGGCGAAGCGTCCGCCGGCCGGTCCGCCGGCATCGCGGGCGCGGGACGCAGTCGCAGGGACGCCAGCCGTTTCGCCAGCGCCGCGTCGGCGGCCTGCGCCGCGTCGGCGGCCTGCGCCGCGCTGTCCCCAGGGACGTCCGCGGCGGAGCCGCCGGCAACCGGGCCGAACGCGGGCAGCAGGTGCGCCCAGACCGCGTCGAGGATGCCCTGCATGTTCTCGGTGCCCGCGGTGATGGCGATCACGGCGTCCTGCTCCGGCAGCACCAGGCAGAACTGCCCGTAGGCTCCGTCGCCGCGGTATCCGTGCCGGGACTTCCAGAACTGGAAGCCGTAGCCCTGCCGCCAGTCGGGGGTGGCGTCGGGCTGGGTCGCGATGTGCGGCCGGGTGGCCTCGGCGACCCAGTCCGCGGGGATGACCTGGCGGCCGTCCCACTGGCCGCCGCGCAGGTACAGTTGCCCCAGCCGCGCGATCGCGTCGGTCGTGACGTACAGCCCGCTGAAGCCGAGCGCCTGTCCCGGCGGGAACTCGTCCCAGGCCGCGGCGCCGATGCCGATCGGGTCGAACAGCCGCGGACGGAGGTACTCGATCAGCGGCTGCCCGGCGACCCGCTGGATGATCGTCGCCAGGGTGTAGGTGCACGACTGGTTGTAGGCGAAGACCGTGCCCGGGTCGCGTTCGGGCGGCATCCGGAGAAACCCGCGGACCGGCCGGTCCCGATCCGCGGCGAGGACGGCCGGCCACGTGTCGGCGAGGTGGCCGCTGGACATGGACGCGATGTGCCGGACGAGCATGGCCCGGCTGCTCGGGTCCATGACGTCGCCGTCCAGTTCCGGGAAGTAGCTGATCACGGGGGCGTCGAGGTCCAGGAGCCCTTCCGCGATCGCGAGACCGGCGGCGGTCGAGGTGAAGGACTTGCTGAGCGAGTACAGCAGGCCCGGGCGGTCCTGTCTGTACGGCTCCCACCAGCCCGACGCGATGACGTGGCCGTGGCGCAGGATCATCAGGCTGTGCAGTTCGATGCCGTCGGCCGCGTCGAGGAACGCCCCGATGCCACCCGCGTCCACGCCGTGCCGCGACGGCGCGCTTTCCGGAAGGGAAGTCATCATGCGAAAGTACCGCAGCACCAGTGTCGTTAGGAGAAAAGGCCTTTTTTATCCCTAACGACAGTGGCGCCTGCGGCGGGCCGCCGTTTCCCGATCGCGGCGATGCCCGCGGTCCCGGTTCACCCGTACCGGGTGACGCACCCATGGCCATTCGGGGTCATTCTGACCCTGACGCCGGCGCGAGGGCTTCGCGGATGCGGCGAGGGCTTCGGGATAAAGGGTGAACGGGATGGAACGCGGAGGGGTGCACGACATGGAAACCGAACGCTCCGAGATGACCCACGAGGATGACGTGATCACCAACCTGGTGACCGGATGGAAGACGACGTTCTTCCTGGGCCTGATCACGCTCGCCCTCGGGATCGTCGTGGTCGCCCGCCCCACCCTGTCCCTGAACGTGATCGCCGTCCTGCTCGGCGTCACCATGATCGTCTCTGGCATCTACCACATCGTGCGGGCGCTTGACGGCCGCGAGCACGAGCGCGTCTGGCGGGGCATCGTCGGCGTGCTGTTCATCCTGGCCGGCCTGGTCCTGCTCCGGCACCTGCACCTGTCCGTCGCCCTTATCGGCCTGTTCATCGGCTTCACGTGGGTCATCCAGGGCGTCGCGGCGCTCATGGAGAGCTTCGCTGGCGAGCGCGGGCAAGGCCGCACCGGCTGGACGATATTCTTCGGCATCATCAGCCTGATCGCCGGGATCGTCGTCATCTCCGCCCCGATCGCGTCCGTCGCCGCGCTGACAATCTTCATGGGCATCTGGTTCATCGTCATGGGCGCCATGGAAATGTTCGGCAGCCTCTTCTTCAGGCATGCCGTCAGGTCCGCCGTCAGGTCCATGGACGTCCCCGGACCGCGCACCGCGACCGCCGCTGAGGCCGCACCGGACACGGTCAGCCCGACCATGGCCGGCGGAGCGGACACGTCGCCTGCGCCGAAGACGGAGTAACCGCGGGCACGTCCACGGCAGCCCGCCCCTGCGTGCCCTGGCGTGCCCCCGGCGTGTCTCGTGTGGGGAGCTCAGGCGGCGAACTCCGCGCGGAGAGCGTCGAAAGCGCGGCTCATGAGGTCCGCTAGGTCTTCCGTACCATCTGATTCGAGCCATTTGCGTATGGCGCTAGCTGAGGCGGCGAGGCTGGCGGCGGCGACTGTGCGCGTCTGCGAATCCACGGCGATAGCCGTACCCATACTGGGCACATTCTCAACCATTCGCAGGCCACGGGACCGGATAAGCGGGCAGGGGCAGGGTCAGCGACCGCGCCATTGCGGGGGGCGTTTCTCGGCGAAGGCCCGGGCGCCTTCTTGCGCGTCCTGCGAGAGGAAAATGGGGTCGAGGATCTCCCGCTGGCGCTTCCACCGGTCGCCCTCGGGCCACGACGGCGACTCGACGATCACGCGCTTGCTGGCACGGACGGCGAGCGGGCCGTTGGCCGCGATCTCGCCCGCGAGCCGCCGAGCCTCGCCAAGGGCCGCGCCGTCGTCGGTGAGCCGGTTGACAAGCCCGAGTTCAAACGCGCGCTGCGGGAGGAGGAAGCCGCCCGTGAGGGCGAGTTCCATGGCGACGCTGCGCGGGATGCGTTCGGAGAGGCGCATGAGGCCACCCGCCGCCGCGGCGAGGCCCCGCTTGACCTCGGGGATGCCGAACGTGGCGTCCCGCGCCGCGACGACCATGTCGCAGGCGAGCACGATCTCGCAGCCGCCCGCGAGGGCGTAGCCCTCGACCGCGGCGATGAACGGCTTCGCGGGCGGCGCCTCGGTGATCCCGGCGAAGCCCCGGCCGGGCAGGGACGGCCGCTCGCCGCGCAGGAACCCCTTGAGGTCCATCCCCGCGCAGAACGTCCCGCCCGTTCCCGTGATGATCCCCACCGCGAGGTCGTCCCGCCGCTCCAGGTCATCGAGCGCCGCGGCGATGCCCTCGGCGACCGCCGCGTTGACGGCGTTGCGTGCCCCGGGACGGTTGATCGTGATAACCATGACCCCTTCCGCCGCCTCGACGAGAACGGGGACAACAGGCTCCTCAGCAGCACCGCTCACCGGTTCCTCCTCTGCTCCGCCCGCACCAGCCCGCCGCCGATGATCAGCCGCTGGATTTCCGAAGTTCCCTCATACAACCGCAGCAGCCGCACGTCACGGTAGATGCGCTCCACCGGAACGTCCCGCATGTACCCGGTCCCGCCGTGTATCTGCACGCCGAGATCGGCGACCTGACCCGCCATCTCGGTGCAGAACAGCTTCGCCACCGACGGGGCGATCCGGCGGTCCGAGCCGCTGTGATACTTGCGGGCGCAGTCGCGGACGAGTGCCTCGCCGGCGGCCACGCCCGTGGCCATATCGGCCAGGTGCGCCTGCACGAGCTGGAAGTTCCCGATCGGGACCCCGCCCTGGGTGGCGCTGGCCGCATACGAGACCGACTCATCCAGCGCCCGGCGCGCCGCGCCGACGGCCAGCGCCGCGATGTGGACGCGGCCGCGCGCGAGCGAGGACATGGCGGCGCGGTAGCCGACCTCCTCGGAGCCGCCGACGAGGGCGCCGCGCGGGACACGGACGCCGGTGAAGGTCACGTCCGCGGTCCATGCGCCTTCCTGGCCCATCTTGCGGTCGTGCGGCCCGACCTCGATCCCGGGCACGTCCGCGGGAACGAGGAAGACGGCGATGCCGGGATCGGGCCCGGAAGCCTCCCGCGTCCGGGCGAACACCACGAACAGCCCTGCGGTCGGCGCGTTAGTGATGAACCGCTTCGAGCCGGTGATGACCCATGAGTCGCTTCCGGAGTCAAGGACGGCGCGGGTCTTCAGGCCCGCCGGGTTGGAGCCGGCGCCCGGCTCGGTGAGCGCGAAGGACGCGACCACCTCGCCGGAGGCGATCCGCGGAAGCCACTGCGAGCGCTGCGCGCCGGTGCCGTAGTTGACAAGCACCTGCCCGGCGATGCCGTTGCTGGTGCCGAACATCGACCGCAGCGCCAGCGAGGTGTACCCAAGCTCCATGGCGAGCTCGACGTCCTGCGGGAGGCTCAGTCCCAGCCCGCCCCATTCCTGTCCGATCGCGTAACCGAACAGGCCGAGGTCGGCCGCCGCCTTCCGCAGGTCGTCCGGGATCGCGTCGTGCGCCATGATCTCGGACTCACGCGGGATCACCCTGGACCGCACGAAGTCGCGGGCGGCCGCGAGGATCTCCGCGAAGTCCTCGGCGCTGACCTCGTCGATCCCGGGCGCGCCACTTGTGGCGCCCGCGCCGGCAGCGCTCACGCGCTCACTCGTTCCCAGACCGCGGCCAGGCCCTGGCCGCCGCCGATGCACATGGTGGTGAGCCCGTACCGCGCCTCCCGGCGCCGCAGTTCGCGCGCCAGCGTGCCGAGCATCCGGCAGCCGGTCGCGCCGACCGGGTGGCCGAGCGAGATGCCGGAGCCGTGGACGTTGGTGCGCTCCATGTCCTGCGGCGTGAACTTCCATTCCCGCAGGACCGCGAGCGCCTGGGCGGCGAAGGCCTCGTTCAGCTCGATCACGTCGATGTCGGCGAGCGCCAGTCCGGCGGCCGCGAGCGCGCGCGCGGTCGCGGGCACCGGCCCGATGCCCATGATCTTCGGCGCGACGCCGGCGTAGCCCCAGGACACCAGCCGCACGTACGGGGTGAGCCCCAGTTCGAAAGCCCGCGACCGGGTGGTGATGATGCAGAGCGCGGCGGCGTCGTTCTGCCCGCTGGCGTTGCCCGCGGTCACGGTGGCGTCCGGGTCGCCGGCGCCCATGATGGGCTTGAGCCGGGCGAGGGACTCGAGGCTGGCGTCCCGCCGCGGGTGCTCGTCGGTGACGATGACCTGCTCGCCGGACCGGCTTTTCACCGTGGCGGGCACGATCTCCTCGGCGAAGATCCCGCCGTCCTGCGCGGCGACCGCGCGCCGGTGCGACTCCAGGGCGAGCCTGTCCTGCTCCTCGCGGGGGATGCCGTACTCGCGGCGCAGGTTCTCGGCGGTCTCGATCATGCCGCCTGGTACCGGGTAGTGCTCGCCGCCGGCGGTCACGCGGCCGCGCGCGAGGCTGTCGTGGATCCGCACGCCGGTCCGTGCCCCGCCCCAGCGCATGTCGGTCGAGAAGAACGACGCGTTGCTCATGGATTCCGCGCCGCCGGCGATGACGAGGTCCCCGGCGCCGGAGCCGACCTGGAGGACGGCATTGATCACGGCCTGCAGGCCCGAGCCGCAGCGCCGGTCGACCTGCTGCCCGCCGGCCGTCACCGGCAGGCCCGCGTCGAGGGCGACAACGCGCCCGATCGCGGGCGCGTCGGCGGTCGGGTAGCAGTGCCCGAGGATGACGTCGTCGACCGCCCCGGGGTCGAGGCCGGTGCGCTCGAGCAGCCCGGTCAGGGCGCTGACGCCGAGGTCGACCGCCGTCAGCGGCCGGAAGACGCCGCCGTAGCCGCCCACCGCGGTGCGGACGGGTTCGCAGATGACAACGTCGGTGTCGCTCATTGCCTTATTACCTCACAGACTCCGCATCGGCCAGCGCATGTCAAGTTAAGCGCGCTCACCCAGGATCCCGGCCATCGGTCCCCGTTCAGCAATCTTTTATCCCAAACCGACAGTCCTGACTCCTCCGGTTACCCCGCTCGGCATCCCGGGAGCGACGGTCTACGCTTGCGTACCGATGGACGACGACCTCTGCTTCAGCTCCGCCGTCGAACTGGCGCGGCTGCTGCTTTCCCGCGAACTGTCGGCACGCGAACTGCTCGGCGCGTACCTAGACCGGATACACAGGGTGAATCCCCTGCTCAACGCGATCGTCACGCTGGCGGAAGAACAGGCGGCCGACCAGGCCGCGGCCGCCGACGAGGCGCTGGCGCGCGGCGCCCCGCTCGGGCCGCTGCACGGCCTGCCCATCGCGGTGAAAGACCTCGCCGATACCGCGGGCATCCGGACCACCTACGGTTCCCCGCTGTTCGCCGGCCACGTTCCGGACGCCGACGCCCCGCACGTGGCGCGGCTGAAGGCGGCCGGCGCGGTGCTCATCGGCAAGACGAACACCCCGGAGTTCGGCGCGGGCTCGCAGACGTTCAACCAGGTCTTCGGCACCACGCGCAACCCGTGGGACACCCGCATGACTCCGGGCGGCAGCAGCGGAGGCGCCGCCGCCGCCGTGGCCGCCGGCCTGCTCCCCTTCGCGGACGGGTCGGACCTCGCCGCCAGCGTCCGCAACCCGGCGGCCATGTGCTCGCTCTTCGGCCTGCGGACCACGCCCGGCGTGGTCGCGTCGGACGATCCCGCGCAGGATGACGTTTTCGACCCGCTTGGCGTCGTGGGCCCCATCGCCCGCTCGGCGCCGGACGCGGCGCTGCTGCTGTCCGCCCTGCGCGGGCGCGACCCCGGGTTGCCGCTGGCGCGTCCCGGAGCGGCTGACGGGCCGGGACGGCCGGCCGGTGACGTCACCGGACTGCGGATCGCGTGGAGCCCCGACCTCGGTGGCCTGCCGGTGGAACCGGAAGTCACCCGGGTTCTCGGCCGGGCCCGCACGGCGCTCGCCGGGGCGGGCGCCGTCGTCACCGACGCCGAACCGGATCTGGCCGACGCCGACGAGGTGTTCCTCATCTTGCGCGGCGCCCGCATGGCCGGCGCATTCGGCTCCATGCTCCAGACCTCCCGCGACCAGCTGAAGGACACGCTGGTCTGGAACATCGAGCAGGGACTCGCCCTGAGCGCCGCGGAGATCGCCGGGGCACTCCGGCGGCGCAGCGTGCTCTTCGGCCGGATGCGGACATTCCTGCGCTCCTTCGACGTGCTCGCGCTGCCGACCGTTCAGGTGGCCCCGTTCCCGGTGGAAGTCGAATGGCTGACCTCAGTGGACGGCGTGCCGCAGCGCAACTACATCGACTGGCTGCGCAGTTGCTCCCGGATCACGGTGACCGCCCACCCCGCGGTCTCGGTCCCGGCCGGCTTCACCGCGGACGGCCTGCCGGTGGGCCTGCAACTAGTGGGCCGCTACGGCACCGACGAGGCCTTGCTGTCCATCGCCGACGCGGTCGGCCAGGTCGTCCTCCCGGCGCCCGCCCGCCCGGCGATCTAGCCGGGCGGGCAGGCGGGCGGGCAGGCGGGCAGGGTGCCCGGCCAGGTTCAACACCGACGATCTCTTCAGCTCGTCGGTGTTGAACCCGCTCAGCACCGCGCTGGCTTCCGCATCCGATCACGACGGAGGAACAGGCACGCCAGGTCATCGGGGCGCGGCAGGCCGACGCGCAAGCCGGAAAGCGCTTCAGCTTCGCCATCCTGGAAATCGGCGACGACAGCGACGCCGGCCGCCTGATCGGCAGTGTCAGCGTCCGCAGGCGTGACGCCGGAGCGGCTGACACCGGAGCGCCTGATAACGGAGCCGCTGATACCGGAGCTGCTGATCTCCGCCTCGCCACGGCGGAGGTGGGCTACTGGGTCGCGGCGGCTGCCCGGGGGCACGGCGTGGCGCCTCGGGCACTGGACGCGGTGTGCGAGCGGGCGTTCGGCATGATCCGGAACCCGTCACTGGAGCGACTGGAGCTAACCAGTCCGAGGCGACCTTACGGTTGCGCTCATTCGAGATACGTCACGTGACCGATGTCTCGCACTGACACATGCGGCATGATTCGTAACGCAACCAGCATCCGGGCTCCCCGGAAACCCTCGATACCTCGGCGAGGGGCCCGGATCTCCCCCGCGGGCAGCCGCGCGGACTTGACCCCCTCCGCGCGACTGCCCGGCCGGTTGCAAGAAATGAGATGCTCGCTCGCCAGCATCCGGGAGAAGTACCCGTGACCGCAGCCCGCGTCCAGGATCCGCCGCCCGCGCACATCGCCCAGCATGCGCAGCACCACCGGGTTGATCAGGTGCTGCTTAACGAAATCCCCCTCTGGCCCCATCGCGTCCAGCACCTCACGGGGATAGGCGCCCCACCGAAGCCGGAAGAAAATTCACGTCGCGGGCAGCGTTCCCACCCGACCACGGGCACCGCCACGCCCGCCGGGCTATATTCGGGCCATGGCTGACTTCGCGGGCGAAGATCTTCAGGGGTCGCGGTTCGAGCGCATCGATCTGAGCGGGTCGCGATTCAGGGCCTGCGCGCTGAACGACAGCCGATTCCGTGGCACCGACTTCCACAATGTCACGATGAGCGGTGTCGAACTCGTCGACGTCACCATCACCGGCGATGTCGAGAACGTGACTGTCAACGGCGTCGACATCGGGCCACTGGTCGAGGCCGAACTTGACAGGCGTTATCCCGACCGGGCCAAGATGCGCCCGGTGGATCCCTCGGGTTTCCGGCAGGCATGGGACATCCTCGAACGGCTCTGGGGCGAGACCGTGACCCGGGCGCGGAAGCTGGATCCCCCGCTGCTGCACGCCTCCGTCGACGACGAATGGTCGTTCACCGAGACGCTCCGCCATTTGGTGTTCGCCACCGACGCCTGGCTACGGCGGGCCATCCTCGGCGACCCGGCGCCGTGGGATCCCCTGAGCCTGCCGTGGGACGAGTCACCTGACATTCCCGGCATTCCCCGGGATCGCGAGGCACGTCCGTCGCTCGAGACGGTGCTCGCGCTGCGGCGCGACCGGATGGCCGGGGTCCGCGTTTTCCTCGACGGCCTGACCGCCGAGAAGCTCCAGAGCCACACCACGCCGGTCGCCGGTCCCGGCTGGCCGCAGTCGCGCAGCTATACCGTCCGGAGATGCCTGCTGACGATCCTCCACGAGGAGTGGCACCACCGGCTCTTCGCCGAACGGGACCTGACCGCGCTGGAAGCCGGAGCCGCCTGAAGCCATGAATGTCCTCCTGATCACCGGAAGCACCAGAACCGGCTCCGTGAACACAGCCGCGCTCGCGACCGCGGCGGCGCTGGCGCCCAGCGGCGTGACCACTGTGGTCTACGACGGCCTGGCCGCCCTGCCCGCCTTCAACCCTGACCACGACGGCGACCATGTCCCGGCATCGGTGACGGAACTCCTGCGCGAGATCGACGCGGCGGACGCGGTAGTGTTCTGCACCCCCGAGTACGCGGGGACCCTGCCGGGCAGTTTCAAGAACCTCCTGGACTGGACGGTGGGCGGTGGCCAGCTCTACGGCAAGCCCGCTGCATGGCTCAACGTCGCGGCCGAAGGACGCGGGCAAGGCGCCCAGGCCACCCTGTCATCGGTCCTGCGCTACGTGGGCGCCGCCGTCATCGAGACCGCGTCCCGCCACGTTCCCGTCAACCGGTCGGCTCTCGGGCCGGACGGAACCGTGTCCGACCCGCGTTTCAGGGCCGGGATAGCCGAAGTGTGGGCTGAGATCCTCGCCTGGGTCGCCCGGGGCTGACCCGCGATATTCTCACGTCAAAACAGTCCTTTCCGGGAGAAGTCATGAGCAACGCCGACGCGGTGATCACCGCCCTGCGCAGCGGCTACGAAGGGCTCGCCGACCTAGTCGTCACGCTTACCGACGCCGCCCTGGCCATGCGTTCCGGCGCGTCCGAGTGGGACATCTCGCAGGTGCTCAGCCACCTGGGCAGCGGCGCCGAGATCAACCAGGCCACCATCACGGCCGCGATCGCCGGGAAGCCGAACCCCGGCCTGGACTTCGCCAAATCCGTGTGGGCACGGTGGGACGCGATCGGACGCAGGGACCGCGTCGACGGGTTCCAGAGCACGAACGAGGCGCTGATCAGCCTGTATGAGGGACTCGACGAGCACGCGCGCGAGAACCTAAGGTCTTCCCCGGCTTCTAGTCAGCCGGATCCTGAGGTCCACGAGGCGCTGCCCGCCTGAACAGGAGCGTCAGAAGGCGAGCACCGGGATCCGGTGCGGCGCACCGGATCCCGGTGAGGTGAGCGTCTCGTTCCTTAGGAGGCGACCTGCGGCGACTCGGTGCGGGTGCGCTTAAGCTCGAAGAAGTACGGGTTCGACGCGAGCGCGAGCGCGCCGTCGAACATCGTGACCGCTTCGGCGCCCCTCGGGACCCGAGTGATGACCGGGCCGAAGAACGCCACTCCGTCGATGTGGATCGTCGGCGTACCGACCTCATCGCCCACCGGGTCCATGCCGCGGTGATGCGACGCCTTCAGTTCCTCGTCGTAGGCCGTCGAGTCCGCCGCGTCTGCCAGCGCCGGCTCGAGGCCGCACTCGGTCAGCGCCTCAACGTACAGGTCACGGTCGAACTCCCGCTTCTCGATGTGCCGTTTGGTGCCCAGGGCGGTGTAAAGGTCGCGGAGCGCCGCCGTGCCGTACTTCTGCTCGACGGCGATGCAGACGCGCACCGGTCCCCAGCCGCGGTCCAGCAACTCCCTGTACTGCTGCGGGAGTTCGTCACGGCCGGCGTTGAGCACCGACAGTGACATGACCCGGAAGCTCAGGTCGATGTCGCGTTCCTTCTCGACCTCAAGGATCCAGCGCGAACTCACCCAGGCGAACGGGCACAGCGGGTCAAAGTAGAAGTCGACGACCGGCACGGCGGAAGAAGTTGTCATGTCAATGACTCTACGCTCAGTATCCGTTCAGCAGGGAATGGACTTCCGGGGCGGCGTCCGTGGCGCCGTAGCCGGCGTTCAAGACCACGGCGGCGACCGCGACGTCCTGGTCGGGGTCGAAGGCGACGAACCACGCGTTCGGCTGGCCCTGGCCGCTGACGTCGGCGGTGCCGGTCTTGGCGTAGACGTCCGACCCGAAGCCCTGCCCCGCGGCCGTCCCCTCGGTCACCACGTCGCGCATCATCTCCCACAACTGGCTCTTAGTGCTGGACGACAGCGGCGTGGCGGTGATCTGCTTCGTGCCGGGCACCAGGATCGGCTGCTTGAACGACCCGTTCTCCACGGTCGCCACGACGGACGCCATCGCGAGGGGACAGGCTTCCAGCAAGCCCTGGCCGAAGTTCTCTTCCGCCAGCTGGGAGTTCACGGCGTTCTTCGGGATGGTGAAGTACGACGCCGACTGGTTGCCGATGCCGATGTCCCACTGCTGGTTGAGGCCGTAGTACTGTTCCGCGGTCGCCGCCAGCTTGTCCGTGCCCGACGGGGACGCGGCGGACAGCTGCTGCCACCACTGGGTGAACGCGTTGTTGCAGGACTGCGCGAAGTCGTAGGAGAACGGCGTGCCCGCAGGCTCGGACTCGCCGTCGTCGTTGTGGATGGTGATGCCCCCCACGGGGTATGACGCGGGACATTGCACACCGGAGTTAGCGGTGGTCAGCCCGTTGTTGAACAGCGCCGTGGACGTGATGATCTTCATGTCCGAGCCGGGCGCGACCTGGGCCTCCAGGGCGTCGTCGTTGTAGCCCGCGTTGTTGGCGATCGCCAGGATGTCACCGGTGGACGGCTGGATGACGACCATCGCACTGCCGGAGTGCTGCTGAACCGCGGAGAGCGCGGCGTTCTCGGCCGTCGGGTTGATAGTGGTCTTCAGCTCACCGAGGCTCTGCGGCGAGACGACGGCGGCCTGGCTGTTCGGCACCGCCTTGCCGGCCGCGGTATCGATCTGGACGCTGAGGCCGGCCTTGCCCTGCTGTCCGGACGCGCCGTTCTGCTCGAGCAACGTCCCGATATAGCTCAGCGCGCTGTTGTTGTAACTGGTGAGGGGGGAGCCGGCGGCGTCGGTCACCTCGTCGACAGTGGCCGGAACGGAGATAGCCGCGAGGTGCTGGGCGGCCGTGAGGTTCGGCGCGACGACGTCGGGCTGCCACTCGATGTACCAGCCGGACGAGTTCTTCGCCTGGTAGGCGACCAGCGACGAGTGATAGGTCCACGTTCCGGAGACCGCGGTCGCGCTGGACGTCGTGGCCACCGTGGCCGCGAGCTGGAACGTGACCTGCTCAACTGTCGTCGCCGCCGCGGCCCCAGACGAACTGGCCGACGGGTCCGCACCCTTTCCCGAGGCGCCCGTCGAAGCGGAACCGCCCGTGGCGCCAGTCGCCGCGGCGCTCTGCACGGTGGCGGTCAGCGCTCGCAGGTTCAGGTATTTGCGGTAGTTCTGCAGCGCGGTCAGCGCGGCGGCCGGGTCGTCGGTGTAGCCCGCCGCCGCCTGCAGGTCGTTCTTGTCCCACGCGCTGAGGAACACGCCGGCCAGCTGCTCGGCGTCGCCGCTCGACGAGCCAGCCGTGGGAACGAAACCGCCGGAGGCACCCCCGCTCGGCTTGAGCACGACGAAGGCAACCGCCGCGACCACGGCCGCGGCGGCGACGATCGACGTGATGATGATGCCCTTGCGGCGGCCCCCGCCGCCCCGGCGGCCCCCGCCGTGACCGCCGTGCCTGCCCGGCGGCTGCTGCTGATAGCCGGACTGCTGGTCGTAACCCGGCTGCTGCCCGGGGTAGCCGGACTGACCGTAACCCTGATCGCTGGATCCTGACTGGTACCCCGGCTGGCCGTAACCCTGCTGATATCCGGCCTGGTATTCGGGCGGCTGGCCGTTCGGGTGCTGCCCGTAGCCGGACTGCGGATAGCCCTGCTGCTGTCCGTAGCCCCCCTGACCGTTGCCCTGCTCGCCATAGCCCTGCTCGCCATAGCCCTGCGGACCGTAGCCCTGCTGACCGTAGCCCTGCTGACCGTAGCCCTGCTGTCCCTGGCCCTGCTGCGGGTACCCCGACTGCCGCGGGTAGCCCTGAGGCTGCCGCGGGGGCATGCCGGGGTCTGCCGCGTAATACGGCCGGGACACCCGGCGGGGGGCGTTCGGATCGCGGGGGGCGTTCGGATCGCGGGGAGCATCTGAATCATCGCGAGAGGCACCTGGATCGCTCGTCACGCTAGCGACCGTACTCACTGTGCAAAGTTACGGCAAATGACATTGCTCGCTTTATGGACACAACTGGGCCAACGTCGCCTGAACGCAGCGCTCATGTGGCGCGGCCTTGACTCAGGCGCCACACGGTCGCTCCCCATACCGCGCGTCCCCGACGGTCACGCTGCCGGACCCGTCGAACACCGCGCAGACCGGTATTCTCAACGCCGTCGTCCTGGAGCGCTGGAAGCCGCGGCTCGCCCCGGACCTGCGTTCGGGAAGAGCCGCGGCTTCACCAGCAAACCGCTAGAGGTAGTTGTCCAGGTCAGCCTTGATGTCCTGCGGCGAGACCGGCGGCTCGTAACGCTTAATCACGGCGCCGTCGCGGCCGATGAGGAACTTTGTGAAGTTCCACTTCACCTCGTCCGTGCCGTCGGCCTCTGCCCTGATCGCCGAGAGGCGGTTGTAGAAGTCGCCGTACTTCGGGCCCCAGTCCCCGGGCGCCTGTTCCCGCAGGTACTTGTACAGAGGATCGGCGTCGTCCCCATTCACGTCGACCTTCGCGAACACCGGGAACGTGACGTCGTAGGTCGTCTTGCAGAACTCCTGGATCTCCTCGTTGGTCCCTGGTTCCTGCCCCTTGAACTGGTTGCACGGGAAGCCGAGGATCTCCAGGCCACGGTCTTTCTCGTCCCGGTACAGCGACTCCAGACCCTCGTACTGCGGCGTCAGCCCGCATTTGCTCGCCACGTTCACGATGAGCAGGACCTTGCCCGCGTAGTCGCTCAGCGGCGACTCCGTGCCGTCCGCCGTGGTCGCGGTGAATTCATACGTGCTCGTCATGCTGCTCCCATCCTCCGCATCTCGGGACACCCGTCCCTCGTTCTACCGCGAAAACTACCGCGCCGCCCCGGACCCCAAGCCCACAGCCCCGCCCGCGCAGTCCCGAGCCGCATGCAACTCGAATATATATTCGTATTGTTTAAATCTGAGGCTTCCCTGTGGATTCGATCAAAAACTTCAGTAAAGGTTAACTTCTCGTATAGCTTGGGCGCGCCATTCGATGAAACCGCTTGGGCGGGAACGTAGGAGCTCACATTGACGCAGCAGAACATCACCAGCGAGCAGGCCCCGGCCGCCCCTGAGAACCCCAAGGGCGTGTCGCGGAGGAACCTGCTCGCCGGCGGCGGCGCTGTCGCCGGCCTCGCCGTGCTGGCCGCCGCTGGCGCCGTTGGCTACAAATGGGCCCGGCACGAGGACCGGCTCACTGTGGAGGCGGCGGAGAAGGCGGCCGCGGCGCCGACGACCCCGGCCGGTACGGCTTATTCGTTCCTGAGCAGGCCGGACCTGCAGCCGCCCGTTCTGTCGGTCGACGTGGTGAGCACGCCGGCTGGCGTGCCGCCGTACGTTTTCCTGGCCAACAAGGCGTACGCGGGACCGACGTCGATCGGCCAGCGCGGGCTGCTCATCGCCGAGCGGGGCGGGGACATCGGATGGTTCAGTCCCATCAGCCAGTACCAGGTCCTCGACTTCAATGTCCAGACCTACAAGGGCAAGCCAGTGCTCACCTGGTGGCACGGCGAGACGGGCGCCACCTACGGGACCGGCAACTGCTACATCGCGGACTCCGCCTACACCCAGATCGCCGAGGTCAAGTGCGGGAACGGCCTGATGGCCGATATGCACGAGTTCAACCTCACCAGCCAGGGCACGGCGCTGGTCGACGCGTACAAGCCGCACCGGGTCGACATGTCCTCCGTCGGGGGCGTGAAGAGCGGCATCGTAGTCTCAGGTGTAGTCCAGGAGATCGACGTCGCGACCGGCGACGTCCTCTTCCAGTGGGACAGCCTGGATCACGTGCCGCTCACTGAGTCGATGGCCTTGCCCACCAAGGGCACCGGGACCTCCGATAACCCGTACGACTACTTCCACATCAACGCGATCGACGTGGCCTGGGATGGTGACCTGCTCGTCTCCTCTCGCAACACCTCGGCCGTCTACAAGATCGGCCGGCGCGACGGCCAGGTCAAATGGCGCCTCGGCGGGAAGAACTCCAGCTTCGCGATGGGCCCCGGCGCGAGGTTCTACTACCAGCACCACGCCCGCTCGGCCGGCACCGGCGTGATCACGCTCTTCGACGACGGGGCCTCCCCGCAGATGGAGCCGCAATCGCGCGGCATCATCCTGAAGCTCGACCTCACGAAGATGACCGCGACCCTACAGCAGGCCTTCACCAGCCCGGCCGGGCTGCTGGCCGACAACCAGGGCAGCATGCAACTGCTGCCGGGCGGCGGGGCGCTGGTCGGGTGGGGTGCCG
Organism: Trebonia sp.; assembly: GCA_035948445.1. Lineage (GTDB taxonomy): Bacteria > Actinomycetota > Actinomycetes > Streptosporangiales > Streptosporangiaceae > Trebonia. The sequence goes on along the minus strand of DASZJE010000032.1, from coordinate 4,170 downwards.
AGCCGTACTACACCGAGTTCGCCGCCGACGGCTCGGTGACCATGAACGGGGAGCTCCCCAACGGCGATCAGTCCTACCGCGCGTTCACCGGGGACTGGGCCGGATACCCGACGGACAAGCCCGCCGTGGCGGTGCGCGCCAACCCGGCACAAGGCACCGCCGTGTACGTGAGCTGGAACGGGGCGACCGAGGTGGAGACGTGGCGAGTCCTCGCCGGCAAGCACCCGTCGAGCCTCGCCGCGGTGGCGACGCAGCCGCGCACGAGCTTCGAGACCATGATCGTCGCGAACAGCACGGGACCTTATTTCGCAGTGGCCGCGTACGACGCGTCGGGCAAGCAGCTCGGTGAGTCGGCGGCGGCGAAGCTCGACTGAGCCGCGGTCACGCGGAGTTGTCGTCAGAGCTGGATCAGTCCTCGCCGTAGTCGTGGTCGGGATGGTTGGCGCTGCCGAGGCGCCAGTAGCCGCGGGTCACCAGGGAAGTGCCCGGGAGGCCGCGCTCGCGGGTGAGGTGACGGCGGATGCCGCGCATCGCGGCGGCCTCGCAGGCTACCCACACGTGAACGCCTTCGGGCAGGTCCGCGGCGCGCGCCTCCTCGTCAAGCCGCACACCGAACTCGTCCGGCGAGCGCCTGTGGTGCCAGGTCACCGTCGTCTTCGCGGCTGACTCGAAGGCGATCTCATCAGCCGCGTCCGTCACCTCTATGTGCACGTCGGCGGTGGCCGGCGCCGGAAGCGCTTCCAGCAGCGTGCCGACGGCCGGGATCGCGCTCTCGTCGGCGGCGATCCACCAGTGCGGCACCGTCTCGTCCAGGACGAACCGCCCGCCGGGACCAGCGACGGCTATCTTGTCGCCGGCGGCGGCTCGCTCCGCCCACTCCGACGCCGGGCCCTCGCCATGCAGCACGAACTGGATCTCCAGCGTGCGCGTCGCCGCGTCGAAGCGTCGCGGCGTGTACGTGCGCATCACCGGGCGCGGCATGTCGTCGCGATAGATCGGCCCGTCCGGCCCCTGCTCTGGCAGCACAAGCTCCTGGCCGTCAGGCGGCAGGAGCACCTTGATGTGCGACGTCGGGGCGTCAATGGCGAACCCTTCCAGGGAGTCGCCGGTGACGAGCACCGACACCAGCCGGGGTGCGACCCGCGACACGGACACGACTTCCACCGGCCGCGGCGGCTTGCGCCGGCGCGGCGGCCGGCTCTCCGTTTCTGCCACGAAGCTTCCTCTCTGATCGATATATCGCAACTATATCGCCGGGACGGCCGATGGCCGAAGGGCCGCAGGGCCGAGAGGGCGACGAAGCGGAAGGCCCGGTGTCGTTCGATGAAATTGGTTTGCGCGAGGCGACAGCGGCACTGGCAGCGGCTCGGCTACGTGGATCGAGACCTCGGTGATGCGATTGTGGAGATTATGACGACTGACACGCACATCGGAATCGTCGGCGCCGGCATCGTCGGCCTCGCTGTCGCCCGCCAGCTCGCGTCCTCGGGCGTGCGGGTGACGGTTTTCGAGAAGGAAAGCGCCGTCGCGCAGCATCAGACCGGGCACAACTCCGGCGTCGTGCACGCGGGGATCTATTACGCCCCGGGATCGGCGAAGGCGACGATGACCCGCCGTGGCGTCGCCCTCCTCAAGGAATACTGCGCAGAAAAGCACCTGGCATACGACGAGCGCGGCAAGCTGGTCGTGGCGAGGAACGTCAGGGAAGTGGACAAGCTGCGCGAACTGGAGCGGCGCGCGACCGCCAACAAGGTGCCGGGACTGCGGTGGCTGGACACCGCCGAGCTGCGTGAACTTGAACCCGGCATCACAGGCGAGGCGGCACTCCTGTCTCCCAGCACCGCGATCGTGGACTACGGCGCCGTCACGAAGTCCTACGGCGACGACGTCACGAAGAACGGCGGCGAGATCCTGCTGTCCGCGAAGGCAGACCAGATCCACCGCGCGTCAGGCGGCGGCGTGAGCGTCGTCGCGAAGGGCACCGCCTACCACGTGGACCGCCTGGTGATCTGCGCTGGCCTGCAGGCCGACCTGCTCGCCCGTCAGGCCGGCGACGCCGTGGCACCGGAGATCATCCCGTTCCGCGGCGAGTACCTCCGCCTGAAGCCGCACGCCCGTGACAGGGTCAGGCGCCTCATCTACCCGGTGCCGGACCCGAAGTACCCGTTCCTCGGCGTGCATCTCACCCCGAGAGTCAACGGCGAGTCCGACCTGGGGCCGAACGCGGTCCTGGCCCTCGCCCGCGAAGGGTACCGGCGCCGCGACATCGCATTCGACGAGCTCGGCCGGCTGAGCCGCTCCGGCGCGTTCTGGAGAATGGCCCGCAAGAACTGGCAGGCGGGCGTGCGTGAGATGCGCGGCTCCTTCTTCCAGGGCGCTTTCCTCGCCGAGGCCCGCACGTACCTTCCGTGGATCACGTCCGCCGACGTGATGCCCGCCCCGGCCGGTGTCCGCGCACAGGCCGTGGACTCCGACGGGTCACTGGTCGACGACTTCCGCATCACGCGGACCGGCGACGTCACCACCGTCCGCAACGCCCCCTCCCCGGCGGCGACCGCGTCGCTGGCTATCGCCGAGCACATCGTCGCCGGGCTTGAGCTCCGTTTATCCGCCGCCGGCGGTGAGCGGGAGTTCAGCGCGCAGGCTGGTGCCCGCCCCGCGGGGGCTGTGCAGGACGATGCGGCCGCCGAGCGCCTCTACGCGGTCCTTCAGGCCCGTCAGACCGGTGCCGCCGGCCAGGTGGGCGCCGCCGACGCCGTCGTCGCGGACCGTGACGTTCAGGAGGCCGCCGGCGATCTCCGTCTCGACGACGACGGCCGAGGCGCGGGCATGCTTGGCCACGTTGGTCAGCGCCTCGGCGACGACGTAGTAGGCGCTGACCTCGACCGGCTCCGGCAGCCGCTCCTTGCCGTGGACCCGCAGGCTGACGGGGACCGGGCAGCGGCGGGCGAGTGCCATGAGGGCCGGCCGGAGACCGCCGTCGGCAAGGACCGCCGGATGGATGCCGCGCGCGGTCTCCCGCAGTTCGTCAAGCGCGCCAGTGGCTTCGGCGGCGGCCTCTTCGAATTGCCCGCCGAGGCCGGGCGGCGCGGTCGCCTGCGCGGCGCGCAGCTTCAGTGCCAGGGTGACCAGGCGCTGCTGGGCGCCGTCGTGCAGGTCGCGCTCGATCCGCCGGCGTGCCTGGTCGGCGGCGGCGACGATCCGGGCGCGGGAGGCGGTTACCTCGGCCTGCGCGTCGGCGTTGGCGATCGCGGTGGCGATCAGCTCGGTGAATCCGGCCAGCCGCGCCTCGGTGTCGGCTGGCAGCAGTTCCGGATGGGTGTACGCCACGACCATGGAGCCCCACAGCCGGTCCTCGACGCTGACCGGGCCGGCCACCGAGGTGCGCAGCTGCCAGTCGTGGGAGGCGACGCGGCCGATCGCGCCGGAGACGGCGCCGTCGTAGTCGATCCGGGCCGGGCGGCCGGTCTGCCATACCAGCGTGGTGACGTTGTGCCCGCCGAGCGGGAGCCGGCCGCCGACCGGGGTCGGGGCGGGGCCGCCGGACGCTATCCATGTGCCGGCGATCTCGAGGTCCGGCGGGTCGTAGCGGACCAGGATCGCGGAGTCGGCCGTCAGCAGCCGGCCGACTTCCTCGGCGACGGCGGTGAACACCTCCTGCGGCGGCGCGGCCCGTGCCACCAGCGTGGCGACCCGCCGCAGCGCCGCCTGCTCATCGGCGATCCGCCGGTACCCGGCGTACAGCTGGGCGTTGTCCAGCGAGACGGCGAGCTGGGCGGCGATCAGGTTGACCGCCTCGAGCCGCCCGGTGGTGAACGCGGCGCGGATCAGCCGGTTTTCCAGCAGCAGCACCGCCCGCAGGTCGCCGCGGCTGAGGATGGGCACGGCCAGCAGCGAGCAGCAGCCGAGGTCGGCGAAGTAGGGGTCGCGGGCGAACCGGTCGTCACGGCTGGCGTCGTCGGCGATCAGCGGTTCGCTCGTCCGCTGCACGTAGCGCAGCACTGACATGGGTGCCGCGCCTTCCTGGCCGGCGTCGCCGGCCCGCGCGGCGGCGCCGCCGGGTGCGGGCGGCAGCCAGTCCTGCCGGCCGGCGTCCCACAGCAGCAGGCGGACGCCGGTGGCGCCGGTCATCGCGCTGAGCACCTGGACCACGCTGGCGTGCAGGCGGTC
>DASZJE010000031.1:0-1767 GCA_035948445.1 Trebonia sp. | reverse complement strand
CTCTTGCAGGGTGTGATGGTCGTCGGTGGCGATAGTGGCGATCTGGGTGTAGGCCACCGCGACCTTCGGGTAGTTGGCCGCCAGTTCGAGGTGCTGCTGGTGCTCTTTGGGACAATAGTTGCCGCGCGCCAAGGTGAGTACAAGCGGATCGCCGCCCTGAAGCTCGCTGAGCTTACGCACCGTGCCGGTGTGGTCAGGGAGAGCGTAATCAGGGAAGATGCCGCCAGGTCTGATGTCAGGACGCATGGGACTTATAGTCTCACCCGGGGGCCCGCTACTCGGCGGCGGTCCGCGGCGGCACGGTGGCCCAGAACCTGTGGACGACCATTTAGGCGAGGAGAAGCCGATGCCGCAAGCGCCAGTACGGCGGACTACCCGCGAGTCATCGGATGTTGCTTCCCTCGTCAGGCTGCATCACCGGCGGCGCGGGTGGGCCTGGGTGGCGACAGGCAGCGTGATTGGCCTCGCGGTGTTCGCGGGGATCGACGTAAACCTGTTCGGGAACCTCACCGGGACGGCGCAAACCCTCAGCGTTATCCCGGTCTTCGTGCTGCTCGCTCTGGTTCTGGCGGGGCTATTCGTGGTAATCGTCGATACGTCACGCATTCACCGCGCCGACGCGGCCGTCCGGGTGAGCGCGAAGGGCAGCGTTTCGCATTACCCGCTGTATGCTCACGCGCATCGCTATCCGCCGCGCCACCGTGGCAGCTGGGTGTTCGTCATCGTCATGCTCGTCGCGATGACTGGTCTCACCGTGTTTCTCCTGCCCGCCGAGGTGAACGCGTGGGGATATGTGGCCGGCGCGGAGAACCAGGACACCTTCAACCCGGTGTCGTATGGTCAGGCCTGCGGCGGCGGGGTCGGGCACGGGATCAGCTGCCACACGGTGACCGAAGGCTACCTTTCCAGAAGCGGCGCGGACGTCACCTGGGGCAGCCAGGTGCCACTCGGCCAGCCGTTCAGTGTCCACGACCCGCTCTGGGCCTGGGGCGGCGGGCGGACTCTCACCGGTGGCGACGGCTCGGCGATCCCGACGATCGTCGCGGGCCTGTTCTTCGATGGAATAACGCTCCTGCTCGTGTACATCCTCGTCGTGATTGTGCGCGACACGCCGTCGACGCGAAGCCCGCCGATGTCCGTGCCCGCTGACGCAGATCCGGGCGGAGTCCGCCGAACACAGCATCCCGATCGCGGTCACCACGGAAGCGGCGCTCGTCGCCCCGCCCGCCGTGGGCGAGGTCGGCACTGACCATCGCGGGACACGTAGATGAGCGGGGACGCAGGACGAGCAGGACCACGCGAGGGACGCCTAGCCGATGTTGTGACGCTGGGCGTAGCCGATCGCGGCCACCCGGTCGCGTGAGCCGGTCTTGGCGAAGATGCGGTTGATGTGGGTCTTGATCGTGTGGTTGCTGAGGAACAGGCGTTCGGCGATCTCGCCGTTGGTCAGGCCCTGGGCGATCAGGCTGAGGATCTCGACCTCCCGCTGGGTCAGGCCGTCCGGCGGGTCCGGCGGCCGCGTGGCTGGTGCCGGCCCGGGAGTGGCTGACGTGCCGCCAGGCGGAGCAGCGGCCCCGGACGTGGCGGCGAGCAGCGTGGCGTGCACGCGCGGGTCGAACACGGTCAGTCCGCCGACCGCGGCTCGCAGCGCCCGCGCGATGTCCGTGCGGTCGGCGTCCTTGGTGAGGTAGCTGCGCGCACCGGCGCGGAGCGCCTCGAGGACGGACGTGTCGTCCACGTACGTGGTGAGCACGACGATCGCGACGT
>DASZJE010000030.1:0-3486 GCA_035948445.1 Trebonia sp. | reverse complement strand
GGGCCGCCCGACCGGCGCGTCGCTCAGGGCGCGGAGATCGAGGGAATCGATCCTGACCAGGCCCGCCGTCACCTGGACGCGGCCGACCGGGCGCGCACCGCCTACGTCCGCCGCCTCTACCGCGCCGACCCCGCCGATCCGGGTCACTACCACCTGGTCATCGACTCCACGGCGCTCCCGCTCGACGCCGTGGTCGACATCATCCTGCGGGCGCTGTCCGCGTTCCCCGCACCCCGCAGCGCCGCGACCGCGGGCCGCTGAACGCGGGCGCGGCGGGGACTGGCCTGACCGCTGTCACGTGGCGTCGGCCTGGAGGACCTCGGCCACTGAGTGCCTGGCCCCGATTCTGGCGGGGATGGCGGTAAGTCCCGCCAGCACGAGTGCGGACCAGGCTCTCGCCTTTCCCGTGCTGCCTGACCAGCCCCCTGACCCGCACCGCGGGCTCCACGTCAATCGGTCCCATGGTTGCTCCTCGCATTGATCCAGTGCACTTCGCACGCCTCTAGCCAGCGGAGGTCGGCCTGAAGCCGGAGCGCGATTCCCTCGAGAAGGAGGCCGGCGGCTGAGCGCTCAGGTTCGTCCATCGCGGCGCGCTGGACGTCGCGCAGCCGGCGCAGCAGTTCCCGTCGCTGGGCGTCCACGATGCCGATCGGGTCGGCCAGTCCGCTGGCGGCCGCGATCAGCTTGAGATGGAACTCCGCCAGGTCCGGTTTCGGCCAGGAGACCTCACTCAGCCATTCGGACAGGCGGCTCTGGCCGGCCGCGGTGAGGACATAGACCTTGCGGTCGGACCGCTCCGCCGGCCCGCTTGCGGGTTCGGCGGATACCAGGCCTGAGCGTTCGAGCCGGCTCAGGGTGACGTAGATCTGGCCGGCGTTCATTGCTTCCCCGAGTTCCCCCAGGGCCAGGTTGAGCCGGGCGCGCAGCTGGGCGCCATGCGACGGCTCCTTCGCCAGCATTGCCAGCACGACTTCCTGCTGCATGACCCCCCCGATATAACCGTTATATTTTAACTATAACGGTTATATCGGTGCTAGTCCAGAGCCGTGTCGAGGTCATGCCATGTCGAGAAAGCGATTCTGACTACGACTGCATGATGGAACCGATGAGTACAGCTTCCACTGGAGGTCTACCTGTCATGACACTCGTTCGCGTGCACAACTTCGCCGTTTCGCTCGACGGCTTCGGCGCCGGCGCCGACCAGAGCCTGGAGTCGCCCTTCGGGCACGCCGGCGACCGGCTCATGCGGTGGTTCTTCGACACCCGCTCATGGAACGCGATGCACGGCCAGCCAGGCGGGAGCACCGGCTCCGACGACACTTTCGCGAGCAACTGGGGCCCGGGCATCGGCGCCGAGATCATGGGGCGCAACAAGTTCGGTCCGCAGCGTGGCCCGTGGACCGACGAGGAGTGGAGGGGCTGGTGGGGCGAGGAACCGCCGTTCCATACTCCCGTCTTCGTGCTCACCCATCACCCTCGGCCCTCGATCGAGATGAAGGGAGGCACAACCTTCCACTTCATCGACGCCAGCCCCGCGGAGGCGCTCGCGGCCGCCAAGGACGCCGCAGGCGGCCTGGACGTCCGCATCGGGGGCGGCCCGGCCACCATCCGCCAGTTCCTCGCGGCCGACCTGATCGACCACTTGCACGTGGTGCTCGTGCCCATCCTCCTCGGCCGCGGCGAATCCGCCTGGGACGGCCTGGAGGGCCTGGAACAGCGCTTCACCATCGAGTCGATGAGTTCCCCGAGCGGAGTCACCCACGTAACCTTCATCCGCTCTGACCGGGACTGAACGGACAGTGTCCCTTGCTGGCGCGAGGGCAGCCGACTGACAAAAGGGACATTCCTCCACTATCCCCGTCACGACCACGGGCTGCCCGGTTTGCCCTGGCTGCGGTCACCCCGGCACTTCAAGTTCTGCCGGGCGGAATGCCGTGGCCGCTGAACGCGCGGGTGCCGCGTCAGCGTGACCAGGGACATTCCGTTTTGTCCCCCGTCGGCTGGCTGTCCTATGGTCGGTTCATGCGGACCGAAGAGGAACGAGCCGGGCGGCTGCTCGAGGCCCAGGCCAATGCGGTGTCGCTGTTCGACGAGGTCGTCGAGCGCGGCATCATCGCGCCCGGCCGGGGCGAGCAGGCGGCCAGCGACCAGATCAGGGACCTTGCCAACGAGATGTTCGGCAAGACCAGGCACTGGCACAAGCGCATCGTGCGGTCCGGCCCGCACACCTTGTCCCCCTACCGGGAGAACCCGCCTGACCGTGTCATCGAGACCGACGACATCGTCTTCGCCGACTTCGGGCCGATCTTCGAGGAGTTCGAGGCTGACCTCGGGCGCACGTACGTGCTCGGCGACGATCCCGTCAAGCACCGGCTCGCGGCTGACCTGCCCGTCATCTTCGGCGCTGGCCGCCGCTATTTCGCCGGCCGGCCCGGCATCACCGGCGCGGAGTTGCACGCCGAGGTCGCCCGGCTGGCCCGCGCGGCCGGCTGGTCCCTGGGCGGCAGGCACGCCGGGCACCTGGTCGGCGAGTTCCCGCACGAGAAGATCGACGGCGCCGACATCGAGTCCTACATCGCCCCGGGGAACAGCACGCCCATGCGCCGCCGCGACAAGACGGGGCGGCTGTGCCACTGGATCCTGGAGATCCACCTGGTGGACACCGCGCGCGAGTTCGGCGGCTTCTACGAGCAGTTGCTAGACCTGGGCTGAGCCGGGCGGTGACGGGCCGCTCAGCCGAAGGTGAATGAGTAGGCCTGCAGGCCCGGTGACAGGCCGATGGTCACGGTGCCGTTCTTGGCGGGGTCTTCCGTGGCGACGGTGTAGATGTCGGGGGCGCCGGAGACGCGGATGACCTTACTCGTCCCGCCCGCGCCGTCGGCGGTGACGGTGAGGGTGCCGGTGCCGCCGACGTCGAGGTAGACGTATGAGGCGTTGTAAGCGAGTTTGATCCCGGCGCCCTGGCCCGCGGTGATCGACTGCTGGCCGATGGTCCAGGCGCCGGAGAGGGCGAAGGAGTTCGCCGGGAGCGAGGCGGGGAACGCGAACCGGTCGGTCGAGTAGCTGGTGCCGTCGAAGTACTGTTCGCGCTCAGCGCCGAGGTACGTTTCCGGTGATTGGTCGGGGTTGTCGGGGGTGGTGTCGGGGACATCGGTCGCCGGCGGCAGGGCGATCCCCGGGTGCGCGGCGAGCAGCAGCTGCCGGATTATCTGCTCCTCTTGCGCGTAATCGCCTTCCCCGATGGAGACGTGCCGGATCTGCCCGGTGGCGTCGATGATGTACCCGGCCGGCCAGGACTGGTTGTCGTAGGCGTTCCAGGTGTCGTATGAGTTGTCGAGCGCGACGGGGAACGTGAGGCCGAGCCTGCGGGCGCCGGCCAGGACGTTGGACGGCACGTGCTCGAAGGCGTACTCGGGAGTCTGCACGCCGACGACCTCGAGCCCGTCCGCCGCGTAGTCCTTGTACCACGCCTCGACGTGCGGGAGC
>DASZJE010000029.1:0-15774 GCA_035948445.1 Trebonia sp. | reverse complement strand
GTCAGGCTGGCGGGGTGAGTTCGTGCCGTTCAGATAGCCAGTCGATGATCTCGGTGGCGGCCAGCTCGTTGCCGGTGGGCTCTCCCTGGGCGATGGGTCCGCCGAAATGCAGGCCGCGGACGGTGGCGGTAGTGAGATCCTTCGCGCCAAGCGCACCGATCATCCGGCGTGAATCAGAGGGGAAGGCTGCCTGGTCGCCGGTGAGTTCGACGAACAGGGTCGGAGCAGTGACCCCGGGCGCGCATCGCACGAAGTCGGCGTTGGAGCTAAGTCCGGACCAGGTCGACAGCCAGGCTTCCGGGGTGGTCAGTCGCCCGAAGCCGGTCAGGCCGTAGTTGATGAGGTCGGGGCGCTTGCCGAACAGCGATCCGTAGGGCCGTTCGCTTGGGTCGAGTGACAGGTCGACGTTGCGTGGGTCGGCGTCGGTACGGAAGACGGTGATGATCCGCGGAGCCAGCGACTGACGGCGGTCGAGCGCGTTGCCGCTGTCGTTGAAGGCGGCGCGCGCCTCCCCCGTCCGGGCCAGGTGCTGACGCGCGACGGCGTCGATCCGCGTGAGGCGGTCACGTTGCGCCGCCCGGTAGCGGCTGAGGAATTCCTCGGTGTAGGCCGACCTCGCGGGCGGCTCGGCGAACCCGTTGGCAGGACTGAACGGGTCGAGTTGCGGCATCACCGACATCGGGTCCTGCTCGTCGGCTACCGACGGGTCGATGCAGGCGAGCAGCAGCCGGCCCTGCCCGGGGTGCGGAGCCAGGAAGACCACGCCGTCGGCCAGTGGCATCTCAGCGTCCGCCAGCTTCGTCGGGCGGCCGCCCGGGGTGGTCGCGATGCGGTCGGCCGGCGCCAACCCGGCTTGTTCGAGGTAGAACGCGTAGAGAGGGCCGCCCCCGGAGTTCCCGAGGGTGATAATCGAGGTGAACTCCCGCTCACGGAGGAACATGAGCCCGGCGGCGACGTCGAGGAGCGCCTGCTCGTGGACGAGGGTGAGGTCGTTGTTGACCGAGCGCGTGTGCTGGGTCCAAACCGCGGCTCCGGCCTGCAGCAGCGCCGGGACCAGCGGATGGTGCGTGAGGTCCTGACGCGGGTGCATCAGGCACACGACCGTCCTGGCTCCCGGCACCATGGCCAGCACACCGCGGACGGTCGCCCCGTCCGCGGTAGTCAGTTCGTGCACCGAGGTGACGGCGGATTCCGGCCGGCTCCCGGCGGCGAGGTACCTGCCCGCGCCGAGCCGCTCCGTCGAGGTCGTGCTCACGCGGGCTCCACGCGTAGGGCGTCCTTATCGTGCTGGGTGATGCGGCTGCCTCGCGCGACTCCGCCAATCGCGCTGTACCAGACCGCGTGCCGACACCCGGTGGCGCGGCGGTCGATCATGATCGCGCCGCTCGCGGTGATCTCGAAGTACGGGCCGATCCGGCCGACCGTCACGCCGGAGTCCTCGGCGGCCACCTTAGCCAGCGGTGTGTTCTCCGGGATGTCGAGGACGTACAGCGTGGTCACCGCCCGGCCGCCTGCCCGGCTCGCGCCAGCTCCCAGGCCGCCGCGCGGTCGACGATCAGCTCGGCCTTACGGGCCAGGAGCTTGCCGATCGTCGGGTCGGGCTCGGCGACGACATCGAGCAGGGCGTCGATGGTGAGGTTGGCGTCCAGGTCCTCCTGCGGCGTGACGGGCCGCAACGGCATGGTGATCTCGATGAGGTAGCCGTTCGGGTCGTGGGTGTAGATCGACTCGATGGTCTCGTGCTTGATCTGCATCTCGACTGGCCAGGCACTGCTGTCGAGCCGGTGCCGGTACTCGAGCAGGTCATCGGTGTTCTCGACATGAATCGCCAGGTGCCGCGACCGCACGAAGAACTCCGGGATTTCCGGCCCGAAGCCAGCGTAGGCGTCGCCGCGCTCACGAGAGTGCACCGGCTCGAAGCCGAAGTAGTAGAAGAACGCGATCCGGTCGTCGTTGCCGATGTCGAAGAAGAAGTGGATGAAGTCGGGGTGATCCTCCGGCCCCCAGCCCACGGCGCAGATCGAGTGCACTACCGGGAACCCGAGGACGTCCCGGTAGAAGTGCACCGTCCCGGCCGGGTCGAAGGTGGGGAACGCGGCATGGTCCACGCCTTTCACCCGATGGTCCAGCTCGGTCATGTCCAGCCTCCTGAGATCCACGTCATGCTCGCACCACGACACTATGCATCTCTTTACGATTGAGTCAATAGTTTGACGAACATGCTCAAGAAGCGTGGACGCACAGGCGTAGGACCAGCGGTGCCGGATGAGCTTGGCGAGACGAGCTGGGGTTTTCAGACGTCGAGGATACGTTCGAGGTGGTCGAGGTCTTGGCGGAGCATCTTCAGCGCCGCAGCGGGTCCCTCGCCGTCGGGAGTCCGGTGGCCAGCCCGCTGCAGTGCCCCGATGGCCATGTCAGCTAGCTGGTCGGCGACGGCCTCGGCGTTGTTGCGGTCCGGCCGGAACCACCACGCGACCCAGTTGCACATGCCCATTACGGCCAGCGCCGCGACTCGGGCGTCGACGGGCCGGAACCGGCCCGCCCGTATCCCTTCCTCGATGACACCGGTGACCGCCTTCAGCACCGCCCGGCGGCTGGCGTCGTAGGCGTCGGAGAGTTCCGTCGGTAGTTCTGCCTCGGAGCGGATGAGCAGGCGGAACCGCTCGGGCTGAGTCGCCTGCCGGACAACAGTCAGCCGGGCGATCTCGCGGAGCTTGCCGACGGCATCGAGATCGGGACGTGCAGCGAGTTCGGTGATCTGAGCCGCGGAGCCGCCTGCGACGTCCGCCGCCAGCTTGGCCAGGAGCTCGTCCTTGCTCTTTACGTAGTAGTAGAGCGCGGGACGGGTGATGCCGAGCGCGTCGGCTATATCCTGCAGGCTCGTCCCGGCGAAGCCGCGCTCGGCGAACAGCCGGATCGCATGCTCGTATATCTCGTTCTCGACGAGCTCGCGGCGAGCCGTCGGGGCACCTGCGGGCTTGCCGCCGTTCCTCTCCGCCGGGCGCGGTGCCTGGCCGGCTTTCCTGCGCGCCGCGCCTCGCGGTGAGCTGCTGGTCATGACCGCGATTGTAGAGGGGACCCGGCGATCTTCTCGGCGATCTCGGCCTGCAGGCGCTTCTTGTCCGTCTTCCCGACCAGAGTGCGGGGGATCTCGGCGAGATGCTCGACGCGTTCGGGCCACTTGAACTTCGCCACCTGCAGCTCGGCGAAGTGCTGCTGGACCTCGGCCACGGTGAGCGGTTCGCCCTGCACCACGATGTAGGCGCAGGTGCGCTCCCCGAGCCGCGGGTCCGGCATGGCGACGACGGCGGCCGCGCTGATGCGCGGATGGTGGAGCAGCAGCAGTTCCACCTCCTCGGCGTTGACCTTCTCGCCACCCCGGTTGATGAGATCCTTGATCCGGCCCTCGATGGCGACGTACCGCTGACCGTCGATCTCGCGGATCGATGCCAGGTCGCCGGTGCGGTAGAAGCCGTCGGGCGTGAATGCCTGGGCGTTGTGCACGGCGGCGTCGAAGTATCCGCGCAACGTGTACGGGCCGCGGCAGCACAGCTCGCCGACCCGTCCATCGGGGAGTTCGGTGTCGGTACCTGGTTCGAGGACCGTAATCTCGTCCATCGGAGAAAGGGGGGTGCCGACTGTGGTAGCCCGGACCTCGCGGGGGGTGCCGGGACGGGTAGTGAGGAACAGCCCCTCGCCCATGCCGAACAGCTGCCCGGACCACAGTCCGCGTCGTTCCAGGTCGTCGAACAGCGCTGGCGGCACCTTCGTGCCGGAGAGGACCACTTGCGTCACCGACGCGGTCGCGGCCGCAAACCCGGCCTCGGCGACGGCCTGGAAATGTCCGTGTCCGATCAGGACGTGGGTGGCTCGCTCCCTGGCCATCAGCGGCAGGGAGATATCGAGGTCGGCGGTCCCCAGCACCATGCAGGCGCCCACGCTGTGCGGTCCGTGAACCGCGCACACGATGCCAGCATTGTGGATGATCGGGATCAGGTGAGCGACCCGGGTGTCCGGTGACCAGCCCCACGAGCGCGCGTAGGCTGCGGCGTTGTACCAGTATTCGGCGTGCAGCCTGGGGATCACCTTGGGCACGCCGGTCGTGCCGCCGGAGAGCTGGAAGACCGCCACGTCGTCGGGGTCTATCCCGCGTTGGATCTCCTCCACGGTTGTGCGGGCGGTCTGCAGATCGGTGCCGGCGCCCAGCGACTCGATCGCGGTTCCGACGGTATCGCCGGCTCCGCCGCTGCCGCCGAGGACCAGGACGTGGCGCAGGGTCGGGTGATCCCGCTGCTGGTCGGCGGCGAAGCTGAGGAGATCGATGCTAGGCGTCCCGGCCTCGACGAGGTGGGCGACAGCTCCGACCCGGCGGCTGATCTCGCTGATCTCGTGGCCGCGGTGCGCGGCGAGCGTGCATACCGGAACTAGTCCTGCCTTGAGCACTCCGTACCAGGCCAGGATCGCGCCTAGCCGGTTGCTTACCTGGAACAGCACCGGATCACCTGGCGTCAGCCCCTGGCCGGCCAGTCCCGCGGCAAGGACGTCGGTGCGCTCGTCAAGCTCGCGGTAGGTCAGCCGGCCATCGAGCGCGGCGACAGCGTCACGTTGCGGGTGCGTGACCGCGACGGCGTGCAGCTCATCGGCGATCGTGCGGGTGCCCCAGAGGCCCGCCCGCCGGTAGCGGCGCGCCAGGTCAGCGGGATAGCGCACCAGACGTCCGCCCCATCTGCTCGTGCTCATGCCGCCTCCTCCGTGAGGCAGACCAGGTCGGCGCGCGCGCTTACCAGCCCGGCGGCGAGGTCGTCGCGCAGCTCGGCCGGGCCGTCCACGACGATGAGCCCGCCGACCTCGGTCCGTACCCGTTCTGCCAGATCCATCCTGGTCAGCACCGAAGGGCGGTCGGCCGGGCCGGTGAAACGGAAGCCGCTCGCACCGGCCTCGCGGGCGCGGCGGGCCCGCAGGACGACGGCGTCCGCGGCCTCACCCCAGGGGTCGGCGACCACGTCGGTGATCGTGGGCAGGTCGACGCCGTCTGGGCCGGCCGCGAGGGCTCGGTGCGGGAACTGCCTGCCCCGGTAGCGCAGCGGCCGCTCCAGGATCCAGCTGGTGAGGTCCGCGGGGATCTGCGGGGATCTGCGGGTCTTCGGGGTCTTCGGGATCAGGCCGGCGTATTGGTCGAGTGCGCTCGAGACGACGTCGGGATTGGTGGTCGCGAGCCGATCAAGCGGCACGTTGCCGGCCCGGGTCATATAGGCGACCATCAGCTGCCCTGCCGGGACGTGCAGGCGCAGGGGGAACGACTCCCACCACAGCTGGCTGCGCCGCGCGAGTTCCTGCAGCCGCTCGACGGCCGGGCGGCGGGTGGCCTCGTACCGGTCGAACGCGCGGGCGGCGTCCGGCTCCGCGCCCAGCGCCTTCACCAGGCCGATCGCATCCTCCATCGCGAGCTTGGTACCCGAGCCGATCGAGAAGTGGGCGGTATGCGCCGCGTCGCCGAGCAGCACGGTCCGGCCGCAAGACCAGTGCTCACAGCGCACGGTGCGAAAGCGCAGCCACCGGGTCCGGTTGCCGATCAGCGAGCGGCCCTGCAATTGCCCGGCGAACGCCTCCTGCAGGTAGCGCAGGGAGGCGAGGTCGGAGGCGTCGGACGGGGTCTGCTCGGTCGAGGTCTCGAACCCGGCACGGCGCCAGGTCTGTTCGTCGGTCTCGATGAGAAACGTGCTCCGACCGCCCGAGTACGGATAGGCGTGCGTGACGAATGTGCCGTGCTCGGTCTTGACCGGCGCGAACACGGCGTCGGCGAGGGCGAAGTCCGTCCCGCACCACAGGTACAGGCCGCGTCCGACCTCGACGTTCCCGCCGATCTGCGCGCTTTCCCTGGTAGCGCTGCTGATGCCGTCCGCGGCGACGACGATGTCCGCGTCCAGGTCCTCGGCCCTGCGGCGCGCGCCGTACTCGAGCCGCACACCGGCCTTCTCGGCGTGTCGCTGCAGCACGGCGAGCAACTCGGTGCGCGCGATGCCGATCAGCCGGTCGTTGTGTACCCGGACGATCCGGCCCCCGACCTGCATCGTCATGTCATGCCGGCATCCCGCGGCCAGGATGTCGCGCAACGTTTCCGGGTCTGCGAGCTCAAGGTTGCGCTGGGTTCCGGCCGCAAGTCCGACCCCGAAGCCGAACGTGGCATCCGGTTCACCCTGTTCGTGCACGACCACCTCGCACGATGGGTGCGCGAGCTTTAGCAGACGCGCGGCGTAGAGCCCGCCTGGCCCCCCGCCGAGCACCGCGACTCGCCGTAGTTGCATCCCGACCTCCCGGCCCCGGTGACACTCACCTTCAGATTCGACTTATTCGTAAATTATTTGACATAAAAGACGATACCGTCAAGCCCTCGGTGGGGATGTTGACTTTCAGCAGAGTCGTCAAATAGTCTACTCTCTCGTAATCACCGCAGCACAGGTTACGGCCGGGTCTCTGGCCGAACGCTGCGGCCTGCCGATCGCGCGAAGGAGCTGCGCCATGGCCTATGTCATCGGCGTGGACGTGGGCGGCACGTTCACCGATGCCGTCCTGGACGACGACGCCGGGACCGTACTCGCCGCGAAGTCCCCGTCCACCCCGCCGGACTATTCCCGCGGCGTCCTCGACGTCCTCGTTCTGCTGGCCGAGCAGCTGGGTGTTTCCCTGCAGGACATGCTCGCCGGCACCCACCACATCGCCCACGGCACCACATCGTCGCTGAACGCCCTGGTGATGGGCAACGTGCCGCCGGTCGGGTTTCTCACCACCAAGGGCCACCGCGACTCGATCTTCATCATGAATGTCGAGGGCCGCTACCTGGGCCGTTCCCCGCACGAGCTGCAGAACGTCCTCGGGCAGGCCAAGGACCACGGCCTGCTGCCCAAGCGGCACGCCCTGGAGGTCACCGAGCGGATCGACCGGGACGGCAACGTCGTCGTCGGACTGGACGAGGATGAGGCCCGCGCCGCCATCCGGTCGCTGCTCGACGACGGGATCAGCGCGATCGCGGTGTCGCTGCTGTGGTCCTTCCGCAACCCGGTGCACGAACGGCGGCTGCGCGAGCTGGTCGCCGAGCAGGACCCGGCGGTGTTCGTCGCGCTGTCCTGCGAGGTCAGCCCGCGCATCCGGGAGTTCTCGCGCAACGCCACCACCATCATGAGCACCCAGATCGGGCCGGGGCTGCGGGACTACCTGACCACGCTCGAGGACACCCTGCGGGAGAACCGGCTCGCCGGACCGCTGCTGGTCATGCAGAGCAACGGCGGCGCCGTGGTCGCCAGGGAGGCGCCGGCGACCGCGATCAGCACGGTCGGCTCCGTGCTCACCGGCGGCGTCGTCGGCTCGGTCGCCCTCGGCCGCCAGCTCGGCCACCGCAACATCATCTCCACCGACGTGGGCGGCACGACGTTCCTCGTCGGCCTTGTGGTCGGCGGCGAGCCCGTCCGCGACACCACGACCGTGATCAACCATCACCCGATCAACGTGCCCACGCTGCGGGTTGCCGCGATCGGTTCCGGCGGCGGCGCGATCGCCTGGCTCGACGCCGGCGGCAACCTGCGGATCGGGCCGCGCAGCGCGCAGGCCGTCCCCGGCCCCGCCTGCTATGGCAACGGCGGCACCGAGCCGACCAACACCGACGCCAACCTCGTCCTCGGGATCCTCCCCGAGCGGGGCCTGCTTGGCGGCCGCAAGCCGCTGTCGCGGGAGCTGGCCCGCCAGGTCATCGACACGCAGATCGCCAAACCACTTGGGCTATCCGTCGAGCAGGCCGCGGCCGCGATCTACACCGTGCAGAACGCCCAGACCGGCGACCTGCTGCGCAAGACCATCGTGGAGGCCGGCCACGACCCGCGCGAGTTCGTGCTGTACGCCTTCGGCGGAGCCGGTCCCGCACACTGCGCCCGATACGCCGCGGAGGTCGGGGTCAGCGAGGTGGTGGTCCCGCTCGGCCCGGTGGCCTCGGCGTTCTCGGCCTTCGGCCTGGCGTCCTCGGACATCGTGCTGGCCGCGGAACTCTCCGACCCGGCGATCGTCCCGTTTGACCCCGCGCGCGCCGAGCAGAATTTCGCCGACCTGGAAAAGCTGGTCCGCGAAGGGCTAGATCGCCAGGGCGTCCGTTTCGAGGCCGTCCAGTTGCACCGCGAGATCGACATGCGGTACGCGATGCAGCTCGCCGAGGTCACCGCCCCGGTGGCGGGCGGCCCGCTTGATACCACGGCGATCGAGGCCGCCGCGGCCGCCTTCGAACAGCGCTACGCCACCCTCTACGGCGCGGACGCGGGCTTCCGCGAGGCCGGCATCCAGGCCATTACCTTCCGGGTCCGCGGGGTCGGCGTGCTGCCGTTCTCCCCGGCACTGCCCCAGATCGGGGCCGCCTCCTCGCCGGATCCGGCGGCCGCGCAGACAGGTCGCCGCCCGGTCTGCCTCGACGCCGCGAAGGGCTATGTCGGCACGCCGGTCTACGACTACCGCGAGCTGCAGGCCGGGCATGTGATCGACGGCCCCGCGATCGTCGAGGTCGCGACCACGACCGTGGTCGTCCCGGGCGGCACCACCGGCACGGTGGACGCGCTCGGCAACCTGACCATCCGCCCCTCGGTCGCCGCCGGCATCGCCGCCGCCCTTGTCACCGCCGTCACCGCTGGGAGCGCGTCATGACCATGCCGATCCCCGGCTCCGAGGTCTTCTCGAGCCGACCCGTCGACCCGAACGAGCTGCAGCGCTCGCTGCCATCGATGCTGCAGACCCACACCGTCAGCCAGGAGCAGGTCGACGGGCTCGACCCGCTGACCTACGAGGTCGTCCGGCACCGGCTGTGGTCGGTCACCGACGAGATGGGCGAAGCGCTCAAGCGCATGTCCGGCTCGCCGATCGTCACCGACGCCAACGACTTCGACTTCGCCATCTCCGACGAGCTCGGCCAGGAGGTGCAAGTCGGGCTCTACAACACGATGCTCGTCGGCGCCGTCGACCTCGCGATCTACTGGACGCTGCGCAACCGGGCCGCCAACCCCGGCATCACCGAGGGTGACATGTTCCTGTGCAATGACCCCTGGGTCGGCGGTGGCCTGCACCAGAACGACGTGATCGTCTACCAGCCGGTCTTCCACGACGGGAAGCTGTTCGCCTGGACCAGCGCGATCGCCCACCAGCCCGACCTCGGCGGCGTCGGACTCGGGTCGTTCTCGCCCGCGGCCCAGGATGTGTTCTCCGAGTCGCTGCCCACGCCGCCGGTCAAGATCGTCCGCGACGGGCAGCTCCAGCGCGACGTCGCCGACCTGTGGGTGCGCCGCTCACGCGTCCCGATGCTCGTCGGGCTTGATCTCCGCGCCAAGATCGGAGCTAACAACGTCGGCCGGGAACGGCTGCTCGCGCTGATCAGACAGTACGGCGCCGACATCGTTAAGGCCGTCATGAAACGCATGATGAGCGACGCCGAGGCCCGGCTACGCGGCAAGCTCGCGAGCCTGCCCGACGGCAGTTGGTCCGCAACCGGGTACCAGGACCAGTCCCACGAAGGCGACCGCGGCCTGCACAAGATCACGGTCACCGCCACCAAGGCTGGCGACCACCTGACGTTCGACTTCACCGGCACCGATCCCCAGGCCGGCGTCATCAACTGCACCTACGCCGGCATGCGCGGCGGCGTGATGCTCGCGCTGCTACCCATCCTCGCCGGTGATATCCCGTGGTCGGCGGGCGGGCTCATGCGCTGCTTCGACCTGATCACCGAGGAGGGCACGCTCAACAACGCCACATTCCCCGCTGCGGTGAGCCGCGGCCCGATAGGCCCGGCCTGGCTCACAGGAAGCCTCGTCGCGGAGTGCCTGTCCCAGATGCTCGACCGGTCGCTCGAACTGGGCAAGAACGTCCAGGCCACCTGCTGCGGTACCTGGGACACCGCGGTCATCGCCGGCCTCGACGAACGCGGCGAACAACCCGCACCGTTCCTCAACATCATCATGGAGCCGATGGCCGGCGGGTACGGCGCCCGCCCGCACGCCGACGGCATCGACACCGGTGGGCTGTTCTGCATCCCGATGGGCCGCATCCCCGACGTCGAGATGACCGAGTTCCTCTACCCCGTCCTCACCCTCTGGCGGCGCGAGGTCCCGGACTCCGGTGGACCCGGCCGCCACCGCGGTGGCGTCGGAGCGTCGGTGGCGATCACCCCGCACGGGACCAGCGTGCCGATGGGCCTCGTCCTCGCCTCTGCGGGCAAGGCGGTCGCGCAGAACGCCGGGCTTTCCGGCGGTCATCCCGGCAACACCGGCCTCGATGTCATCGCCCGGCGGAGCCGCGTCGCCGAGATGCTCGCCGCTGGCCGGATGCCGAGCACGCTGCCGGAGATCAGTGACACGCTCGAGCCTGGCCAGAACTACGCGTCGAGCTACCTGGCCCCGGGCGAGGTGTTCTCGATGACCTGGCAGGGCGGGGGCGGCTACGGCGACCCGCTGAGCCGCGAGCCCGACGCGGTGGCACGGGACGTGCGGGAGCAGAAGGTAACCGCGGAAGCAGCACGTGCCGTGTACGGCGTCGTCATCGAGAACGACGCGGTCGACGCCGCAGCCACCTCGGCCGAGCGCGACCAGCAGCGCGCACGTCGCCGGGAACGGTCCCGGATCCTGGGCGACACCGGCGGCAAGGCCGACCTTGCGACGGCCAGGCGGCTCGACGACAACCTCGTCGAGACCGCGGCCCTCGACGGGGCCGGGACCGTCGTGGCCTGCCGGCACTGTGCCGAGATCCTCGGCGGGACCGCGGCGGACGCCGAGCTCGCGGTCGCCCTCCACGAGGGCCCCTCCACTGAGGCCGGGCCGCAGATAATCGCCAACCCGGCTGACTACGTGGACGCGCCCGTCGTGTTCCGCCAGTACTGCTGCCCGTGCTGCTGGACGGCGCTTTACTCGGCTGTCGTCCCGGCCGACCACGTCGACACGATGACGACCCTCGGCCTTTCAACCTCAAGGTCATAGCAGACCTGCAGGTTCATCCAGAACCGCTCGGAGGTGCCGGAATACCGGGACAGCCGCAGCGCGGTGTCCGCCGAGCGAGTCGAGCGCGCGCCCTGCGTCGTATGAGGGTCTGCCAAGCTGGGGCTGTGGATCCGACGGAACTGGGGACGGTTGTGGCGCTGCCCGATCCCGCGCTGGTCGTACTGGTCGGGGCGTCCGGGTCCGGGAAGTCGGTCTGGGCGGCGGAGCATTACCGTCCGGACGAGGTGGTCTCGTCGGACCGTCTGCGTGCGCTGGTGGGTAGCGGCGAGCACGACTTGGATGCATCGGCCGACGCTTTTGCCCTGCTTGACCAGATAGTGGCGGCCCGGCTGCGCCGCGGCCTGACTGCGGTGGTGGACACGCTGGGCCTTGACTCGGCGCGGCGCCGCAGCTACCTGGAGCTGGCCAGGAGCAGCAGCATGCCCGCCGTCGCCGTGCTTGTCGACACTGAATCGGTGGAGTGTCGCCGCCGGAACCGCGCACGTGATCGGCCGGTGCCTGCGCCTGTGCTGGAGGGCCAGCTGCGGCGGATGCGGGCGGCCGCCGTGGAGATCCGCGGCGAGGGATGGGATCTGGTGACAACCGCTAAGCAGGCTCAGCCCGAGGCCTCGCACACCCCAGGCGCGAGGATGGCGGCCAGCCAGCAGCGGCAGCGGCCGGTCCGGATGGGCCTGGTGCTGCAGCTGTCGCGATTTCGCTGGGATGAGGACGCGGCAGGCCCGGCGCGCTGGCTGGCGGCGGTGGCCCGCGCCGCCGCCGAGGCTGGCCTGCAGGGAATCGCGCTGATGGACCACCTGATCCAGATCCCCCAGGTTGGCCGTGCCTGGGAGCCGATCCCAGAGCCGTGGGTGACGCTCGGGATGCTCGCTGGCCTGGAGCCGGGTCTTCGCCTGGGCACGCTGGTGACACCGGTGACGTTCCGCGCGCCCGGGATCTTGGCCAAGACCGTGGCCACGCTTGACGTACTGAGCGGCGGACGATCGTTCTGCGGCATCGGGGCCGGCTGGTGGGCGCGCGAGCACGCAGGGTTCGGCCTGCCATTTCCGCCGGCTCGGGCCAGGTTCGACGAGCTCGAGTCGGCCATCGAGACGCTTCGCGCCCTGTGGCAGCCCGGCACCGGGCAGTACCGCAGCGAGCGGGTCTGGCTGCCGGAAACCACCTGCTATCCGCGGCCGGTGTCGCGGATCCCGGTCATCGTCGGCGGCGGCGGCGAGAAGCGGACGCTTGCCATCGCCGCCAGGCTCGGCGATGGCTGCAACCTTCCCTCGGACATCAGCACGCTGGACCGCAAGCTTGCGATCTTCCGCCAGCACTGCCTGCTGGTCGGGCGTGACCCAGCGCAGGCCGAGGTGACCGTGCTCGACATCCCGGTCATCGGGCGCGATCGTGAGGATGCGGCATCGATCGTGGAGCAACTGCGCGGCAGGACTACTGCCGCCGCCTTCGCCCAGCGCCACCACGCCGGCACTGCCGACGACCACATCGGGCGCTACCGGTTGCTGGCTGACCGAGGTGTGAAGACCGTATTCGTCTCCCTCCCCCACCTGACCGACCCCGAGGACGTCCTGTGCCTCACCCCGCTGGCCGCCGCCTTCGCCTGAGCACCGCGCACTCGAGACAGGCGTGACAAGATCTCGCCGCCCTCTGCCCCGACCTCCTCGACCAGGCCGAAAACCAACAGCTGAAACGGCAGCTTCTCGACAGAGGAGCCGATCTCCGAAATGGCCCACGAACTTGCTGTCAGATTGGACCATGTACCTGGGCCGGCTCTGGGATATGTTCGCCACCATGGCCGCCACGCAAGCTACAACAGTCAGCACGGCGCAAGCCATCTCGCGGGGCTCGGTGCGGCTGGACTCCGGCACCTACGCCACCACCTTCTCCTGGGCCCTGGTGCACCTGGACAAGGCGGTGATGAAGCCCATTACCACCCATCGCATCCGGGGGATGATCACCCATACAGGCCCGGCCACGCTCAGCATCGCATGACCGAGATCAGGACAGGCACCGTGGCACGACCCATCCTCCGGCACGCCGGCGCCCGGGAACGCGGCCCGCGAACGCACCGGCAGTCAGCCGTTGGCCAGCCATCCCCCGGACCGAAAGGAGGCGCTGTGCCTGCACCCCAGCCTGAGCCAGCCAACCCGCTTCACACCCCCGACATGGCCTGGATACCGACCGGGCCCGGGAAGTCGTTCCGGCCGCTGCGTTTCGACGCCGGCGGCTGGTCGGAACTAATGCGCCTGGAGCCGGGCAGCGTCGTCGCGCTGCATCGCCACACCGGCGAGGTCCACGCGTTGAACCTGTCGGGGACCCGGCGCATTCTCGGCAGCGGCGAGATGGTCGGCCCGGGTGACTATGTATATGAGCCCGCCGGGATGGTCGACGGCTGGCAGGCCGTCGGCGAGGAACCCTGCGTGGTGCACATCAAGGTCGCCGGCGACATCGAATATCTCAGCGACGCCGGCGAGCTGACCGAAACGGTCAGCTCGGCATCTCAGCGCGCCGTCTATCTGGCCTGGTGCCAGCAAAATGACACTCCGCCCGCGCCGCAGATCCTGGCCTGACCAGGCGGGAAGCAGCGCGGCTGCGCCCAGTGAAGATCGGAAGACAGGAGAGCTTGTATGACTGATGCGGTCCGCGAGATGCACGCCATGCTTGCGCCGAGTGCCGATCCGGCCAGCCTGGCCTACCAGGCGATCCAGGTCCCCGATCCCGGGCCGGGCGAGCTGCTGGTGCAGGTGCGGGCCACCGCGGTGACCGCGGGCGAGCTCGACTGGCCGGAGACCTGGCCCGCCATCCCGTGCCACGACCTGTCTGGGGTGGTGACCGCCGCCGGCGAGGGGGTCACCGGCTGGCGGGCCGGAGACGAGATCTACGCGCTGATCGGGTTTGACCGGCCCGGCGCCGCCGCCGAATACGTGACGGTGCCCGCCGCTGACGTGGCTGCCAAGCCATCCACCCTCAGCCACGAGGAAGCCGCCGCCGTCCCGCTCGGCGCGCTCACCGCCTGGCAGGCTCTGCACGACCACGCCAGCCTGCACGCCGGCCAGCATGTGCTCGTCCACGGCGGAGCCGGCGGAGTGGGCGGCTACGCGGTCCAGCTCGCCGCCCACGCCGGGGCCGTGGTGACCGCCACCGCCTCCGCCCGCGATGCCGGTTTCGTCGCCGACCTGGGCGCACGTCGGGTCATCGACTACACCAGCCGGTTCGAAGACCAAGTCCGCGACGTCGACATCGTCATCGATCCGGTCGGCGGCGAGGTCATGACCCGGTCCTGGCCGGTGCTGCGCCCCGGCGGCACCCTGGTCGCGATCGCCGAGCCGCCTGGCGACAAGGCTCCTGGCCGCCCGGACACCACCGGTGTCTACTTCGTGGTCGAGCCCAACGGCACCCAGCTCCGCGAATTGGCCAGGCAGATCGATAACCACCAGTTGCGCCCCCTGGTAGCGGACACGTTGGAGCTGACCGCCCTGTCGCAGGCGTTCGGGGCCCAGCGCCAGCGCCGCGCCCCCGGCAAGATAGTCATCAGCCTCGCACCGAGGCGGCGCTGATAAGCGGGTCTGCTACTTTGCGGCGATCCCGCCAGTGACGGCAGCTACTTGCGATGACGGGTGGACCGCATGGTGATCTTGGCGTCGTGGTCGCCGCGCCTGGCCACTTCCGTCATGCCAAGCCGCTGGTAGAGCGCTTGCGCGCGGCGATTGAGCGTGAGCACGTCGAGAACCAGGTCCTGGCCCTTGCGCTCTGCTTCGTCCAGAAGCGCGCTGATGATCCGGGTGCCTATGCCGTAGCCTTGATGGCCGGGGTGGATCTCGATGCGGGACAAGTAGATCTCCCCCGGACGGTAGTCGACGTCCAGCATGCCGGCATCGGCCGGCCCGGCGGTGATGATCTGCCATCGGTGCGGGTTGAAGGCGCGCTCATGAAACGCACGCTGGACCTGCTCGTCCCACCCCCAGATCGCGGTGATGTACTCGCCCATGGCGGCCTTGTGCAACTGGTAGCAGAACTCGGAGTCTGCCAGGGTCGCCGGCCGCAGCGCGATGGCGGGCGTGCTGCGGCTGGCCCGAGGTGTCTGGCCAGCCCGTTTGTCCGGCGCCGTTCCAGGCCCAGCCACCGGCCGTGGTGATGGCCCCCGCCTTGATGCTTGAGTACCGCTTTGGTCCTGCATAGCACGAGCCTGCCCGATGCTCGGCGCGGGTAACGTCGGGGCCGCTCGCAAGGATCCGGCGCCTGCGAGGAAGAACGGAGGAGCGCAGTAAGTCGGGCGCGCGTCAAGAATTCGCTTGCGTTGCCGACTGGCGACGGCCGAGCCGTCTGAGGCCGTTCGAATGGGACAGGGCCGCCAGTGTGCTGGCGGCCCCGTCGGGTCGGGTCGGGTCGTGCCGGTTACGGGACGAAGATCATGCCCTTGGGCTCTACCGGCCCGATGACGACGACATTGCCGACCGCGCCGGTCTTCAGGTTGATCGTGCCCAGGGAGTTGGCCGTAGTGCACGTGGACGGGGCGCTGTTGGCGTTGCACGGGGTCACCGCGGTGTACGCGGTCCACGGCGTGAACGAGCCAGTGATGGCATCGACCGTGTTGGCAGCGGAGTCCGTCGTGTACAGCGTACCGCTGGCCGAGGTCGCCCAGGCGGTGTCGTCGACCGAGTTAGAGATCTTCAGGACCTGCAGGTTCTGGCCACTGGCACCGGAGAAGATCAGTTCCTCGTCGCCCTGGGAGTTCAGCATGAAGTCCCCGGCGAACTCC